>NZ_JBHVEY010000012.1:89387-154652 GCF_042802055.1 Rhodococcus sp. NPDC057529
TTTTTTCTGTTTTTAGCTCTTTTGTCGTGGTGGTGTCCGCCGTTCCTGTGGAAAAGGGGGTGTGGGGGGGGGCCCCGGGCCCCCTGTCCCCCCCCCCCACGTCAGGTGTGATCAGGCGCCGGCGAGGACGCCGCCGTCGACCACGAACGCCGTGCCGGTGATGGCCGTGGAGTGATCCGAGAGCAGGAACGCGACCGAGTGGGCGATCTCGATGGGGAGGATGGCGCGTCCGATCGGCTGGAAGTCGGGGAGCCCGGCCTCGAGCTCGTCACGGCCACCGAGGGCGGTGTAATGCGGGACGTTCAGCGGGGTGTCGACGAAGCCCGGGCACAGAGTGTTGGCCCGAATGCCCTGCGCGCCGAAGTCGAGGGCGACCGCCTTGGTCAGCGTCAGCACCGCACCCTTGCTCGCGGTGTAGGTGGTCAGCAATTTCTCCGCGCCGATCGAGTTGATCGAGCCGAAATTGACGATCGATCCGCCGCCGGCCTTCAGCAGCTCGGGGATGGCGTACTTCGTCCCGAGGAACACTCCCTTGACGTTCACGTCGAACGTCTTCTGGAAGTCCTCGACGCTGGCGTCGAGGATCGTCCCGGGCTTGAGGACGCCGGCGTTGTTGACGATGCCGTCGAGCTTTCCGAAGGTCTGCACGGTGAAATCGACGACGCTCTTGACCTGCTCTTCGTCGGTCACGTCCACGACTTTGCCGATCAGGCGGTCGTCGTCCACCTTCAGCTGCGGCAGGCTCGCCTCGGAGTGGACGGTGGCGACCACCTGGGCGCCCTCGTCGTGCAGATGCAGCGCGGTGGCCAGGCCGATCCCGCCGCCGGCGCCGGTGATGATTACTGTCTTGCCTTCGAGCAGCTGGCCCATAGTTCGCTCCTTCAGGGTGGTTTTCGCGGAAACGGGTCGTGCCGCGCAAGGTATTGATCCTTTGTCGACAATCGACCGACGTGTTCAGTGTGCGTGCTGCGGGCGGCCGGGTCAAGCCTCGATTTGCCGAGCCGAACACCTCTTGACGGATGCCGCCGCCCGGCTTACGTTTCTAGTCGATTGTCGACTAGAGCACATTCGATGTTCACCTGCCGAGGCCGATCGGTCGTTCCGACCGCGGATCTGCGGCGTTTCCACACGAGGAGAGGACACATCCATGGCACCGAAGGTCCGTCTGTTGCACGAGCGGTTGGCGGCGGTGGTGAGCCAGCTACGCCACGGCGAGATGGTCTACATCGCCGATGCCGGCAGCGGCACGTCGGCGGCCAGTCTGGTGCCGCTGTCGCCGCAGGTCGAGACGATCGATCTGGGCATCGCGCCCGGGCTGCCCTCGGTCGGTGACCTGCTCTCCGTGCTGTGCGAGGCCGGAGATTTCGAGGCGGCAATCGTCACCGAGGACATGATCCGGGCCAACCCGGAGGCCCGGAAATTCGTCTCCGAACTGGTGGGGGAGGAGAACGTGCACGAACTGCGCTATCTGCCCGAGTTCTACCAACTACGGGACCGGGTCAAGGTTTTCGTCCAGACCGGGGACTACTCGGTACACGCGAACACCATCCTCGTCGCCGGCTACCCCAGCCCCCCGATCCCGTTGAAGTGGCTGACGTCGCCGACCTGGTTCCAGGACCTGTCCGACGGGCAGGCCCCCGACTCGACCGCACCGGAGGCGTGACGTGCCCTTCTTCGACGGCGTACGCAACAAGATCTACTACCGGCACTGGGCTGCCCGGTCCCCCCACGCCCAGGTGCTGCTCCTGCACGGCTTCGGGGAGCACACCGGGCACTACCACCGGCTGGCCGGGCAACTGACCGATGCGGGCATCGAGGTGTGGGGCCCGGATCATCTCGGACACGGCCACACCGGCGGCCACGCGGGAATGTTCCCCTCCGTCGACGAACTCGCGTCCAACGCCGGCATCCTGCTCGACCTCATGACGAGCACTCACCCCGACCTGCCCGTCGTCATCGTCGGGCACTCGCTGGGCGCGTTGACCGGGGCGCTGCTGGCCATGCGCACCGCGACCGCCCGCACCGGCCTGGTGATGACCGGCGCGCCGCTGTGGGGGCTGCCGCCCGAGGCGGAGGGACGCACCGATCTGATCATGGCGAAGGACGAGGCGTACCTCGACGCGCTCGCGAACGATCCGCTCGGATTCGACACCGCCCCAGCCGAACCGAACCTGTGGAGCGCGCTCGCCGTCGCCGGATGCAAGGTCCGCACGGGCCTTCCGGCCCTCCTCATGCCGATCTTGTTGATCAACGGCGAGCACGATGCATTCGCCGCACCCGGCAAGGCATCGGAGTTCGCGGGCGAACTCCACCAGTGCCGCGCCGTCGCGATACCCGGTGGCTACCACGACATTCCCAACGACCTCGCACACCGCGAGGTCGCAGGATTGATCATCGACGCGACCACCCAGTGGTGCAGCGCGGGTCCCGTATTGTCGGCGAGTTCGCAGTGACCACCGCGGTGGAGGCGTTTCGGCGGGCACACGGGCCGTTGCGGGAACGAATCCGGGTGGCGATCGACCGCTGGCTCGACCGCGACGTCGCGGCGCTGTGCTCCGAGCAGGCGGAGGCTCGCACCCCGTTCCGCACCCGTGACGGACGGAGAAGCCTCGAGGTGGGTGTGAGCGCACTCGTCGACCACTGACTTCCGCCTGCACACGATGACCACGATTCGGGCGTTGATTCTTCCCAAACCGATTACTCCGGAATGGGATTGGCAGATCCACGCACTGTGCCGGCAGATGGACACCGAGCTGTTCTACTCTCCTGACGGCGAAGAGCGGGCTGCCGGTGCCCGCCGAGAACGGGCGGCCAAGGAAATCTGCCTGGGCTGCCCCGTACGGCGAGCATGCGCAGACCACGCCGTCACGGCCACCGGGCACTCGGATGCGTTGGGAGTCCGAACCTTCGGCCTGACGTGCGCATGGACCGTGGCGCCCGTCGGTGGACGGCGGCCGGTACCCGACCGCCGTCCGTGACCGGACCAACCGCGATGCTGCTGCCTCAGGCGCGGGCGGTCTCCGTGACGAACTCGTCCGACACCTGCGACCACAGGCTGACGCGACGGCCGCGGCTCTCGAAGAACTCGATCTCTCGCTTGATGCCCGAGCTCCGATCCCACCCGTCCACGTCGAGAATGATCAACTCCTCCATCGATTCCATGAAGTGGGCGTCGACGGGTGCCCACAGGTTGCCGACGTCGTTGGGGTCGATTGTCTTGAAGGCCAGATTGATCGGGTGCGACATCGACACCTGACTGAAGACGGCGTTGCCCGACTCGACGATCGTCGCGGCGACCTCGTTGCAGGCGAGGAAGCGCTCGTGGACGACACGCTCGTCCGCGTGGCTGTACGGGCAGGCCAGGAAAATCTTTCGCATGGGAAACCTATCCATTCGGCGGGATCGACTGTCCCGCAAGTTGTGAGAACATCGCCCTCGGCACATCAGCGGACGCGTTACGTGCGCAAGCCCGCTGCGATCGGGCGATCTGTCGACAATAAACCAGATGCTGCAACGTTGTCGACAGTCTCGGAGTGTGCTTTGTGACTCGACATTTCCGGTCGCATCGACCCGGGCTCGAAGCGGCACCCACATCGGAATCGTCAACATGCTCGGCTATGGCGGACTGCTTGTCCGGTCCTCATCGGCACTGTCGTCGTCCACGCCGGATTGACGCTCGCATTCCCGATCCCTGAGGGTTCAATCGCCCGACAGCGTCAGAGTGCCCGCTTGAATCCGAGGTGGCTGTTGTCGTATCCGAGTCGCGTATAGAACGCATGCGCCTGTTCGCGGGCGCGGTCGGTGGTGACCTGTGCGAGTGTCGCGCCGCGATGCCGGCCGTGGTCGTGGGCCCATTCGAGCATTGCGGTTCCGACACCGTGGGAGCGCTCGGTGGCCGCCACGCGCACCCCCTCGATCTGGAGGCGGGTGGTGCCGCCGCGGGACAAGCCGGGGATGACGGACAGCTGCATGGTGCCGATGATCCGGTCGTCTTCGTCGCGAACCACGGCCAGGTAGTGCGAGGAATCGCGGGCGATCGCGTCGTAGGCCTCCTCGTAGCGTGCCAACTCGGCTCCCTCGCGGGTGCGGCCGATCTCGTCGTCGGACAGCAGGGCGACCAGCGCCGGCACATCGGCGCGGCCGGCGCGCTGCACCCGATACACGCGGTTGCCGAGCCGGAGCCGCCCGCCGACGGATTCGCGTGCCCGCGACTGCACGCGGGCGATGAGTGTGTCCAGCCAGGTGCCGACATGCTGTCGGGCCTCGGGTGTGTCGGGGTAGCGGCAGCGCAGGTGCAACCCGGCCTCGTCGAGGATGAACCAGAGCATCACGCCGTCGGTGCGGGTGGTCGCGCCGACGTACTGCGCTTCCAGCCCGGTGGCGTCGACGCGGACCGGCAACCGGCGCAGGTCCAGCCACGAGATCGCGAACATCCCGGGGGCCTCGGGCATCCCGCCCCACGGGCGAAGTATGTCCTCCAACGGCCAGGACCCCATCCGGACGGCCTCCTTCACCGCCTCTGCGCTGGCCCGGGGATCGGGGTCGGTCGATTCCAGCACCGAATTGGTGATGAACCACCCGACGGAGTCGTTCCAGGTGGCGTCGTACCGGCTGTGCACCGGGAACACCGCCCGCAGTGGGGTGTCGGCCATCTCGCGTGTCACGTCGGTCATTGCGGCCACCACCAGTGCCAGGGTCGAGACGCCGTCGTCGCGGGCCTGCGCCGAGAACGCAGCGCTGTTGTCGACGTCGAGCACGTCGCGCACCTCCACGCGCTCCTGCTGCAGCGTCGCCGCGCCCAGCGGCAGCGGGAATCGCGGCATCACGTCACCGCTGGCCGCCAGTACCTCCGCCCAGCGGTGGTGCACCTCGCCGGGTGCCGCCGGGCGGTCCCGCAGGGCGCGGGTGTGCTCGGCGAAGGCGGGTGCGGGCGGCAGCGACGGTGCCCGACCGTCCTGCACGGCGGCCAACGCGGTGAGCAGGTCCCGTGCGATCACCAGCATCGACCACATGTCGACGTGTGAGTGGTCCGCGGCGACCACCACGGTCGGCCCCGCCGCGGTCTCGAGCACGCACAGCCGGTGCGACGGACGACTGTAGGGCGGGCAGGCGTGGTCGAGCACGTCACGGAGCGCATCGTTGACGGCCTGTCCGGGGGCGATCGGGTGCTCGACCCAGTCGCCGGGGGAGATCTCGACCTCGTGCAGTCGCGGCTCGCCGTCTTCGCCGGGCGAGAAGATCGACCGCAGCGTGCCGTGCCGCGCGATCACCGCCAGCCAGGCGGCCGCGAGGTCGTCCGACGGAACCGGCGCGGACAGTGTGAAGGACAACGCCATCCAGGATCCGGCTCGGTTGCCGGCGCCGACGTGGCGCCGCTGGTCGAAGGACACGGGTAGCGATCGACCCGGTCTGCCCACGGTCACGTCGTAGCCGAGCAGTCGGCCGAACGGAAGGCGCAGGTGCGCGACGTTCGTCAGCCGCATAGCGGTAATCGTAGGCGTTCCGGTGGAATGATGGTGCGCGTGCCCATGCCCTCGCCGCTGCCCGTCAAGGACGGTGTCGGACCGACGCGGCTGCGTGTCCCGACGTCCGGGCCGTGGGCGACGATTGCCGAGTACGTCGTCGCGAAGTTCGACCATCTGGACGCGGGCGACCTGTGCCGCCGGTTCGACGCCGGAGAGATCGTGGGCACCGACGGCTGTGTGATCGGTCGCGGCACGGCGCTGGGCGCGCACCGGTTCGTGTGGTACTACCGCGATCTGCCGGTGGAGAACCCGGTGCCGTTTCAGCAGGAGATCCTGCACGTCGACGACGACCTCGTCGTGATCGACAAACCGCACTTCCTTCCGACCACCCCGGGCGGGCGATATCTGCGCGAGTCCGCGCTCGTCCGATTGCGGATCCGCCTGGGCAATCCGGACCTGACACCGATCCATCGACTCGACCGCGCGACCGCCGGCCTGGTGATGTTCTCGGCCCGTCCTGAGACGCGCGGCGCATACCAGTCGCTGTTCGAGAAGCGGCGGGTCGTGAAGGTCTACGAGGCGGTGTCGACGCGACCGCAGGGGTGGGACCCGGATGCACCGGTGCTGGACGGGCGTGCCGTTCCCCTCGTCTACCGCAACCACATCGCGGCGCGGCGCGGCGAGTTCCGGGTCGTCGTCGACGACTCCCGTGACCCCAACGCCGAGACGATGGTCGAGGTGTGCGGCAGCGGTGTGAGCGCCTCCGGACACTGTGTGCTGCACACGATCCTGCGTCCGCACACCGGGCGGATGCACCAGTTGCGGGTGCATCTGGCGGCGCTCGGCGTCGGGATTCTGGGAGATCGTTTGTATCCCGACCTGCTACCCGAGGCGCCCGACGATCATTCCCTCCCGCTCCAATTACTCGCGCGGGAACTGGAATTCACCGATCCGCTGTCGGGGATGCCGCGAAGGTTCGTCACCCGCCGGACGTTGAGCGAGGCGCCTGCGGCAGCGCGCTGAGCGTGGACATCCGCCACCCGATCGGGTCCTGGTGCTTGCCCTGCGTGTGATCGGGACGAGCCCGCCGCCCCGAGTAAACAAACCATTCGGCCTGTTTTCTGGTAGCGTCGGGGCCGTCATGGTGGTCACATGACGACGCGGACGTCTCAGGCACACGAGGCGATTCACGCGAGGGGTGGAGTGCAGGTGCTTCCCGAGCTGCTGGTTGGGCGGCACCTGTACTCGACATCACCGATGGGCCGGGCTACGAACGCAGGTCTACTTACCCGCCGTTTCCCGCGTGCGGAGGTCCTTGCGGAGGATTTTGCCTGCGGCGGACTTGGGGACGAGGTCGATGAACTCGACCCTGCGGACCTTCTTGTGCGGGGAGACCCGGTCGGCGACGAACGCGATCACCGCCGCCTCGTCCAGATCCTCGGCACCGGGCTGGGGGACGACGAACGCCTTCGGCACCTCCTCACCCTCCTCGTCGAGGACCCCGATGACGGCGGCGTCGGCGATCTGCGGGTGCGTCAGCAACAACGCCTCCAGTTCGGCGGGCGGCACCTGATACCCCTTGTACTTGATCAGCTCCTTCATCCGGTCCACGATCGTCACCACCCCCTCCGCGTCGACGGTCGCGATGTCCCCGGTGTGCAGGAACCCGTCCGCGTCCAGGGTGTCCGCGGTCGCCGCCTCGTTGCCCAGGTACCCGGCCATGATGTTCGGACCCTTGCACCACAACTCCCCCGGCGCACTGACCCCCACGGCCGGGTAGTCGACCTCCTCCCCGGTCGCGGGGTCGACCAGCTTGCATTCCATGTTCGCGATCGTCGGGCCGACCGAGTCCAGGGCGATGTCGTCGCGGTCGAACGGGATCGCGTGCGAGACCGGACTCATCTCCGACATCCCGTACCCCTGCCGCACCCGGCAGCCGAGCCGGGTCGCGACGGCCCTACCCAGTTCCTGATCCAGCGGGGCGGCACCGGAGAACACCGAATGCACACTCGACAGGTCGTAGTCGTCGACCAGCGGGTGCTTGGCCAACGCCACCGCGACCGGCGGGGCGATGAACACATACGTGCACCGCTGCCCGGACACGATCGACAGGAACTCGACCAGGTCGAACTTCGGCATCGTCACCAGCGCGGCCCGGTTGAACAGGGCCGCGTTGAGCAGCACCGTCATCCCGTAGATGTGGAAGAACGGCAGCACCGCCAACAGCCGGTCGTCGGCGCCGATGCCCATCCGCGGGTCGATCTGACACACGTTCGCGACCAGGTTGCGGTGGGTGAGCATCACCCCCTTCGGCCGGCCGGTGGTCCCCGACGAATACGGCAGCACCGCCAGCTGGGTGGCCGGGTCGAACGAGACGTCCGGCGCCTGATGGCCCTCGGTGAGCAGATCCGTCAGCGACGGGTGCCCGTCGGCGCCGTCGAGGACGATCACATGCTCGTCCGGGATTCCGACCGTGGCGGCGGCGGCCTTAGCTTGCGGCAGCAGTGGGGAGACGGTGAACAGGAACTTCGCGTGCGAGTCGGTGAGCTGCTTGGCGATGTCCTCGGCGGTGTAGAGGGCGTTGACGGTGGTGGCGACACCGCCGGCGCGCAGGATGCCGTGGAACACCGCGGCGAACGCCGGCACGTTCGGTGAATGCAGGGCCACCACCTCACCGACCCCGAGACCGCGGGCCGCGAGCGCCCCGGCGACCCCGTCGATCTGCGTGATCAGGGTGCGGTAGCTGGTGACCGCACCCGAGGCACCGTCGACCAGCGCGGGCCGCTCCCCGTCCGCCGGGTCGAGGTGACCGAACAGGAAATCGTAGACACTGCGGTTCGGGATCTCGACGTCCGGAAACGGGCTCTTGAAGCTCACGTGGGTCACTCCCTCGAAGATTGCGGCGGGCTCCCGCGCGCGAACGGCGGCGAGCCTTGTGGGTCGTCCGGGCAACCATAGGCCGTGACAGCCGTCACTTCATCGTGGTGCGACACCGAAGATGTTTGTGGTCGGCCCACAGTCTCCTGGCGGGAATGTGTCGAAGGTCCGAATTTGGGCTGTAGCCTGGCCACAGCGGGTGGGCAGTATCGGAGGTCGCGGAGATGACCACAGCACACGGCGCGACGCGGCCGTTCGACGACTCGGCGATCGACCTCGCGAAGTGGGTGCACGACCGCCATCCGGACATCGCGCGAGCCGCCACCGACGCGATCTGGGCGGAACTGCCGTCCTACCGCGCCACCGGACTGTACGACGATGTGGTTGCGCACGTCACCGCCGTCTTCGGGGTGTTCACGACCAGCGTCATCGAACAACGGAATCCGCGCCTCGACGATTTCGCGTTCACGTCCGGGCACGCCTCGGAGCGCGTCGCGCACGGCATTTCCCTGATCGACTTCCTTCACGCGTTCCGCATCGGGCAGATCGTCCTCTGGTCGTATGTTCTCGAATTCGTCCGATCGACGGAGGGCCAGCAGGAAACGGCACTGAGCCTGGTCGAGCACCTCATGCGCACGATCGAGGCGGGCTGCTCCGCCGCCGCGACCACCTACCTCCAGGCGCAGCAATATCTGGTGGCCGACCAGGAGCGCATCGCCCTCGACTGTCTCGAGGATCTGCTCGCGGGGAACGTGCCCGCCGTACCGGTCCGAGTGGAGGCGATGCGCCGGGCCGGTCTGGGGGACGGCGCCGGGTTCGTCGTCATCGTCTGCCGGGCAGGTTCGGAGGCGGACGGCGCGGATCCGATCCTCGACGCACGCCGGGTGCTCTCCCGGCATCTGTCGGGGATGTTGGTGCCGTGGCGGCAGGAACTCGTCGGACTCGTCCCGCTCGAACGACTCGGCCCCGGCGCCCTGTCACAGAAGGTCGCTCGCGCAGCCGCCGAGCTCGGGACGACTCGCACCACGGCGTCGATCGGTATCAGCTCGGCGCACCGCGGGTTCGACCAGACGCCCGAAGCGTTGCTGGAGGCTCAGGTCGCCTGCGACCACCTGGGCGGCCGGCCCGAAGTCCAGGTCTTCGACGATCTCTCGCCGCTGGACTACCTGGTGCGGCGCGCGGACCCGACCGCGCGCCGACTCGTCGAGCCCCAGCTGCGCGCGTTCATCGCCGAAGATCTGTCGGCGGGTGCGATCTACATCGAGACGCTGACGGCGTACGTCGCCCACGACATGAACGCGAAGGAGGCCGCCTCCGCGCTACAGATTCACGTGAACACGATGTACTACCGGTTGGGTCGGATCGCCGAGCGCACCGGCAAGGATCTTCGTCGGGTGGAAGACGTCGTCAATCTCCTTCTCGCGGTGCGGATCGCATCGACGGAGCCGCGCTGAGCGGTGCGGCCGCGATGCGGGATCAGGGGACGCGCAGGATCAGGGCGTCGCCCTGTCCGCCGCCGCCGCAGAGGGCGACTGCGCCGGTGCCGCCGCCGCGGCGCTGCAATTCGAGCGCGAGGTGCAGCGTGATGCGAGCGCCGGACATTCCGATGGGGTGCCCGAGGGCGATGGCGCCGCCGTTGACGTTGACCCGGTCGGGGTCGACGCCGAGTTCGCGGGTGGACGCGATCCCGACCGCGGCGAATGCCTCGTTGATCTCGATCAGATCCAACGTGGTCGGTGAGATACCCGCTTTCTCACAGGCTTTCGCGATCGCTCCGGACGGCTGGAACTGCAGTCCCGAATCCGGTCCGGCGACCATGCCGTGTTCGCCGATCTCGGCCAGCCAGGTCAGGCCTTCCGCCTCGGCGCGTTCCTTGCTCATCACCACCACGGCGCAGGCGCCGTCGTTGATGGTCGATGCGTTGCCCGCGGTGACGGTGCCGTCCTTGCGGAATGCGCCGCGCAGCCGCGCCAGGGTCTCGGGGGTGGTGTCCGGCCGGATGCCTTCGTCGCGGCGCAGCCAGGTGCTCTCACCCTTGCGGGCGGGGATCTCGACGGGGACGACCTCGTCGTCGAAGACTCCGCTGTCCCACGCCTTCGCGGCGAGCTGGTGTGAGCGGGCGGCGAACGCGTCCTGGTCTTCGCGGGCGATGAAATCCCTGTCGTTGCCGGCCTCGGTGAGCAGTCCCATCGGCTGGTCGGTGAATGCGTCGTGCAATCCGTCGAGGGCCATGTGGTCGACCAGGGTGACGTCGCCGTATTTGAACCCGCCGCGTGAACCGGGCAGCAGGTGCGGTGCCTGGCTCATCGACTCCATGCCGCCGGCGACGATCACGTCGAATGCGCCGGACCGGATGAACTGGTCCGCGAGGATGATCGATTCGACCCCGGACAGGCACACCTTGTTGATGTTGAGCGACGGTGTGCTCATCGGGATGCCGGCCTTGGCGGCCGCCTGCCGGGCGGGCATCTGCCCGGCGCCGGCGGTGAGGACCTGACCCATGATGACGTACTGGACCCGGTCCGGGGCGACACCGGCCTTGCCGAGCGCCCCCTCGATGGCGAGGGCGCCGAGGTCGGCGCCGGAGAATCCGGCGAGTGAGCCCTGCAGTCGGCCGATCGGGGTGCGGGCGCCGGCGACGATCACGGAGGTGGTCATGTGCGGAAAGGCCTTTCGGGGGTGGGTTCGTCAGTTCGCGGCGAGGGTGCGGCTGATGACCAGTCGCTGAATCTGGTTGGTGCCCTCGAAGATCTGGGTGATCTTCGCTTCGCGCATGTACCGCTCGACGCGGAAATCACGGGTGTAGCCGTAACCGCCGAGGACCTGCACGGCGTCGGTGGTGACCTTCATGGCGGCGTCGGTGGCGACGAGCTTGGCGACGGACGCGTTGCGGGAGTAGGGCAGGCCGGCGTCGCGGCGGCGGGCGGCGTCGATGTACGTGGCGCGCGCCGAGTCGACGGCGGCGGCCATGTCGGCGAGCAGGAACCCGAGGCCCTGGTGGTCGATGATCTTCTTGCCGAACGCCGTCCGCTCCTGGGCGTAGGCGACGGCCTCGTCGAGGGCCGCCTGCGCGAGGCCGACGGCGACGGCCGCGATGCCGAGGCGGCCGGAATCCAGTGCGCTGAACGCGATCTGCAGTCCCTGCCCCTCGGCGCCGATGCGCCGCTCCGCGGGCACGAAGGCGTCGTCGTAGTGCGCGGACGTGGTCGGCACGGCGTGCAGACCCATCTTCTCCTCGGGCTTGCCGAACGTCAGTCCCTCGGTGTCCTTCGGGACGAGGAAGCACGAGATCCCCTTCGAGCCCTCACCGGTGCGAGCGAAGAGATTGTAGAAATCGGCGATGCCGCCGTGCGTGATCCAGGCCTTCGCACCGTTGACGACGTACCCGCCGTCGGTCGCGGCGGCCTTGCAGGCCAGTGCGGCGGCGTCGGATCCGGCCTGCGGCTCGGACAGGCTGTAGGCGCCGACGGTGTTGCCGCCGAGCATGTCCGGGAGCCACCGCTGCTTCTGCTCGTCGGTGCCGAACGCCATGAGCGGGTGGCAGGCGAGGCTGTGGACGCTGACCGCCACCGCGACGGCGGCCCAGCGGGCGGCGATCTCCTCGAGCACCTGCAGGTACACCTCGTACGGCTGCGCGCCGCCGCCCCACTCCTCGGGGTACGGCAGGCTCAGCAGTCCGGCCTCGCCGAGGGTGGCGAACACGCCTTCGGGGTAGGTCTCCGACTTCTCGTGCTCGTCGACGATCGGCGTCAGGACCTTGTCGGCGACGTCGCGCGTGAGCTGGATCAGGTCACGGGCTTCGTCAGTAGGCAGCAAACGATCGACGGCCACGGTGTCTCCTCGAGAAGGCTACGGAAAGCAGTACTGGATTACGGCCCAGAGTACTGATTGCGAAATAGTACTGCAAGGCACCTCCCAGTACTATTTCTGTCATGGAGCAGCCCACCCGACCCGGTTTCGCTACCCGACGGCGCACCCAGCTCTTCGACGCCCTCGTCGACCTGTTCCTGGTCGAGGGGTTCGCACACCTGACCCTCGACGAGATCGCGAACCGGCTGCGCTGCTCGAAGTCGACGCTGTACACCCTCGCCGGCAGCAAGGAACAGCTCGTCCGGGCCGCCACGGTGCACTTCTTCCGCCGCGCCACCGAGGACGTCGAGTCGCGCATCGAGCCGATCGGCGGGGCCCGCGAGCGGATCACCGCGTACCTGTCGGCCGTCGGCAACGCCCTCGCGGCCGCGTCCGACCAGTTCATGGCCGACCTCGACGCCTTCCCCCCGGCACGGGAGGTCTACGAACGGAACACGCAGTTCGCGGCCGGTCGGGTCCAGGAGTTGATCACCGAGGGCGTCGCCGCCGGCGACTTCCGCGACGTGCACGCCGCGTTCGCCGCCGACCTCGCCGCCACCATGATGGTCCGCATCCAGCAACGCGGGGTCCGCGACAGCACCGGCCTCGACGACGCACACGCGTACGCCGAACTCGCCGCCATCCTCACGGGCGGCATCAGTGCCTGAGCCGGGTCAGCGTGTTCGCGCGCCGAGTAGGTCTGCCGTTCTCCGCAACCGCATGAGCACCTGCAGGTCGAGTGCCTTGTCGGGGTCGCGCCAGTCCGTTCCGAGGAGACGATCGATCGCGTCGAGGCGTTGGTACAGGGTGTTGACGTGGACGCCGAGACTCGACGCGGTCGCCGAGTGGTGGCGGCCGTGTGCCAGATACTCCGACAGCGTTTCCAGCAGCGGCACCCCGCGCGTGGACTGCTCCGCCATCAACGGGCCCAGCTGGGCCTCGGTCAGTTCGTCGAGGTGCTCACGCGCCAGGTGGCTCAGCAGGATCCGGTAGATGCCCAGACCGCGCGCGGAGGAGACCTCACCCGAGCGTCCGAGCGTGTCGAGCACGTCGACGGTCTGCTGCGCTTCGACGTACGCGCGCGCGAGCGCCTTCGCACCGCGCGCGGGTTCCGCGATACCGATCGTCGCGTCGAGTCGCGCGGAGGCGAACACCGCCTGCACGGACGCGGAGTCCTTGGCGGGGACGACGGCCAGTGCGCGGGAGCCGTGTTCCGCCGCAACGGATCCAGCGGGGAGCGGCACGTTTTCGAGGGCGGTGCGGATGGACGTGTCCGGCCCGGCGGCGATCGCCACCGCGATGCAGTACGTCGTGTCGGGAGTCAGACCGGCCAACCGCAGTTGCCTGCGTTCGTCCTGCTCGGCGGCGGGATGCGTCAACAGGTCGACGAGAAACGCGTCCCGTGCGAGACGCGTCGCCTCACCGGCCGCACGTTCCCCCGCGAGCGACAGTGCGATCGCCGGTGCCGCGCGTTCGAGCAGCAGACGCGTGGTCGGCTGCTCCGCTCCCAGGGACAGCAGCGCGCCCAGCATCTCCCCGGCCGCCGCGACGCGTTGCGCCAGTACCCCGTGTCGGGCGACGTGGTCCTTCCCGTCTGCGCGCAATTCGCGGACCGCCGCCGCCACGTCGTCCGCGTGCGGTATCAGTTCCGCCGGTAACGCAGAATCGTCCAGCACGAAATATGCCGGTTGCCGGGAGAGTTGCGCGACCTCCCGCACCAGGCGCTGCACTCCCGCGCCGAGCAGCACCACCTGGGTCAGCGTCCGGTCCCATTGCAGAATCTGTTCGAGTTCGTTCGTGCGCTGCGACAATTCGGCGTTCACCGCCTCGAGCCGCGCGACGGTGTCGCGGTCGCGTTCCAGCGAGCGCACGTTCTCGATCGCGATCGCCGCATGCGCCGCGAGCGCCGACAACAGCGCGATCTCGGTCTCGGTGAACGCCCGCTCCTGACGCTTGCACGCGAACAACGCACCGATGACGCGGTCGGAGACACGGAGAGGAACCCCGAGTAGGCCGCGCATGTTCTCCGACCGCGCCGCGCTGTCGGCTCCCGTCATGTGCCGGAAGGCCGGTTCGCTCTGATAGTCGGGGGTCCACTCCGGTGCGGACCGGCGGACGATCAGGCCCACGAGTCCCTCGTCCAGTGCCAGCCGGATGCCGACGAGATTCGGGGTCAGCGCCCCGCTGGTGACCTCGATGACGAATTCCTCGCCGTAGACCGACCCCATGTAGGCGAGATCCACCCCGAGCAGTTGCCGCGCCTGGTCGACGACCTCCTGCAGCAGTGCCCGGTCGTCGCGGACCGTGGTCAGCCTGACGGCGATGTCGTTGAGCGCCGCCAGTTCCCTGCTGCGCTGCCGACGCTGGTCGAGCTGGGCGCGCAGCCGCAGCGCGGCGTTGGCCTCGCGCTCGACCGTCTCCCGGTCGGACGGGTCGGAGTCGTCGATCAGCGTGCGCCGGAGGGTCTCGAGTTCGTCGAGGGGCGCGTCGTCGAGCAGCAGTTCCATCCAGCCGCGATCGGCAGTGCTCACTGGTGTCTCCATCCATGGATTCCTGGATTCGATAGATGGAATCTACATTGGCCGAGATCCAGATCACAGCTACGTTTGAATCATCACCTTCTCGCGCGCAAAGGACTGGTTCTCGTCATGTTGATCGACGCACTGTTGGCAGCCCTTCCGGCGGATCGTGTCGTACGCGACCCCGACGTCGTCGCCCGGTACCAGCACGACGAGGCGGAGTGGGCACCGTACGCCGCGCCGCTCGCCGTTGTCCGGCCCCGAACGGCGCTCGAAGTCCAGGCCGTCGTGCGCGCCTGCCTCGAGCACGACACCGCCGTCGTCACGCGGGGCGCCGGCACCGGCCTGTCCGGCGGGGCGAACGCGACCGACGGCTGCGTCGTCCTCGCGCTCGAGGGCATGAATGCGATCACGGAGATCGATCCCCTCGAGCGGTATGCCGTCGTCGAACCCGGCGTGGTGAACGATAATCTGCGTGCCGCCTGCGCCGAACACGGGCTCTGGTATCCGCCGGACCCGGCCAGCGCGCCGTGGTCGACGATCGGAGGGAACGTCGCCACCAACGCGGGCGGACTGTGCTGCGTCAAGTACGGCGTCACCCGTGACTACGTGCTCGGCATGCAGATCGTCACCGGCACCGGTGAACTCGTGCGCCTCGGACGCAAGACCGCCAAGGGAGTGGCCGGGTACGACCTGGCGGGTCTTATGGTCGGGTCCGAAGGAACCCTCGGCGTCATCACCGAAATCACGGTCAAGTTGCGCCCGCTGCAGGACCCGGAGCGCACGGTGGCCGGCTACTTCGACTCCATCGTCGACGCGGGCCGGGCCGTCAGTGCGGTGGCCGCGGCGGGACTGACCCCGTCGGCGCTCGAATTGGTGGACAAGCAGTGCCTCATCGCCGTCGACGCGTGGAAGAAGATGGGACTGTCGGTGGAGGCGAACGTCGTCCTCCTCGGCCGCATCGACACCGCGGGCGTCATCGGCGACCAGGAGGCGGAGAAGATGCTGTCGTGCTTCGACGAAGCCGGAGCCACGTGGTCTGCCGTATCCACCGACCAGGAGGAGGCGGATGCGTTGTTCGCCGCGCGCCGCCTGGCCTACCCGGCGATGGAGCGGCTCGGACCGGTCCTCACCGAAGACGTGTGCGTGCCGAAACGGGCTGTCCCCGAGATGCTTGCACGCATCGAGCAGATCGGCATCGCCCACGACACCACGATCGCCAACATCGCACACGCCGGCGACGGGAACCTGCACCCGCTGCTCATCACACCCCGCGACGACGAGCCGGCTCGCACCCGCGCGCAAGCGGCCTTCGCGGAGATCATCGACGCCGCACTCGAACTCGGTGGCACCGTCACCGGCGAACACGGTGTCGGTCTGCTGAAGATGGAAGGTCTTGCCCAGGAACTCGATCCGGTCGTGCTGGACATGCACCGATCGGTGAAGAACGCCCTCGACCCGCACGGAATCCTGAACCCCGGGAAGGTAGTGCGCTTCGCGCCCGTGAGTACTTGTTAACCGCCGGCGGTTAACAAGTACTCACAGGGGAATAGGGGATGTTGGCGGCGCTGTTCTCGTCGACGACGATGCTGCGCCCGAGTTGCGGGAAGGCGCGTTGGGCGCAGCCTGCGCGCTCGCAGACCTTGCAACCGGGGCCGATGGGGACGGCGGTGGACGGGTCGTCGATCTGCAGGCCGTGGGAATAGACGAGCTTGTGCGCGTACGTGAGGTCGCAGCCCAGGCCGATCGCGAAGTCCCGCTTCTGGGACAGGTAGCCGGGGGCGGACTCGTCGGTGGTGCGGGCCAGCCACAAGTAGGAGCGCCCGTCGGGCATCTGCGCGATCTGGGTGCGGATCCGCCCCGGGGTAGCGAACGCGTCGTGCACCACCCACAGTGGGCAGCTGCCGCCGACCCTCGAGAAGTGGAAAGCGGTGGCGGACTGGCGTTTGGAGATGTTGCCGGCGCGGTCGGTTCGGACGAAGAAGAACGGCACCCCGCGTCGTCCGCGGCGCTGCAGCGTGGACAGGCGGTGGCAGATGGTTTCGAAGCCGACCTCGAACTTCATCGACAACAGGTCGATGTCGTAGCGCAGCGCCTCCGCGGAGGCGAGGAACGGAGTGTAGGGCAGGATCAGGGCGCCGGCGAAGTAGTTCGCGAGCCCGATCCGGGCCAGGTCCCGAGACTGGGTGGGAAGTGAGTCCGCCTTTCCGATGATCCCGTCGATCGTCTCGGCCTGGGTGAGAAACGCCAGCTGCGTGGCGAGTTGGAAGGCGCGCTGACCGGGGCTGAGTCTGCGCGCCAGCGTGAGGATCCGGGCACCAGGGTCGAAGGTGCGTTTCGGGCCGGGCCGGTCGGGGTCGTCGGTGCGGATGGTGACGGTGATGTCGTGTTCGTCGTGCAGCAGCCGGCTCAGTTGCAGATCCATCCCGCCGAGGGTCAAATCCTCAGAGGTGAACAGGTTTTCGGCGGCGATGTCGAGTTCGGGGATGTGGTTGCGCTGGTCGTAGAAGAAGTCGCGGACATCCTCGTAGGGCATCGCGGTCGACGGGTCCGCCAGTGTGCCGTCGACGCCGGTGGAGAACTGCTCGAGTTGCGCGGTGGCGCCGCGTAGCCTCCGGTGCAACCCGACAAGTACCCGGGCTGCGGCCGGGACCCGGGAGATGAGTTCGTCGATGTCGGTGGTGGACAGGTCGGCGGCCTCGGGGTTGTCCCCGAACACCTCCTGCAGGTCGGCCAGCAGCCGGGCGTCGGTGTCGGCGGCGAAGAACGACATGTCGAGATCGAGTTCGGCATTGAGACGCAGCAGCACCGGGACCGTCAGCGGTCGCTGGTCGTTTTCGAGCTGATTGACGTAGCTGGTGGACAGCCCGAGCGTTTTCGCGAGCGCCGACTGGGTCAGCCCGCGCTCCTCGCGCAGCCGCCGAAGCCGACCACCGGCATACATCTTCTGCATACCCGAAAGGTAGCACCTGTCGATTACACAAAGTTCGCAAATTTGCAGGATGCGATCCGCAAAAGTAGGCATTTGCGGCGTATTTCGCGAGTGGGTGCGTCTGTGTAGCGTGCGAAAGCGAGACAGCTCAACGATGCCCGGAGGAACACCTGTGAAGACCCATCTCGTACGCACGCACCGCTCCGCCGAGGATTTCCCGCGCGACGAGCATCTGGCGTGGAAGATCGCCGAGGTCGCCACCGACCCGGTGGATGTGCCCGCCGAGACCGCCGAGATGATCGTCAACCGGATCATCGACAACGCCGCCGTCGCCGCGGCCTCCCTGACACGCCGCCCGGTTGCCAACGCGCGGGCGCAGGCACAGTCGCACCCCTACAGCCCGGGGTCGACCGTGTTCGGTGTCGCTGGCACCTTCTCGCCCGAGTGGGCGGCGTGGGCGAACGGGGTCGCGGTGCGGGAGTTGGACTTCCACGACACGTTCCTCGCCGCCGAGTATTCACACCCCGGTGACAACATTCCGCCGATCCTCGCGGTCGCGCAGCACACGGGCCGTGACGGCAACGACCTGATCCGCGGTCTGGCCACCGGCTACGAGATCCAGGTCGACCTGGTCCGCGCGCTCTGCTTGCACGAGCACAAGATCGACCACGTCGCGCACCTCGGCCCGTCCGCGGCCGCCGGGATCGGCACCCTGCTGGGCCTCGGCACCGCCACCGTCTACCAGGCGATCGGGCAGGCTCTGCACACCACCACCGCCACCCGGCAGTCCCGCAAGGGGGAGATCTCCAGCTGGAAGGCGTACGCCCCCGCCTTCGCTGGCAAGATGGCCGTCGAGGCCGTCGATCGGGCAGTGCGCGGCGAGGGCGCACCGTCCCCGATCTGGGAGGGCGAGGACGGCGTCATCGCCTGGCTGCTCGGCGGCCCGAACGCCGAATACCAGGTGCCGCTGCCCGGCCCCGGCGAGGCGAAGCGGGCCATCCTCGATACCTACACCAAGGAACACTCCGCCGAATACCAGAGCCAGGCCCCGATCGACCTCGCCCGCCGGATGCGTGGCCGCATCGGCGATCTCGACCAGATCGCGTCCATCGTGTTGCACACCAGCCACCACACCCACGTCGTCATCGGCACCGGCTCGAACGACCCGCAGAAGTTCGACCCCACCGCCTCCCGCGAAACCCTCGACCACTCGGTGATGTACATCTTCGCCGTCGCCCTGCAGGACGGCACCTGGCACCACGAACGGTCCTACGCCCCCGAACGCGCGCAGCGCCCCGACACCATCGAACTGTGGCAGAAGATCTCCACCGCCGAGGACCCGGAGTGGACCCGCCGCTACCACTCGACCGACCCGGACGAGAAGGCGTTCGGCGCCCGCGCCGAGATCACTCTGAAGAGCGGTGAGGTGATCGTCGACGAACTCGCGATCGCCGACGCGCACCCCCTTGGGGCCCGGGCGTTCGCCCGCGAGCAGTACGTCGCGAAGTTCCGCACCCTCGCCGAGGGTGTCGTTGCGCAGGCCGAGCAGGATCGCTTCCTCGACGCCGCCGCGCGCACCCCCGAGCTGAAGGCCGACGAGCTGGACCAGCTCACGTTCGCCGTGTCCGACGACGTCCTCGCCCGGGCCCCGAAGTCGCCGAAGGGATTGTTCTGATGAGCGGCCTCATCGCCGCGGCCACCGCCGCCACCGACAAACGGGCCGCGTTCCGGGCCGGACTCGCCTCGGGGACGATTCAACGGCTGCCCGGTGCGATCAACCCGCTGACCGCGAAACTGATCCAGCAGATCGGGTTCGAGGGCGCCTACGTCTCCGGCGGCGCGTTCTCCGCCGCCCTCGGCCTGCCCGACATCGGCCTGACCACCCTCACCGAGGTCGCTGCGCACAGCGCGCAGATCGCCCACATCACCGACCTGCCCGTCCTCGTCGACGCCGACACCGGATTCGGCGAACCGATGTCCGCGGCCCGCACCGTCACCGTGTTCGAGGACGCCGGGATCGCCGGATTGCACCTCGAGGATCAGGTCAACCCGAAACGGTGCGGGCACCTCGACGGCAAGGCCATCGTGCCCACCGAGGAGATGATCCGCCGGCTGCGGGCCGCGGTCACCGCGCGGCGGGACCCGGACTTCGTGATCTGCGCCCGCACCGACGCCGCCGGGATCGGTGACATGTCCGCCTCCGGCAGGGTCGGCATCGACGCGGCGATCGAGCGGGCCGAGGCGTACGCCGACGCCGGCGCCGACCTCATCTTCACCGAGGCCCTGCACACCGAGGAAGAATTCGCGAAGTTCCGGGCCGCGGTGGACATTCCGTTGCTGGCGAACATGACCGAATTCGGCAAATCCGAGTTGATCCCGGCGCAAACGCTGCAAGACATCGGCTACAACGCGGTGATCTATCCGGTCACCACCTTGCGGTTGGCGATGGGCGCCATCGAGGCCGGGCTACGTGAAATCCACGACAAGGGCACCCAGGAGGGGCTGCTCGGCCGGATGCAGACCCGGTCGCGCCTGTACGAGGTGCTCGAGTACGAGCGGTACAACGAGTTCGATTCCGGCGTCTTCAACTTCACACTCACGGGGAGCCAGTGATGACCGAAACCGCGATACCCACCATCTACAAGGGGCTGGCCGGTGTCGTCGTCGACACCACCGCCATCTCGAAGGTGGTGCCGGAGACCAATTCGCTGACCTACCGCGGCTACGCGGTGCAGGATCTGGCGGCGCATTGCAGCTTCGAGCAGGTCGCGTATCTGCTGTGGAACGGGGAACTGCCCACCGACGCGCAGCTGGCCCTGTTCACCCAGCGTGAGCGGGCCGCCCGCCGGGCCGACCGGTCGCTGCTGTCGCTGGTGACGAAGCTGCCGGAGAACTGCCACCCGATGGATGTGGTGCGCACCGCGATCAGCTACCTCGGCGCCGAGGACCCGGAAGAGGACGACAACACCCCTGGCGCCAACCGGGCCAAGGCGTTGCGGATGATGGCGGTGCTGCCGACCATCGTGGCCGCCGACCACCGTCGCCGCCGCGGCCTCGACCCGATCGCCCCGCACAGCCATCTGGGTTTCGCGGAGAATTTCCTGCACATGTGCTTCGGGGAGGTGCCGGCCCCGGAGTTGGTGACGGCGTTCGAGGTGTCGCTGATCCTCTACGCCGAGCACTCCTTCAACGCGTCCACGTTCGCCGCCCGGGTGGTGACGTCGACGCTCTCCGACATCTACAGCGCCGTCACCGCCGCCATCGGGGCGCTGAAGGGGCCACTGCACGGCGGCGCCAACGAGGCCGTCATGCATCACATGCTCGAGATCGGCGACCCCGCCCTCGCCGAGCAGTGGCTGCTCGGCAAGCTCGCCGCCAAAGACAAGGTGATGGGCTTCGGGCACCGCGTCTACAAGAACGGCGACTCCCGCGTTCCCACCATGAAGCAGGCCTTCCTCGACGTCGCCGCCCGCACCGACGGCGACAGGTGGGTGCAGATGTACGAAATCCTCGAGAAGACGATGAACGAGGCCACCGGCATCAAACCGAACCTCGACTTCCCCACGGGCCCCGCCTACTACCTGATGGGCTTCGACATCGAGGTGTTCACCCCGATCTTCGTGATGAGCCGCATCACCGGGTGGGCCGCCCACATCATCGAGCAGGGCCACTCGAACGCGCTGATCCGCCCACTGTCCGAGTACACCGGCGTCGCGCAGCGTGCCCTGATGCGCTTCGCGCCCGTGAGTACTTGTTAACCGCCGGCGGTTAACAAGTACTCACAGGGGCTATGGTGTCCG
This sequence comes from Rhodococcus sp. NPDC057529, assembly GCF_042802055.1. Taxonomy (NCBI): domain Bacteria; kingdom Bacillati; phylum Actinomycetota; class Actinomycetes; order Mycobacteriales; family Nocardiaceae; genus Rhodococcus; species Rhodococcus sp. NPDC057529. Next base: position 110,830 of record NZ_JBHVEY010000012.1, read on the forward strand.
GGGCCGTCCGTACGGCCACGATCGGCGAGGGAACCCGGTGCGAATCCGGGACTGACGCGCAACGGTAACGGCCCCCGGGCCGGAGTCCGACTACTCACCGATCGAGTTGTGACGATCCTCGGCTCCGCGACTGGGCCCTGATGAAGGAGTTCGCTCTTCATGCGCACGTCTTGGCGGCACCTCGCTGCTCTCACCGCCGTCTCGGCCGTCCTGGTCTCGGCATGCTCGTCGTCCTCGTACGAACCGGCGCCCGGCAAGGCCTCGGAGTCCTCCGCCTACCCGATGACCCTGGAGAACTGCGGACACAGCGTCACCGTCGACGCACCACCGCAACGAGCGGTGTCGCTCAATCAGGGCTCGACCGAGATCCTGCTCTCCCTCGGCCTTGCGGACCGGATGGTCGGCACCGCCACCTGGACCGATCCCGTCCGCGACAACCTGGCCGCCGACAACGCGAAGGTTCCGCGGCTCGCCGACAACAAGCCGTCGTTCGAGGTGGTCCTCGACACCGAACCCGACTTCGTGTCGGCCTCGTTCGGCGGCACCCTCGGACCGGGCGGTGTCGCCGACCGGAATCAGTTCGACCAGTTGGGCGTTCCCAGCTACCTCTCGCCCACCGACTGCCAGGGCAAGACCGACGAGAGCGTCAACGCGGACGGGGCACGCACCGAACCACTGCGCATCGACACCGTCTACCAGGAGATCCGCGAACTCGCCGCCATCTTCGACGTCCGTGACCGCGGCGAGCAGTTCGTCGCGGAACTGCAGCAGCGGTTCGACGCCGCGTCGAGGGCGGTCGAGGCCTCCGGGGTATCGCTCGCGTACTGGTTCGCCGACACCAGCACCCCGTACATGGCGGGGTGCTGCGGATCCTCCGGCATCATCACCAACTCCGTCGGCGCCGAGAACATCTTCGCCGACACGACCAACGAATGGCCGCAAGTGAGCTGGGAGAGTGTCCTCGACCGCGACCCGACCGCTCTGGTCCTCGCGGACCTGAGTCGCCGCAGCATCGACGGCGACGCTCTCGACAGCAAGATCGCGTTCCTCGAATCGAATCCGGTCACCCAGCGGCTCACCGCCGTCCGCGACAAGAAGTACATCGTCGTCAACGGCGCCGACCTGAACCCGTCGATCCGCACCATCGACGGCGTCGAGAAGACGGCGGCCGCGCTGAAGCAGTGGGGACTGGCGAACTGACCGTGGTGGCCACACGGTTCGACTCCCGGCCGCTGCTCGGGGCATGCCTGCTCGGCGGGCTCGCCGTGCTGGCGGCGTCGATCGCCGTCGTCATCACGATCGGACCCGCCAGCCTGTCCGTCGGCGACGTCTACGCGGTCGTGTTCGAGCGCCTCGGATTCGGGAACGCCGACATCAGCCGCATCAAAGAGGGCATCGTCTGGGAACTGAGACTGCCCCGCACCCTCCTCGCCGCCGTCTGCGGCGCGGGACTCGCGCTGTGCGGGGCGATCATGCAGTCGCTGCTGCGCAATCCGCTCGCCGACCCGTTCGTGCTCGGTATCTCGTCGGGGGCGTCCACCGGGGCGGTGCTCGTCGCGGTCCTCGGTCTCGGCGCCGGGGCGGTGTCGCTGTCGGCGGGAGCGTTCGCGGGCGCGGTGATCTCGTTCGCCCTGGTGATGCTGCTCGCTGCCGGCGCGGGCGGCGGCACATCCCGGGTGGTGCTCGCGGGAGTGGCCGGGACGCAGCTGTTCTCCGCGTTGACGTCGTTCATCGTGATCTCCTCCGCGGACGCCGAACAGACCCGCGGGGTGCTGTTCTGGCTGCTCGGCTCGCTCTCCGGTGCCGATTGGGCCGACGTCACCCTGTGCGGGGCAATCACTCTCGTGGGACTGCTGGTGTGCCTGACCCAGTCGTCCGCGCTGGACGCGTTCACGTTCGGAAACACCGCGGCCGCCGCACTCGGGGTGTCTGTGCGATGGATCCGGATCCTCCTGCTGACCATCACCGCACTCGTCACCGCCGCCCTGGTGAGCGCCGCAGGCGCGATCGGGTTCGTCGGACTGGTCCTTCCGCACGCCGCACGGTTCCTCGTCGGACCCCGGCACAGCCGGCTGCTCCCCACCACCGCCGTGGTCGGCGCCATCTTCATGGTGTGGGTGGACGCGATAGCCCGCACCGTGTTCGCACCGCAAGAGGTTCCGGTCGGCGTCGTCACCGCACTGATCGGCGTTCCGGCCTTCGCCGTCATCCTCTTCCACATGAGGACCAGCCGATGACGCTGCACGCGAAGAACCTCGGCTGGAGCCGCGGCGGACACCTCGTGCTCGACGGAGTGTCCGTGGACCCCGCGGTCGGCGAGACCATCGGACTGCTCGGCCCCAATGGCTCGGGCAAGTCCTCGCTCCTGCGACTGCTCAGCGGGATCGCAGAACCGGGCTCCGGCAGTGTCCTCCTCGACGGCGCCGACATCAGGACCCTCCGACGACGGCAGGTCGCTCGCCAGGTGGCGATGGTCGATCAGCATTCCGACACCGAGGTCGACATCACCGTGCTCGACGTGGTCCGGCTCGGCCGGATTCCGCACCGCGGAGTCTTCGGCGGCGAGGAGTCGGCGGACACCTCGGCTGTCGAGCGGGCGCTCGAGCACACCGGCATGACGTCGAAGTCGCACCGACTGTGGCACACCCTGTCCGGCGGTGAACGCCAGCGCGCCCAGATCGCGCGGGCGCTCGCACAGGAACCGGACGAACTGCTGCTCGACGAACCGACCAACCACCTGGACATCCAGCATCAGCTGGACATCCAGTCCCTGGTCGCGGAACTTCCTCTCACCAGTTACATTGCCCTCCACGACCTCAACCTGGCCGCGATGGCCGCCGACCTGTGAGTACTTGTTAACCGCCGGCGGTTAACAAGTACTCACAGGGGGTGTGTCAGAGGCCGGTGCGGACCAGCTTTCACGGCGTCGACGAGGTTACGCAGCGTCGCCTCCACCTCCACGGGGCCGCTCACCGGCCGAGCATGCACCACACCGTGGGTCTTCATTCCGCAGTCGGGGTTGGCCCACAACCGCTGCGCGGGAACCGCTTCGGAGGCCGCCGAGTCGTCGGAGTCGCTAGGACAACTCACATCGCAGAAGTTCGGCCCCAGCGGCGAGCGCGACCATCTTGTCTCGTGCGACGCGTCGGTTGAGCGGCGCCATACCGCAATTGGTACTCGGGTAGAGCTTGTCTGCGTCAACATACGGGAGTGCGCGACGAAGGGTTGCGACGACCTCTTCGGGCGTCTCGATGGTGTCGCTCGCCACGTCGATCGCACCCAGCATGACCTTCTTGCCCCGCAGCAGTTCGATCAGGTCGACAGGTACCCGCGAATTGTGACTCTCCAGCGACACGATGTCGATGGATGACTGTTGCAGCAGTGGAAACGACTCTTCGTACTGGCGCCAATCGGCCCCGAGCGTTGCCTTCCAGTCGGTGTTGGCTTTGATGCCGTAGCCGTAACAGATGTGAACGGCAGTCTCGCAGCTCAGCCCTTCGGTCGCACGCTCGAGCGCCGCTACTCCCCAGTCTTTCAGTTCGTCGAAGAACACGTTGAACGCGGGCTCATCGATCTGGATTATGTCGACGCCGGCCGCTTCCAGGTCCTTTGCTTCGTGGTTCAGGATGGTCGCGAACTCCCATGCGAGCTTTTCGCGACTTTTGTAGTGGTCGTCATAGAGCGTGTCGATCATTGTCATGGGGCCGGGCAGGGCCCATTTGATCGGCTGGTCGGTGGCTGCTCGAAGACGCGTCGCATCCGCTGCGAACACGGACTTTTCGCGGCTCACGGCGCCGACAACCGTCGGGACGCTCGCCTCGTAGCGGTCACGAATTCGCACGGTCTCGCGCCGGTCGAAGTCGACGCCGCTGAGGTGCTCGATGAACGTGGTCACGAAATGCTGACGCGTCTGTTCACCATCGCTGATGATGTCGAGCCCGGCACGTCGCTGCTCATGTGCTGCGAGTGTCTGGGCGTCGAGTTTCCCTTCGCTCAGTTCGTCGTCTCGCAACTTCCACGGCGACCAGAGCTTCTCTGGCTCCGAGAGCCACGAGGGCTTGGGCAGGCTACCGACGATGGAGGTGGGCAGGAGTGTGTTCATCTCTGGTACCTTTCGGTCTCGCACGGTCAGGCGGATTGCTTGGTAGCCCACCGTTCAAGAACGGGGCCATACGGTTTCATGAGATTCACCTCGGTGAACTTTCCCTGTGTGGCCGCGAGCCGAGTGCGCTCAACACGGTCGTAGCTCACTTGCGGAAGTGAATAGTTGCCGTTGTCGAGACTCGGCTGGTACACCTCCGACGCCGCAGTGTTCGCGTTGTAGATCTCGGGGCGATAGATCTTCTGAAACGTCTCCATCGTCGCGATCGTTCCCGCGAGTGCGAGGAATGAATAGTCGTTGAGCAAGTCACCGCGGTGGTAAAAGGCCAATGGAGCGACGGACCCCTGAGGCATGAAGTGGCGAACCCTGAGCCCCATCTTCGCGAAGTACTGATCGGTGAGCGACTTCTCCTCTGCCACATACTCCACCCCGAGAATCGGGTGGTAATTCGTGAGTCGGCGGTACGTCCTGGACGTCGAAACGCTGATGCAGATGACTGGTGGCTGCGAGAACCGTTCGCGGTACTCGTCCGATTCGACAAAACGCTGAAAGACCTGCCCGTGCAGATCGCCGAAGTCGCTGGGGATTCCCGTCGCTTGGTGCCCCGGGAGCCGAACGCTGAAATCGTAGTCGCGAATGTATGAGGAGAAGTTGTTTCCGACGATGCCCTCCGTGCGGGCGCCCGTGGTGGTATCGACGATGTCGACGTCGAGCACTTCGATCACCGGAAACGCGGCGTCATCCCCGGCCGACGCGAGATGCAGGTCCACCGAGACGATGTCGAGTTCGAGTGCGTAGCGGTCACCACGCGGATTGTCCCAGTGCACCACCTCGTTGACACGGGTGTTCATCATCGTCACCGCGTTGCGCAGATTCTGCCGACGATTCTCGCCGCGTGCGAGATTCGCGAAGTTTGTCGTGCTGCGCGAGTTGGTCGTCGGGGTGTAGTCCTCATCGAAGCGCGTCGTGCTGATGCTGAAAGCACAGTCGTTCGTCATGCTGATCAATTGCCCCAATCACTTGCGGTGAGTGCAGCGACGAGCGCGTCACCGCACGGGTTCACTGCCTGAGTTTTCGCAGCACTTCAACCGAATCTCCCGATGGTCCAGGGCCGATCTTTCAGGCCGAAAACCCAGGGAGCCGACTGTCCGAAGTGGCGTGGAAGTCAGTGTAAGTAGCCCCGCCGCTATAGCCTAATTACCTCTTGCGATAGCTGGATATAGCCAATGGCTATGCCAGCAGATCGACTCCGAACCCCGAAACGACGTCGCGCATCTCCGCCACGAAACGCTGAGCCTGGGCGGTCAAAGACACCGAGGCATGACCGATCCAACCGATCTCGATGCGATCGTCCACGTCGAGCGGAACAGCGACGATAGACGGATCGAGATCGTCCGAGACGATGCCGGTAGAGATGGTGTACCCGCCCAGACCGATCATGAGGTTGAAGATGGTCGCTCGATCGCTCACCCGAATGTCCTGCTTCGACGAACGGGTGGAGAGGATCTCTTCAGCGAGGTAGAAGGAGTTGTTCACACCCTGGTCGAACGTGAGCCGGGGCAAATCTTCAAGATCACTCAGCGCCACACTCTTTCGCCCTGCGAGAGGGTTCGTGCGGGCGATGAAGATATGCGGCGACGCCAGAAACAGCGGCGTGAAGACCAGCCCTGCTTCGCGAATCAGCTTGTTGATCACGTTTGCGTTGAACTCGTTGCGATAGAGCACACCGAGCTCACTTCGCAGCGTGCGAACATCCTCGATGATGTCCCACGTGCGGGTCTCACGAAGACTGAACGCATACTCCTCGGCCTCAGACGCTTTCACCATGCGGGCGAAGGCGTCGACGACGAATGAGTAGTGCTGAGTTGATACGGCCAGGAGTCGGCGCGAGGGCCCGCGGCCAAGATACCGCTGTTCCAGGAGTTCCGATTGCTCGACCACCTGGCGCGCGTAGCCGAGGAATTCCGCCCCGTCTTCGGTGAGCGTCACCCCACGGGTCGAGCGAACGAAGAGCGTACGTCCCACGCGACGTTCGAGGTCTTTCAGCGCGGCCGACATGGTCGGTTGCGCGACATAAAGCAGGTCCGCCGCGGCACTGATGGATCCTTCTGCGGCCACCTCCACGAAGTACCGCAACTGCTGAAGGGTGATTCCCCGCACCGTTCTCGCGACGTCCCGTGCCATGGCAAAAACCTATCGCACCTGTACACCTCGCCGACGCTGCGGATGACCGGTGTGCCGTCCAGGGAGGTGGCCGGCAGCATCGTCGCCCGTGCCACCATCGACGCCAACCGGGCCGAGCCCAACGTCGGCACCCGCACGTGCTCCAGGCGTTCGAGCACCTGCACGAACCGGTGCTCGTATGCCACTCCGTATGGAAGTCATCGCATAGGATCCCTCCATTCATCCGGGCGTCGCATGTGTGGTTTCTCCATGGTTTCGAGCTGATCCGGCTCATACAGTGGTCCACGTCACTCGCCCGGTCGGGCGCGCCCACTCTTCAGGAAGCCGAGACATTCATGTCGTCTGTACTGCAGAAACCCGAGATCGAGGCGAGGGTGGTCCGGAAGGTCGCCCGGCGGCTCATTCCGTTCCTCGGCCTGGCCTATTTCGTCAACTACCTCGACCGGACCAATATCGGGTTGGCGAAGTTGACCATGAGCGCGGAACTCGGCCTCACCGAGACGATGTTCGGCCTGGCCTCCGGGCTGTTCTTCATCGGGTATCTCCTGTTCGAGGTGCCGAGCAATCTCGCGCTGCACAGGTTCGGGGCACGCCGCTGGATCGCCCGGATCATGCTCACGTGGGGGATCATGGCGGCGGCCATGGCCTTCGTGCCCAATGTCGGATCGCTGTACGGGCTGCGCATGCTGCTGGGTATCGCCGAGGCCGGGTTCTTCCCCGGAGTCCTGCTCTACCTGACCCTGTGGTTCCCTCGCGCGTACCGGGTTCGGCTGATGGGCCTGTTCCTTCTCGCGCTCCCGGTGTCGTCGGCGCTCGGGGCGCCGCTGTCGAGCGCCATCATCCAATACTGGGACGGCCTGTTCGGACTGTCCGGCTGGCGCGTGATGTTCCTGATCGAGGGGATACCCGCCGTGCTGCTCGCGGTGGTCACCTGGTTCTACCTCACGGACCGGCCGTCGCAGGCCACGTGGCTGGACGAGGACGAAAAGGTTTGGCTCACTCGCGAACTCGAATCCGAGGCGTCGGAATCCGGTTCCCACGGGTCGGTGCGACGCGCACTGACGGATTCCCGCGTGTGGATGCTGGGCCTCGTCTACTTCGGGATCACCTACGGCCTGTACTCGCTCAGTTTCTTCCTGCCCAGCATCGTCGCCGGTTTCAGGAAGACGTTCGCCACAGATTTCTCGCTGTTCACCACCGGGTTGATCGTCGCGGTTCCGTTCGCGGTCGGCGCCGTCGCAATGGTGTTGTGGAGCAGGCACTCCGACCGGACGGGTGAGCGGATCTGGCACGTCGCCGTCCCCACCCTGATCGGAGCCGTCTCCATCCCGGTCGCCCTGTACATGCAGTCGCCGCTCACGACGATGATCGCGGTCACCGTCAACGCCGTCGGTGTGTTCTGCGCACTGCCCGTGTTCTGGTACCTGCCCAGCACATTCCTGACCGGTGCCGGCGCCGCGGCAGGCATCGCCGTCGTCAACTCGGTGGGCAACCTGAGCGGTTTCGGGGCCCCGTACGTCACCGGGTGGCTGTTCGACGCCACCGGGAACTCGCGCGCCGGCCTGTGGGTGGTGGGGGCGGTCATGCTCGTCGCCGTGATGCTGGTACTCGTGCTCAGAACCCGGGTAAGTGCCACGCGCAGTATCGAAGACGCCGCAACCCGCGCGGTCGCCGCGCGTCGCTGAAGGGCCCCGGGTCAGCGCTCCTCGGCGATCCGCTCGAGCAGTGGGCGGGTCCGGTAGGGGATGGCGTCGCGCATGGCGACGGACACCGTGGTGCGCTCGATCCCGGGCACGGCGAGGATGAGGCCTGCGACGCGGTACAGGTCGTCGGCATCGACGGCGACCACGCCGATGTGCAGGTCAGCCGCTCCCGAGATGCCGACGACCTCGACCACCTCCGCGATGTCGCGGAGGTGGTCGATGACGTCCTCGAGGCGGTGCTGGTCGACCACCGCGGTGACGAACGCCTGCAAGGGGTACCCCAGGTCGCGGGGTGACACACAGCGGTCGACGGGTGCGAGCACGTGCTGCTCCTCCCAGCGAGACATCCGTGCCTGCACGGTATTCCGTGCCATCCCCAGCAGGGTTGCCAATTGGACGCCGGTGGCGCGGGGTGCGTCGCACAGGGCGAGTAGCAGGCGGGCATCGGTTCGATCGAGTCTCGTCATGGAGCGCAGTATCGCACACTCTCCGTGCTGGGAGTTGGGCATTTTGCTTAATTTGATAGACAGCACTTGCGCATGCTGGACCCCGATGTTTGCATGAGTGCATCATTCTGACCGAAACGGTCGCGCATGGGCGGCGGTACTCCCGTTCCATCCCCGACCGGAGGTTGGCGCCGACCATCTTGGTGCGGCCTCCCAGGAGGCCATGGCGGGACTGCCGTTGGTGGTGAGGATGCCGACACATCCGCGATCGGCGAGTTTGCGGGTGTCATTGGTGGATTTCTCTCAGTCGGGCCACCTCGTCCGCGGAGACCGGCGAGGTCTCGTGCCCGTGCAGGAGCAGGTGAAGCTTCGCGGTCTCTTCGAGTTCTTCGAGTGCGTCGGCGGCGGAGGCGAGGTCCGTGCCGGCGACGACGGGACCGTGGTTGGCGAGTAGGAGTGCGTGGTGGTCGGCGGCGAGGGATTCGGCGAGCGGTCCGAGCCGGTTGTCGCCGGGGGCGTGATACGGCAGGAGCGGCAATACACCCACCCGCATGGCGTAGTACGCGGTCAGTGGCGGGATCGCGTTGTGCGGGTCGGTATCTCGCATGCAGGAGACGGCAACGGAATGGGTGCTGTGAGTGTGCACGACTGCCCGGGCTTCCGGGCGTGCCCGGTACATCGCCAGATGCAGGAACGCCTCTTTCGTCGGTTTCGGGCCGTGGAGGTGCCGCCCGTCGATGCTGACGCGGGAGAGGGCTTCCGGGTCGAGTTGTCCCAAACTCACCCCGGTCGGGGTCATCAGCACGGTGCCGTCGTGGTCGACGGCGCTGAGGTTGCCGGTGCGGCCGAAGGTGAGGCTGCGACTGAAGAAGGAGTCGCCGAGAGCGACGATCTGGTCGGCGATGCTCATTCGGCCGGTCCCGGCAGTGCGGCGCGCACCAGCAGGTCGGGGGTGCCGAAGTTGCCGGACTTGAGGAGTAGCGCGACCGGCTCGTCGGTGCCGAGGGTCGTGCACCAGGGCACACCGCGATCCATCTCCGCGTCGATACGCACGGCGGTGACACCGAGCGCGTCGACCACGACGCCCGAGGTTTCGCCGCCGGCGACGACGAGCCGGCGGGCGCCGGCGGTGACGGCGGCCCGGGCGAGGGCCCCCATCAGCGTCTCGAGTGCAGCGGCGGTCTGCGGATCGGCCGGCCCGCGGTCCTCCGCCGGGGCGGAGGAGTAGATCAGGATCGGGTCGTCGCCGAGATGGGCGGTGAGCCAAGCGTGCGCGGCGGGCAGCAGGTCGGCCACGTCGTCGACGGTGCGGGGGTCGAGGCGGTAGGAGGCGAACTTCTCGCGGGCGAGAGCGACCTGGCCGAGGGTGGCCTGGGAGCAGCTGCCTGCGAACAGGACGGTGGGGCCCGTCGATGTGGGGTGGGGGTCCGTCGATGTGGGGTGGGGGTCCGTGTCGGTGCGGGTGGCTCGGGGTGTGATGCGCCCGACGGCACCGGCGAGACCGGCCGACCCGGTGACGATCGGCAGGGCTCGGGTGGCGGTGGCGATCGTGTCGAGGTCGGATTCGTCGACGGCGTCGACGACCACGTGCCGCACTCCCTCGTCGGCGAGTTCGGTGATCCGGTCCGCGACAGCGTCCGCACCCTGGTGAACGATCTGCAGCGGAACGAGGCCCACCGGGTGCGAGGTCTGCCGTTGCAGCACACGAATCAGGTCGGGGTCGGTCATTGGGGTGAGCGGATGGTGGCGCATCGACGATTCGGACAGCAAGCGGTCGTGCACGAACAGGTGCCCCTGGTACACGGTGCGTCCGTGTTCGGGGGCGGCCGGGCAGACGACGGTCACTCCGGCGGACTGTCCGTCGAGGAGGGCGTCGGTGACCGGCCCGATGTTGCCGTCGTCGGTGGAGTCGAACGTCGAGCAGTACTTGAAATAGATCTGACTCGTGTCGCGATCGTGCAGCCACCGTTGCGCGGACAGCGACATGTCGACGGCCCGCGGCGGCGGCAGCGAGCGGGTTTTGAGTGCGATCACCGCTGCGTCGGCTCCGCCGAGACTCGTGTGCGGATCGGGTGGTCCGAACAGCAGGACGGTGTGCAGTCCGCCGCGGCGTAGCGCGGCGGCGACGTCGGTGCCGCCGGTGTAGTCGTCGGCGATGCAGCCGATGATCGGTGTGGTCATGATGCGCTCTCCAATCGTTCCCGGACCGCGCGCGCCGCCAGGTTCGGCGGGCTGACCACCGGCAGGCCGGTCCGCTCGGCGAGCCCGTCCGCGGCCGGACTGAGTGAGTACTGGGCGATGCACAGGGTGTCGACGTCTCGTCCGTCGAGGTCGGCGGCGAGTGTGTCGACGAGCTGGTTCAGGTCACCGGCCGCGGCCGCGGACGCCGCACCGGTGCTGAAGATCGGGACGATCTCGGTGTTCGCGTGCTGGGCGTCGAGGTGGATGCGCAGCCGTGTGGCGGAGTCGACGGCCGCCGCTTCGAGCGAGGCCAGTACCGCCACCGTGCGGGGTCGAGTGCGCGCGAGGTGGTTCATCATGTCCAGATCGGATGCGAACACCGGTGTGGTCCATATTTGTTCGGCCACCGCGACGGTGTCGCCGTACATGGAGCAGGCCATCAGCACGGCATCGGCGCCGCCGTCGATGCCGTGCTGAATCAGGTCGAGCATCCTGCGCCGCAGAGGTGGGGTGACGGTGCCCAGTCGGTCGGCGTCCGCACCGAGACGATCGTCGAGCAGGTTCCACAGTCGCGCCTGCGGCAGTTCGCGGACGAACGCCGCGGTGGTCGGGGCGATGGATGCGGTCGTCGAATGGACGACGGCGATCATCGGGTGTGCGGTCACGGTCTGTTCCTCACCTCGTGGTGCTGGGCCGAAGGACTCAGCTGCCGCTGATGGACTTCGCGACAGCGCTGCCGAAGTCGCTGGTGCCCGCGTGGCCGCCCATGTCCGGGGTGACGGTCCCGCTCGCGACGGTGGCGTTCACGCCGGTTTCGATCAGGTCGGCGGCCTTGATCAGTGCGGCGTCGTTGTGCTTGGCGCCGAGCCACTGCAGCAGCATGCCCGCCGACAGGATCATCGCGATGGGGTTCGCGATGTTGCGGCCGGCGATGTCGGGAGCGGATCCGTGGGAGGCCTGGGCCATGGCGCGGTCGAGGGACGCGTTGATCGACGGCGCGATGCCCAGTGATCCGGCGATTTCCCCGGCGAGATCGGAGAGGATGTCGCCGAACATGTTCTCGGTGACGATGACGTCGAACTTGTCGGCCCTGCGGACCAGGTGCACGGTCATGGCGTCGATGTGGAAGTCGTCGACTTCGACGTCGGGGAACTGCTGACCGATCTCGCGGCAGACGTCGCGGAACAACCCGGTGGTCAGGCGCAGCACGTTGGCCTTGTGGACGATGGTGAGCTTGCCCCGGCGCGCCTGGGCGAGTTCGAACGCGGTGCGCGCGATCTTTTCCACGGCGTCGCGGGTGATGATGCCCATCGCGATGGCGGTGTTCGCGTCCGGCATGAATTCGCCTGTGCCGGCATAGGTGTTGCGGTCGGCGTAGAAGCCCTGGGTGTTCTCGCGGACGATGACCAGGTCGGTGCCGGGAACGATCGAACGTGCACCCTCGAACGCTTTCGCGGGGCGAATGTTGGCGAACAGACCGAAGTGCTTGCGGATGGTGCCGCTGGGGTTGAGCTGGGACTTGTACGGCTCCGGGTAAGCGGCGCTGTCGTGCGGTCCGAGCAGCCAGGCGTCGGTGCCGGCGAGGGCGTCGAGGGTCGAGGACGGGGTCGGGCTGCCGTGGGTGTCGATCGCCGACCGGCCCAGCGGCAGGCGCACCCATTCGAAGGGGGCGGCGCCGGCGGCATCGAGGGCGGCGTCGACGACCTCGACCGCCGCCGGCACGATTTCCGGTCCGATGCCGTCGCCCTCGAGCAGTCCCAGGCGCAGGTTGTGGGTGGCAGTCATAGGTGTTCCTTCCGAAGTGCGTGTTCTGAGAGTCGCGGTGCCGGTGGAGAGGCTCACTGCAAGATTGTTCTATCTCTCTGGCTAATACAATTTTGATTGTGGCACACGTCTCACCGAAATGGGAAGAGTTCGGTGCCATCTCCCGCGTTGTAGCCGGTAGGAGCCACCCGTCGTGGGGCCTCCGCACCTCGAGCGTCTGAGTGGCAAGATTGTTCTATGAAAAGTTTCGATGCAATTTCTTGCTCGCGCCCCTTGACTGGACGCCCCCGGGCGACGCATGCTCTGTGTCACACATCACCTTGCCCGTTACCCGCGTCACCCAGCCCAGGAGGCCTGATGGACCGCCCATCACCCCGCGCCACCCGCACCGGAAAGGGCAGAGACACGACCTCGCACCGAGTCACCCGGTCGTCACTGTTCGCCGTGTCGGTGGCCGCCGCTCTCACCGTGACCTCGACCGCGTGCGGTGGGCCGTCCGACAGCGAAATCGCCGCCATGACAGTCGAACTGCCGACGTCCTACCCCGCGGACTATCAGCAGATCGTCGACCAGTCGAAGTCCGAGGGCGGTGAGCTGACGATCTACTCCAACACCGATCAGGAGAACTGGGTGCCCATCTTCGAGGCATTCAAGACCAAGTACCCCTGGGTGGGCTCGGTCAATGCGACCAACCTCGACAGCGACGAGGTGTTCCAGCGCACCCTGAGCGAGCAGGCCACCGGATCCGCGCAGGCCGACATCGTGGTGTCCAACGCCGCCGAGGCCTGGGGTGATTTCGCGGAACGCCCGGGCACACTGCTCGACTACGCCTCGCCCGAACTCGCGGCACTGCCGGACTTCGCTCAGCCCATCCCCAACGTTCACGTCCTGTCCGTCGATCCCATCACGGTCGCCTACAACACCGAGCTGCTGCCCGAGGACGAACAGCCCACCGGTATTCACGATCTCGCCGAGGCCGTCGAGAACGACCCGGGCACCTTCGACGGCAAGATTGCGTTCCGAGATGTCAAGGGCGCGTTCGGCTACACCGTGACCTCGGCGTTCATGGAGCACTCGCCGACCGCATGGGAGGACATGGCGGCGATCCTGCCGCAGGCCCGCCCGGAGACGTCCACCGGTTCGATGCTCGAGAAGGTCACCTCGGGCGAATACTCGGTCGCGTTCTTCATGGGCGCTCCGGCGCTGACCGCGGAAGAGCGCACCGGCGGGTTGCTGAAGGCGAGCTTCATCGACGACGGACAGCCCATGCTGCGCCGCGGCATCGGAATCCCCAGCAGCGCACCGCACTCGGCGACCGCCAAACTCTTCCTCGACTACGTGCTCTCCGAGGAGGGCCAGAACAAGGTGGCCGAAGGCGGTCTCACCGCGTATCGGCCCGGGGTGCAGGAATCGCCCGAGTCCCACGTCCCCACCTACGACGACGTCCTCGGCGAGGTCGGTGCCGAGAACGTCATCCAGATCCCGTACGTCAAAACCCCCGAAGACCAGTCCGACGAGTTCGTCGCCCGCTGGACATCCCTGCTCGGCTGACGAGGAGGTGAACGGAGCATCATGACCATGACCACATCCACCCGGTCCGCGACCGAAGTTCGGCCCGCGAAACCCGGTGAGTTCGAGCCCCCGCGCTACCGCCAGTTCCTCGGCGTCCGGCGCGACAACCTGATCCAGTACCTGACCCTGGGCGTTCTCGCCGTCCTCGTCCTCGCCCCGGTCGTCCCGATTCTCTACCAGTCGGTCGTCGATCGGCCACTGTACGAGGCCGGCGGAGTCTTCACCCTCGACAACTACGTCAGCCTCTTCACCGACGCCGGCTTCGGCACCGTGGTGTGGAACACCGCGAAGTTCGCGATCCTCACCACCGTCCTCGCCCAGCTGTTCGCCGTTCCGATGGCGATCCTCACCGTCCGCACCAAGCTGCCGTTCGGTCGGCTGATCGGCGGCGGCATGCAGTGGCCGTTCTTCATCTCGTCGCTGCTGCTCGGCTTCGGCTGGATCACCATGTACGGTCCCGCCGGATTCTTCAGCGTCCAGGTGCGGCAACTGCTGGGGTTCGTGCCCTGGAACCTGTACTCCATCACCGGCATGGCGCTCACCGAAGCCGTCGCGCTGGCGCCGATCGCCTACATCTTCTGCGTCAACGTCCTGCGCCGCAGCGACGCCTCACTCGAAAGCGCCGCCCAGGTGTGTGGCGCCGGACCCCTGCGCATCCTCTTCAGTGTCGTCGTCCCCATGCTGCGGCCCCCGGTCGTCTACAGCTCCGTGCTGATCATGAGCATGTCCATCGAAACCCTCAGCGTCCCACTGCTCTACGGTGCACCCGTCGACATCCAGGTGTTCTCGACCTTCCTGTACACCAACGGCCTGCAGTCCATCGACCCGGACTACGGCATCCTCGGTGCCGCGTCGGCGCTGATCCTGCTGGTCACCATGGTGCTCGTCTGGTCGCAGGCCAAGCTCCTCAAGAACTCGCAGCGATTCGTGTCCGTCCGCGGCAAGGCCACCCGCCCGCGGCTGCTCGAGCTGGGCCCGATGAAGTGGGTCGGCCTGTTCTTCATCGCCATCTACCTGATCTTCGGTGCGATCATTCCGATCTTCGGACTCATCTTCCGATCGTTCACCCTCGTGCTGACCCCGCTGCGCTCACCGTTCTCGACCCTGACGTTCGACAACTACCAGCGGATCTTCGAATACGAGGCCTACCGGCAGTCGATCGTCAACAGCATCGTCATCGCCGTCGTCGGCGCCGTGGTGATCAGCTTCCTCGCCACCCTCGCCGTGCTGGTCTCGCGCCGATCCACCTTCCGGTTCAACAAGGTCGTCGAGTACCTGGCGCTCGCGCCGCAGGCCATGCCGGGCCTGATCATCGGTATCGGCTTCTTCTGGGCGGTCGCCTACGCACCCAGCTTCATCGGCGTACTGCTTTCGGGAACCTTGTGGATCCTCGTCATCGCGTTCGGCCTGCGCGCCCTGCCCTCCGCCTACGGCAACCTCGCCCCGGTGATCATGCAACTCGGCGCCGAACTCGACAACGCCGCCCGGGTCAGCGGAGCCGACTGGTTCCGCACGTTCACCCGCATCCTCGCCAAACTCATCGCGCCCGCCTTCGCCGGCGCCATGGTCCTGGTGTTCGTCACCATGATCAAGGAATATTCCCCCGCCATCTTCTTGTCGTCGGCCCGCACCAACGTCATCGGCACCACCGCCCTCGAACTCTGGACGCAGGGCAACACCGGATCCGTCGCCGCCCTGGCGACCGTCCAGATCGCACTGACCGCGGTGTTCGTGCTGATCGCCAACCGCCTCCTGAAGGGACACAAGGAAAATGCCTGAGGTCGTCGTCAAGAACCTGATCAAGGACTATGCGGGAAACCGGGTCCTCAACGATGTCAGCTTCACTATCGCGGACGGGGAGTTCTTCACCCTCCTCGGCCCCAGCGGCTGCGGCAAATCGACCACCCTGAACTGCGTCGCCGGCCTCGAACGCCCGGACGAGGGGTTCATCAGCGTCGCCGACATCGTCTTCCTGGACTCGAACGCCAACGTGTTCGTCGCCCCCGAGGGCCGCGACCTGGGGATGGTGTTCCAGTCCTACGCCCTCTGGCCGCACATGACGATCGGCGACAACCTCGCGTTGCCGCTGAAACTCCGCAAGGTCCCCAAGCCGCGCCGCGCCGAACTGATCGCCGACGCCCTCGACAAAGTCGGCCTCCTTCACCTGAAGGACCGGTATCCCCATCAGATGTCGGGTGGGCAGCAGCAGCGCGTCGCCCTCGCCCGGGCCCTGGTCTATGCGCCGAAGGTGCTCCTGCTCGACGAGCCGCTGTCCAACCTCGACGCGAAACTGCGCGAGCAGGCCCGCTCCTGGCTCAAGCGGCTGCAGTCCGAGGTCGGTATCACCACCATCTACGTCACCCACGACCAGGACGAGGCGCTCTCGCTCAGCGACCGGATCGCGGTCATGTCGAAGGGCAACATGCTCCAGGTCGGCACCCCCACCGAGATCTACGAAAAGCCCGCCGTCGCCGAGGTCGCCAACTTCATCGGACGCTGCAACTTCTTGGGCGGTGTCGTCACCGGTGTCCACGGCGACGAGGTGGTCCTGAACCTGACCTGCTCGGATCAGTCGCTGCTCGTCAACACCGCGTTCCAGGGCGTGACCGGGCAGTTCGATCCCGGGCAGAAGGTCACCGTCGCCATTCGCCCGGAACGCCTCGTCCTCGCGGATGCCGCCGCGAACGTGCCCCCGGGCAGTGCCCTGTCCGGAACGGTGCTCGAGACCGCCTACGTCGGATCCCGGTTCGAATACCAGGTGCAGGTCGGTGACGTCGTCGTGCAGGCGCAGCACCACCACGGCCGCTTCGCCGGAAAGGTCACGCTCGCCCTACCCGAGGACGGATGCCTGATCTACCCTGAGGCCGCACCGGTCTCCGATGAGGCCAGACAATTGATGACCGTGCACTGAGGACGAGAGGAAGAACGACGATGACGTCGGTGGGATTGCTGTCGACTCGGGTTTCACCGACGTCCCTGGCCATGCGGGTGATCGAGCTGATCCGCGAGGAGAAACTCGACGAGGGTGCGCACCTGTCCGAGCAATGGGTCGCGGACTCGTTGCGGGTCTCGCGCACCCCGGCCCGCAAAGCCCTCTCCCACCTGGCCGACATCGGACTGGTCGAACAACTCCCGCGCCGGGGGTTCCACCTGAAGATGTCGGCCGCCGATCTGGCCAAGGTCGCGTTCTCCACCGACAGCGGCGACGAGGAGCAACTGTACTTCCGGATCGTCGACGACCACCTCGGTGGACGGTTCACCGGCGAGTTCACCACCACCGACCTCGCCAGGCGTTACGGTCTGACCACCCGGCAGGCGAACCTCGTGCTCACCCGGATGGAATCGGAAGATCTGATCCGCCGCCGCCGGGGCCGCGGGTGGGAATTCTCCCGGACACTCACCACCGCCGAGGCGCACGATCAGTCCTACCGATTCCGTCTCATCGTCGAACCCGCCGCCCTCCTCGAACCCGGTTACACGATCGACCCCGACGCATTCGCCCTGCACCGCAAACAACAGGAATCGATGCTGCACGGCAACATCGTGTTCCTCTCCCGCACCGAACTGTTCCGCTACGGGTCCGAATTCCACGAGATGATCGTCGACTGCGCCCACAACGCGTACCTGTCCGACGCAGTCCGCCGCGTCAACCGGCTGCGCCGGCTCATCGAGTACAACCACCAGGCCGACCGCGCCCGCCTGGTCACCCAGGCCACCGAACACCTGCACCTACTCGACCTCCTCGAAGCCGGCAACAACGAACAAGCCGCCCAGTTTCTCCGCCACCACCTCGACACCGTCCGCGAGAAGAAGACCGGCATCAAACGCTGACCGCCGGCCGCGTCGGCCACGGTTCCCGACTCCGGGTATCCGGGCTGGTGCACGCGATTTCCACACTTGTATTCTTACGTCAATTAGTACAGTATGTGAGTGGTAGGCCAGGCGTCTCCAGCGCCGGCTCTGTCAGTTCCGGGCGTAACCGACTCCAGCCCAATGTGAATGGGGAGTCGGTTCGCGATCGACTCGGCACGCGGGAATTCTCATTTTGTATCAATCGGCAACAACAGACCAGTTTCACGCACACAGCTCAGTGACGGGCAGGAATTCATGACCACGCTGCAGACTTCCGAGTCGAACGAGATGGCGATCGAGCAGGACCGCTACCGGTACCTTCCACTGGACTCGATCCTTACGCCGGACGAGATCGCCGCGGCGCCGTACGCGGTGCGGATCCTGATCGAGAACGTCGCCCGACGGGCGCCGGCATCCCTGGATACGGTCCTGGCACGTTTTCGCGGCGAGACCACCGAGTGCGAGCTGCCGTTCCACCCGAACCGCGTCATGCTGCACGACACCACGTGCCTGCCCGCTCTCGCCGATTTCGCCGCGATGCGCGACAGCGTTGCCGAACTCGGCGGCGATCCCGGAGCGCTGCAGCCGTCGATCCCGGTCGACCTCACCGTCGACCATTCGGTGATCGCGGAGGAGTACGGAAGCCCCGACGCTCTCGCGGCGAACCTGAACATCGACTTCCGCCGTAACAGCGAGCGGTACCGGTTCATCAAATGGGCGGAACGGAGCGTGTCGAACTTCGGCGTCATCCCGCCCGGAACCGGCATCATCCACCAGGTCAACATGGAATCACTCGCCACCGCCGTCTGGGTGGACCGATCCACCGAACCGCCCACGCTGCATCCCGACGTCCTGGTCGCCACCGACAGCCACACCCCGATGATCAACTCCATCGGCATCGTCGGCTGGGGCGTCGGCGGACTGCAGGGGCAGGCGGCGATGCTCGGGGAGCCGGTCACCATCCAGTACCCGACCGTCGTCGGGGTGAAGCTGACCGGCCGGTTGCGGAGCGGCGTCACCGGCACCGACCTCGCCCTGACCCTCACCGAACTGCTCCGCGCGCACGGCGTCATCGACAAGTTCGTCGAATTCCACGGCGACGGCGCACTCGACCTCGGCTGGGCCGATCGTGCCGCCGTGTCGAACATGGCACCCGAATACGGGGCGACGTGCGCGCTGTTCCCCACCGACGAGCAGACCCTGCGGTTCCTCGAACTCAGTGGCCGCAGCCCCGAGCACTGCCGGATCGTCCGCACGTACCTCGACGCCCAGCGGATGATGTGCCACCCCGGCGGTCCGGCGCCCACGTACGACGAGAACCTCGAACTCGACCTCGCAGACGTCGAACCCAGCCTCGCCGGCCCCCGCATGCCGCACGAACGCGTCGCACTGGGCAACGTGCCCGCTTCGTTCCTCGCCGCCGCACCGGCCCCGTCCACCGACGGCGGCGTCGACCCCGTCTTCGGGCAGAAGGTCCCGCACGGTCCCATCGCCATCGCGGCCATCACCAGCTGCACGAACACCGCCAACCCCACCCTGATGGTCCAGGCCGGACTGCTCGCGCAGCGCGCCGCCGCCGCGGGGCTGACCAGTAAGCCGTGGGTCAAGACGTCGCTGTCTCCGGGATCCAAGGTGGTCACCGAATACCTCGCCGAGGCAGGCCTTCTCGCGTCGTTCGAACAGCTCGGCTTCTACACCGTCGGGTTCGGCTGCATGACGTGCATCGGCAACTCCGGCCCCCTGCACCCCCGGATGGAAGAACTCGTCGACGACGGCGTCGTGCCGACGGCGGTGCTGTCGGGGAACCGGAACTTCCCCGGCCGCGTGAACCCACGGCTCGGCCTCGGCTACCTGGCGTCGCCGCCGCTCGTCGTCGCGTATGCCCTGGCAGGCAACATCCTCCACGACTTCGACACCGACCCCCTCGGCCACCGCGCGGACGGGACTGCGGTGTACCTGCGAGATCTGTGGCCCTCCGACACCGAGGTCGCCGACATCGTTGCCGCCTCCGTGCGGCCCGACATGTTCCGGAAGAACACGGCCGCCATCCGGACCGGCACCCCCGAGTGGCGGGAACTCCACGGTCAGGGCGAGATTCGCTTCGACTGGGACGACCGATCCACCTACATTCGACGGCCCACCTACCTCACCGGTCTGGACGCCGAACCGTCACCGACCGTGACGATCACAGGTGCGCGGGCGCTGCTCGTGCTCGGCGACAACGTCACCACCGACCACATCTCCCCGGCCGGGGCGATCCAACCGGACAGTGCGGCAGCGGAATACCTGCGCGGATTCGGTGTACGGCCCCGCGACTTCAACCAGTACTCGACGCGGCGCAGCAACCACGAAGTGATGATCCGCGGCGCCTTCACCAATCCGGCCGTCCGCAACCGCCTTCTCCCACCCGACGAGGGCGGCCCCGGCGGATGGGCGTACACCGCCGACCGCAGCCGGGTCGTACCCGTATTCGATGCCGCCCCGTCCTACCGGGAGGCGGGCATCCCGCTCGTCATCCTCGCCGGCAAGAATTACGGTGCCGGATCCAGCCGCGACTGGGCCGCGAAGTCCCAAGCGCTGCTCGGAGTTCGAGCGGTCGTCGCGGAAAGCTTCGAACGCATCCACCGCAGCAACCTGATCGGCATGGGTATCCTCCCCGTCCAGTTCGGCGACGGCGACACCGTCACCGACCACCCACTGGACGGCACCGAAACGCTGAGTTTCGACGGACTCGATCGACTCGTTGTCGGAATGAACCGGCTCACCCTCCGTATCACGCACGCCGACGGCACCGAGAAGTCCGTTCCGGTGCGACTGCGGCTGGATACCCGGAACGAAATCGCCTATCTGCGGCACAACGGGACGCTGCCCTACGTGGTGCGCAAGGCGCTGGCCCATTCCGGAGCGGGTCGCCGTTCCTGACCACACCGCCGGCAGGCCTTGTGACGGCATGGGGCCGCCCGCAGGCGGGGAAGAGGGGGGCTCCCCGGCCGCGGGCGGCTGTGGCCCTCCAGCCGAGGGGTGACCGGTCAGGGGGCCTCGCTGGTCCGTGGGGCCGCCGGGCCCGCGGAACAGCGTAGGTGCCGGGTACCCGATATGTGCGGGACTATTCACCGCGCGAGCAACGATTCGTCCGGGCCGATCCTCGAAAACGACTGGGCGAGTGTCCAGTTGTAGCAGAAACCCGGAGGCCGGGCCGATCGAACCGACCGGCCGGTTATTGCATCGCGTCCCCGTCCACAGTCGGGTCGAACGCAAGTCGGCCATCGGAGGGGACGGTCGGCGATATCCTGGGGTACATCGTCGAGAGGTGGGCAGTGTGGCATGCGTCGACCGTGTTTCGAATGGGACGAATCGATGTAGTCGATGACTGATGTCGATCCGTTCGCCACCCAACGCGACGTGTCCGGTTCGGTCACGGCGGAGTTGGCGGCGGCCGGATTCGAGGACGCTGAGGAGATCGGCCGCGGCGGATTCGGGGTGGTGTACCGCTGTACCCAGATCGCGCTCGACCGCACCGTGGCGGTGAAGGTCCTCACCGCCGACCTCGACGAGGAGAATCGGGCCCGATTCCTGCGGGAGCAGCGTGCAGCGGGCCGGCTGACCGGTCACCCCAACATCGTCAACGTTCTGCACGCCGGCGTCACCGAGAACGGCAGGCCCTACATCGTGATGCCGTACCAGGCGCAGGGCTCGCTCGACGAACGGATCCGCCGCCACGGACCGCTTCCTCTGGACGAGGCATTGCGTCTCGGGGTGAAGATGGCAGGCGCCCTGGAGACCACCCACCGGCTCGGGATCCTCCATCGCGACGTCAAACCGGCAAACATCCTGATCACCGATTACGGCGAGCCCGCACTCACCGACTTCGGCATCGCCCACATCGCGGGCGGGTTCGAGACCAGCGCCGGTATCGTGACGGGATCTCCGGCGTTCACCGCCCCCGAGGTCGTGGCGGGCGACGCTCCCAGTCCTGCCGCCGATGTGTACGGGCTCGGCGCCGCCTTGTTCGCGGCGATCACCGGCCACGCGGCGTTCGAACGCCGCAGCGGTGAGCAGCTCGTGGCGCAGTTCCTGCGGATCGCGTCCGAGCCGGTTCCGAACCCGCGCGAGCACGGCGTGTCCGAGGACGTCAGCGCGGTCATCGAACGCGCCATGTCGTCCGAACCGGGGGCCCGCCCGTCCGCCGTGGAACTGGGCCGGGAACTCCGCGACGCGCAACTGCGTCACGGCTTCCCGGTCGACGAGATGGCGATGTATGCGGGAACCGTTGCGGCGCAGAGCAGTGCGTCACGCGCGGGCGCCGGTTCCGGGGGAGAGGGTGCGTGGAGCCGGCCTGCCGGTGCGTCGGCGGACTCGGGCCGGACGGGTGGGCTTCCGCTGGAGCTGACCAGCTTCGTCGACCGCCGCACGGAACTGGCGGAGGCGACGAACTTGCTGTCGACGTCGCGGCTGGTGACGTTGACCGGGATCGGAGGAGTGGGGAAGACCCGGCTCGCCATCCGTGCTGCCACCAAGGCGCAACGGAACTTCGCGGACGGCGTGACATTGGTGGAACTGGGTGAACTGCTGGATGATTCGCTGTTGGCCGGGGTGGTGGTCGCTGCCCTGGGGTTGCGGGGTCAGTCGACGCGGCACCCCCACGAGATGCTCGTCGAGTTCCTCGCCCCGCGGGATCTGCTGCTCGTGCTGGACAACTGCGAGCAGGTGGTGGCCGCGGCCGCGAAGCTCGCCGAGATCCTGCTGCGCGCATGCCCGCAACTGCGGATCCTCGCGACGAGTCGCGAACCGCTCGGGATCGGCGGGGAAACGGCGCTGCTGATCCCTCCACTGCCCGTCCCGGACCCCGACCATCTCCCGAAAGGGCTGCCCC
Source organism: Rhodococcus sp. NPDC057529 (assembly GCF_042802055.1). Taxonomy (NCBI): domain Bacteria; kingdom Bacillati; phylum Actinomycetota; class Actinomycetes; order Mycobacteriales; family Nocardiaceae; genus Rhodococcus; species Rhodococcus sp. NPDC057529. The sequence goes on from NZ_JBHVEY010000012.1 coordinate 133,507, forward strand.
GCAACGACGCGGTCACCCTGTTCGTCGAACGCGGTGTCGCCGCCGTCCCCGGGTTCGAGCTCACCGAGGACAACAAGGTCACCATCGCCCGCATCTGTCAGCGGCTGGACGGGTTGCCGTTGCCGATCGAATTGGCGGCGGCGCGCCTGCGTGCGATGACACCCGACCAGATTCTGCAGCGCCTGACCGATCGGTACCTGCTGCTGACCCGCGGCAGCCGGGACGCGCCGTCGCGACAGCAGACGCTGCGGATGTGCATCGACTGGAGCTACGACCTGTGCACGCCTGTGGAACAACGGATGTGGGCGCAGCTGTCCGTGTTCGCGGGCACGTTCGAACTCGAGGCGGCGGAACAGGTCTGCGACGACGACGACGTGGACGACCTCCTCGACACGGTGACGTTCCTCGTCGACAAGTCGATCCTGACGAGAGAGGAGTCGGGCGCCGCGGTGCGGTTCCGGATGCTCGAGACCGTGCGGGCCTACGGGCGGGAGAAGGCGCAGGAGAGTGGGGTGTACACCGAACTGCGTCGTCGGCACCGGGACTGGTGTGAGCGCCTCGCGGTCGAAGCGGAATCCGAATGGATCAGTTCCCGGCAACTTCCGTTGATCGCCAAACTGTCACGGGAACTGCCGAATATCCGTGAAGCGCTGGACTTCTGCCTGGCCGACCGCCCGGACGCCGGAGTTCGGATCGCGGCCGCGTTGTACCCGTACTGGCTGGCTCGGGGGCTGTTCGTCGAGGGGCGCCGGTGGCTCGGTCGTTTCCTCGCCCGGCAGCCGTCCGAGCCCACGATCGATCGCGCCAAGGCCCTGTACGGCGCCGCCGTGCTGGCCGGAGTGCAGGGCGACATCTCGGTGTCGGACACGTTTGCGGAGGAAGCGCAGGCGCTCGCCGCCCGGACGCCCGACCCGGAGGTGCGTGCGCACCTCGACCACGCAATCGGATACGCAGCCTTGTTCGCTGGCCGCTTTCCCGAGGGGCGCGCACATCTCGAGAAGGCCGTCCACGTGTTCACGGCACGCAACGACGTCTTCGAGGTGGCGGCGGTCGTGGGTCTCGGCATGATGTACGACCTGTTGAACGACACGGAACGCGCCGTCGAATGCCACGAGCGCATCCTCGCGATCACCGAGGCACAGGGCGAATCGGTGTACCGGTCGTATTCGCTGTGGGCGCTGGCCGTCGCCGTGTGGCAGAAGGGGGAGAGAGCCCGGGCGGTGCGGCTCCTCGGCCACGCGCTCCAGGTGGACCGCCGGGTGAACGACCGGCTCAATTCCAGTGTGTGCCTGCAGGCACTCGCGTGGATCGCCGCCGAGGAACAGAGCATGGAGCGGGCCGTCGTGTTGATGGGAGCCGCCGAGGCGCTCGCCCGGTCGGTGGGCAGTTCGGCGGTGCTGGTGCCCGGATTGAGCGTGTACCAGGACGAGTGCGAACGTCTGACCCGGGGTGCGATGACCGAGCCGGCGTTCGCCGCCGCTCACCGAAAGGGAGAGGCGCTCGGGTTCGACGCAGCCGTCGCCTACGCACTGGGCGAGCAGGTCTTACCCTCGTCGACCTCCGCCGGTCCGTCCCCGAAACCGACGAAGCGGGAGCGTGAAGTTGCCGCCCTCATCGCCGAGGGGCTGACCAACAAGGAGATCGCCGCCCGGCTCGTCATTTCGCCCCGCACCGCGCAGGGGCACGTGGAGCACCTCCTGACGAAACTCGGGTTCAACTCACGCGCGCAGATCGCGGCGTGGGTCGTGGAATCGCAGGGTGAGGGTTCCTGAGCTGCCGTTGCCGGAGGCTTGTCGGAGTGTTCGGCGGCGAAATGCTATGCGGTGAGCGTGATGTCCACGGTGTGGATGCCGCTGGTCGTGGGCTTCACCGATGCCGTGCCGTTGCCGACCGGCGACAGGGCCCGCACGGTCCAGTCGCCCGGTGCGACGAAGAAACGGAAGTCCCCGCTGCCGGAGGCGACGATCTCGGCGGTGAACGTGCCGGCGCCGTCGAGGAGCCGGACGAAGGCGCCACCGACAGGTTCTCCGTCGCCCGTGACGACCTTGCCGGTGATGGCCGTGTCCTTACCGAGGTCGACGCCGGCGGGGATGGTGTGGGTTTGCGTTGGTGCTGTGCTCATGTGCTTGTTCCCGCGGTCCGTTACTTGCCCAGCTCGATCGGCACGCCGACGAGTGAGCCGTATTCGGTCCAGCTGCCGTCGTAGTTCTTGACATTCTTGTGGCCGAGCAACTCCTTGAGGACGAACCAGGTGTGGCTGGAGCGCTCGCCGATCCGGCAGTAGGCGATGGTGTCCCGGGAGCCGTCGAGACCGGCTTCGCCGTAGATCGCGGTGAGTTCCTCGTCGGACTTGAACGTGCCGTCCTCGTTCGCTGCCTTGCTCCACGGCACGTTGAGTGCGCCCGGGATGTGGCCGGGACGCTGGCTCTGCTCCTGCGGCAGGTGTGCCGGCGCGAGGATCTTGCCCGTGAACTCGTCGGGCGATCGGACGTCGACGAGGTTCAGCACCCCGATCGCGTCGACGGCCTCGTCGCGGAACGCGCGGATCGACAGGTCCGGCTCGGACGCCCGGTAGGTGGTGGACGGGCGGCTGACGGTGTCCGTGGAGAGGGGGCGTTGCTCGAGTTCCCACTTCTTGCGGCCGCCGTCGAGCAGCTTGACGTTGTCGTGGCCGTAGAGCTTGAAGTACCAGTAGGCGTAGGCCGCGAACCAGTTGTTGTTGCCTCCGTAGAGGACGACCTCGTCGTCGTTGGCGACGCCGCGTGCCGACAGCAGATCGGAGAACTGCTCGCGGTCGAGGAAGTCACGGCGGACCTTGTCCTGCAAGTCCTTCTTCCAGTCGAGCTTGACGGCGCCCTCGATGTGGCCGCCGTCGTAGGCGGACGTGTCTTCGTCGACTTCGACGAACACGATGTTGGGCGTGTGCAGATTCTGCTGAGCCCAGTCGGTGGAGACCAGGACGTCGGAGCGAGCCATGTTCTTTCCTTCACTGAGAACTTGCCGGGGTTTTCCGTTGGGGGTCGGGTGGTCGGCGGAGGCGGACGGTCGGAATCGGGCGACCAACGGATAGATCTGGCAGCCGAGGCAGATGCCGAAGGCCGCGTTGAGGAACGCCGCGAACAGTGCGAAGCCGGTGAAGACGGCACCGACGACGGGTGCGCTAAACGCGAATCCGACCAGGCCTGCCGCCGCGAAGATGAAGCCGACCAGTTGGGCGAAGCGCAGCGGTGCGGTGGGTTCCCGCTCGCTCGGCGGGCTGATGTGTGGGGCGACCAGCTTTCCGAAGATCCGGCCGTAGGGGCTGCGCCGCGGTCCGACGACGGCGGCGACGCCGAACACGACGGTCTGAACCGCCAGGATCGCACCGGCAACGACGGCCGAAAAGGATGCTGCGATCAGGACGGCGACGAGCACCGCCGTAGTGATCCAGGCGGCAAACCGGGGACCGCGGACGTCGACCTGGTCGAGGGCCGCGGTCGGGGTGGTGGTGGGTGTTGTTGCTGGTGTGGTGGACATTGACTGTGCTCCACAGAATGTGTCGGATGGCCGAGGGAATGCGATGGAACGCGATCGAGTCGATCACCGAAAAGGCAGCGAAGTCGGCGCGTGGCCGCAGGGCGAATCGAAGAATGACGCAGAAACGCGGTCAGCGACGCCAAAGGCAACAGCAACCACCGACGCGGCACAGGTCGACTGTGCGGCGACGGGTGAGCAGCAGCTCGCGGCAGGTCTGCACCCGCCAAATTCTACGCGCCGCACCCTGCGCTGAAGACGGACAATTCGAGTCTCCGGCACAGGGGTGCGATCCCGCGACTTATGGGATCAGGATGAACTTCCCCGCGGGGTGAGATTTCGCGAGTTCGGTGTGGGCCTGCGCGGCATCGATCAGGGGAAACCCTTGGCGATCGTGACAGTCAGGTGTCCGGCGCCGGCTTGCTCGACCAGTGATGCGCGAGCCTTCAGCCGGGCCTCGGCGCTGGCCGGATTGCCGCCGCCCACCGACGCGAAGTCGTCGTCCTGCGCCCGCACGAACGCGGCGATGGTCACGATCCGCGTCTTGTCCTTGACCAGAACCAGCGACACGTCGACGGCCTCGTCGGTTCCGACGGTGTCGAGGGCCGCGTCGATGCCCTCGGGTGCGACCTCCCGCACCCGCTCCTCGAGTCCGTCTCCGTAGACGACGGGAGTTGCTCCGAGGGTCCGAACGTAGTCCTGATTCGCCGCTCCCGCGGTGCCGACGACCGTCGCGCCGCGGGCGACGGCGAGTTGCACGGCGAGAGCACCGACGCCGCCGGAGGCGCCGTGGATCAGGACGGTGTCGTCGGAACCGACCCCGATGGTGTCCAGGGCATCGACTGCGGTGCCGCCCACCAGCAGCAGGCCGGCGGCCTGTTCCCAGCCGAGGCCGGCCGGTTTAGGGGTGATCGAGGAGACGGGAACGACCACCTTCTCGGCGTAGAGACCGGTGCCGGGGCTGACGATCACCTCGTCGCCCACCGCGATCCCGGTGACACCGGGCCCAACGGCCGCGACCACGCCGGCGGCCTCGCCGCCGACCCTGATCGGCAGCTTCTCGGGATCGTCACCGAAGGCGCCGCTGTAGAGCTTGTAGTCGATGGGATTGACGCCGATCGCCTTGACGTCGACGAGCACCTCTCCCGATGCGGGCGGCGGAACCTCCACATCGACCACGGTCAGGGCCTCGGGTGTTCCGTATGATTGCGCGACAACAGATTTGGTCATGTATGGCGAAACGTGCTTCGGGGAGCTGCTATTCCTGTTGTGCGAGATTTACTCTCACGGATCCGAACGGTTGCCCGGCGGGGACAGTGGTGGAACCTATTCCGATGTCGGTGACAGTCGTTCGATGTGTTCGAGCTCTTCGATCAATGGGTCGGCCATGACTGAGAATACTCCGGGAAATTCAGAACGTCGGCGCACACCGCCCGACCACGCGACACGATCGAATCGATCCCCGGCCCGATTTCAACCCTCCGTGGCGGAGGTGGGGAACCGGGAGCGCAGCGCGAGCGAGACGTAGACCAGGCCGACGAGGACGGGGACCTCGATCAGCGGTCCGACGACACCGGCCAGGGCCTGGCCGGAGGTGGCGCCGTAGGTGGCGATGGCGACGGCGATGGCGAGTTCGAAGTTGTTGCCGGCGGCGGTGAACGCCAGGGTGGTGGTGCGTTCGTAGCCCAGGCCCGTGACGGCGCCGAGGGCGTAGCCGCCGCCCCACATGATCGCGAAGTACGCGAGCAAGGGAATGGCGATGCGGACGACATCGAGCGGCCGGGAGGTGATCTGCTCGCCCTGCAGTGCGAAGAGGATCACGATGGTGAACAGCAACCCGTACAGCGCCCACGGACCGATGCGGGGAAGGAATGACGACTCGTACCATTCGCGGCCCTTGGCCTTCTCGCCGAAACGGCGGGTGAGGTAGCCGGCGAGCAGGGGGATGCCGAGGAAGATCAGCACTGATTTCGCGATCTGCCACGGTGAGGTGTCGATGGTGGTCTGTTCGAGGCCGAGCCAGCCGGGCAGCACCGAGAGGTAGAACCAGCCGAGGGCGGCGAACATGATCACCTGGAACACCGAGTTGATCGCGACGAGGACGGCGGCGGCTTCGCGGTCGCCGCAGGCGAGGTCGTTCCAGATGATGACCATGGCGATGCAGCGGGCCAGGCCGACGATGATCAACCCGGTGCGGTATTCGGGCAGGTCGGGCAGCAGTAGCCAGGCCAGGGTGAACATCAGGGCCGGGCCGAGGACCCAGTTCAGGAGCAGCGAGCCGAGGAGGAGTGTGCGGTCGCCGGTGACGGTGTCGAGTCGGTCGTAGCGGACCTTCGCCAGCACCGGGTACATCATGATCAGCAGCCCGAGGGCGATCGGCAGCGAGATGCCGTCGATCTCGACGGCGGACAGGGTGTCGCCGAGGCCGGGGATCATCCGGCCCAGGAGCAGGCCGGCGACCATGGCGACGCCGATCCACACCGGCAGGAACCGGTCGAGGGTGGAGAGTGTGCCGACGACGGCCGGGTGCTCGGTGGTCGGGGCCGCGCTCATGCCGGGGTCTCGGCGCACGTGGGAGACGGCACGACCGGGCCACTGTCGGTGAGCAGCACGGCGGACAGTTGCTGCAGGGCTGAGGGGATCACCCAGTAGTACACCCAGGTGCCGCGGCGTTCGCAGTCCAGCAGTCCGGCCGAGCGCAGCACCTTCAGGTGGTGCGAGATCGTCGGCTGGGACAGGTCGAACGATGCGGAGATGTCGCACACGCAGGCCTCGCCGCCGGCGTGGGAGGCGATCAGCGACAGCAGGCGCAGGCGTACCGGGTCACCGAGCGCCTTGAACATCCGGGCCAGATCGCCGGCCCAGTCCTCGGTCAGCGGTTCGCGTGCCAGGGGTGAGCAGCAGGCGCCGCTCTCCGGCCCCTTTTGTTTCGACATGCGTCGATATTGACAGGTGTCGAATCAAGCTGCAATGCGGAACACGCTTTCTACCGAGTGGGACGACTGTCAATCGGCGAAATGCGTTGTGCTACCTCCCCGGTTCGTGCGCGTCACTGACGTCGGGCAGATGAGCGTTGACGTGGTCGGCAAGACTGGGCGGGTTGTCGACGGGTCGCCGTCGCGGTGTCTCGAGATATCGTCGGCGCTCCGCCTCGTGTTCGGCCGCGACTTGCTCTTGCCAGTACACGCCCGATCGGCTCTGCGAGAACCCCGAGATATTCATCCTGCACACGACCCCTTCGACCCACGAGGAGCGCACTCCCCCACGGTCACACCCGTTGGCTCGTGGTGCCCCAGCGGCGACGAGCCCTGACCGTCATTTCCGTTGTAGCGGATCAGCTCACAGGTGTCACGGACCGACCAGTCCCTATGAAACAGCGGTTCAGCTGCGTTGATCCCGCATCCGAAACTCGTGTACGAATTCGTGTCGCTCGAAAGCGTTGACAGACAACGTGTTTGTTCCACACGGGAAAGCGGGTGTACCTCGTCTCGAATCGACCGTTGAGGTCCGTCCGGCGACGATTTAATCTGGAAGGAGCGGGCCGTATCCCGTCGGGTCGAGATTTGGCAGTCCGGGATACGACTCGCCGGAGGGTCTCCCGTCTACGAGAGCCGGCACCCAGGACGGATCGTCGAGCCGGGCCGCGCGGGCATTCTCGTGGGCGACGATTGCGTCCTGCCACTCCCGAGCGGTCACGCCGATCCGGTCGCGGACGGCTGGGGGCGAAACCCCGAGATCCGTGGCGATGTGCGCCCACGACCTGCCCTCCTGGAGGGCCTCGATCACCGTTCGGGCGAGGCGATCGTCGGTCTGGTCGTCATCACAGAACGCGTCAGCGCTGTCAGCGGCCACGGGAAGGTTGTCCGGTCTGATGCGCTCGATGAACGCGGAGTCGTATTTGCATCCATACGACTCTATCGGTTGCAGTGAAATGATGATATACGGCTCCGGTCAGTTCGATGGGAGCGCGAACGCGACCCTGACCGTGCAGGTACGCGCGGTCACCATCGGACGAGGTCACCACAGACTCGATCGCAGTGATGTGCTCGCCGACGGGACCCAGGACCCTGCCGCTCATCCTCCTCGGGCGACCTCGGGTCGGGTTGGTATTACTCGGCGCGTCCGGACGGGAAGTGCACGGACCCGTCGTTGCCGATGCAGCCGCCCTGCACGGGGCCGCTGCCGAAGAAGACGCCGTTGAGTTGACCGCTGCCTCCGGGGGAGTTCGATCCGACTCCGGCACCTCCGACGCCGATCGCCCCGCACTGGTAGCTGTTCATGTCGTTCGGTTCGCTGTGGACGTGGAGCTGCGTGCCCGGTGTGTTCGGGTCTCCATGGAACCCCGGTGCCGCCGCCGCGACGCCGGAACCGAGTGCAAAAGCGGTGGCGATCGCGGCCGATGTAACCGCCGTGCGCAATGCGAACGTGTTCATCTGATCTCACCTTTGATTCGATTGTCGCCCGGCTTCCACCGGCCGATGATTCTCGGGTTGCAGGTAATTTCCGGTGTATCCGTTTCCCGATGGACCAATTATGGTCCGAGCCGTCGGCGAAAATCACCCCTTCGCGGGGTTACCGGCAATTCGAACGCGCAGTCCACACCGGCCGTCGCGGCCCCGCTCGCAGCCGTGAGCATGCCGCAGTGTCGAAACTGTGTGACCCCGTGGAGTTCACGTCTGTGTACCTGAGGGCGCTAGCGTTGGGTGGGCTGCCCGACATCCGCACGTTCGAAGGGGAAACTGCCTCGCATGGCCGGTGACGAGATTTCGGACGGCGAGAACGCGCACCCGGCCGCGACGCCGCAGTTGCGCCGGCGGCTGGGGGTGTTCGACTCGGTGATGATCGGCCTCGGGTCCATGATCGGGGCGGGGATCTTCGCCGCGCTGGGGCCTGCCGCGTCCGCCGCGGGCGGTGCATTGCTCGTCGGGTTGGCCGTGGCCGCGGTGATCGCCTACTGCAACGCCAACTCCTCCGCCCGGCTCGCCGCGTTGTATCCGCAATCCGGTGGCACCTACGTCTACGGGCGTGAACGCCTGGGACCGTTATTCGGCTATCTGGCGGGCTGGGGTTTCGTGGTCGGCAAGACCGCCTCGTGTGCGGCGATGGCCCTGACCGTCGGCGCCTACGCCTGGCCCGGCCGTGAGCATCTCATCGCGGTGGTCGCCGTCGTCGCCATCACCGCCGTGAACTACTTCGGGGTGCAGAAGTCGGCCCTGGTCACCCGGATCATCGTGTTCACGGTCCTCGCCGTCCTCGCCGTGGTCGTCGTCGTGTGCCTGACCGGCCCCGATACCGGGTTCCGTGGCCTGGAGATCGCCTCCGGCCACGGCGTGACCGGGGTTCTGCAGGCCGCCGGTCTGCTGTTCTTCGCGTTCGCCGGGTACGCCAGGATCGCCACGCTCGGCGAGGAGGTGAAGGACCCGGCCCGGACAATCTCCCGGGCGATTCCCCTCGCCCTGGCCATCACCCTCGTCGTGTACCTGAGCGTCGCGGTCGCAGTCCTGAACGCGCTCGGTGCCGACACCCTCGCGGCCGCGACGGATCCGCTCGCGCAGGCGGTGGCCGCTGCGGGATCCGAGGGTCTCGAGCCGGTCGTCCGGGTGTCCGCGGTGATCGCCGCGCTCGGCTCGTTGCTCGCCCTGATCCTCGGGGTCTCGCGGACGACACTCGCGATGGCGCGCGACGGCCACCTGCCACGTCTGCTCGACGCCGTCCACCCCCGGTTCGCGGTGCCCTACCGGGCCGAGTTGGCGGTGGGGGTGGTGGTGGCGCTCCTCGCCGCGACGGCGGACCTGCGCGGCGTCATCGGGTTCTCCTCGTTCGCGGTGCTGTTCTATTACCTGATCGCCAACGCGTCCGCCTGGACCCTGTCCGCGAAACCGTGGCCGCGCCTGGTGGCGGTCGTCGGCGCCGTCGGATGCATCGTCCTCGCCGCGTTCCTTCCCCTGGCCTCGGTGATTCCGGGTGCGATCGTCCTCGGGCTCGGGGCCGTGATCTACGCGGTCCGCTCGTCACGTCGTCCCTGATCCGCGAGGAGGGGTACCGCAGTGCAGTTGATCTGTCCTCGGTGCAATTGTTTCGTGTCTCCCCGCCGGGGTCGGGGAACTGGAACTCGACGATCCTCCCTTGCATGACGAATGTTTTTTCGTGATATCGCCACTGCGATTATCAGAGTGTGAGGGGAAGCCCGGCTGATTCGGTGCACCGGATCGACCGCCCCTTGGCGAAGAGCGGGAACTTCATGTCGATGACTTCTCCGCGTCGCGGACGGTTCTGCCCGTTGCTCTGTCAGCGGGGTGCGAGGACGACGACCAACGTCAATGCGGCGACTACGACCTCGAGTGCGCCGAGGACGAGGGCAGTGACCGCGAGCCCGGAGCCGGTCTCGTGCTCCCGGCCACCGACTTCGACGCAGCCGACAGCGCCGAAGACCAATGCGGGAAGGAAAAGCCCGGTCAGAGCGCAGAACAGGGCAACGATGGAGCAGATGTTGGTCCGCTCGGGAACCTCGTCGCCAATGGGAGCGAGGGCTGGGGTCCGCAGATGCGCGGTCGCCGCGGTCACCTCTGAATCCTCTCGGCTTCCGAAGGGGTCACCGCGACCCAGGCGGATGGGCCGCGATCGTGCGGCTGATTCCAGAACAGTCGTGGCCGCGGCCGCTCTGGGCACGCGCGGTCGGTGTGTGCCGACGACGAGCACCACGAGCACGTGGTTGTAGACATAGGGCGTACTCCGATTCGAATTTTCTTGGAATGGAACAGATTGACGGACTGGGGCTCGTCGAGAGGTCCGAAACGTGGACGGTAACCCTGCATTACTGCCGCACTTGTTGCCGAAGGATCGCGCGTAGGGCTGCCAACGCAGCAGTCGGTTCGTCCCAGAACACCATGTGTCCGGCGCCGGGCACTTCGATCAGTTGTGCCGCCGGGTGGGTTGTTGCGGCCTCCTTGGCGCCAGCCGGCGTGACGACCGGACTGTCACCGCCATAGATGAGAGCCGTTGGTGCGGGCACGACGGGCCAGGTGTCGAAGAAGTCCTCGGCTTCGAAACCGTCGTGTGTGCGAATGATGGAGTTTCTGTCGCAACTGGGCAGCCAGCGAGCTCGTAGTTCCTGCTCGCGTCGTGGCCAACGCGGCCAGGATTGAGCGACTTCGTCGGCGGTGGTGCCGCGCTGCGCCTGCTCGAGTTGCTCACGGAAGTCGCTGAGAGGTGTGGGATATCGTCCCCGCCCGGGTCCGCTCATCGGTGGGTCGACCAGGATGGTGCCCCGCACGGTGTCCGGTCTGCGGGCCGCAGTTGCTGCGGCGATGCGTGCCCCCATCGAATGTCCCAGCAGAACGGGGCGGTCGAGCCCGAGGCCGGCGATCACCGCGTCGGTGTCGTCGGCGTAGTCGCTCAGCGAGTAGGACGGACCGGAATCGGACAGGCCCCGGCCACGGATATCGACGACGAAGGGGTGGACGAGATCGGTGAGCTCTCGCGCGATGAAGTTCATGGTGACCGCGGGACTGGTGATGTCAGCCAGGATCACCACGGGTGTTCCGGATCCTCCATAGTCGAGAACGTGGATGCGGAGTGCGCCGGACCGGACCCAGCGGCTCTGCGCCGGGATGTCGGCAAGGTCGGCGAGGGCGCGTTGGGACAGATGGCGGTAGGTCACGACACGTCCTTTGGCGTTCCAGGAGGGGAGCCGGTCCGAGTCACGCATTTCGGCGCGCGGCCGAGGGTGACGGTAGTTTCCGGAGAATCAGCTCCGTACTTGGTTGGATAGCAACGAGGTTCGGTCCGGTGGTCTCAGCGCTTGGTCGGGGATCTGGGCCGAGAACCCCGTTTTCGCGGCATCGGCGATGGTCCTATGAGGCGGTGTCCTCGATCAGCCAGTCGAGGAAGTCACCGGCTTCCCGCGAGGCCTTCTCGGCGTCACGTGCCTCGATCGCATCTACCAGGCTGTCGTGCGAGAAATCGTGGGTCCCTGCGAAGTCGGGCATCGTGCTCGCAACGCTGTCGGCGACCGTTTCGATCACGCCTCGGTAGAGCTCTTCGAGCATTCCGTTACCTGCGCACCGAACGACGGCGACGTGGAAGTCGGTGTCGGAGCGGGCTGCTCGGGTGAGCGCCTCCGTGTCCGGCTGCTCACCGCGTTCGGCGGCCGCGCTGATTGCCGCGCTTGCCTGGTTGCGTGCGGTCAGCGCCTTACGCAGTGCCGCGAGATCGCTGTCGGTTCGGCGGAGGGCTGCCAGTCGGGCCGCTTCGACCTCCAGGGTGCGGCGCACTTCGAGGACCTCGCGCAGTTCCGGACCGCAGAGCGTCCGCAGTGCGCCGGAGAGTTCGCTGGTGGCGCGCACATATGTTCCGTCACCCTGTCGGACCTCGAGCAGTCCGCCGTGTGCGAGTGCGCGGACCGCCTCGCGAATCGTGTTGCGACCGACGTCGAGGCTCGACGCCAGTTGGGATTCTGGTGGGATCCGGTGGCCGACTGGCCATTCACCGGAGGAAATGACCTCGCGTAGCTGGGCGATCGCCTGGCCTACCAAGGTGTCACGGTTCGTTGTGACCAAAGGCACCGGATCATCCTTTCATCCAATCATCCTATGTATGTCAGTATAGGCCCATGAGCACCGTGAAGACCAGTTCTATGGACCTTGTTGGCATCGGAAGCGCGGAGCGGGTAGATCGACGACGTCAGAGTGCCCTGCTCGGCACCCCACTCCTCGTCGTCGGAGTCGCGCTGGCGGCGGCGAATCTGCGTCCCGCCGTGACCAGTATGTCCTCGGTCCTGGGCGAGGTGCGCGAGGATGTCGGTGCCTCGGTGATGTGGGCCAGTGTGCTCACAGCTGTGCCCACCGTCTGCTTCGGCCTTGCCGCGGTCGCCGCACCATGGCTCGGTCGGCGCTTCGGTATGGCGCGTGCGATCGGGCTCGCTTTGGCCGTGCTGACCGCTGGTCTGTTGCTGCGGATAGTCGACGGCCCGTGGGTGGTTCTCGGCGGCACCTTCGTCGCGGCCGCGGGAATCGCGATCGGGAATGTTTTGATCCCTGTCGTGGTGAAGGAGTCGTTCCCCCACGCCGTCGGCCGGGTCACCGGGATATACACGGCGGCGCTGGCAGCGGGTGGTGGCATCGGTGCGGGGGCGACCCCGATGCTCGAGTCGATGCTGGGCAGCTGGCGGGGGGCTGTCGGTGCCTGGGCGGCGTTGTCCGCGGCGGCCCTCGTCGTCTGGATGTTCGGCGCCCGCCACGGCACTGACGGCGACACCCGAGTGGCCGATGCCGAGCCGCGCCGTTCGCTGCTCCGCAGCCCTCTGGCCTGGGTAGTCACCGCATTTTTCGGGTTGCAGGCCTGTGGTGCGTACATCCTCATGGGCTGGCTGTCCGAGCTGTTCGTATCCGAAGGTATCGCCCGAACGGATGCCGGTCTGATGCTCGCTTTCATCAACCTGATCGCGATCCCGTTGAGCTTCCTGATCCCGCCGTTCGCGTTGAACCGCAGCTCGCAGTCCGGTTGGATTGCGGCAGTGGCCGGTAGCTCGGTCGCCGGAGTCATCGGCCTTGCGGTGGCCCCGACAGCCGCGCCGTGGCTGTGGACGGTATTGCTCGGGATCGGCATGGCGGTCCTTCCGCTTGCGCTCGGTGTCATCGCGCTGCGTACCAGGGGAGCTTCGGAGACCACCGAGTTGTCCGCCATGGCGCAGGGTTTCGGGTACTTGATCGGCGCGTCAGGGCCGTTCTTGTTCGGAGTGCTGCATGGTGTCACTGCCAGCTGGACGGCACCGCTGATTCTGCTCGGCGTCGTCATGGTTGCCCAAGGTGTGGTGGGTTGGCTGGCGGGGCGGCCTCGCTTCGTCTGAGAGTGGGAGATCCAGCCGGTGCGCGGCTGTGATCGAGGAGGTGTGCTGTGTCGGAGTCTCATCGCCGCACCGACGGTGGTGAGACTCCGACTGGCGCGGATACGCAAGGGATCCCCTAAACTACCTCGAGGGCAAGCCGATTCGCGATCAGTTCCTGATCGTCGACGCACCCGCCCTGGCTGGCATGGACGCGCACTGCGCCGCCGCCGGCAATTAATCCGTGGACCCGGCGCGCTCGAACTCACCGTCTCGCGCGCCGGGTCCGCGCTCGTACTCTGCTCGGGCTACCAACCTCCGCAGCTCCGCGCATTCGTGGATCCGTCGGTGCGAAGTCTGTGAGCTGGCGATTGCGGTGCCGCCGCCGTCGGCGGCCGGCACTGGACGTGGGCGTCGAAGGCGAGCCGGCCCGAGTCGGGTTTCCCGAGAGGGAGACCCTGCAGACGGGTCGGCTCCCCACCGTCTGGGTGGGGAGCCGACGCGATGTGGCTAGCGGGGTCAGGGCAGACCGGACCGCGTGCTCCGCACGACCTCCGGCGCCCCGGTGCTAGTGCCCGTAGTTGGCGGCTGTTGGGAGCCGGACCACTACCAACACTTCTGCGGTGTCCTCACCCTCGTTTACGAAGCGATGGGGGCGTTCTGCCGAGAAGCGGATCGAGTCGCCTTGTTCCAGAACGAAAGTCGATTCCTCGAGCAGCACGGTCAGTGAGCCGCGGTGGACTACGAGAACCTCTTGTCCGGCGTGTCGCACGAACTCGGCCCCGGTGTTTGCCCCGGGTTCGAGCAGGAGCGTGGCAACCTCGAGGCCGTACTCGCGGCTGCGCTGCATGACCCGGCGCTTCACGCCTGGACTGGGCTCGAGCTCTGATTGCTCGTTGAATCGGACGAGCGCTGATTCCGGGTCCGAGGCCTGGAACAGATCGCCGACCGGGACCTCGAGCGCTGATGCGACGGCAACGAGGGAGCCAACCGACAGGCCCGTCTTGCCTCGTTCGAGCATCGAGAGCATCGGCACACTAAGCCCTGTCGCATTCGCAACGTCGACTTGGGTCAGGCCGCGCTCGTTTCTGATGCGACGGACCTCAGCGCCCAACCGGCGGTTGGCGATGTCAGCGACGGACGTATCGCTCGGAGCCTTGCTCGAAGTCGCGCTTGGGGTCTCGCGGGGTGGCGAGTCCGGGTCGAGTGTCATGGTGTCCCTTCCAGTGCCGAGGCGATCTCGCTGACACGACGAATATTCTGCCTGGCCTGCGGTCGTCATGTCATCGACTCGCAAGTCAGTGGGTGTCGTACATCTCCCATCTTAAGTCAGCCTGAAGTTATATTCGGCTGAAGTCTTGTGGCCGTCTGCCCAGTATGATTATAGTCTCATTTAACTTCCTGCTGATAGCGGCGGGGAGCGACTGAAGGACTATGTGACAAATCGCATGGTCACGCCGTGCACGGCGGCCGAGATTGCCGCCGGCCCGCAACTAAGGGAGTCTTTGGTGTCTGAAGACAAAATCGTCATTGTCGGCGCAGGTATCGGTGGTTTGGCGCTCACGCTTGCCCTGCAGCAGGCTGGCATCGACGTCGAGGTATACGAGCAGGCCGACGCAATCGATGAGATCGGTGCCGGTGTCGCTCTGTGGTCGAACTCCGTTCGACTGCTCCAGGGCCTGGGCCTGTCGGATGAGCTCGAGGAGTGGGGCTCGGAACCGTCGTCGCTGATCATCCGCAATGGTGTCGACGGTGAGAAGATTGTCGACTTCCCGCTGGCCACCGACGACTGGTACCGCAAGCAGTTCGGTGCCCCGTACTACGGAATCCACCGCAAGGCCTTCCAGAAGATCATGGTCGACCGGGTCAAGCCGGGCACCATCAAGCTGGGCCACCGGCTGACCGGAATCGAGCAGATCAACGAGTCGACCACCCGCCTGAACTGGGCCAATGGCACCTCCACCGAGGCGAACGTCGTCGTGGGCGCCGACGGAATCCGCTCCTCCGTCCGCTCCTGGATGTTCGGCGGCATCGACTACACGATGTTCTCGAAGACCAGCGGCTTCCGCGGTGTCGTTCCGCTCAAGGACATGACGTTGCTGCCCGACCCGCACTCCACCCAGTTCTGGGCCGGCGACGGAAAGCACTTCCTGCACTTCCCCATCGGACCCGACTACACCCACGCCACCTTCCTGGCGGTCGAGGAAGACCCCAAGGTCTGGCCCAACCCGGACGGATGGCGCGTTCCCTGCACCCCGGAGGAGGCAGTCGCCTCGTTCCTGGATTGGCACCCCGCCGTTGCGCAGATGATCAACGCTGCCGCGCCGGTCGAGCGCTGGGGCCTGTTCGGTGTCGGACCGCTGCCGAGCTGGCGCAAGGACAACGTCGTGCTCATCGGCGATGCCGCCCACGGTCTGCTGCCGCACCACGGCCAGGGCGCCAACCAGTGCGTCGAGGATGCGATCATCCTCGCCGAGCTGCTGGCGATGCCCGGAGACGAGCCCGTCGCTGACCGTCTGCAGCGCTACAGCGACCTTCGGATGGACCGCGCTCAGAAGGTCCAGAAGATCTCGTGGGTCAGCAACCGCCTGCTCCACCTCCCCGACGGCCCGGAAATCCCGCTGCGCGACGAGACCTTCCGGAACCTGTACGAGAACGTGAGCTGGATCCACGAGTACGACGCACGATCCGAGGTCGCCAGCCGGGTCTGACGGCACCACAAGTAAGCGCTGAACGTCCAGGCCGCGTGCGGACCATCAACAGAGGAGTAATACAAGCATGATCACCTATCTGCCCACCGTTGAAGGGCTTTCGAGCTTCGGCGACTACTCGCCGGTGTCGGTGACCGAACGGATCGTGGCCGTGGCCGGCCAGTTCGGCACCGACGGCGAGTCACCGGAAGACCAGGTCCGCGGTGCCTTCAGCAATGTCGGCAAAGCGCTCGCCGCCGCAGGCCTCGACTTCAGCGACGTGATCAAGTTCAACACTTTTGTCGTCGGTCGGGAGACAATCCCCTCCTTCATGAAAGTCCGCAAAGAGGTGTTCGCCGATATCTACCCCGACGGGTTGTACCCGCCGAACACACTGCTCGTGGTAGCCGGCCTGGTCGAAGAGCGGTTCGTTGTGGAGATCGAGGCGCTGGCACTCCGTAGGGGAGTGGAGTGACCAGCGACCGATCGCGGCCGTTCAACTACGGCCGCGATCAGGTGATCAGCTATCCCGTCACGGTGGGCAACATCCGTACCCGGGTGGTCGAATCCCACGGCGGCAGCACACCGTTGGTCTGTCTGCACGGGGTCGGCTCCCGCGCAGACCGATTCATCCCCGCGATCCCGGGCCTGGTCGCCCGCGGATTCAAGGTCTACGCCATCGATTTCCCGGGCCACGGTTTCGCCGACAAGGATTCGCGCATCGATTACCGTCCGCGCGGGTTCGCCGAGTTCATCGCGGGTGTGCTCGATGAACTCGAACTGTCCGACGTGATCATCGCCGGTACCTCGCTGGGAGGACACGTCGGTGCCCGGATGGCGTGCGACCGGCCGGATCTTGTGGCCGGGCTGGTGCTGATCGGCACGATGGGCATCGCCTCGCTCAACGAATCGGACATGGTCCCGCCGGAGAACGTCGCCAACGGCAGCGAGTCGGCGATCCGGTCCAAGCTGGGGTTCTTGGTGTCCGACCCCGAGAAGGTGACCGATTCCTGGGTCCGCGAGGAATCGAAGATCAATTCGTCCACCGGCGCTCACCAGGCGCTTCTGGCTGCGGCCGGATACGTCAATTTCGAGGCCAACGCCGACATCCAGGGTGAGCGCCTCGCTGCCGAGCGGCCCAACCTGCCGATCCAGATCGTGTGGGGGACCGAGGACCGCTGGACGCCACTGGAAATGGGCCGTCGGGCAAAGGAAGTGCTCCCGAACGCGCAGTTCGTCGAGATGGAGGGGTGCGGACACGCCCCGTACTTCGAGAGCCCGGTCGAGTTCGCGAACATTCTGTCCCACTTCTTCAAGAAGGAGAGTGTCCGATGAAGGACGCATGGCTTCTGATCGAGAACGGGACCGTCGTCGACGGGGACGCCAATCCGCCCCGGCCCGACTGCGCGGTTCTCGTCCACAACGCGCGGATCGTGAAGATGGGGGTGATCGACCGGGAAACCGACATCCCCCGTGGCGCGGACGTGACCGTCATCGACGCCCGCGGCAAGACCGTGATGCCGGGCCTGATCGACATCCACTGCCACATGACGTACGGCCTGGCCCGCACCGAAGAAGAGATCAGCATCTACACGCCGCCGGAGGTGCGGACGCTGATCGCGGCCACCAACATCGAGAAGGTCCTCGCGGCCGGCGTCACCAGCATCTCGCAGCCGGGCGGTAGTTACAACATCGGCGTCGGACTCCGCGAGGGCATCAAGCGCGGAATCGTCCACGGCCCCCGGATGACCTCCGCCGGCAGGTACCTGACCACCAGCAACGGTCTGACCGACTGGTTCCCGGATGCGACGGGCAACCCGGAGTCCAGCACCGGCAGGTTGACCAACACGACGGATCAGATGATCGACGAGATCCGGCGCCAGGCCAAGGCCGGTGTTGACCTGATCAAACTGGCGGACTCACCGTTCGGCGACTTCCAGGCGTTCACCAACGACGAGATGAAGGTGTGCGCCGATCTCGCCCACCAGCTCAATCTCAAGATCACGATTCACGCGCGGGGATCCGCCGAGATGAATGCAGCGGTCAACGCCGGGTTCGACCACATCATGCACGGCAACATGATGAGCGACGAAACCATCGCAAACCTGGCGAAGAGCCAGATTCCGTTGGCACCCACGCAGGTCCTGATGCACCACATCGTCGAGTTCGCCGACATCCTTCGCGTGCGCCCCTCGATCTCCGAGGCCACCAAGCGCATGAACGAAGCGACGATGGACAGCCTGCACCGCGCGTACGCGGCCGGGGTGAAGTTCGCGATGGGCACCGACTCCGGTTTCGCGCTCGTGCCCTACGGACAGTTCCACGCCCGCGAGCTCGAGATGCTGATGCTGTACACAGGTATGTCGTCGCTCGAAGCGATCCAGGCGGGAACCAAGCACGGTGCCAACGCCATGGGCCTTCCCGACGACCTCGGGGTGCTCGCCGAGGGCAAGCTCGCCGACATCATCGTCGTCGACGGCGATCCGGTCACCAACATCCGGGTGCTCTACGAGCCCGGACGGATCACCCACGTCGTCCTCAACGGCGAAATCCAGACGTTCCCCGAGGACATCCGTACCCGCTTCGTGCGCAACGACTACCTGCCGCACGAGTACGGCTGGGAACTGCTGACCTACGAACGCGCCTTCGAGGGCGGCGAACGGCCGAAGACCCAGCTCGACTGGTCGCACGACATGCGTTCCGACGTGCTCAACGACCTCCGCAAATACGAGAAGAAAGCAGCTCTAGTGGCAACCGGGATGATCGAAGACGGCGGGACCGCCTGATGAAATACGTAAGCTTCAAAGCCGCAGGCCGCCCGTGGGCGGTAGGCCAGGTCGACAACGACGAAACCATCGTCGAGATCCAATCGATCGACGATCCGACGCTCGGTGTGCTCGCGCTGGTCAACCGGGGCAAGGCGGTGGTGCACGCCGTCGGCGACGGCGGTCGCTACAGCCTCGACGAGGTCGAGATCGGAGCACCCTTCCCGAAGCTCACCCGCAACATCATCTGCGTCGGCAAGAACTACCGTGAGCACGCCGCGGAGTTTTCGAGCAGCGGCTACGACTCCGGCTCGAGCCAGGTGATCCCCGAATTCCCGATCATCTTCACCAAGGCCCCGACAACGGTCGCCGGCCCCGACGCGCGGGTCGTCGTACCCAAGGGTCTGACGAACGAAGTGGACTACGAAGCCGAGCTGGCCGTGGTGATCGGGAAGGGTGGTCGCGGCATCTCCGAGGTCGACGCATTGGATCATGTCTGGGGATACACCCTGGTCAACGACCTGACCGCGAGGGACCTGCAGCGTGACCACAAACAGTGGTTCCTCGGCAAGTCGCCGGACGGGTTCGCACCGATGGGGCCGTGGGCGGTCACCAAGGACGAACTGAGCCTCGACAACACCACGATCACCTGCACCGTCAACGGCGAACTGCGGCAGAAGGCCAGCACGGCGGACCTCATCTTCGACGTCCCCCGCCTGATCGCGGTGATCTCGGAGGTCCTCACCCTCGAACCGGGCGACATCATCGCGACCGGTACCCCGGCAGGGGTGGGAATCGGGTTCACACCGCCGAAGTTCCTCGCCGACGGAGACGTCGTCGAGGTCACCGGGACGGGACTGGGCACGCTGCGCACCACGATCGCGTTCGAGTGACATAGGTGCCGGCCCACTACCTCCACGAGAGCCAGATCGTAACTTAAGTGCAACTTAGTCAAAACTCAGTGCAATTTAACTTTCTGGGGGAAGATGGGCCGGTACCCGCTCGTTTAGGCGCGGGATTGGCTTCAAACAGAAGGGATTTGAAGTGAAACGCAGCTTTCTCGCCCTCGGCGCGATCTTGTCGACGGGGATGGCGCTCTCAGCCTGTGGGAGCGACGGACCCGAGCCGATCGTGTTCGGCCAGCTGATCGGTGTCACCGGCGATTACGCACCCTTCACACCACCGGCCATCACCGCTTCCGAAATCGCCATCGCGGAGATCAACGGAGCGGGCGGAGTGCTCGGCCGCGAGGTCAAGCTGGTGACGGAGGACAATCGCTCCACCATCGATGGAACGGTGTCCGGCTTCACCAAGCTCACCACCGCGAGCGGAATATCCGTACTCGGAAGTCTCGAATCCGACGGCCAGGTCGCCCTCTTCGACGGCATCGCCAAACGCCGGATCCCGAACATCTGTCCCTCCTGCGGCACCACGTTCCTCGATGACCGCGGAGGCGACTACTCCTTCCGCATCACTGCCTCCGACAGCGACGCGGGCCTGATCGTCGCCCAGGTCACCCGCGACGCCGGCGCGCGCAAGCTGGCCATGATCGTCCAGAACACCGAAGGTGCGACCGGCCCGGCGGAAGTTGCGGCGGAGGCCTTCGAGAAGACCGGCGGGCACGTCGACTTCGTGACCATCGAGCCCGGCGCATCGTCGTACAACAGTGAAGTGGCGCAGGCGCTGTCCGGCAAGCCGGACGCCCTCTACGTCGCAGCCGGCGTCGAAGCCGGGCTCCCGGTGCTGCGCGAAATCGACCGCCGCGGATACGACGTACCGATCCTCCTGTCGCCGGATCTGATCACCAACGACATCTCCGCCTTGCCGAACACCGAACACTTCGAGGCGGCACTGACCGCCTTCGACACCGCCGGCCCCGCCTACGTCTCGTTCGCACAGCGGTTCCATGCCGCCACCGGGCACGAGCCCGAACCCGGCATGTACGACGCCAACAACTACGACCAGTACATTCTGTTCGCGCTGGCGATGGAAGCGGCACAGTCGGTCGAGGGTGAGGACGTCGCCGGCAAGATCATCGAGGTCGCCAGCGGGCCGGGCACCAAAGTCCACTCCTTCGCCGAGGGCAAGGCGGCACTTGCCCGCGGCGAGGACATCGACTTCGACGGGGCTTCGAGTGCACTCGACCTCAACGAGTTCGGAAACCTCCAATCACCACTGCTGTCGATCATGACAGTCCGTGACGGGGCCTGGGGGGGGGGGGGGGGGGTGGGAGTGGGGGAGGTGGGAAAGGTGGCCGAGTGGAACGAATCGTGGCGCAGCGTGTCAGCGAGGTAGACCCTCGAAGAGAAATCTCAGGAATAGCCCTGTCTCTCACCGGAGACGGTCGAGTGGATG
>NZ_JBHVEY010000012.1:154662-160583 GCF_042802055.1 Rhodococcus sp. NPDC057529
GTTGAGAGTACACTCGACCTAAAGGGGTTAGAAACCCTCAAATCACCATTGCTGTCGATCATGACGGTCCGTGATGGGGCCTGGGTCGCCGGCGACCCGGTAGCAGTCGACGCGTCGCTGCGTCCCGCCGCGACCGAGAGGACGAAATAGCATGCAAAATCTACTCTTTGGATTGTTGACGGGTGCCATTCTCGCGGTCGCGACCTCCGGCTTCGCCTTGATCCGCAACACGGAGCGCTTCCTGCACATCGCCCACGGGCAGTTCATGGCCCTCGGCGCACTGATCGCACTGTCACTGACTCAACTGGTCGGGCCCCTGATCGCCTTCCCCGCAGCGGTGCTCGTGACAGCCGGTCTCGGCGTCCTCTGCGGCAAGGTCTTCTTCGACCCCATCAAGCATCAGGGCGCCAACGTGATGCTGTTCACCTCGGTCGGTCTGGCCTTCCTGGTCTACGCCGCGATGACGGCAATCTTCGGCACACAGATCAAGACGTTCCCCGTCGAACTCGGAACCGCCCGCAAGTTCGGTCCCATCGCCGTGGCCCCGGGCGAGCTGATCCTGCTGCTCGTGGCGGCCATCATCGCGATCGGACTGTGGATTCTGCTGGCGAAGACCGCCGTGGGCCGGAGCATCCGGGCCGTGTCCTCCAACCGTGAACTCGCGCAGATCCGCGGCGTGCAGATCAACCGCATCAGTTCCGTGGTCTGGGCACTCAGCTCCGGATTGGCAGCAATCGCCGGGATCATGCTGGGCATTCTCGGCTCGGTCTCCACCGAAGCCGGCTGGACCTACATCCTGCTCGTGCTGGCTGCCGCGGTACTCGGTGGCGTGAGCAACATCTTGGGTGTCGTCGCCGCGGCGATGCTGCTCGGCCTGGTCATGGACCTCAGCGCCCTCGTCGTCGATACGGCGTTCCGGCCCGTGATCGCGTTCGTCCTCCTCATCGGAGTCCTCCTCGTCCGTCCCCAGGGAATCTTCTCCTTCCAGGCAAGAAAAGAGGCGATCGCGTGATCTCGATGGCGTTCCTGGCCACCGTCGCCACGATGGCGCTGGTCTATGCGATGGCGACCCAGATCCTCAACCTCGAGGCGGGATGGGGTGGGATGTGGGACCTCGGCGTCGCCGGACTGATCGCCGTCGGCGGCTACAGCTACGTCCTGCTCACCGGTGAACCCGATGCGATGGTGCCCGGCCTCGGGCTGCCGATCATCGTGGGGATGATCGGGGCGGCACTGATCACCGCGGTGGTCGCCGCGCTGATCGGATGGCCCGCCCTGCGTCTGCGCGGCGAGTACTTCCTCATCAGCACCTTCGCGTTCGCCGAGATCATCAGGCAGCTGATCGTTCTCAACAAGGACCTCACCGGCGGAACCTTCGGGATCACCGCCATCGCACGCCCCTTCGAATCGGCAGTCCGCTACGACCTGTACCCGTACCTGCTGCTGGCGATCACTGCGGTGCTCACCGCCGTCGTCTTCCTCCTGTGCTCGCGGATCTCGGGATCGGTGTACGGGCTGGTGCTGCGAGCCGCGCGCGACAACGAACCGCTCGCGATGGCGACCGGGAACTCGATCAAGGCGCTCCGGATGTCGACCTACCCGTTCGTCGGACTCCTGATCGGATTCTTCGTCGCCCCGGCCTTCGTCTGGTTCCTCGGTGCGGTCGTCCCGTCCTCCTTCAGCGCCACGATGACCTTCACGATCTGGGCCGCGCTGGTCATCGGCGGCCTCGGCAGTCGGATCGGACCGGTCGTCGGCGCCCTGCTGCTGACCGCGGTGAGCGAGGCCGTCCGGCTGGTCGAGGTCGCACCCTCACACGCGGGTCTGCTCGCCGCAGTCCAGCCCGCGCTCGTGGGTGTGCTCCTGATCGCCGTGCTGCGGTGGCGCCCCTCGGGCCTGTTCTCCGAGCGCAGCGCGTTCGACCGGAAACGCCGGATCCCGCACACCGAACGAGGTCCAGAACTTCTGCGGGAGAACATCAATCAAGATCTCGATGCAGTGGAAGGCGAACGAGTCTGATGTCGAAACACAATGCCGAGGCACCGATCATGGCCATCCGCGAGGTAAGCAAGTCCTACGGGGGCGTACATGCCGTCCGGGACGTCACACTGGACATCGACAGCACCAAGATCACCGCATTGATCGGACCGAACGGTGCCGGCAAGACCACCCTGTTCAACCTGATCTCCGGATTCGGCACCCCCTATTCGGGAACGATCACCTTCGGCGACACTGATCTCACCGGCCTGTCACCGCACCGCGTCGCCAAGGCCGGCATCGTCCGGACGTTCCAGACGCCGGTGGGCTTCTCGTCGATGACGGTCGCCGAGAACGTCGCAGTGGCGATCGCCGGTCAGGGGCTCGCGAACCCATGGAGCCCCTTCCTGCGGTGGCGCGAGGACAAGCACACCCATGTCGATGCCCTCGACGCAGCACGAGACCAGTTGGCGCTGGCCGGAATTGAAGACCTCGCCGACACCGCGATCTCGGATCTCTCGCCGGGCAGCGCCAAGCTCGTCGAGATCACCCGGCAACTTTCGATGGGACCGAAGATGCTGCTGCTCGACGAACCGGCGGCGGCGATGGCGGTGGACCAGATCAAGACCCTCTCGGAGCTGATCCGCGGCATCATCGCCGACGGTGTCGGTGTGCTGGTCATCGACCACAACCTCGGATTCGTGCTGGACCTGGCCGACATGGTGCACGTCCTCGAATTCGGGGCCGTCGTGGCCTCGGGAACACCAACGGAGATCGGACGTAACGAACGCGTGCGCGAGATCTACCTCGGCGGAGTGGAGGAATCCGATGCTGCTTGACGTGAAGGATCTGGTCACCGGATACGGCGCCCTCGAGGTGGTCCGCGGCGCTTCGCTGCAGGTCGCACGGGGCGAGATCGTGGCCGTCGTCGGACCGAACGGTGCCGGCAAGAGCACACTGCTCAAGGCGATCGCACGGTCACTACCCGTCTCGGCCGGCAGCGTGATCTTCGACGGCACCAACCTCGCGACACTGCCGCAAACAGGGATTTCCGCGCTCGGCATCGGCTACGTCCCGCAGCAGGGAAATGTCTTCCCCGATCTGTCGGTCGCGGAGAACCTGCAGGTGTCCTTCCGCGGCTCGGTCGCCGACCTGCGACGGGAGTCGGAGCTGATCTACGACCGATTCCCGCGCCTGCAGGAACGCCAGCGCCAGGCCGCCAGCACCTTGTCCGGCGGCGAACGCCAGATGCTCGCCGTGGCCTGCGCACTGCTGGGCAAGCCGTCTCTGTTGCTGCTCGACGAACTGACCACCGGGCTCGCCCCGATCGTGGTCCGCGAACGAATCACCGACATCCTGCGCCTGCGCGACGAAGGCGCGGGGGTCCTGTGGGTGATCGAGGAACACCCGCGGATCTGCCTCCCCGCTGTCGACCGTGTGCACTTCATGGCCGACGGCGACCTCGCTCCCGCCATCCCCGCGCAAGATCTGCTGGCCGAGGGCGCGCTGGAGGAACTGTTCTTCGGAGCAGTGTCATGACGACCGAGGAGGTTTGTACACGCTGATTACTGCGCAGTAGGCAGTTGCGAGGCAGCGTGGAACAACGCGGACAAAGGAGGGGATTTCACGACCCTCATACCTCGAATCCGTTGCTGCATAAGGCAAGCCGAACACGGAAACGCTCAACTGGACCTTGTGAGAAGCGCGCTAGGACGCTATGATTCTTTTCACAATATATCTGAATCCCCCCAGTGCGAGCGCCGGCCGTGTTTCGCAGCCGCAGCCGCTGCCGATTCCGACCCCATTCTTGCTCGAGTTACAGCCCAATTTTGATCGAAAGGCGTCATACCGTGAATGCTCTCAATCGCTTCTGGCATCCGCTGACAACCTCTGACAAGGTCGTCGAACAGCCGCGGCGGTTTACCCTCCTCGATGACTACGTGGTGGCCTACCGCGATGCGGATGGGGTGGCTGCCTTCCGCGACCTCTGCATCCACCGCGGCGCCGCGTTGTCACTTGGCTGGGTGCGTGACGGGAAGCTTGTGTGCCCCTATCACGGGTGGCAGTACGACCGCTCCGGAGCATGCGTCCGCATCCCGTCCCGTCCGGCCGATGCTCCGATCCCGCCCTCGGCGAAGGCTTTCCGTTACCACGTGCAGGAGCGGTACGGGCTGGTGTGGGTGGCGATCGCGGACCCGCAGTACGGCGTCCCCGACTTCCCCGGCGACATCTTCGATCTGCCGGAGTGGAAGTCGTTCATGAGCTACAACGAGGTGTGGACGACCTCCGCCTCCCGCGCGGTGGAGAACTTCATGGACTTCTCGCACTTCCCCTACGTGCACGAGGGACTGCTCGGTACCGAGGACAACGCCGAGATCGCGCCCTACACCGTCGAGAAGCGTGAGGACGGCCTGCACTACTGGCTCGAGCAGGAAGAGCCCAGCGACCTCTACGGCGCCGACGGCACCCAGTTGGTGCGCTACGAATACACCCTCGTGGTGCCCTTCACCATCCACCTGAAGAAGATCGAACTCGGCACCGGACGCGAGACGTTCATTACCCAGTTCACCTCGCCGCAGACCGCGACCACCACCGAACTGTTCGTGTACATCGTGCGTAACCACTCGCACGACGAGCCCGACAGCAAGTTCGGCGACTTCACCAACAAGATCATGGAGCAGGACCGGGTCATCGTGCAGAGCCAGCGACCCGAGAACCTTCCCGCCTCACTGCGTGAGGAGCTGCACATCAAGGTCCCGGATGCGGCGAGCTTGCTCTACCGTCAGCGGCTCGCCGCGTTGGCCAGCGTCGAGGTCGACGGCCCCTACGGCGCATGAGCGGCGCGAGCGATGACTCAGCAAACTAGCCACCAGGTCCGTGTGGTCAACCGGGACCTCCACGGCACCGACGTCGTTGCGCTGCAATTGCGAGGTGAGAACGCACTCCCGGGATGGACCCCCGGCGCGCACATCGACGTCGTGCTGCCGTCGGGACTGGTCCGCCAGTACTCCTTGTGCGGCCCGGAGCAAGGCGACTATCTGATCGCCGTGCTCGATCAGCCCGACGGCCGAGGCGGATCGCGCGAGGTGCACGAAAGTCTCTCCCTGGGAACGGAACTGACTATCATCGGACCCCGCAACAGGTTCGAACTGCTCGACGCGGAGCGGTACGTCTTCGTGGCCGGCGGGATCGGTATCACTCCGATCCTGCCGATGATCGAAAAGGTCGCCGCCACCGGAGCGCCGTGGACACTGCTCTACGGCGGCAGGTCGCGAGATTCGATGGCGTTCTTGGACCGGCTCGACCAATGGTCCGAGCACGTCCAGGTGATACCCGAGGACGAGCAGGGCCGGATGGATATCGCGGCACTGCTCGGCCCCCTGGTCGGGGCGGCGGTCTACACCTGCGGCCCACCCGGGCTCATCGACGCCGTTCGGGGCGTCGTCGACGCCTGGCCGTCGGGCAGCTTCCACTTCGAGCGATTCAGCGGCGCCGACACCGTCCTCGAGACCACGGACAACGAGGCCTTCGAGGTGCAGTTCGGATTCGACGGCCCGGTGGTGCCGGTGGCCGAGAACCAGACCGTGCTGCAGGCAGTACTGGACGCCGGCGCGGATGTGCTGTACTCCTGCGAGGAGGGCAGTTGCGGGAGCTGCGAGACAACGGTCCTCGAGGGCGATGTCGTACATCGGGATTCGCTGCTCACTCCCGACGAGCGCGCCGCAGGATCGATGTTGATCTGCGTCTCGCGAGCATCCTGTCCACGGCTCGTTCTCGATATCCCGCCACCGTGATGAGGGCGGGCGTGGGGGGGGGGGGGGGGAGGGTGGAGGGGGGGGAGAGGAGCGGGGGGAGGGGCGGGGGGGGTTGGGACATCGGGGTGGGGAGATAGGGATTGTGGACGAAGCGAGGAGGCGGGGTGGGCAGGTGCGGGGTGCAGGGCG
>NZ_JBHVEY010000012.1:160593-220217 GCF_042802055.1 Rhodococcus sp. NPDC057529
CTCTCTTCCCTTTTTTTTTCCGGACCCCCCCCCCTGGGGGGGGGGGGGGCCTCTCGGCGCAAGAACCCCCCTCCGCCCCCGGACGCCGTGACCGGGGTCTGAGCGCCTCCTCGCCGGAGGACGCTGCCGGTAGCGATCCGGTTCGACTCCCGGCCGACAGGTGCGCATCCCCGGCCCGGCAGCGGCCCCGGGCCACCTCGGGACAGTGCGATCGTGAAGGATGGACACGCACGAAGAATTGGTCGCAGAGGCAACCCACCGGCAGGTTCCGTCCGCATCCGGCGGCCCCGCGATCCCACGAAACGGTGCCACGATCGTCGCCCCCGCTGCAGCCGGGCACGATGGCACTCTCCCTCGGCACTCGGCCGACATCGGTAACGCAGAGGTGACAAATACGCGATACATCGACAACAGTCCCACTAGAATATTGCAACTGACATTGAAATTTTGCTTCGCGGCCTCGATTGGCGCAGCAATGCTCAACTGAGGAGAACCTAGTCATGACTCAGTCAGACGCGCCGGAACGGCTGAACCTACGCAAGATCCGCGTGGCCGGCGTCCAGGCCGAACCCGCGTTCCTCGACCTCGACAAGTCGACCGCCAAGGCGATCGATCTCATCGAACGAGCAGGCGCTGAGGGCGCAGATCTGATCGGGTTCCCGGAGACCTTCATCCCGAGCTACCCGAACTGGTACGAAACGCTCGGCGAAAGCCCCAAGTCCCGCAATTTCGACCGGGAACTGTTCAAGAACTCGGTGGAGATTCCCGGCGAGCACATCAGCGCCGTCGCCTCCGCCTGCGCACGAGCACGCGTGAATGCCGTGGTCGGTGTCAACGAGCGCCGCAACGGTGCGACCGGAACGATGTGGAACACCAACGTCCACATCAACCGGGAAGGCGTCATCGTCAGCAAGCACCAGAAGTACGTACCGACGACCGGCGAGCGCCAGGTGCACGCGCCCGGCAACACCGGATACCTGAACTCGTTCAAGACCGACTTCGGAACCGTGTCCGCGCTGATCTGCGGGGAGAATTCCAACCCCCTCGGGTTGTATGCGGCGGCATTGAGCTACCCGGTCGTCCACGTGTCATCCTGGCCGGCCTACTTCTACCCGTACTTCCCGATGCACCACGCCATCCAAACGGCGAGTGCCGGACTTGCCTACTCGCTCAAGACCTTTGTGGTGGCCTCGGTGGCCCGCATCCCGGAGAACTACATCGATGCCGTGGCCGAGACCGACGAACAGCGAGAGTTCTTGATCCAGGAGCGCGCCCTGAAGAAGGGCGCCCTCGTCATCGACCCGACCGGCAAGGTCGTCGCCGACGGCTCCGGATCCGATGACGAACTCCTCATCGTCGACATCGACCTCGAGGACGTGGTCATCCCCAAGATGGTGGCGGACTTCGCCGGACACTACAACCGGCCCGAACTCTTCGCCCCGCTGTTCGAGCGCCGGGGTCACGACGCCCCCGAGCAATGACATGGCCCGCACATACGGCCTGGCACTCGCCGCGGTCGTAGCGGCGAACTTCTTCTGGGCCGGAAATTACGAATTCGGCGGCGCCGCGGCGACCTCGATGCCGATCCTGAGCCTGATGTTCATGAAGTGGGGTGTCGCGGTCGTCCCGCTGATCCTCATCACCCACTTCGTCGAACGACCTCAATGGCGGGAAGTGTTGCGCCACTGGAAGTTCCTTCTCGTGCTCAGCATGCTCGGGATCGTCGGCTACGGCTTCATGCTCTACGAATCCCTGATGACCACCTCCGGCTACGAAGCCTCGGTCATCAACGCCTTCAACCCGGTGCTGATCGCGTTGGCGGCGGCGGTGCTCCTGCGTGAACGCATCACACGGCTGTCGTACGGCGGGATCGTCCTGGCCCTGCTGGGGGTGCTGTACGCCCTCTACGACGGGCACCTGAGCCTGATGTTCACCGAGGGATTCAGCCACGGCGCGCTGTGGATGTTCGGTGTGGTCATCGCCTGGACCTCGTACACGCTCATCATCCGGCGGACTCCCGATATCCCGCCGCTGACCGCGACAACCATCCAGGTCGCCTTCGCGGTCATCGTCATGACCCCATTCGTCATCGCCACCGGTGGGATCACGCTTCCGAACACGTCCGCGGGCGCGTGGTCGCTGGCCTACATCGCCATCTTTCCGTCGATCGTCGCGTACATCCTGTACAATTTCGGATCCAAGGAACTCCCACCGGTGCAGGTCGGGGTGCTCTTGAACCTGATGACGCTGTTCGTCGCGATCATCGCCACCGTGATGGGAACCCCTCCCGGCAGCGCAGGAGTGGTCGGCGGCATCCTGGTCATCGCCGGCGTCGCGATGGTGACCGCTCAGAAGAACAAACCGAACTCCGGTGCCGCGTCGGCGCACCGCAAGAAGGACAGCACCACACCGGTCGAAGCCGAGCCCGGGTAGCGACGGGCTTTCGAGAGGGTTGGTGGCCGGGCGTCGTCGGTGACGTCCGGCCACCAACCCATTTTGCTGTGCCGCGCCCCGACACCGGAGCGATGCGTCGGCCCGGCGACGAAGAGTGCACCACCCCCCCGGAACAGCGCCTTAGGGCTGATTCGGGGGGTGGTGCACGTTCACCCCTTCGCGGCACTCACCGGAACACGCAGGTTCACGGTTTGTCGGAACGCATGAACTGGTACCAGCGCAGGAGGGAATCGGTGGAACTGTCCAGGTCCTCCGGATCCGATCGGCCGCTGACCGCGCTGTGGAGTTCGAGGGCCTGGGTCTTACCGAGTTCGACGCCCCATTGGTCGAAGGAGTTGATCCGCGACAACGCCCCTTCGACGAACACCTGATGCTCGTACAGTGCGATCAATTGTCCCAGGATGTTGGGTGTGAGCTTCGGGGCCAGGATGGTGGTCGACGGCCGGTTCCCGGGCATCGTCTTGTGCGCTATCAGGTCCCGGGACACGGCATCTGCTCTGAGTTCCTCGGCAGTGCGTCCGAATGCGAGCACCCGGCGTTGGGCGAGAAGGTTGCTGATCAGCACGTCGTGCATGCTGCCGTCGCCGTCAGCCGTGAGCAGGTCCGCGGCTGGTTCGGCGAACCCGATGAAGTCGACCGGGACCAGATGGGTGCCCTGGTGCAGGAGTTGGTAGAAGGCGTGTTGCCCGTTGGTCCCCGGTTCCCCCCACCAAATTGCGCTGGACACGGTGTCGACGGGGGCACCGTCGTCCTGCACCGATTTCCCGTTGGACTCCATCGCCAGCTGCTGCAGGTACGCAGGTAGACGACCCAGATCGTTCGCGTAGGGCAGGACGGCGCGGGTCGCGGCGTCGAAGAAGTTCGAATACCAGAAACCGAGTAGTCCCAGGACCACCGGTGCATTGACGTCCAGTGGTGCCGTGGCAAAGTGCTGGTCGATGGTGTGCATGCCGGCCAGGAAGTCATCGAACGCCTCCCGGCCGATCGCGGCCATCACCGGCAATCCGATCGCGGAGCCGAGCGAGTAGCGGCCACCGACCCAGTCCCAGAACTCGAACATGTTCGCCGGGTCGATCCCGAACTCGGCTACCTTCTCCGTGTTGGTCGATACCGCGACGAAATGCCGCGATACCGCATCCTCACCGAGCTGGGCCGTGACCCACGATCGTGCGGCGGCGGCGTTGGTGAGCGTCTCGATGGTGGTGAAGGTCTTCGACGCGACGATGAACAGGGTTTTTGCTGGGTCGAGACCGTGCAGGACACTGAGCAGATCCGCCGGGTCGACGTTGGAGACGAACCGCACCTGCAGCTCGGGGTGGATATAGGGGCGCAACGCCTGACAGGCCATTCGCGGACCGAGGTCGGAGCCGCCGATGCCGATATTGACCACCGTGGTGATGCGTTCCCCGGTGGCCCCGCGCCACCGACCACTGCGCACAGCATCAGTGAAGTCGCCCATCCGGTCGAGTACGCGATGTACCTCCGGGACCACGTCGATCCCGTCGACCACGAGGGAAGAATCGCGGGGGAGGCGCAGAGCCGTATGCAGGACGGCGCGGTCCTCGGTGGTGTTGATGTGTTCCCCTGTCAGCATTCTGTCGCGGCTGTCCTCGAGGTCGGCGGCGGACGCGAGCCGGGTCAACAGCCGGAGGGCATGCCGGTCGATGCGGTTCAGGCTGTAGTCG
Source organism: Rhodococcus sp. NPDC057529 (assembly GCF_042802055.1). Lineage (NCBI taxonomy): Bacteria > Bacillati > Actinomycetota > Actinomycetes > Mycobacteriales > Nocardiaceae > Rhodococcus > Rhodococcus sp. NPDC057529. The sequence continues at coordinate 164,733 of NZ_JBHVEY010000012.1, forward strand.
ATGAACAGATCACCGGCGGTAACGGTCAGATCCCGGCCGCGTTCTGGGTCGAGGGCAAACATCTGCCGCAGGTGCCTGCCGGCCACATCGATGTAGTGGGTTCGAGCATTGAGCCAGTCGGTGCAGGTAGTCGTCCCGGGTTCGATGGATGTCGTCATGGCTCAGCCGATCCCGACCGGCTCGGCGTGGCGGACCGCGTGCCCCCCGAATTGCTGACGCAGGGCGGAGACCGCCTTCATCGCCGGGGAATCGTCCTGGCGGGAGGCGAACCGGGCGAACAGGGCGGCGGAGATGACCGGGGCGGGGACGGCGTGGGCGATTGCTTCCTCGACCGTCCAGCGGCCTTCTCCGGAGTCCTCGGTGTAGCCGGAGATCGCGGCCAGGTCCGGGTCGTCGGAGAGGGCCTGCACCAGAAGGTCGAGCAGCCAGGAGCGGACCACGGTGCCCTGTGTCCAGGCCCGCAGCACCGCCTGGACATCGGTGATCGAATCTTCGGCGGCGAGCAGTTCGTAGCCTTCGGCGTAGGCCTGCATGAGTCCGTACTCGATGCCGTTGTGCACCATCTTCGCGTAGTGTCCGGCGCCGACGCCGCCGGCGTGCACGAACGAGTCCGCCCGCTCACCCTCGGGGCGCAGCGCGTCGAAAATCGGCATCAGCCGGGCGATATCGCCCTCGTGGCCGCCGGCCATGAGCGCATAGCCGTTCTGACGTCCCCAGACGCCGCCGGACACGCCACAGTCGACGTAGGAAATATCGTGTTCGGCGAGCCGGGCGGCATGGATCTTGTCGTCAGTGAACCGGGAGTTGCCCCCCTCGACGACGAGGTCACCGGGGTCGAGGAGACGGGAGAGTTGCTCGATCACCCTCCGGGTCGGGTCGCCGGCCGGGACCATCACCCACACGACGCACGGTGTGGGCAGTGCTTCGACCAGTTCTTCGAGGCTGTCGGTGTCACTGACGTCGGGATTCGGGTCGTAACCGATGACATCGTGTCCCTTCTCGCGCAGACGTTCGCGCATGTTCGATCCCATTCGGCCGAGTCCGACCAGTCCCAGTTTCATCGTCTGCTTCACTTTCGACGTCGATCTTCTTGTGGGTCTATGTCTACTGCGCGGCGCCGGGTAGTTCACCTGACCGGTTGGTGAGCGGGCACTAGCCGCTCGGCCAAGTGCATTCTCGTTCAATATCTTTGAGACTGATACTCGACGCAATGTCGAAAGACGCCTGTGGCGAAGCCAAGTTTGGAGTGCAGTAAAAGTGACCGTGTCTGATGTGCAGGAGAGGTCCCCGCTGGCCGGTGCGTTCGGCCGAGTCGGCGGCGAGGTGCTCGTGGGAGAAGCGGGCTTGGTCGCCGAGCCCGCATCGCTGGTCATCTTCGGGATCACCGGCGACCTGTCTCGAAAGAAACTGGTGCCGGCAATCTACGATCTCGCCAACACCGGCCAGTTGCCGCCGGACTTCGACCTGGTGGGTTTCGCCAGGGACGGTTCGAACCTCGAGGACAGGCTGCGGGAGTCGGTGATCGCCCATGCCCGCACACCATTCGATCCTCTCGTGTGGAAGTCGCTGATGACACGCCTGCACGTGGTGGAGGGGTCTTTCGCGGAGACCACCGCGTTCGAGCGGTTGGCGGCGGTGCTCGCCGATCTCGACTGCCGCAGCGGGAAGCCCGGAAACTACGTCTTCTACTTGTCGGTGCCCCCGTCGGTCTTCGCCACGGTGTGCGATCAGATCGCCGCGACCGGTCTGAACCGGCCGGTGCGGGGATGGCGGCGCGTGGTGGTGGAGAAACCGTTCGGCAACGACCTGCCCAGCTCACGGGCGCTCGGGGCTGCCCTCGAGCAAGTCTTCTCACCGGACTCGATTTACCGCATCGACCACTACCTGGGCAAGGAGACGGTGCAGAACATCCTCGCGATGCGTTTCGCGAACGGGATGTTCGAGCCGTTGTGGAACAACCGGCACATCGACCACGTGCAGATCACCATGGCCGAGAACGTCGGGGTGACCGGGCGAGCCGGGTACTACGACGGTGTCGGCGCCGCCCGCGACGTCATTCAGAACCACCTGCTGCAACTGCTGGCGTTGATCGCGATGGAAGAACCCGTCACCTTCGACGCCGAGGGCATCGCCGCCGAGAAGGTGAAGATTCTCTCCGCCACCGAACTTCTCGGCCCCCTCGAGCACACCTCCGCGCGCGGTCAGTACGGGCCCGGGGTCGACGGCGGACTTCCGGTGCCCGGTCTGACCGACGAGATCGGATTTCCGCCCGACTCGACCACCGAGACCTTCGCCGCCCTGACCGTCGGGATCACCACTCGCCGGTGGGCGGGGGTGCCGTTCTACATCCGTACCGGAAAACGGTTGGCACGCAGGACTACCGAGATCGCAGTCACGTTCACACCCCCGTCCCATGGATCAGCCGCCGCCCGCGTCGCCGGATTCTCCAATGTCCTGGTCTTCCGGGTACAACCCGATGACGGCATCGAACTGCACATCGGCGCCAAGCGTCCGGGCGGCGGCATGAACATTCAGCCGGTCAGCCTCGGGATGGACTTCCGGTCGGTGTTCGACCACCCGGCACCGGAGGCCTACGAGCGGCTGATCTGCGACGTGCTCCGCGGGGACGCCACCCTGTTTCCCCGACAAGATGAAGTCGAGTGCTCCTGGCGGATCATCGATCCACTGCTCGAGCACTGGGCCGAGCACGGACGCCCCGACGTCTACGTGGCCGGCTCGGCCGGGCCGGCCTCCGCCGACCGGGTTCTGGCCCAGGCCGGAAGGGCGTGGCGTTCACTCTGATGTGGTGGGGTTCGGACAGGATCCGAACCCCACCACCGATGCACTTCCTCCCCCCGACGACGGAAGGCCCTGAACACTTTCGTGTTCAGGGCCTTCCGTTCTGGTGTGGCTACTTGGTGAGGGCATCCTTGAGAGCCTTCGCCGCGGCGGCCGGGTCGGCGGCGCTGTAGATGGCGCCACCGGCGACCGCAACGTCGGCGCCCGCGTCGCGGACGGCCTTGATGGTGTCGACCTTGACGCCGCCGGCGATCGAGAACGGCACGCCGGCGATCTTGCCGTCGTCGAGGAGGTTCTGGATCGAGTAGCCGGGCTGTGCCTGCTCGTCGAGTCCGGCGTGGATCTCGACGAACGCGACACCGAGCTTGGCGATCTCGCGGGCGCGCTCGACACGGTTGTCGACACCGATCAGGTCGGCGACGACCTTCTTGCCGTGCTTCTGGCCGGCCTCGACGGCACCCTTGATGGTGGCGTCACCGGCGGCACCGAGGACGGTGACCAGGTCGGCGCCGGCTTCGAACGCGAGGTCGGCCTCGAGGAAGCCGGCGTCGGCGGTCTTGAGGTCGGCGAAGACCTCCTTGTCGGGGTGCGCCGCCTTGATCGCGCTGATGGCGCTGAGGCCGGCGCTCTTGATCAGCGGGGTACCGAGCTCGATGATGTCGACGTACGGGGCGACCTTGTTGGTCAGGGCCAGCGCGTCGGCGGTGGTGAGAAGGTCGACTGCTACCTGCAGCTTCGTCATGTGTTTCTCCTGGTTGTTCTAACTTCGGGGGATTGGGGGCGCGGGAGGTTCAGCCGATGTTGGCGTGCCGTTCCCACAGCCGCTCGGCGGTCTGATCGACGCTGTGCCACAGCGCCTGGAACAGCGCGTCGAAGGCGAGGAGGACGGACTGCTCGAACAGGCTGCCCGCATACTGCGCGGTGATGGCGGCGCTGTGGTCCTGCTTGTCGGCGGCGGGCAGGAGCAGGACCTCGTCGGCGCACCGGGCGAGCGGCGAGTCCGGGGCGGTGGTGACAGCCAGTACGGACGCGCCGACCTTCTTCGCGGTGTCGGCGGCACCGACCACCGAGGCAGTGGTGCCTGACCCGGACACGGCGATCAGCACATCCCCGGCGCCGACGGCAGGGGCGGTGACCTCACCGGCCACATGGACGCGCAGACCGAGGTGCATCAACCGCATCGCGGCCATCTGCACGGCCAGGCCGCTGCGTCCGTTGCCAATCACGAACACCGCCCGAGCAGAGGTGATCAACGCGCCGGCACGGTCCCACTGTTCGCCGGCAACGGAATTGAGCAGTCGCGCGTTCTCGTCGAGCACGATGCGGCGCCCGTCATTGAACCGTGTGCGAGTCTGCTCGACGGTGACGGTCATGATCCTCCTCGGTGATAGCCGTTCTGGGTGTGAGGACAAGGCTGCCGCTCCGACCGTTCGCGGTCACCTCCTCGGCCGGATAGTGCGCGCTGTCCGATCGGCCAGTGCAGGCAAGTCGGTGATGTTGCCCGAGAAACGAAGTCGGAACCGCTATCGGTGGGAGCCGGCAATCGTGGTGGGTGTCCGCCGTACCCGGTCGGCGGGGTAGAGGCACCTGCGCCGGCCTCATGCCCGACCCTGTCCCCGGCGTCAGGGCGAGGGAAGCTGTGCGCCAGAGCATCTGCGTCGAGGCCGACCGGAGTTGCGTTACCTGACAAGCACAGTCGACTGCTCCGGATCGGTGAACAGTTCGGCACCGCTCGACGGGGGAGGGACCGAACCTTCCGGGCGCCGGGCGAAGACCTCCCGGGCCCCGGAACGGGCGGATCTGCGAGCGGTGACCGCGGGCGGTGGGGCCTGCGAACTGGCGGTCGGAGCGTAGAAAGCCCGGGACGGTGGGTTGTTTGCCGTCCTCAGCGGCGCCTCCCGCCTACCTCCCGCCTACCTCGCGGGTGCACTCGAGACGTAGTACTTTCACCCTCGGTGCATAATTACTGGATCCACCATCGGCCCACCCGGGCGTCACGAGGAGCGGAGAGGCGCATGGCCACCGATACACGGTCGACCTTTGATGACGGGATCGTCAAGCCCGCCGCGGCAGACGACTCGCTCGACGAGGTGCTCCTCAGCGTGGGTCAGCGGGTCCGTCATTACCGCAGGCTCCACAACCTGACCCTCCATGATCTCGCCGCGGCCACCGGTCTGAGTGCGTCGATGATCTCCACCGTCGAACGTGGGCAGACGGGAGTCAGCGTCGCGACAATTCATGCGATTGCGCAGGCTCTCGATATCAGCATCACCGCGTTGTTCCGAGCCGCCGGTCCCGGGGATCCCGTCGTGAGACACGAAGACCAGAGACGTGACCTGACCAGTGGCGGTGCCAGTCGAACCCTGGCCATTACCGATCCGGATATGCGGCTCGAATTCTATGTGTACGACTTCGAGCCAGGAACGGCGAGCGCGGGTGCCGCGACAACGCACCCGGGCGTCGAGTACGGCATCAATCTCTCGGGCACCATCTCGGTGGAGATCGATGGAGCGGAGTACCCGCTCGCGCCGGGCGACGCGGTTCAGTATTCGACCCAGTCGCGCCATCTGATGAAGAACACCGGAGACACTCCGGCGAAAGCGGTCTGGCTGAACATTTCACGCCTTTGACCTGGTGTGACTCCTGCCCTCCAGTCCGCCGTGGCGGGACGCCGCCACCCGATCCGGCCGCGCTGCGGCGGGACGCTGTCGGCGTCGGTCCTACGGGCAGTGATCATTCATATGCCGCCGCGCGGGCCGCGGCGGGCGGGGTCCACGCGCCACGCCGTGACGACACCCTGAACGGTGGCGGTCGAGGCGTCACTGCCTCCTCGGCCGGCGCCGGAGAACCGGTCCGGAACCGAACTCTGTGATCAGGCCCGCGACCTGCGGGAATTCTGGTGCAGACGTGCGCGCAGTACACGGTGCACCGCCGCCCGCAGCCGCGGCCAGCCGCGACGGCGCGGCACGTATGTGCTCGGTGATCGGGGCGTGGAATCTCGCCGACATCCGCGTGAGGTCGCGCCCGCCGCATCGACTCGGGCGGCCCGGATCCTCGCGCGGTCCGGCGGTCCCCGAACTGTCCCGCCAACTGTCTCGGAGAAGGTCAATTCGGCGTGCACTGCTGCATGTTTCAGCGACTCCGCGGCCGCGCGCTCGAGCGAGGCCTGCGTCCTACCTCCCTCACCGGCTAGCGGAAATTAGCCGTTCGACCGGGTTCCTTTTCAGTGACATTGGAATTATTATTCTGGGATGGTAATCGTCGAGGGTCAAACGTCCTCCCAGGCCGAAGCTTGGAAGGAAATGAGGGCGGTGATGTCCGGGCCACTCCCGGAGGTCGCCCTCCGTCTCTCCCGGTGTCTGTCGCGATTGTCTCCGCACCAGGCTCTGGTGATCTTCACGCTCGAATGCGCGGGTCGCCCAAGGAAAGTCGCCGGAGATCCCGACATCGTCGGACGGGTGACGATCGAGGAACTCGAAGAGATCAAGAACTCGATCGTCATCGGCGGAGTCCGCGAGGCCACCGCCCGGTTCGGCGGCGACACTCGCCGAATTCTCGCGGTGCGGGACCAGGTCGACATGCTGCTGGTCCTGGTTCCGAAGTCCCCCCAATCCGACCGGTCACCGCACGACGAGATCGCCGCGACCTTCGGGATCGTCGCAGAGTCCATTCGGCAACAGGTGGTACAGGCGAGCCCGGACTATCTCGCCGAGTCCCGTGCAGCGTCGAGCGAACGAGCACGCACGATCGCGGAATTGACCGAACTGCACGAGGCGACGTTGTCATCGATCCTGGGAACCCTGCGGTCCAACGACCTCGACGACCGTCGCTCCCGCATCATCGCCAGCGAGACCGCCGTCGCCGCCCTGCTGGCACTGCAGTCCGTCGGGCCCACGAACCAGGCGCTGTCCGAGGAAGCGGTGACGACAGCGTTCGCGCGACTGAAGGGCGAACTGCGCCCGCTGTTGCGGCACCGCGACGTCGAGGTCGACTACGTCGAACCTCCAGCAGATGGGCGACCGCTTCCCGGGGAGATCGCGCACGCGGCACGGGCAATGGTGCGATCGGTCGTGCTCGCATTCGGGGCGCAACCGGTGCTGACCCGCCTGCGAATCGCATGGCATTGCGATGGCGAGAACGTGTTGATCGAGGTACGCGACGCGGGCCCGGGCACCATCGATCGCAACGCGATCACCCGGCAACTGTCCGGGCGGCTGCACACCCTCGGTGGGCGGGTCGACATCGAGTCCATCGTCTCCTGGGGGAGCCGGGTCTTTCTGTCCATCCCGCTCGACCCGCCCGCCGCCCGCCCCGACGAGCACCTCCTGTCCGCCCTGAATCCGCGCGAACGTGAGGTTCTCGCGCACCTGGCAGGGGGAAAACGGAACCGGGCCATCGCCGACGACCTCGGGATCAGCGAAAGCACGGTCAAGTTCCACGTCGCGAGTCTGCTCAAGAAACTGGACGTCACCAATCGCAGCGAGGCGGGCGCAATCGGAGTAAGAGCCGGAATCGCCCACTACAACACAAATTTCGCATCAGTCAGGAGTCAACGATGAGGGAAAACATGCACCACGCACTGGCCGGGAAGCAAGAATACCGGCTCACCGAGAAAGACGCGTTCGAGTTGGCGAAGGAAGAAGACCAACTGCTGAGGTTCGCCGCGCGATGGGCGCCGTACGGTGGCCCGCCCGCCGGGGAAGTTCTCATCACCTTCGGAATGACACTGCCACGCTACGAATTCCGCGTCTGTGAGGCTCTCGCGCGCCGTCGAAACCGGACACATCCCGATTATCGGACGCTGGCGATGCGCTCGCGATGGCCCGCCATCGTGCGGACGGAGATCAGGCACAACGTCCCCGCTCAGGACCACGGAGCCCGCAGTGCCTGACATCCGCACGGTTCTCGGTCTCTCAGCAGACGCGGCGGGTCGACGAGGCGCGCAGGCACCGGCGAGAACGACACTGGTGCAGCACGTCCGCGGAATCGCACGTCAGGCCGCGGCCGCCTACGCCCACGTCAATGTCGAGTACTGGGCCGAGGTCTCGGCGCCGCCGCCGCACCAGACCCGCCCGCTGCCGCAGCCCGCGTCCTAGCGGCGCGGGCTGCCCGCCGGGCGGGGTGCCGCCGGCAGCAGAAACGCGCCCAGAGCGGGGTTGTGATCCGCCACTGCACACCACCAGGGAACTTCGGTGGCACTCACCCGAGATCCGTGGGCGAGTGAGGGGTGGTGTGCCCGGTCGAGCGATGCCTGATGGGTTGGTCGGTGTCCGGCCACCGACGTGCAGCATGCCTGGCAGTACGCGTGAACGGTGGTATCCCGGTTCACCGGGTACTAAGCTATTCGTGCTGCCTGACGAGGTGATCGTATGTGCGAGTGTCTTCGATTCCTGCCTGCCAGGATCGGCGCGGATCGCCTCACCGCCACGCCCACCCGTGGGGTCGGACGGGGCAGTCGAGTCGGGGCTTGAGGCCGGTCATGGACGAGTCCGATCAGGCCGGAACCGAACGGGACATCATCGGAGGCATCGCGGCGGAGTTGGAGGCCGAAGGTTTCGAGCACGCCGAGGTCGTGGGGTACGGCGGATTCGGTACGGTCTATCGGCTCGACCAGCCTGAACTCCGGCGCACCGTGGCGATCAAGGTCCTCCAATCGGGCATCGGGCGGGACAGCCGGGCCCGATTCCTGCGCGAACAGCAAGCAATGGGGGCGTTATCGGAACACCCGAATATCGTGGCGATCCTCCAGGCCGGCATCACCAACGGCGGCCACCCCTACTTGGTCATGCCGTTCTACGAGCGAGGCTCGTTGGACGCGCGGATCCGCCGAAATGGTCCGATCGGATGGAAGGCAACGCTCCGGATGGGAATCCGAATCGCAGGCGCACTGGAGACAGCGCACCGAGCATCCATCCTGCACCGTGACGTCAAGCCCTCGAACATCCTGTTGACCGACTACGGGGAGCCGGCGCTCACCGACTTCGGGATCGCGCGGATCGAGGGCGGCTTCGAAACCTCCGCAAGCATCATTACCGGGACACCTGCCTACACCTCACCGGAAATCCTCGAGGGGCAAAGCCCCACCGCCGCATCCGATGTCTACGCACTGGGTGCGACGCTGTACAGCACGCTCACCGGACACGCTGCCTTCGAACGCCGATCCGGGGAACAGGCCGTCGCCCAACTTCTCAGAATCATGCAGGGACCCGTGCCCAGCCTCCGGGGGAGCGACATTCCCGACGATCTCTGCAGCGCAATCGAACGCGCGGTCGCTCGCAATCCGGCAGATCGCCCGCAAACCGCCTTCGAGCTCGGGGAGGAACTCCGCCTCGTCCAGCGCCGACACTCGCTCCCGGCCACGGTGATGGCATTGCCCGCCCCGCGTGAAGACGACGACCGCAAGATCGACGACATTCTCTCCGACGAGGAACACCCGGCGCCCCACCAAGGCATGCGAGGACCATCGGGTCCGATATCGATGCCCCTCGGACCCGTGACCAAATACCGACCACCCAAGACGCTCCGCCGTCTGGTCGAACGCCAGCGGCTCATCGATCTTCTGAACACCGGAGGGGACCGCCGGTTGGTCGTGATCCATGGCCCCGCCGGCTTCGGGAAGAGCACGTTGGCGCTGCAATGGAGCAACCACCTGACCGCACAGGGCACCCCCGTTGCCTGGCTGGTGGTCGATCGCGACGACAACAACGTGGTCTGGTTCCTCGCCCACGTCATCGAGGCCATCAGACAGGTACGGCCGGCCCTCGCCGAAGAATCGGTACGCGCACTGGAGGAACACGCCGACGACGCCGAGCGATTCGTCATGACCTCGCTGATCGACGAAGTCCATGCCGGTGGTGAACGACTGGCACTGGTGATCGACGACTGGCACAAGGTAACCGACACCGCGGCCATCACGGCACTGGAATACCTCATCGACAACGGGTGCCACCACCTGCAGCTGATCGTGACCAGCAGAAGCCGATCCGGACTCCCCCTCAGCCGGACACGAGTCCACGACGAACTCGTCGAAATCGACCCCGGTGCACTCAGATTCGACTTCGACGAGTCGCAGAACCTGCTGTCCGGACTGGGAGGACTGGCGGTATCGGCCGCCGACATCGCGCAGATCGTCCGCTCCACGGACGGCTGGCCCGCGGCACTTCAACTCGCGATGTTGTCGTTGCGCGGCCGCGACGATGTCACCGCATTCATCGGCGCCATGACGGGACGGCACCGCGCGATCGGCGACTACCTCGCCGAGAACGTCCTCGATTCGCTCGAGCCCACCCTGCTCGAATTCCTCCTGTCGATCTGTGTCACCGACCGGATCTGCGCAGACCTGGCCAAGTTCCTCACCCAGGGCAAATACGGTGGAACACTGCTCGAGCACGTGGAACGAAGCGACCTGTTTCTGTACCGGACGGACGACGACGGGGACTGGTACCGCTTCAGCAGCGTCTTCACCGAGTTCCTGCGCGCTCGACTCGAACGCGACCAACCCGAACGGAAGATCGAGCTTCATCGTCTCGCCTTTCGCTGGTTCGCCGACCACCGCCTGCTGCGCGAAGCGGTCGACCACGCCCTGGCAGCGGGCGAGAACGAGCAGGCGGTCACGCTCGTCGAAAACTATGGGCTGAACTTGGTCACCCGAGGTCAGATGGCCTCACTGCTCGGACTCGTCGAGAAACTTCCCCCGTCGGAGGTCGGCAGGCGTCCTCGACTGCAAATCGTGATCGCCCAAGCAAATCTCTCCCTGCACCGCTCGGCAGCAGCCAGATCGGCACTGGACCGCGCCTACAGTCTCCTCACCCGAACACCGGATCCGGCGCTGTCGGTGCTGGCTGATGTGGTGCAGGGCGTCCTCGACGTCACGATGGATCGCATCGACAATGTCGACACGCTCGTGTCGCGCTGTCTGGACGACCCTGACGCACACAGCGCCTGGCTGGTCTCACTGGCCGCGAACATCAAGTCCTTCGTGAGGACCTGCCGGTTCGAGTTCGCTGCCGCACGGGATCTGCAGGATTGGGCGATCGACTACCACCTCCGCGCCGAAGGCACATTCACCCAGGTCTACGGGTACTGCTACGCCGGCCTGGCCGCCACCGAACAACTCGACGTCGACGCCGCCGAACGAAGCTTCGTGAAGGCCTTGGGAACCGCCCGCGAGTCGATGGGACCGCACTCGCACGCAGCGAGAATGGCCAGCTCACTGCTCGGGGAGTTGCGGTACGAGCAGAACCGGATCGAGGAGGCGGAACGACTCCTCGACGAAAGCCACGCAATGGGATCGGAGATCGGGCAGGTGGATTTCATGATCGCCATCTACGCCACCGGAGCTCGCCTCAAGGCCGTCACCGTAGGAGTCGGCGCGGCGGCCACACTCTTGGACGAGGGCGCCAAGATCGCCCACACCATGAACCTCCCACGCCTGGCCGCCCGCATCGATGACGAACGGGCCCGATACCGCCTCTCCGGCTCCGGCGGCACCGATCGGATACCGGCCTCGATACCCGCCGCTGCCCAGTCCCTGCACGGCGTAGGAATCGAGACGATCACGGCACAGACGGTCGAAGCCATCGCGATACGGCAGCTGCTGCGCACACACGATCAGGCCCACCTCGATGCCGCCTGCGGTCGAGCCCACGCGCTCGTTGAGGTCATCGACACGCACGACAGACCGCGGGCGTCACTGCAAGCGCGTCTGCTGCTCTCGGCGTGCCTGATCCAGAGCGGCCGGCACGGCGAGGCGGAAGAGATCCTCGTCCCGGCCGCGGAAAGATGCGCCTCGCTGGGACTGGTCCGACTACTGGCCGACGCCGGCCCCCAGGTCGCGTCCGCCATCGCCCGGCTGCTCGACGCCGACCAGCTGACGGGTCTTCGCGAACACCGCCCCCTGTTCCAGCCGATTCCCGACTGACCGTGCCGGGGCAGCTCGGCCATCCGAGCTCCGCGCCAGGGTCGTCTAGAACGCCGGTCGGACAAACACTCTCGTCACCGTTGCAACAACACACTTTTCGGAGGACCGCGGTAACTATGGTAAGGATCACACGCCCATGACTGCATCATCGAGTCCGTCTCGAGATGATCCGATGACCACGGACATGCACGAGCGACGCGGATGGGTCGTCTGGACCTCGCTGGCCGTAGTCGTCGGCAGCTCGATACTGATTCTGTGCGCGTTGGTGTCGCCCTGGCTGCCAAGGGTGGACGCGGCCGGTGGGGGGTGCCCGGCATGGACCGCGGTCGCGGCGAAGTTCGACGGTGGTACCTCCGCCGAGCGCTCGCAGAGCGGGCGGGAGGGCGGCGAGCAATGCGAGTCCCCGGAAGCGATGTCGGGGGACCGGAGCGGCGGGGCCCCGAGTACCCGGACTCGTACCTTCGCGGCACTGATCGGGGTGCATCTGCTGCTGGCGGGAGCAGCGGTGTTGATAGCCGAGCTGTACGTAAGGCCGCGGTTGCCCCGGGTCTTTACGCTGGAGTGATCAACGCCCGAATACGAGGGGAGGACACCATGCGCCGGTGCGATCGCACTGCCCGCCCGTCGGCCCGACACGAGTCGGGACGGGGATCAACTCTGCGATCGATGGTGGCGCCTCGGTGAGGGACAGGGGCCGGTTCAGAACGCATCTGCGAGCATTCGCGGTCTTCATCGCGGTCGCGTGCGTGTGCGGCGTTGTCATCGGTGTCGCACAGAATGATTCCCCCTTCGTCGTAGCGACCATGACTGCCCTGGTGGCCGTTCTCGGCGCCTACCTGGTCCGAGCAGCGACGCGCGACGACCCAGGCGACCGAGACCGCTGACCGCCGACGCCGGTCGGCCTGCCCGGCGGCGACCGCGTTATCGACCACCGGGGGGCTCGGGCCGGTGCGGGCATGGTCGAATAGGTCATGCTGTTCCGCCAGCTCGAGTACTTCGTCGCGCTCGCGCGCGAGCGTCACTTCGCCCGCGCCGCGAGCGCCTGCTACGTCTCCCAGCCCGCGCTGTCCGAGGCCATCCGCAAACTCGAACACGAATTGCAGGTTCCGCTGGTCCGCCGGGAACAGAAATTCGAAGGTCTCACCCCAGAGGGTGAGCGGCTCGTGCTGTGGGCGCGGCGCATTCTGGCCGATCGCGACGCACTCAAGCAGGAGGTCACGGCCCTGCAGACCGGCCTGACCGGTGTATTCCGGCTCGGCGTGATCCCGGCTGCTGCGAGCACCGTTGCCCTACTGACAGACCCGCTGTGCGCCGAGCACCCGTTGGTGCGGGTACAGCTCGAAGCGAGTCTACGATCGGCCGACATCGTCGAAAGGATCCGCCGATTCGAGCTGGACGCCGGGATCATCTACCCCGATCAACACGACACCGCCGACCTGGTGGTCACCCCGCTGTACGAGGAGCAGCAGGTCCTCATCGCCGGCCGTGAATTACTGAGCGGACACTCGGGCACCATCAGCTGGTCGGATGCACTCCAACTTCCGATGTGCCTGCTCAACGGCGGTATGCGCGGCCGTCAACTCATCGACGATGCGCTGGCCACCCAGAACCTCACGGTGACACCGCAGGTCGAGACCGACTCCATCGTCGCGCTGCTCGCGCACGTCGGGACCGGCCGGTGGGCGACCATCGTTCCGCAGACCTGGCTCCGCACCCTGCGCCCACCGGCCGGTGCACGGACGCTGCGCCTGGACGGCCCGTCCGTCACCGCTCGGATCGCGCTCGTGACCAGTGCCGTCGAGCCAGGCTCGGTGCTGACACGCGCGGTGCTGACGACTGCGCAGAACGCCCGCATCGGGGACCTGCTCGACGGCCAATCCCTGCCGGCCGACAGCTGACCTCGACCCACGCGCAAAGGCGGCCCCGGAAACCGAGGTTCCCGAGACCGCCTCCAGCCCCATTACATTGCACGACCCCATATTTCGGCTGTCGTTCTAACCCCGCACGGGATACTCCCGCCGGGAGACGACACGGTGATAGCACCACGCCAGGGCGACGAGCACGACCGACCCGGCGAGGATCGGAGCCAGCAGATACGACCACGAGGCACCGGCGGCGATGATCAGGATCGGGTCGGCACCGGCGGGTGGGTGCACCGTGTCGGTCAACATCATCACCACGATCGCGATACCGACACCCGTGCCCAGCGACAGTGGACCCGGGCCGAACGCGGCGAGGATGGCGACGCCGATCAGCGAGGACAGCAGGTGGCCCCCGATGACGTTGCGCGGACGCGCCAGCGGGCTCTGCGGGAGCGCGAAGAGGAGCACACAGGTTGCGCCGAACGGGGCAACGAGGAGCAGGGTGTGCAGGCTCGCCTCCGTCTGCGCCAACAAGAAGATCGCACCGAAGCCCCCCGCCCCCGCGACCAGCGGGATGCCGAGCCTCGCCCATCCTGCCTGTGCCCGCCCGACCGTCGCCACGGTCGTCGGCTGAACGTCTGTCATTCCAGTCTCCTTCGCGACCGCCGGAGGCGGTGCCCGGACGCATCACCCGGGCGCCCGGGCACCGCCTGCAGTCTCTACTGCGGGCTGATCAGCCCTGCTTGAACTTCGCCGCCTCTTCCGAGCCGCCGGTGGCGTTGCCCGCGCTGTAGGAGTGCGCGCCCACACCGGCCAGCGCCCCGCCGTCGACGATGAGGTACTCGTCGCGGATCGGCCGGCCCTCGAAGAAGCACTCGAGGATCTCGCGGGTGCCCGCGGCGTAGCGGGTTTGCGCCGACAACGACGTGCCGGAGATGTGCGGGGTCATGCCGTGGTGCGGCATGGTCCGCCACGGGTGATCCTGCGGGGCCGGCTGCGGGAACCAGACATCCCCGGCGTAGCCCGCGAGCTGGCCGTTCTCGAGTGCCCGGACGATGGCATCGCGGTCGCAGAGCTTGCCGCGCGCGGTGTTGACCAGGTACGTGCCGCGCTTGAACAGCTTCAGCGTGTCGTCGTTGACCATGTGCTCGGTCTCCGGGTGCAGCGGGCAGTTCAGCGTCACGACGTCGCAGTCCGGGTACATGTCCTCCGGAGTGGGATGCCAGGTCAGGCCCAGTTCCTTCTCCACCGACTCCGGCAGGCGGTGCCGGTCCGTGTAGTGCAGGTGCATACCGAACGGCTTGAGCCGGCGCAGCACCGCGAGCCCGATCCGGCCCGCGGCGACCGTGCCGACATGCATGCCCTCGACGTCGTAGGAGCGGGTCACGCAATCGGCGATGTTCCAGCCACCCTTGCGCACCCAGTCGTGGGACGGCAGGTAGTTGCGGACCAGGCCGAGGACCATCATGACCACGTGCTCGGCCACGCTGATCGAGTTGCAGTAGGTGACCTCGGCGACGGTGACACCGCGGTCCATCGCGGCCTGCAGATCGACGTGGTCCGAACCGATCCCGGCTGTCAGCGCCAGCTTCAGGTTCGGGGCCTTGGCGATACGCTCGGCGGTCAGGTAGGCCGGCCAGAACGGCTGGGAGATGACGACGTCCGCGTCGGCCAGCTCGCGCTCGAAGACCGAATCGGGGCCGTCCTTGTCGGAGGTCACCACCAGGGTGTGGCCGTTGGCTTCGAGGTACTTGCGCAGACCCAGCTCACCGGACACACTGCCGAGCAGGGTGCCGGGGACGAAGTCGATACCGGTCGGTGTCGGCAAGGTCTGCCCGTCGCCGTACTTTTCGACGATCGGCAGGTCGTCCCGCGCATACGTCTTCGGGTAGCCGTCGACCGGGTCGTCGTACAGGACGCAGAGTACTTTTGCCATTTCTTTTCCTTCTCCTCTAGGTTCCGCGGGCGGGTTCTCCGGCGGAGTGATGCCCACGGTCAGGATCTTCGAGCGACCAAGGCCCAGTAATTGATTCCCGCTTCCCGGGTCCAGCGGACCAGGATCTGCCACGAAGGGAAGATCTCCGAGTCATTGTCCGGGAAGCGATCTCGAACCTGTGGACTGAATTTTTGCATGGGCGCCTCGGTCGCGGCCAATTCTTTCTGTGGAAGACGTCATCGGCGGGGCCTATCAATTCGACAGCGAGCGTAAATGTTTCGGCGAAGCACGACGAAGCGCCCCAACCAGCGGAATCGCCGCCTCATGTCATTGGCGGGCCATGTCGACAACCCGGTCTCGGTGATGAAACGAGCGACATCTCCGTGGCCGTGTCGCTACTGCCGGCCAGGGAGCACGCCGCGGTGAGGTTCCGATTCCGGGGACACCGCTGGTTCCGGCCTGGCATGGACGTATCCGATCGGTACCCGCATCATCACGGCGGCGTGGATGAGTTCGTCGTCAACGACTCATCTCCGCGGGGCCAGCGGCTGCAGTCGGTCACGGGCCGCCGCCGCGGCACCTGATGACGGTTCGGTGTCCGCCCAAATACTGCGGAGGTCCGCCGCATCCATCACCAGGCCGAGGTGCAGCGACATGATGTCGAGAGCGGCGCGCTCGAGTTTCTGGTCGGTCCCACGGACCAAGTCGCGGGCCACAATGACCCGGTAGCCCAGGTTGGAGGCGTCGAAGGCGGTGTTGAGGACACAGCAATCAGCCATGATGCCGTCCAGCACGACTGTGGTGACACTCATCTGCCGAAGCAAGAAGTCCAGGTCGGTGGGGTAAAAGGCGGAGAGGCGTTTCTTGCCGGTGACGATCTCGTCAGTGGGCTCGACCTGGGTGGAGAGGGTGGTCCACCTGCTCCCGGAGAGTGCATGCTCGGCTACCCCGGGGATCTCGCCGACGTGTTCGGTGAAGGTCAGGCGCCATGCGCTCGGGCTCTGTCCCCGCAGGTCGTCGGCACCTGATGGCCGAAGTTCCGAGCGCACGTGGATGACCGGAATCCCGGCCGCGCGTGCGGCGCGATGAAACTCGTCGACGCTGTCGATGATGTCCCGGCCGCGCGGCGCCGGGCATGGACAGTCCGGATCCTCGGAGAGGTGTCCGTCGTGCATGTCGATGGACACGATCGCGGTGCGACCGGCGAAGTAGCGTGCGAACTTGCCGTCGGTATCGAGCGGTCGAGGCTCGCCGTAGACGAAATGAACGAGGTCGTTGCTTGTGCTCATCTGGCGTTCTTTCCTAGTCCTTCGATGGTAGTCGTCGGTCAGCTGGCTGCGACCGTCTCGATGAGCACGGGATGATCAGCCCGCTTCTTTCCCACGAGTCCGACGACGCCGGTGAGCAACGAGATCGCGGCGACAGCAGTCCATCCGACCCCGAACCCGAACTCCGGCACCACGTACCCGAATACGACCGGGACGACGAATCCGCCCACCGCGGCGAGTGTCAGCATCACACCGACAGCGGTTCCGACCTGCTCCGGATCGACCTTCGACACGGCCGCCGGCACGCACACCCAGGCCGGGAAGCTGAAGCAGAAGAGGAAACCGACCGCGAAGGAGACTCCCCACAACACCCAGTCGGGTGCGACGGGGATCGCGGCGAGCAGGCCGCCCATTGCCAACAGCGGAACGACGATCACCACCCGGTAGTTCCGAATCAGGTCCGAAATCTTGCCTCCGATAAGGGCTCCCGGAATTCCGGCGAAAGCAAACACTGCACCCAGCATTCCGCCTTCACCGGCCGTGAACCCGCGCTGTTCGACCGCATACGTCCCCAGCAGCTGCGACGCGGTGAAATAGGCACCGTAGACACCGACCATGGCGATTCCATAGATCCACAACTGCTTGTCGACCAACGCCTGGACGAGCCCGGCTCGGCTGATCTTTCCGCCGGCCAACCCGCCCACCCCCGGAGGGGTCCTGAACCACGATGCCACCGCCGCCGCCAGCACAATATTGAGGACACCGCAGATGATGAGCATTCCTCGCCATCCGGCGGCCTCGGTCAGGTAGATGCACGCGTACAGGCCCAGGATCACACCGGTACTGAACGCAGCACCGCTGGTGACGCCCAGAGCGAGATTGATCTCCCGATCGCGGAACCACACGCTCACGGCCCCGACGCCCACGGCAATGACGATCGAAGCGCCGACACCGGCGATCACTCGGTACAGGGCAAGGTCGATGAAGCCGATCGCAAAACCGGACAGTATTGCGCCCACGCCCTGTAGCAGCATGCCGGCGACGAGTGTCCGCTTCATCCCGTAGCGGGCGGCCAGGATCCCGCCCGGCACGTGGGCGACGCCGTAGCCGAGGACGAACAGCGCGATCAGCATCGCGAGCTGCGCGAACGTCACGCCGAGGTCGTCACTGATGGGCGTGAACGCCGAAGCGATGTTGAACCAGTTCAGCGTCAGACTCACGTACCCGAGCGCAAGCAAGGCGAGCATTCGCCACCTGGCCTGGTAGACGTCGCTACCGTCAATTGTCGTCAATGGGGTTCCTTCCGTCGGGCCTTATTGCCTTCGCGGCAACCGCTGGTGAGGTTGGGGGAGCGCACTTCGATACGAAGCACTCGCGTAGTGGCACTTCATCAATCGCGGCGACTCGAGGGTCAGCGCCTGTGACTCACGTCGTCCGTAGGGTCAGCCGATCCAGCACGTCGTCGGGCTGAGTCATGACTAGGTTCTCCTCGGTTGAGCATTGCCGCTCCGGTCACGCCGCGATGCAAGAAGTTAAGTACGACTATATGCATCCTGTGGGTTTGGTCACAAGACTTCAGTCAAATATAAGTTCTTTCGAAAACTTGTTCGTTTTGCGAATGAAAATTCCGGGAATGCTGCCGTAGGCTCGCCGACGGTGCTCCCTCGCCGACTGCGCGACGAGCGAGGCGCGGCGGTCGGGAGCCAACCGGTTCGCGGTGTGGAATACGACTCCCGGCAGCACGGTGACAGTTACGGCCGTGGGCGACTCACGAACGCCCCTGCGTCCGCCGAACCCGCCTCGCAGCACTCCAAACGACGCCCGTCGTAGCCGCTGACCTTGAACGGCAGAAAGTGACGCGGCTGCTCGACCTCGAATGGGACGGTGTCTGATCGATCACGCCGGTGGGCCGGCGATAGTACTTGGCGATCTCGTCGACAAGCACCGTGATCACCTGCGCACCCTACGGCGACGACTCCGGTGCCTTCATCATCGTCGACGCCGACACCGCCGACACCGCCGACACCGCCGCCACGGTCCGGCAAGTCCTCACCGAAAACCCGTTCGTCGTCCACGGACTCGTACCCGCTCAGCGCATCGTGCAACGGACCCGGTTCTCGGAGCCCTGCGGATAAGGGTGCCAGCCAGGAGGAATCGGCGCAGTCATTGTCAATAGATATCAAAGTGGATCCACCGGTGGGGAATGATCGAACCATGACCGGAGAACCCGTGACGTACGTGATCGACGGTGCACGCATTCGCACGCTCGACGACGTCTTCACGTTGGCGGGAGAAGCGGTGCGCGGCGAAGGCGGCTATTTCGGGCGCAACCTGGATGCCTTCGCCGACTGTCTCACGGGCGGATACGGCACACCCGAGGACGGCCGTTTCTACTTCGTGTGGGAGAACAGCAGTGAATCCCGCGAGGCACTCGGTTACACGGAGACTGCGCGGCAACTCGAGCGACGGCTCGCGCAGTGCCACCCGACGAACCGGGACAGGGTGCGCGCCGATCTCGAACGCGCTCTGCGGAAGGACGGTCCCACGGCGTTCGACTGGGTCGTCGACATCTTCGAGTTCCGGGACGTGCGACTCGACCTTCGGTAGGCGGTGGCGCTCACTGGGCGAGGTAGAGAACCACCCGGAAGTACCGGGAATCCCGACGGAAGGTCGGTGTGGCGACACCGTAGCGCTCGGAGAATTCGTGGTGTTCGATGAACCTGAGGTCGCCGGTGGTGCCGGGTACCGAACACTGCAGATTCGGCAAGCGCCACGTGCCCGTGTCGGGCACGCACCACATCTGCACGGTGCCGGGTAACAATTTCCAGCCGTCGTCGGTGCTCAGTGCGAGGTTCGCGACGACCTCGATCGACGCGACCACTCCGCGCACGGACACGACGTGCGCGGTCGATGACCCCGGGTACCTGTCGAGGTAGAACGCTCCGCTGCCGGAGCCGTCCGGTCGCTCTTCGGCTAGTGATCGGATCTCGGCGGGAAGATGCTGCTCGTCGAGCCACGAGAGTGTGGTGGTCACGGTGTCACCGGGGTGCCAGAGACGGTGCGCGGGGACGGGTTCGTCGTCGACGAAGACCGTCAGTGTCTGCTGCGAGCCGGGTTCGGGTGTGCGTCGTTGTCGGTCGGAGCAACTGGGGCGGTGTCGGCCACCTCGGTCAGTCTGCGCGTTTCTTCCGCTTCGGGATCAGGTGCATGATCAGGACGACGATCGCGCCGACGACGAGCCCGACGAGCGCGGACACGACGGTCCCGCCAGTCCAGGACAGAACGCCGCCGACGCCGCCATCGACGAGATCGCCGAACCAGTGTTCGAGATCGTGGAGGCGATCGGCCGGCCAGTGGAATCCGGCCTCGCCGATGTTGACGAGCAGGATGTGGCCGCCGACCCAGAGCATCGCGGCGATCCCGACCACGGTGAGCACGGCCATCACCTTCGGCATCGCCGCGACGAGTCCTCGACCGATCCGCTGACTGAACGAGGACTTACGTTGGGCGAGCGCCAGGCCTACGTCGTCCATCTTCACGATCAGGGCGACCACTCCGTACACCAGGACGGTGATGAGGATCGCGACGACGACGAGCACCAGCAGCCGGGTGAGGAACGGTTCGTCCTCGACCGAGGACAGTGAGATCACCATGATCTCGGCGGACAGGATCAGGTCGGTGCGGATTGCGCCGCTGACCATGGTCTTCTCGAATTCGGGTCCACTCTGCCCTTCGGTTGCGCCCGCGGCCTCGTGATGGTTGCCGGTGAGTGCTTCGTAGACCTTCTCGGCTCCTTCGAAGCACAGGAACAGACCACCGGCGATCAGCAGGTACGGCAGCGCCTGGGGCAGGAACTCGCTCAGGATCATCGCCACCGGCAGGATGATCAGGAGTTTGTTGCGGATCGACCCGACTGCGATTTTGCGGATGATGGGCAGTTCGCGATTGGGAGAGAACCCGTGCACGTAGCGGGGGGTGACGGCGGTGTCGTCGACGACCACTCCCGCTGCCTTGACGCTGGCCTTGCCGGCCGCGGCTCCGATGTCGTCGATGGATGCCGCGGCCGCTTTCGCGAGTGCCGCGACGTCGTCCAACAGGGCGACGAGTCCACCAGCCACGAAAAACCTCCCACAGTTCGGATGTGTGCCGATCTCATGACCCGCGGTCGCGGGTCGAGACGAACGGTACCGAATCGGTGGCCCTGCACAACCGGTAGTGCCGTGGGGTTACCTTGCGTAGACGATACGCCGCTGCCGCAGTGAATGCGGCAGCGGCGTCGTGTCACCTCGATCGGGGGTCAGTACGGCAGCGAGGAGCAGCTGGGGTGGTCGACGATGGCCTGGCCCTCGCACATAGCGCCCTGTGCGTCGTCGTCGAAACGGTCGCGCCGATCGCGGTCGCGGTTGTCACGGTCGGACTGCGAGGTGACGGCGACGTCACCGCCCGTCGAGGCGGGCATGGCGTGCGCGATTCCGGCCGCGCCGGTGACGGAGAATGCGACTGCGGCGAACATCAGGCCGGCGCGAATGGCGGTGTGGCGAAACATGCGGAGTCCTTGCTGGTGTGGGGGCGAGTGTTCCTTGGCCACACCAACACTGCCCCCGGAAGGACCCGGTCGACAGCCACCCAAGGGTGCGCATTACCCACCCCCTGTGCGGAAGCGCATCTGCCGGTCGACGTCAGCGCATGACGAACGGGTTGCCGGACGGGGCACCGGTGTTGATCCAGACGAGCACCGCGCGGGCACCGTTCCGCGGCACGCGCCGCGGTGTCGTCTAAAGCGACTGTAAGGAAAGGTGCTCATCCCTTCCCTCGCGCTGTGGTGGCGGCCACATTGGTTCCAGTGGCTACGCACGATCACAGCAGTCGAGGAAGGAACATCATGCGACACACGACTTCGAACCCAGCGTCGTCGACCGGCGAGAGGCGGGTTGTTGCGAACGTGGTTCGCGGCTGCATCGGCAATCTCGTCGAGTGGTACGACTGGTTCGTCTATGCAGCGTTCAGTGTGTTCTTCGCGGCGTCCTTCTTTCCGAAGAGCAGCACGACCGCCCAGCTGCTCTCCACGGCACTGGTTTTCGCCGTCGGATTCCTCATGCGCCCGATCGGTGGCTACATCCTGGGTCGGTACGCGGACCGCTACGGGCGCAAGAACGCGCTGACGTTGTCGGTGCTGATGATGGCCGCAGGCTCGCTGATCATCGCTGCGACACCGAGTTTCGAGGCGATCGGGATGCTCGCCCCGGCACTGCTGGTGACGGCGCGACTGGTCCAAGGCCTGTCCGTGGGAGGCGAATTCGCCTCCAGCGCCACGTACTTGTCCGAGGTCGCGACGCCCGGCCGACGCGGCTTCTACTCGAGCTTCCAGTATGTGTCGATCATCCTCGGTCAGCTCGCCGCGCTCGGCGTCCAGATCATCCTGCTGCAGATCCTCACCCTCGACCAGATGCAGGCGTGGGGCTGGCGTATTCCGTTCGTGATCGGCGCAATCGCCGCCGTGACCGTGATGCTCTTCCGCCGCGGAATGGACGAGTCGGACCAGTACAAGGACGAGGCCGCGCGGATCGCGGCCGAGAAGGCGTCCGGCACGACGCCGTCGGCCAAGCGTGGCACGCTCCGTCTGCTGCTGCAGTACCCGAAGCAACTCGCCATGGTCTTCGGCCTCGCGATCGGCGGCACGGTCGCGTTTTACACGTACACCACGTACCTGCAGAAGTACATGATCAACACCTCGGGCATCGCCCCGGAAACGGTGGCGTGGATCAACTTCGCCGCACTGTTCGTCTACATGCTGATGCAGCCCGTGGCCGGCCTCATCTCCGACCGCATCGGCCGCCGCAAGGTCATGCTGTTCTTCGGTATCGGCTCGACCGCGCTGACCGTGCCGATCCTCACCGTCCTCGGCAACACCACCAACGCGTTCGTCGCGTTCGGGCTGATGATGACCGGACTGGTCATCGTCACCGCCTACAGCGCGCTGAGCGCGATCGTCAAGGCGGAACTGTTCCCGACGAAGGTGCGTGCACTCGGTGTCGGCCTGCCGCACGCGATCACCGCAGCCCTGTTCAGCGGTACCGCCGAACCGCTCGCACTGGCCCTGAAGCAGGCCGGACACGAATCGGTCTTCTTCTACTACGTCGTCGGCTGCTCCGCGCTGACCCTCGTCGCGGCACTGTTCATGCCCAAGGGCAAGGGCGGCACCACCCTCGATCCCGCGACGGACGGCCCCGCTCGCGACGGGCGCGAGGACGACCGTGACGGCCGCGAACTCGAGCGTGTCTGATCCCGCCGCCCCCGGCATTGTTCCCCCGGCCCACCGTGGCCGGGGGACAATGCCGGTTATGCGCATCGCGGTGGTCGAGGACGACGACGGCGTCGGCAACGCACTCGTCGCGGGGCTGACCCGGCAGGCGCACCAGCCTGTGCGGATGAGGTTCGGGTCGGAGCTGCTGCTGCACCACGGCGAGGTGGACTTCGTCCTGCTCGATCTCGGGTTACCGGACCGCGACGGACTCGAGGTGCTGCGTCAGCTGCGCCAGGTCAGCGGCGTCCCCGTCATCATCCTCACCGCCCGCGACGACGAGCGGTCGGTGGTGCGCGGGCTGCGCGGCGGCGCCGACGACTACCTGGTCAAGCCGGCCCGGATGTCGGAGCTCTTCGCGCGCATCGAGGTGGTGCGCCGACGAAGCCTGGCCGTCGAAGGCGGCGTGCCGCGGGAAGTGGTCACCGGGGATGTGCGCGTCGACCTCGATTCCCGCACCGTCACCGTGGCGGGCACCGACGTGGACCTGACGTCGAAGGAGTTCTCCCTGCTGGAGATTCTGCTCGAGAACCCGGGTGCCGCGGTCAGCCGTCAGCAATTGATGGATCGGGTCTGGGGTGACGCGTTCGTCGCGGTCTCACGCTCGCTCGACGTCCACATCGGCACACTGCGGGCCAAGCTGGACCGGCCCGGGCTGATCAGCACCATCCGTGGTTTCGGCTACCGCTGGGTGTGCTGACCGGAGGTCGAAACGATATGCGCCGACGGCTACTGCTCATCCTCGCGATCCTCGGATCCTGCGCGGTCGCGAGTTTCGCGATCCCCCTCGCGATTGCGACCGCCGACTCACGGACACAGGAGTTCACCCTCGGTCGCGAGGGCGACATCCAACGGTTCGCCGTCCTCGCCGAGGAATACGTCCGGACCGGCGACCCCGCCAGAATCGAAGGCGAGGTGGACGCGTACGACGACGTGTACGGCGAGGGCGTTCTCGTGGTCTCCACCCGCGGTGTGCCCACCCTGGGTGTGGGCCTCGACGGCAGCGAACCCGGCATCGACGCCGCGATACGCAGCGGACTGCGCAACGAGCGGGTCTCCACCGTCGACCGGCTGTACCCGTGGAGCGACGACGACGCCCTCTTCGTCAAACCGGTGGGGTCGGGCGCTCAGGTGAACGGCACCATCGTGCTGCGCGCCTCGACCGCCGAGGCCCGCACCGACATCCTCCGGCAGTGGGCCGTCATCGCGGCCGGCGCAGTACTCGCGCTGGTCGCGTTCGGTGTTCTCGCAATCGGTTTGAGCCGGTGGGTGCTCGGACCGCTCGCGAACCTCTCCACCGGAATCGTGCAACTCATCCGCCGCATGCCCGACGCGAGGACGCCGCCGGCGTCCGAGCCTCCGCCGTCCGTCTTGCCCGTCACCGCCGCGGGTGGACCTCCCGAGGTGCGCCGGCTTGCGCATTCGTTCGACGTGATGTCCTCGGCGGTGTTGCGGGCCGCGGACGCGCAGCAGCGTCTGATCGCCGACACCGCGCACCAGCTGCGGAATCCGCTCGCGGCGTTGCAGTTTCGTCTCGACCTCCTCGACGACGGGATACCGGACGACGCGCGCGAGGACTATCACCTCGTCACCGAGGAGGCCAAACGTTTGCAGACGATCCTCGACAGCCTGCTCTCCCTCGCCTCCGCCGAAACGCCGCGCTTCGGAGCCGAGACGGCCTGCGACGCCCTGTCGGTGGTCGCCGACCGGGTCGACTTCTGGTCGGTGACGGCCCGGGAACGCGGTGCGCGCCTGACGACCGTCGCGGCACCCGGCGTCGACCGTGTTCCGGTCGCGATTGCCGAGAACGATCTGTCCCAGGTGCTCGACGTGCTGATCGACAACGCCTCCCGATACGCGGGCCCCCACCCCACCATCGAGATCGGCGTCGGCGTGGAGCGCTCACAGGACCACACGCAGGTGTGCGTGTGGGTGGCCGACGACGGCCCGGGCGTCCCGGCGGAACTGCGCGCCAAACTCACCGATCGCTTCTTCCGGGCCAGCGACCAGGCCGGAACGGGACTCGGCCTGTCCATCGTCGAGGTGGTCGCCGCCGCGTACGGTGGCCGACTCGCCATCGACGAGGCCCCCGCGGGTGGTCTACGCGTACGCTTGTGGCTCGAACCGCACGTGGAGACACCCGAAAATGATTAACCGGCGACAGTTCCTCGGCGGTGTGGCCGCGGCGGTCGCACTGTCCGGGTGTGCCCGGACCCAGCCGTCGGGGACGTACGAAATCGCGTCCGGTGAGCGCGACGGATTCCAGTCCGAATTCGCGGAGTTGCTCGCGGACACCGCGGCCACCGGGAGTGGGGATCTGCGCTTGTCGGTGCGGTACACCACCGGTTCGCTGGAGAATCTGTCGCTGCTGGCGTCGGGGGAGGCTCTGATCGGGCTCACATTGGCCGATTCGGCCGTGCTGTCGGACACCCCGATGCTGGCCATCGGCCGGGTGTACGAAAACTATCTCCAGTGCGCGGTGCCCGCGCGCTCACCGATCCGGTCGATGAAAGATCTTCGCGGGCAGACGATCAGCCTCGGCTCCCCGGGCTCGGGGACCGCGCAGACCGGGCGGCGGGTGCTCGAGGCGAGCGGGCTGACCGTCGACGATGTGACCGTGCGCCCGGTCTCGCTCACCACCGTCCTCGATTCTCTCGCCGACGGCACCGTCGCGGCCGCGCTGTGGGCCGGGGGCGTGCCGACTCCGGCGGCGGTGCCGCGGCCCGGGCACGGTCCGGACGGGGGGATTCGGCTACTCGACCTGTCCGCTGAGTACGTGGAGATGCGCAGGGTCTACGGGCCGATGTACGAACCGGTTTCGGTGCCGGCCCGGACGTACGGTGACACTGCCGAGACCGCGACGGTGGGCGTACCCAGCCTGCTCGTCGCCTCGCCGCAGCTGCCGGACGCCGTTGCCGGTGCGCTCGTGGATCTTCTCGTCGACCGGGCGCAGGACCTGATTCCTCCCGACACCGTCGGAGCCCAGTTCCTCGACGTCCGGTCGCTGATCCAGACGGCGGGGGTCCCGCGTCACCCGGGAGCGGTCGCGGCATACCGGCGCCACCACGGCTGACGGCCGTCATGTACGGCCATAACGTCCGGCGGTCGCGGATCGTCACCGCCGCCAACCTCAACTGCATGTAAAACCTCGGGTCCACCCGGTTGACTACTGCCCGTGTCCGGCTGCAAAATGGCCGTACATTTCGAGGAAGGCTGGCTTCATGGCATCGCAGACCGCCCTACCGCTCGCAGGGATCACCGTCGTGAGCATCGAACAAGCCGTCGCCGCGCCCTTCGCGACCCGGCAACTGGCCGACCTCGGTGCCCGGGTGATCAAGGTGGAACGTCCCGACACCGGCGACTTCGCACGGCGGTACGACGAGACCGTGCACGGCGAATCGAGCTATTTCGTCTGGCTCAACCGCTCCAAGGAGTCCCTGACGCTGGACCTGAAATCCGACGAGGGCCGCGACATCCTCGAAAAGCTGTTGTCCACAGCGGACGTCTTCGTGCAGAATCTGGCCCCCGGCGCCGCGGCCCGGATGAACCTCGACGCGCAGTCGCTCCAGCAGCGGTACCCCACGCTGATTCCGTGCGACGTGTCCGGCTACGGCAACACCGGCCCCTGGTCCGAGCGCAAGGCCTACGACATGCTCGTCCAGGGCGAATCCGGACTGATGTCGCTGACCGGCCCCGACGAGTGCCCGTCCAAGGCCGGAGTGTCGATCGCCGACATCGCAGCCGGGATGTACGCGTACAGCGGGATCCTGTCCGCGCTGTACACGCGCGCCACCACCGGCACGGCCCGCGCCGTCGAGGTCGCCTTGTTCGAGGCGCTCGGCGAATGGATGGGCTCGCCCGCCTACTACACCGAATACGGGGGCCGGCAGCCGAGCCGCGTCGGAGCGGAACACGCGACGATCGCCCCGTACGGTCCGTTCCCCACCGCCGACGGCACGGTCCTGCTGTCGATCCAGAACGACCGCGAATGGTCCGCGTTCTGCGCGGAGGTGCTCGGCGACGCGTCGATCGCCACCGACCCGCGCTTCTGCCGCAACTCCTCGCGGGTGGAGCACCGCGAGGAGTGCAACGCGATGATCTCCGAGCGGACGCGTCTGCTCAGCACCGACGACGCCCTCGCGCTGCTCGACAAGGTGTCGATCGCCAACGGGCGGCTGGGCACCGTATCGGACTTCCTGTCGCACCCGTCCCTGGCCGGCCGGGATCGTTGGCGGGAGGTGCAGACCCCGGGCGGCCCGGCGCGGGCGCTGCTGCCGCCTGCGAACCTCAGCGGTGTGGAGCCGCGATTCGATCCGGTCCCGGCCCTGGGCGCGCATACCGATGCCATCCTGGGGGAACTCGGCTACACCGATGCCGCGATCTCCGAACTCCGCACGGCAGACACGGTCTGAGGCCCGCAGTGCCCCACGCCGCAGTGCCCCATGCCGTGGCGTCCGACGGAACGCCGATCGCATACCAGGAGTCCGGCACCGGACCGTCGCTGCTGCTGCTCGCCGGTCAAGGCAACAACCATCACTGGTGGGATCGCGTTCGCACGGACTTCGACAAGAAATTCCACACCGTCACGATCGACTACCGCGGAACCGGATCCAGCGGAAAACCCGAGACCGACTACAGCACAGAACTGTTCGCCGAGGACGCGATGCGCGTGCTGGACGCGCTCGGCATCGAGACGGCGCACGTCTACGGCACCTCGATGGGAGGCCGGGTGGCGCAATGGGTCGCGGCGCGTCATCCCCGGCGTGTTCGCGCCCTGATCCTCGGCTGCACCTCCCCGGGCGGAACCCATGCGGTGGAGCGAAGCCGCGAAGTGCGCGCGAACCTGGCGCACCCCGATCCCGAACGGTCGCGCAGCGCGCTGCTGGAGTTGATGTACACCCGGGAGTGGCTCGATCGAAACCCCGGACCCTACAACACCCTCGGGGATGCCGACATGCCCGCGCACGCCCGGCTCGCACACCTGCGGGCAAGCAACGGGCACGACGCGTGGGACGCGCTGCCGTCGATCAGCGCGCCGACCCTCGTCCTGCACGGGACCGACGACCTGCTCTCCCCGGTCGACAACGCGCCACTACTCGCCGAACGGATCCCGGACGCGCGCGTGCAATTGCTCCCCGGCGCACGGCACGCCTACTTCGAGGAAGAACGCGAAGTCGCGAGCACCACGGCGATCAACTTCCTCGCCGGGCATTGACAATCTTCCTCGTGATCGGCCTCGCTGTCATATGTCGCGTGCTGATAGTGCGGGACGGCGATGAGACCGGGGAGGTGGGTGGGTCAAGAAGTTGACCGCACTCGTCGCGGTGGCCGACGCCGGGAGCGTGAACCTGAACTCGACGTCCTCGCTCAACGTGCGGGCCGCAGCTCCGCCCGAAGGCGGTCTGGACGTCGGTGGCGGAGGCGCGTCGTAGCACCGAGGATGCGGGTGGCGTTGTGGGCGATGTCCATCGCCACCTCGGACGCGTACAGCTTGGCCTTGCCGGCTTCCCTGTCGCAGCGAAGCTCTACGCCGACCTGCAGGATCGTGGTGACGGCGATCCGGTGTCACGGCGTCACGATGGCGAAATCCGGGTCCGGTGCATCCAGATAGCCGGCCAGTTCCGTCAGTGCGCCCATGATGTCCGGGGCGGCGGTCACGGTCGGTGTTCCGACCGGACCGTTGCGCAGTTCGTGCCCACCGAAATGATCGATGTGGCAGTGCGAGAAGATCACCACGGTCACCGGCCGCTCCCGGCGGTGCTCGCGATACAGTCCCAGCCCGCGGCGGCCGTTTCGGCGGAGATCAGCGGGACGATCACGATCACCTGCATTTCGCGGACCACACCACCCCATCAGAGCGAACGCCTGTCGACTGATCGGCGAAACCTATTGCTGCCATCGCAAATGGAACCTTCCACTGTGGCCATCCGCGAAGGACGATCGAGGGCGCGGATTCCATGACGGACCCGCGGCAGCCCGGCAGCGAGGAGACAAGACAGCATGGAGATCCGACCGACGCGACATGCGACCGAGGAATGCGGCCCGCTCTCGGGTGTCAAGGTGATCGACTTCGGTCAGTACATCGCGGCACCGGCTGCGACCGCCGTCCTCGCCGAACTGGGTGCCGAGGTCGTCAAGGTCGAGCCGCTGTACGGCGACCAGGCCCGCCGGATCGGGGCGTTCGGTGACGCGATGATCCGGGCATACAACCGAGGCAAGCGATCGCTCGCCGTCGACCTGCGCGACGAGCGCGGCAGGAAGCTGGCTCTGCAGTTGGTCGCCGACGCAGATGTGGTGGTGCAGAACATGCGTCCCGGTGCGATGGAGCGGCTGGGTCTGGGTCCGGCAGCTGTGCGGGAATTGAATCCGCGAGCGATCTATGCGTCGGTTACCGGCTTCGGAATGCACGGTCCGTCACGCAACCGTCCGGGACTCGACATCGCGGCACAGGCGGAAAGCGGGATCATGTCCGTGACCGGTGAAGCGGGCGGCGACCCCCTCCGGGTGGGACTGCCCGTCGTAGATGCCTCGACGGCAAGTTCGCTCGCTCAGGCCATTCTGGCCGCGTTGTTTCGTCGTGAACGCACCGGCGAAGGCGCCGAGATCGAAATCTCGTTGCTGGAGGTCGCGATTCACCTCCAGGCAGCCAACTGGGAAGAATTCTTCGACACCGGTCGCGAACCGACCCGGATGGGCAATGGTCAGCCGACGGTGGCGCCGGCGGCCGATGTGATCCGCACGACGGACGGGCACATTGTGATGTCCGCGTACACGGATGAACACTGGGGCACACTTTGCCGACTCATCGACCGCACCGATCTGCTCACCGATCCACGATTCGCCTCGAATCCGCTTCGGGTCCGACATCGCTCGATGCTGCTGCAGATTCTCTCTGACGCTCTGTCCGCCATGAGCACCGAGCGTTGTGTGAAGTGGCTGTCGGACAACGGCATCGTCGTGGGTGCGGTCCGCCGGTACGCGCAGGTCCTCGAATCCGGCGACGTGCACGCGAGTGGAATCTTCCGCACGGACACACATGAGAACGGCGGGAAATACGTGGGCCTGCCGTACCGCATTGGCGGAGTGCCGCGTTCGTCCACGGATCCGGCGCCGGAACTGGGTGAGCATTCTGGTGCCGTGCTGAGGGACGTCGGTGTGGATATTGCCGAGATCGACGCGTTGATAGAGGCCGGGATTGTCGCGCAGCCGGATGCAGTCCGAGACTTCGCAGTCTGACCCGTCCCTTGGGCGGGCGCCGCGTTCGGCGGTGCGGACACCCATAGCACCATCCGATCGCTCTGTTCGTATTCGCGTCTTTGTGCGTTACGACGCAGGCTGATTGATTTGAGTGTGAATTGAACCGAGGCGCGAAGGAGCCACAAATGCGGGATGCAGTCATCGTCGATGCGGTACGAACTCCGGTCGGCAGACGCAACGGATCCTTGGCAGAGATACATCCGGCGGACTTGTCCGCCCACGTGTTGAAGGCACTGGCGGAGCGGACCGGAATCGATCCGGCAGTCGTCGACGACGTCGTATGGGGCTGTGTCGGTCAGGTCGGGGATCAGGCGAACAACATCGGTCGGAGCGGCGTGCTCGCCGCAGGTTGGCCGACGTCGGTGCCGGCGACGACCGTGGATCGGCAGTGCGGTTCGAGTCAGCAGGCGTTGCACTTCGCGGCCGCAGGGGTCATTGCAGGTCAGTACGACGTGGCGGTTGCCGGCGGAGTGGAGTCGATGTCGCGTGTGCCGATGGGATCGAGTCGCCAATCGGGGCATCCTTTCGGACACACGGTTCTGGACCGCTTCGGGGTCGAGACGTTCAACCAGGGTGTCGGGGCGGAGATGATTGCCGAGAAGTGGGCGTTCACCCGTCGACAGCTCGACGACTTCGCGGTCAGTTCGCACGAGAAGGCCGCCGCCGCGATCGATTCCGGTGCATTGACTGCCCAGGTCGCATCGCTGCCCGGTGTCCTGGACCTGGACGAGGGAATTCGGCGCGGGACCACCGTCGACAAGCTGGCCGGACTGAAGACCTCGTTCAAGGAGGACGGCGTCATTCACGCCGGCAACGCCTCACAGATTTCCGACGGTTCCGGTGCGCTGCTGGTGACCACCAGTGAGAAGGCGCGTCAGCTCGGGCTGAAGCCGATCGCCCGGATCCACACCGCCGTGATGGCCGGCGACGACCCGGTGATCATGCTGACCGGACCCATCCCGGCGACCGCGAAGGCACTCGAGCGCTCCGGGCTGTCGATCGCCGACATCGGCGCATTCGAAGTCAACGAGGCGTTCGCGTCGGTGCCGCTGGCATGGCTCGCGGAGACGGGGGCCGACCCGGCCCTGGTGAACCCACTGGGCGGTGCGATCGCGGTCGGCCATCCCCTCGGTGGTTCCGGTGCCGTTCTGATGACACGACTGGTGCATCACATGCGGGACAACGGGATTCGATACGGACTGCAGACGATGTGTGAGGGCGGCGGCATGGCCAACGCCACCATCCTCGAACTGCTCTGACCACTACCGAACAGAAGGAATTATGACATGAAGCGCACTGTGTACAACGAGGACCACGAGACCTTCCGCAAGGTCGTGCGGGAGTTCCTGGCCCGCGACGTCGCACCCCACTACGAGGAATGGGCCGAGACCGGCGTGGTGGACAAGACGGTGTTCCACAAGGCCGGCGAGATCGGCATCACCGGCCTGCAGATCCCCGAGGAGTACGGTGGGGCGGGCATCACGAGCTTCAAGTTCAGCGCGGTCGTCGCCGAGGAGTTGGTGCGCTCCAACGCAAGCCTGGGCGGCCTGATGCTGCACACCAACGTCCTGCTCCCGTACTTCCTCGAGTACGCGACCGAGGAGCAGCGTCAGCGGTGGTTCCCGGGCATGGCGACGGGACACATCGTCGGGTCGATCGCGATGACTGAGCCTGGTACCGGATCCGACTTGGCGGGTATGGCGACCACCGCGGTGCGCGACGGCGATCACTACGTCCTCAACGGCGCCAAGACCTTCATCACCGGCGGCATCAACTGTGACCTCGTCGTGGTGGTCGCACGCACCAGCAAGGGGGAGAACCGGCGGGACGGGCTGTCGCTGTTGGTTGTCGAGGACGGTATGCCGGGCTTCGAGCGCGGTCGCAACCTGAAGAAGCTGGGTCTGAAGGCGCAGGACACCGCCGAGTTGTCGTTCACCGACGTCCGGGTGCCGGTGGAGAACCTGCTGGGCGAGGAGGGCAAGGCCTTCGGGTACCTGGGGTTCAACCTCCCGCAGGAGCGCCTCGCCACCGCGGTCAACGCGCAGGCCAGCGCGGAGGCCGCATTGGACATGACCGTCGAGTACGTCAAGGAACGCAAGGCGTTCGGCACCACCATCAGCAGCTTCCAGAACACCAAGTTCGAGCTCGCCTCGTGCGCGATCGAGATCGAGGCGGGCCGCACGATGGTGGACCGCGCACTCGAGGAACTCGACGAGGGCACGCTCACCGCCGCGGACGCGGCGAAGGTCAAGGTGTACAGCACCGAGTTGCAGGCCCGAGTGATCGACCGCTGCCTGCAGTTGCACGGCGGCTACGGGTTCATGATGGAGTACCCGATCGCCCGGATGTACGCGGATGCCCGTGTCACACGCATCTTTGCGGGGACGACCGAGGTGTGTAAGTCGATCGTCAGCAAGTCGCTGGGTCTGTAGGAGAACCGATGTTGAAGACACGATTCACCGAGCTGTTCGGGGTCACGCACCCCGTCGTCCAGGGTGGAATGCAGTGGGTGGGGCGGGCCGACCTCGTGGCCGCGGTGGCGAACTCGGGTGCGCTCGGATTCATCACCGCGTTGACCCAACCGAGCCCGGACGCGCTGGCGGTGGAGATCGCGCGTTGCCGTGAAATGACGGACAAGCCGTTCGGCGTCAACCTCACCACCCTGCCGTCAATCAGCCCGCCGCCGTACGCCGAGTATCGCGATGCGATCATCGAGTCGGGGGTGAAGATCGTCGAGACGGCCGGAAACAACCCGGAGCCGCACATGCCGGCCTTCCGTGCGGCGGGTGTAAAGGTGGTGCACAAGTGCACCAGCGTCCGGCACGCGTTGAAAGCGGAGGCGCTGGGCGTCGACGCGCTGAGCATCGACGGATTCGAATGCGCAGGACACCCCGGCGAGGACGACGTTCCGGGACTCATCCTGATCCCCGCGGCGGCACGGGCACTGAAGATTCCCTTCATCGCGTCCGGCGGATTCGCGGACGGGCGTGGGCTGGCGGCAGCGTTGGCACTGGGCGCCGAGGGGGTCAACATGGGCACCCGGTTCATGTGCACGGCCGAATCGCCGATCCACGAGACGGTCAAACAGCAGATCGTCGACTCGTCCGAACTCGATACCGAGCTGATCTTCCGGCAACTGCGCAATACCTCGCGCGTCGCCAGCAATTCGGTCAGCCGTGAGGTGGTCAGCGTACTCTCCGCGGGGGGAGTGTTCGACGATGTTCGTGACCTGGTCGCCGGTGCGCGTGGCCGGACGGTGTACGAACTCGGCGATCCGGAGGCCGGTGTCTGGGCAGCGGGTATGTCGCAGGGCCTGATTCACGACATCCCCACCGTTGCCGAGCTGGTCACGCGCATCGTCGCGGAGGCCGAGGACCTGATCCAGGGCCGCCTTGCCGGTCTGTGCGCGGGGAGTGACGCCGTCCTCGCCGGCTCCTGACCGACGCAGAACACGTGAAGACGACACCGGGAGGAGCCAGTGCGGCTCCTCCCGGTGTCGTCTGTGATCACTGTGGTCGGGCGATCGGTTCGGGCTGTGTCCGTTAGCGAGCGAGGGCCTCCTGTGCGGCAAGTTCGTTGCGGGCCAGAACTTCCAGGTGCACTTCTTCGGGGCCGTCGGCAATGTGCAGGCCCCGCGCCAGTGCCCACCATCGTGCGAGTGGGCTGTCTGCCGACACACCCATCGCGCCGTGCACGCCGACGGCGCGGTCGAGCACCGTGACCGCGGTCCGCATGGCGAGTACCTTGGCCGCCGAGATCTGGCTCTGGGCGACGCGGGAACCGAGCGAGTCGACGAGCGCCGCGGCGTGAAGGACGAACAACCGGGTCTGATCGAGCGCGATCCGAGATTCGGCGACCTGCGCGGCGAGTTGCCCCTTCTGGCTGAGGGTCCCACCGAAAGCCACGCGCTCTTCGGCCCTGCGGCAGGTCAGTTCCAACGCCCGCTCGGCGAGGCCGACCATGCGCATGCAGTGCTGCAGCCGTGCGGCGGCGAGGCGCACCTGCCCGACGGCGAAGCCGTGGCCCTCCTCGCCGAGTCTGTTCGCGACGGGGACGCGGACGCTGTCGAAACTGATCTCGGCGGAATCGTCGTCGTACCCGAAGACCGACATCGCACGGTGAATGGTGACGCCGGGAGCATCGGCCGGGACCGCGACAACGCTGTGTCTACGGTGAGCGGACGCTGTGGGGTCGCTCATCCCGACCACGAAAAGTACGCTGCACCGGGGGTTTGCAGCACCGCTGATGTACCACTTGTGGCCATCGACGACGTACTCGTCACCGTCTCGGCGAACGGTGGTGGCGATGTTGGACGCGTCGCTACTCGCCACCGCCGGCTCGGTCATGGCGAACGCGGAACCGGACCTGGCGTCGAGCAGCGGATCGAGAAATCGGGTGCGCTGATCCGCTGTGGCGACGGCGTCGAGCATCACCATGTTCACGGAGTCGGGTGCGCCACCGTTGATGGACTTGGGTGCAAGGTCGGGGCTCCGCCCGGTGATCTCGGCGATGTAGGCGTAGTCGAGGTAGCCGAGGCCGGACAACCCGGGAACGCACAGGTTCCACAGCCCGCGCCGCTTGGCCTCCTCGCGCAGCGAATCCAGCACCGCCGGTTCGTGTCCCGCGGGAAGCCCGGCTGCGCGCTGCTTCGTCACCTCGGCCTCGGCCGGGTACACGCATTCGTCCATGAACGACGTCAGTGCGCCGAGTAGCTCCTGGGCACGTGGCGACGGAGTGAGATTCACAGATCTCACGGTGTCATCGGAACTTGTCATACTTTCACCTCTCACCTTCGGATCTACCTGCGTCGATTCAAAGGGTCGAGACTCCCGTCTGTCCAAGACGTGCTCCGCACGATGTCCGATAGGCCGCGGATATGGCACCGGAGTATCAGCGGGGCCTATGAACGACAGTGCCGCTTCGTCTTGGACGACACCGAGGGGGTCCAGCAGGCTATCCATGCCTGTGATCCACAACACAGATCGGTTGTGTGGGCGGGTTTCGGAATTACTCGACGAGGAGAAGTGCAACGGTGTCGATGATCAGAGTGTCAGGGGTGTCGCATGCGTTCGCGACTCCCGGTAACGGAGTGGTGCACGCGCTCGAGGAGATCGATCTGGATATTGCGGACGGTGAGTTCGTGGCGATCGTGGGTCCCTCGGGTTGCGGCAAGACGACCTTGCTCAATGCCATGGCCGGTCTCGACACGCCCCTGGTGGGTGAGGTGACGGTGGCGGGGCGAGTGCCGCGGGCGGGCGATCCCGAGGTCGGCTACGTGCTGGCCCGAGATTCGCTGCTGCCGTGGCGAACCACGCTGGGTAATGCGGCTCTCGCACTGGAACTGCAGGGTGTGCCGGTAGCCGAACGTGAGGAGCGCGCCAGGGAGGCGCTGGGTGTCATGGGACTGGGCGATTTCGCCGATGCCTACGCGGCGCAACTCTCCCACGGCATGCGCCAGCGAGTGGCGTTGGCGCGGTCGTTTGCCGCGAGGCCGCGAATCCTGTTGATGGACGAACCGTTCTCCGCACTGGACGCGCAGACCCGGATCAACGTGCACGACGCGTTCCTCGCCGCCTGGGAGCGCAACAGGATGACGGTCGCCTTGATTACGCACGACCTGACGGAGGCGGTGGGCCTGGCCGACCGGGTGGTCATCATGACCAGACGCCCGGGGCGGATCAAATCGATCCACGAAGTGGATCTGCCCAGGCCGCGTTCGATGATCAACCTGCAGGGCAACGACCGGTTCCATCAGATATTCGAGACGATCTGGCACGACCTACGGGAAGAGGTCGTCGACGACGCCTCGTTCCGGGGGAAAGCGAAGGTGGCCTGACATGTCGATCGAAACCCGAAGTGCTACCGAAAGTTCAGGGCCGGAGTTGGGGGAGCCCTCGTCCGCAGGAGACCGCGAGCCGGCTGCATCGAAGCTCGACGGCCTGCTCACCCGGACGCGCCGCCGTGCCCACGAACGGCGGTGTGTCGTGTGGCCTTTGCAGGCCTGCGTCCTCATTCTGATCGTCGCGGCCTGGGAAGTGGTGGTCGATGCCGGTGCGATGCAGGAACTGTACGTGTCGAAACCGTCTGCCATCGCGACCGCCTTTCGCGACGGCATCGTCTCGGGGGCACTGCTGACCGATCTGAAGGTAACCCTGTACGAGACGTTGGTGGGGTTCGTTCTGGCCACGGTCGCGGGCATCGCCGTCGGATTGATTCTGTCTCAGCTTCCGCTGCTGAACGCGGTTTTTCGGCCCTTCTTCACCGCGTTCAACAACCTGCCCCGGCTGGCCTTGGCGCCGTTGTTCGTGCTGTGGTTCGGTCTGGGATCGGCGTCGAAGGTCGTTCTGGTTCTCTCGCTGTGCTTCTTCATCGTCATGTTCAACACCTACGCCGGACTGCAGAATGCGAACCGTGATCACCTGTTGCTGGCGAAGACCCTCGGTGCGCGCCGGATGATCCTGTTCCGCAAGTTCGTTCTTCCCTCCGCTGTTCCGACGATCTTCGCCGGCCTGCAGCTGGCGTTGACCTACGCCTTCCTCTCCGCCGTCGTCGGTGAGATGTTGTCGGGATCGACGGGGCTGGGTGCGTCGATGCAGCTGTCGTTGACGTCGTACCGGACCGCGGACTTCTTCGCTGCCCTGATTCTGCTGGTCATCGTGGCCACCACCTTCTCGGGCGTCATGCGCATCATCGAACGCAGGCAGCTGCACTGGAAGAGCTACGAGTTGCAAGGCCTGTGACCGCGGCGTCTCTGTGCAGTTGCATTGCTCAATCTTCGCGGACCAGGAGCGGTTCCGCGCCAATGAAGGACACGTATGTCTGTTGAAACACGATCGAGTAGAAGAGCGGCGAAGGGTATGGTGGCGATTGTCGCCGTGGCGCTCTCCGTGGTGACGGCTTGTGGTTCGCCCTCCGCAGGATCCGGCGCAGACGGCGGTACCACGGTGCGCCTCCAGAATTACGCCGGCGGATCCACCTATCTCGCGTATCTGACGAAGCAGCTCGGCTTCTTCGCGAACGAAGGTCTCGATGTCGAGATCGTCGACGTGTCGACGGGACCGCAGGCTGCGAATGCTCTTCTCTCCGGCTCTCTCGACGCTGCATTGCTCAATCCGTTCTTGGTCGAACCACTTCTGAGCCAGGGACAGAAACTCGAATTGATCAGTGGACAGAAGGGTCCGTACCCCTCGATCGTCGGATCGAAGGAGTTGACCCAGACCGGGTGGCCGCGCTCGCTGGAACAGTTGAAGGGCAAGAGCGTCGGTGTCCTCGCGTTGGGTGGCGCGGATCAGACCATGTGCGAGATCGCGCTGCGCGGTGCCGGCGTCGACAAGGACGATGTCACCTTCGTGGCGACCGGTTCCGGTCAGGGTACCGGCGCCGCCCTGTCCACGGGGAACGTCGATGCGGGCTGTGTGAGCGACGTCCCCACGGCTTCGCTGTCTGCCGAGGGCTTCCCGGTGCTGTTCGACTTCGTGAACCCTAAGGACCCGCTCGACGCGTACCCGGAGGAGGTGCGCGCCGTGACGGGCGACTTCTCCTACTTGCAGTACTGGTCGCGAAGCGAGTGGGCGCAACAGAATCCGCAGAAGGTGAATGGTCTACGCCGCGCGTTCGCGAAGGCGGTTGCCTGGATGCGCGATCCCGCCAACGGCGACGAACTGGTCTCCATCATGGCGGCGTCGCCGTATCACGTGAACACGCTCGCCGACGGTGCGTTCGCCGACTTCGTGCGGCGATCGGTCCCGCTCTACCACGTCGAGTTCTCCGAAGACAGCGCCCGAACGTGGATGCACATCATGGGCGACATCCGCAACGCACCGATGCCCCCGCAGAGCGAATGGGTCGACGAGTCGATACCGGCGACACAGGCTGAGGTCGACGAGCTGTTGACGGCAGCGCCGGGCAGGTAGGGCTCCATGCCGCCTCCGGCACCGGTAGTCACCGGTGCCGGACGGGGGTGGCTCGATCGTGAGGTAATCCCTATCGGAGCGCACGGTAACTCGTCTTGGACGTCGGCTCCGAAATGCGGTTTCCTCGATTCGAGTATCCAGAGACAGGAGTGACATCATGCGCGTCTTCGAGAACACGGACGACATCCTGGGGTCGGTGGGTGAGACGCTCGGCACCAGCGACTGGACGACAGTCACCCAGGACCAGGTCGACAAGTTCGCCGACGCCACCGGCGATCGTCAGTGGATACACATCGACGTAGAACGTGCGACCCGGGAGAGTCCGTTCGGCGGCCCGGTCGCGCACGGCTACCTGACCTTGTCGCTCGTGCCGATGTTCGGAAAGCAGATCTATCGCGTGGCGAATGCGAAGATGGGCGTCAACTACGGGTCCAACAAGGTTCGATTCCCCACCCCGGTACCAGTGGGCTCCAAGGTCCGGTCAACAGCGGTACTCACGGAGGCGACGGCAGTGTCGGACGACGTGGTGCAGATGGTGGTGACGCACACGGTCGAGGCCGACGGGGCGAGCAAGCCGGCTCTCGTGGCCGAGAGCGTGAGCAGAGTCTATTTCTGATGCGCAGCCTCGGCGACACCCGAACGAACCGGTTGACCCGGTCACTGCGGCGCGGTTCCGATCCGGATCCGCGATTCACCCTGGCCAACGAGCGCACCTTCCTGGCGTGGGTACGCACGGCCCTCGGCATCGTAGCGGCGGCGCTGGCGATCGAGGCGTTCAGTGGTGACATGTTGCCGGCCTCGCTGCGCGGCATCGTGGCGGTGGCGCTGCTCGTGTTCGCCGCGGTGCTCGTGGTGGTGGCCCTCCTGCGCTGGCTCCGCATCGAGATCGCGATGAGAACGGGCGGCAGCCTGCCCCTCCCGGGGATCTTCGTGGTGGTCACGGTATTCGTCGTAGCCGCGTGCGCGACCTTCGTGTCCGTCCTGCTGTCGTGAGCGCTGCCCCGGTCGCCGTGCACGACGATCCCGGACTCCAACCGGAACGGACCACACTCTCGTGGATTCGCACCCTGATCGTGTTCGGTGCCGACGCGATCCTTTTCGCGCGGATCTCGCCGGGACCGGCGCCGGCGGTGCTCGCGGTGGGAGGGTTGTGCCTGCTTTTCGGCGTCGTGGCGTTGTCGACGGCCGGCGCCCAGCACGCTCGCAGGGTCGAGAGATTCTCCGCGGGCACCGCCCCACCGGCGTTGACGGCCAACTTGCTGCTGACGCTGAGCGTCCTGTTGTTGAGCGGCAGTGCCGCCACCTTCATCCTCATGTGATCCTCGCGGAGGTGACCGCCGCCGTCACGCGGCACCGTTCCCATGCCACGACGCCGGACGAGGTTGCCGCCGTCTGCCATCGCTTTTTCCTAAGGATCGAATCGTGACTTCGTCGTGGTCCCGGCCGAAGAGCGGGGCGATGATCGAACACGCATCGGTTCGGCGCACCAGCCGGGTAGCGGGAGGGTCTGAACCGCGGGTCCTGAGCCGACAGCACCGTAGACACCGATTGTGGAAGGGATTCGATGAGCGCATCATCTCCATTGGAAGGCACCGTGAGCCTGGTGACGGGTGGCGGACGCGGAATCGGCCGGGCGAGCGCACTCGCGCTCGCCCGTGCGGGTGCCGCGGTTGTCGTGGCCGCCCGCAGCATCGACCAGGTCGAGGCCGTGGCGGAAGAGATCAGGGCCGAAGGGGATCGGGCACTGGCGTTGCAGGTGGATGTGACGGCCGCAGACCAGGTGCAGGCGATGGTCAAGCAGACGGTGGCAGAGTTCGGTGGCCTACACCTGATGCTGTGTAATGCGGGTGGGGGGCTCACTTCCGGGCGCCTGGGCGACAGTAATGCGGACGAGTGGACGAACACCATCTCGCTCAACCTCAATAGCGTGTTCCACTGTGCCCAGGCCGCCCTCCCTGTGATGTCCGGGCAGCAGAGCGGCAAAATCCTCGTGATGGGGTCCGGCACCGGACACGCGCCCACGCCCGGGTCGTCCGCGTATGCCGCGGCGAAAGCCGGTGTATCGCAGTTGGTCCAGGTGCTGGCACAGGAGGTGTGGCGGGACGGCATCGACGTCAACGAGATTGTGCCGGGGCCGGTAGCTACCGAGCTGACGAAAGACAACTTCACTTTGGGCGAGGCGCCCGCGATGTCGAAGATGGAACGAGTGAAGGCGCCGGACGAGGTGGCTGAGCTGGTGTTGTGGCTGGCCACGCGGCCGTCGTCGGGACCCACCGGTCAGGTCTTCAGCCTCGCGAGGAGGGCGCTGTGAGTCACCCCGACGCAGATGTCGTGCTCGTCCGACGCCACGAGAGTGGCCGCATGGACATCGAATTGAACCGCCCGGGCCGGAAGAACGCCCTGACGATCCCGATGGTGACCCAGCTCGCGAAAGCTCTCGCCGCCGCCCAGGGCGACGACACCGTCACCGCCGTACTGTTGCACGGCGCAGACGGATGTTTCAGCTCCGGACTGGATCTCGCCGAGGTCCGCCCGGGCGAGCCGGCGATCTCGGCCGCGATCGCCGAGTTGCACGTGCGCCTGGCAGGTCTCGAGAAGCCCTTGGTCGGGGCGCTCGAGAAGGCTGCAGTCAACGGTGCGGCGGCGATCGCTCTCGCCTGCGACGTGCTGATAGTGGGCGAGAAGTCATTCCTCGTGGTCAGCGAGGCGGAGATGGGTGTCGCCGCTCCGAACAACCTGCGATGGCTGCTGGCGAAGTATGACGTGAACCAGGCGCTACAGCTCACGTTGGCGTGTGAACGTCAATACGGTCCGGACCTGTTGCGCCGCGGATTCGCGTACGCGGTGACGCCGGACGAGGAGGTTCTGAGCCGGGCGACGGAACTCGCCGAGAAGATGGCGGCCTACCCCGGCGGCGGCGCCGCCGCCATGAAGCGAGCGATCCTGTCGCACGACACCTTGCACGTCTGAGATTTGTACCGGCGACACCCGAGTGGGTGACGACACGATGACAGCAGAAGACACAACGGACGGACGGCAGGGCGATGACGGAATCGACCTGATCACTGCAGCCGACGGGCGCCGGTTCGTGTTGCGGCGCCCGCCTCTGGGGCACATCCTCGCCGGCGCGTCATGACGATCGTCCCTGTGTACTCCCACCACCGAAACCGGCATTGTTCCGCACGACAACGAAGGTATACATGACCATTCGAACCGAAACCATTCGAGACGGCGTCCGCCTCCTGACGATGGATCGCCCGCATCGCCGCAATGCGCTCGATCCCGCCGACTATCAGGCACTCGCTACAGCGATCGAGGGTGCCGACAGCGATCCCGATGTGCGCGTATCTGTGCTCACCGGGGCCGGCGGTGTATTCACCAGCGGAAACGACATCGCGAGCTTTCAAGACGTCCAGACCGAGGGCGCCGGTGCCGGGATGGTTCTGCTCCGTGCACTGGTGTGTGCGCGTAAGCCGATCATCGCCGCGGTAGAGGGATTCGCGATCGGTATCGGAACCACGATGCTTCTGCATTGCGACTTCGCCTTCGCCGGCCGGGCCACTCGGTTCCGGGTTCCCTTCGTCCCGTTGGGGCTGTGCCCCGAGGGCGGGTCGAGCTACCTCCTGCCGCAGGTCGCGGGACTGAAGCGGGCCACCGAGTTGCTGATGCTGGGCGATCAGTTCGACGCCGACGATGCAGCGGAGGCCGGGTTGATCAACCGTGCCGTGCCGGATGGTGACGCGCTCGCGGTCGCGCTCGAGCGAGCGGAGCGGCTTGCCGCTGCGCCCGCCGAATCGGTGGAGGCGACGAAGTTGCTGCTGCGCCGGCCGATCCGTGACGCGGTGCTCCAGACACTGGACGTCGAGTCCGTACACTTCGGGAAGAGGCGGCAATCCGCGGAAGCACAAGCGGCTTTCGCCGGATTCATGCGAAGGTGAATGGCCGGAGGGTGATCGGCAGCGACGAAAGGTGACCTGCACATGAACGGTGCACAGTCGATAATCCGCACCCTCGTCGACTCGGGGGTGGAGGTGTGTTTCGGCAACCCCGGCACCTCCGAGATGCATTTCGTGGCCGCCCTCGATTCGGTTCCCGCGATGCGGGGTGTTCTGGGGCTGTCCGAAGGCACCGTGACCGGTGCCGCGGACGGTTACGCGCGCATCGCCGGTAAGCCCGCGGCGACGCTGCTGCACCTCGGGCCGGGGATGGCCAACGGGTTGGCGAACCTGCACAACGCACGTCGCGCGCACACGCCGATCGTGAACGTCGTCGGCGACCACGCCACGTACCACCATCGGCTCGACGCGCCCCTCGAATCGGACATCGATGCGCTCGCCGGCTGGCTCGAAGGCTGGTCGCGTCGCGCGGACAACACCGAATCGGCGGGCAAGGATACGGCAGATACTGTTGCGGCGGCATTGGATTCGCCGGGGCGATGCGCAACTTTGATCCTTCCCGCCGATGTGTCGTGGGGCGACGGTGGTGTACCCGCACCGCCGGTGACTCCTGCCGGCCGTCGGCCCGTCCCATCTGCGGCGGTGCGCGCGGCGGCGGCGCAGGTAACCGCGGACGGGCGAACCACCATTCTGCTCGGTGGCGAGGCGTGCCGCGAGCGTGGGCTGCGGGCCGCCGCCAGAATTGCCGCCGCAACGGGTGCCCAGGTACTGGTCGAGACGTTTCCGGCCCGACTCGAGCGCGGTGCCGGACTGCCCGCGTTCGACAGGCTGGGCTATCTTGCCGAGCAGGCCACACGGCAACTGGAAGGGGCGTCCGGCCTGATCCTGGCCGGAGTCGTATCCCCGGTGTCATTTTTCGCGTACCCGGGAAGGCCCGGCGACCTGGTGCCCGAGGGTGTCACCGTCACGACTCTCGCGGAGGTCGGGGACGACGTGACGGGCGCGCTCGAGGCGGTTGCGGACACTGTCGCGCCGGGCGTGGAGCCGACAGTTCAGGCTGAACGTCGCCCACCGCTGCCGAGTGGCCCACTGTCTGTTCGTAACTGGGCTGATGTGATCGGCGCGCTGCTTCCGGAGAACGCGATCGTCTCGGAGGAAGCGAACACCTCCGGCGGTGGAATTCCGGCGGCGATGTCCGGTGCGCCGCGGCACGACGTGTTGATGCTCACCGGTGGCGCGATCGGGCAGGGAATACCCGTGGCCACCGGTGCCGCTGTCGCGGCGCCGCACCGCCCGGTCGTCAACCTGCAGGCCGACGGAAGTGCGATATACACCATCAGTGCGTTGTGGACGCAGGCACGTGAGAACCTCGACGTCACCACGGTCCTGCTGAACAATCGCGCGTACGCGATCCTGAGAATGGAACTGCAACGGGTCGGGGCGGTAGGCGCAGGTGCTGCGGCGAATTCGATGCTCGATCTGTCTTCGCCGAACATGGACTACGTCAAGATAGCCGAGGGGTTCGGTGTCCCGGCCTCGCGTGCCACCACCGCAGAGGAATTGGCGGCGCAGTTCTCCGCCGCGCTCGCCGAGCCCGGCCCACACCTCATCGAGGCCGTGATCCCACCGCTGCTCTGACCGATCTGTCGGGATGTCCGTCCGAAGAGTCGGCGCGACAGACTCTTCGGACGGTATCGGTTACCTCACACCGCACCGCCCCGGGATCGGGCCCGGGCGGGGGCGGCGGCGATGACGCCGAACACCACCTGGTACCCCTGTGAGCGAAGTCTGTGCCCCACGGCCTGCCCGACTCCGCCGACACGGCCCGTGACCAATGCGACCGGATTCGGGGAGGTCATGACTTCTCCGACCGGTACTTGGCGAACTCGTGGCGCGCGACGACCTGCCGGTGGACCTCGTCGGGGCCGTCGGCGATGCGGATGCCCCGGGCGTGGGCATACAGGTCCGCGAGCGGCGTGGCATCGGAAACGCCGGAGGAGCCGTGGATCTGAATGGCGCGGTCGATCACCTGGCAGGCCATGTTCGCGGTCGCCACCTTGATCGCCGAGATCTGGTGCCGCGCACGCTTCGCCCCCACGGTGTCGATCAGATGCGCAGTCTGCAGTACCAGCAACCGGTTCGAATCGATGTCGATACGCGAGTTCGCGATGTCGGCGCGAACGGTGCCCTGTTCGGCGATCGGCCTCCCGAAGGCGATACGGGACTGTGCGCGACGGCACGCCAGTTCCAGTGCACGCTCGGCGGAGCCGATCAGGCGCATGCAGTGGTGGATTCGGCCGGGACCCAGGCGCGCCTGAGAGAGCGTGAAGCCGCTGCCCTCTTCCGAGAGAAGGTTCGTGGCGGGAACACGCACGTTCTCGAGAACGATTTCGCAGTGGCCGTGCTGATCCTGGAATCCGAAAACCGGAAGCGGGCGAACAACAGTGACACCGGGAGTGTCCATGGGGACGAGAATCATCGACTGCTGACGGTGCCGATCGGCGTCGGGATCGGTCTTGCCCA
Organism: Rhodococcus sp. NPDC057529; assembly: GCF_042802055.1. NCBI lineage: Bacteria > Bacillati > Actinomycetota > Actinomycetes > Mycobacteriales > Nocardiaceae > Rhodococcus > Rhodococcus sp. NPDC057529. The sequence continues at coordinate 209,408 of NZ_JBHVEY010000012.1, forward strand.
TGAGCACCAATACCTTGCACTCGGGTGAGGCGGCGCCGGAGATGAACCACTTGTGGCCGTTGATGACGTAGTCGTCACCGTCCCGTTCGATCCGGGTCTCGATATTGGTGGCGTCCGATGAGGCGACGTTGCGTTCGGTCATTGCGAACGAGGAACGGATCTCGCCGTCGAGCAGCGGCCGAAGCCACTGCGACTTCTGCTTTTCGGTGCCGAACATGTGCAGTAGTTCCATGTTGCCGGTATCGGGTGCGGCGCAGTTGAACACCACCGGGGCGAATCGGAGGGAGCGGCCCATCGACTCGCACATCTGCGCGTACTCGACGTTGGTGAAACCCGAGACCGCGGGCAGCCACAGGTTCCACAGGTCGCGTTTTCTGGCCTCGATCTTCAATTCCTCGACGATGGTGGGCACGTCGTGGTTGTCGTAGCCGAGTTCGGCGCGTTGCCGGTGGTAGACCTCTTCGTTCGGAAGGATGAACTCCTCCATGAAGGCGTCCACCAGTTCGAGGGTGTCTTGCGCACGGGATGACAGGGTCAGGTCCACGACACTTCCTTGTCTTGTCAGGATGCTTGACGAATGAGTCGAACGATCGTCGCGCCAGCGGACGAGGTCAAAGACGCGTTGCCTTACGGATCGGATAGGTCCCGATAATCACCGCAGGTCGCAGCCACGCGTTGGGCGATGTCGTTCACGGCGGCGGGCACGTGTGGAAGGTCCGCCCATATTCACGACCTATTTCAACCTACGACAAGGCGTCTTGGACAGTACGCGGCCGATGCCCCTTGAATTGGTGGACTATCTCTCCACTTCCGATGTCAGAGGAGCACAGATGCGAGCATGGCAGATCACCCGACTGGGGCAACCCGACGATGCCCTCGAACTCGTCGAGTCGCCCGATATCGCGCCGGGGCCTGGTGAGGTCGCGGTTCGGGTCGCTGCTGCCGCGTTGGGGTTTCCCGACTTGCTGTTGTGCCGCGGGGATTACCACGACAAGCCGGAGTTGCCCTTCACCATCGGCGGTGAAGCGGCGGGCACTGTCATCGAGGTCGGCCCGGGTGTGGACGGCAGGGATGTGGGCGACCGGGTGATCGTCACGGCCGGGACGACTGTCGGCGGCGCGCTGGCCGATCGGCTCGTTGTTCCGGCTGATCGAATACTCCCGGCACCGGAGGGGATGCCGCTCGATCAGGCGGCGGCATTCTTCGTCGCGTACCAGACCTCGTACATGGCGCTGTTCCGTCGAGGTGGGTTGCGTAGCGGCGAGACCCTGCTGGTCCACGGCGCATCGGGCGGAATCGGCAGCGCCGCGGTGCAGTTGGGTAAGGCCGTGGGAGCGCGGGTGATCGCCGTCGCCGGCGGTCCCGCAAAGGCCGAGGTATGCCGCCGCCTCGGCGCGGACGAGGTCATCGACCACAGGGAGGAAGATTTCGTCGCGGTCGTGAAGGATCTGACCGATGGCCGCGGCGCCGACGTGATCTACGACTCGGTGGGTGGAGACGTCTTCGACCGATCCCGTCGGTGCATCGCGGTCGAGGGCAGGCTGCTCGTGGTCGGGTTCGCGGGCGGGACGATTCCGCAGTTCTCCGTGAATCATGCTTTGTTGAAAAATTATTCGGTGGTCGGTTTCCGCACGCGCCCGTTCCGCGACGATCCGGTCTATGTCCGGGAGGTGCACGACGCGCTGTGCGAGTTCCATTCGCGTGGACTGGTGTCACCTCTGGTGGACACGGTCGACTTCGACGCGGTTCCGAAGGCGGTGTGCGAACTCGGTGAACGAACGGTCGTGGGCCGATTGGTTGTGCGGGTGTCCTGAACGATGCTGCGCTACGACCGAGACTCGAAGGAGAAGATGATATGGGTTTGACGAACACCGCGGAACATCGTGCGCTTCGCGAGGCGGTTCGAGAGTTCCTCGCCGAGACCAGCGAACCCGCGGAAGTGCTGGCCGTCCAGGAGACCGAACTTGGATACCGGACCGAGATGTGGGCCACGATGGCCGAGCAGCTCGAACTGCAAGGGATGCTCGTCGACGAGCAGTACGGCGGTTCGGGCGCGGGTATCGGCGATCTCGTTGTGGTGGCGGAAGAATTCGGACGTTTCGCGGCGTGCAGTCCCTTCTTTTCCAGTTCTGTACTGACCACTTCGGCGATTGCGGACTGCGCTCAGGAACATTGGCGCAGTGAACTTCTACCCGGCCTCGCCGCGGGCACGCGCATCGGGTGCTTGGCGTTTGCAGACGTCGATGGGTGGTGGACCGAGGGCTCGGAGCCTGTGCGTGCTCGCCGGGACGGTGCCGGCTGGCGGCTGGACGGTCGAGCGCATCAGGTGATCTTCGGTCACTGCGCCGACCTCGTCGTGGTGGCGGCCCGTACCGACGACGGAATCGGACTGTTTCTCACCGATCCGGTCGACCGCGGTGTTCGGCGGGATCGGCAACCGGTGCTGGACCTGACGCGCCCGCTCACGACCTTCACCTTCGACAGCGCGGCGGCGCAGAGGATCAGTGGTGACGCCGACGTATCCGAGGCTCTGTCCGGAGCCTTCGACAAGTCACTGGTCGTGCAGGCGGCCGAGAGGGTCGGCGGAGCTCGCCGGTGTGTCCATCTGACGACCGACTATGCGAAGACGCGTAGCCAGTTCGGCCGCCCGATCGGTGCGAACCAGGCGGTCAAGCACGGACTGGCAGACCTGGTCCGCGTGCTCGAGCCGATTGCCGCCGCCGTCGATGTCGCAGCGCATGCGGCCGATACCCACGCCCCGGAACTGCCGGCACTCGTGAGCCTGCTCAGCGTCGCGGGGAGTGAGCGATACCTGCAGATCGCCGGCGAATCGATTCAATTACACGGTGCAATCGGCTTCACGTGGGAGCACGAGGCCCACCTGCATCTCAAGAGGGCCAAGACTGACCAACTGATGTTCGGATCCTCGACGTGGCACCGCGAGCGTCTGCTCGATGGAGTTCTGGCGACCGCCGGCGCCATGCCGGACGCACTGGTTCGTGCCGACGAGCCTGCACCACTGGCGGAACTGCGGGCCGAGGTCCGCGCCTGGCTCGCCGACCACCGCGCGGAGGGGATGCCCCTCGAATATGCGCAGGAACCATTCGGCCACGAAGACTCCGACGCGGAGAAGCGCTGGATCGATCTGCTGCGAGAGGGCCGTTGGCTGTGCCTGTCGTGGCCGGTGGAACACGGCGGCCGGGGGCTGGGACCTGTCGAGAACTTGGTGGTCGAGGAAGAATTCGCCCACGCACGCCTCCGACGCCCGCAACTCGGCATGGGTGAGAGCCTGCTCGCGCCGGCGCTGCTGGCACACGGGACGGAGGACCAGAAACGGCGGTTCCTGCCGCGCATTCTGTCGGGCGAGGACATCTGGTGTCAGGGATTCTCCGAGCCCGAGACCGGATCCGACCTCGCCTCGCTGCGAACCGTCGGAACCGTGGACGGCGATGAAGTACGGATCACCGGAGACAAGATCTGGACCAGTCACGGGGACCAGGCAAACATGATGTTCCTGCTGTGCCGCACCGACCGCGAAGCGCCGAGACACCGGGGTATCTCCTACGTACTCGTTTCCATGGCGGACAACGGTATCGATGTCGATCCCATCCGGAGGCCCTCGGGGGACAGTGGATTCGCACAGGAACGAATCACCGACGCCCGCGCCCCACTGACCGACGTGGTGGGCGGGCTCGGCAACGGCTGGAAGGTCGCGATGACGACGCTCGGTGCCGAACGGGCGGGCCTGGCGGCAACGCAGTATGTCGGCTATCGCCACGAACTGGGTGTGCTGGTGGAGAGACTCGAAAAGGTCGGCGGGCTGGGCGACGCGATCGTCCGGCAGCGGCTCGCGGAACTCGCGGTCGAGGTCGAACTCATGCGCGTCGTCGGTTCCGTGATCGGCGCCCGAGTCGCGGCGGGGCAACCGGTGGACGAGTTGCTGGCGATCGACAAAGTCAACTGGTCGGAGTATCACTGCATCTTCGGTTCGACGGCACTCGACCTCATCGGCGCGTCCGCGCTGATTCGTCCCGAGGGCGACGGCTATCCGCTGGATGCGCTGCAACGCGTGTTTCTCGAGAGCCGTGGCCGCCGGATTGCCCGAGGGTCGAATCAGATTCAACGCAACATCATCGGTGAGCGCGTCCTGGGGTTGCCGCGGTGACGACGACCGCCTCGAACTGATACTGCCGTCCCGCTGCTACTCGGGGAGTGGCGACCACCCGCACGGTCACAGCCGCGGTGGGTGGTCGGCGCGACGTTCGCTCCGAGTCACGGGGATACCGCCCGCCTGCTCACGTTGAATGCGGCGTGGCGCGGCGACCAGGCAAGGACTTCCGGCATGCCCCTGTGAGTGGCTGACGAGTCTCTGCGCTCGTTCCCCGTTCACAGGGTGAAAACTCGACAAGGAGTGTGTGTGGACGCGAATGCATTGTTCGACGTGCGGGGCAAGACCGTCGTCGTTACCGGAGGCTCGCGCGGCATCGGTCGGATGATCGCCCAGGGCTTCGTCGAGGCCGATGCGACGGTGGTGATCTGCGCCCGTAAAGCGGGGCCGTGTGTGGACACGGCAGTGGAGTTGTCGGCGTTGGGACCGGGGACGTGCCTGGCGCATCCGGCAGATCTGTCGACTGCGGAGGGAATCGACAGTCTGACCGCCCGGATGGCCGACGTGGCGCCCGGCGTGGATGTTCTGGTCAACAATGCCGGGGCGGCCTGGGGTGCGCCGGTCGACGAGTTCCCCGCGTCCGGTTTCGACAAGATTTTCGACATCAACGTCAAGGGCGTATTCGCACTCACCCAGGCACTGTTGCCGCGGCTGCGGGCCGCGGCGACGGACGCCGATCCCGCCCGCGTGATCAACATCGGCTCGGTCGACGGTCTCGTGATCTCACGGACCGACAATTTCTCGTATGGGGCGAGCAAGGCCGCCGTGCACATGCTCACCCGCAAGCTGGCTGCGACGCTGGCACCCGACCAGATCACCGTCAACGCCATCGCGCCGGGGCCGTTCCCGAGCAAGATGACCGCTCATGCATTCGACGACGAGGAGCGGCACCGTCAGGTTCTCGACCGGGTGCCGCTAGGTCGGGTCGGGAGCGAGGAAGACGTCGCGGGAGCGGCGATCTTCCTGTCGTCCCGCGCGGGGGCCTTTCTGACCGGAGCCGTGATTCCCGTCGACGGGGGAGTCAGCGGCGCGAGGTGACCGTTCCGGCCGGTTCCGTCCGGCCGCATGCGGGCACAATCGAGAGTATCGATCGAGAGAACAGGCACGAGGCGATGAGCTGGTATGACGACAGGCCGTGGCTGGCGCACTACGACGACATCGCGAAGACCACGTCGTCGTCGGCGTCGCGAACGACGACCGCGATGCTCGCGGAGGCGGTGGCGTCGTCGCCGGACGGTCCGGCGGTGAGCTATCTCGGGGCGACGCTGACCTACCGAGATGTCGACGAACTCAGCGACGGCGTCGCCGACTACCTCCGTGAGCAGGGGTTCCGTCCCGGCGACCGGCTGGGCCTGTACCTGCAGAACGTCCCGCAGTTCGTGCTCGCCCTGTTCGGGGCGTGGAAAGCCGGCGGAGTCGTGGTCCCGCTCAACCCGATGTATCGGGACGAACTCGTCCACATCTTCGCGGACGCTGAGGTGACGGCACTGGTCTGCGGTGAGAGCGAGTGGGCGGACCATGTTGCGTCACGCGCAGGAGAAGCCGGCATTCGGATCGTTCTCACCGCAAGCGAGCTCGATCTGCAGGTATCGAACGACCGGCGTCTGTTCGCGGGCCGTGAGCGCATTCGGAGCCGGGGTGTCGAGGATTTGCTGGAGGTCGCGAGGTCGCGGGCCGGCCGTACGGCACCGGACCCGGAATTGCGTCCCGACAGCATTGCGCTCGTGTCGTACACCTCCGGGACGAGCGGACGGTCCAAGGGCGCCACCAACACGCATGGGAATCTTTGTGCCAACAGCTCCAACCTGCGTCTGCTGTCGCGTGTCCCCTCCGGTTCACCGGTATTCGCCTTGGCTCCGCTGTTCCACATCACCGGCATGGTCGGCCAATTGCTCAACGCGGTCGATTTGGTGAGCCCGCTCGTGCTGGCGTACCGCTTCGAACCGGGTGTGGTGCTCGACGTCCTGCGGCGTGCGCGTCCCGCCTTCATGGTGGGACCGTCCACTGCATACATGGCACTGATGTCCCATCCAGATTTCTCCAGGGACGCTTTCGGTTCGTTCCGGACCGTTGCGTCTGGTGGTGCTCCGTTGCCCCACGCGGTGGTGGAGCGGTTCCGGGACGCGACCGGGCTGTACCTTCGCAACGGCTACGGCCTCACCGAATCGTCCGCGGGGACCGCCGCTGTACCGGCGGGAAGGGAAGCTCCGGTCGACCTGGACTCGGGCACGCTGTCGGTCGGTGTGCCGCTCCCGGCAGCGCTGGTGCGGATCGTGGACGAGAATCGTCGTGACCTGGGGCCCGGTGAGGTCGGGGAGATCACTGTCGAGGGGCCGATGGTCGTACCCGCCTACTGGAATCTGCCGAAAGCGACCTCGCAATCGATACCGAACGGCCGTTTGTACACCGGTGATGTCGGTTTCATGGACAGGGACGGTTGGTTGTATGTCGTGGACCGCAAGAAGGACATGATCAACGCTTCGGGGTTCAAGGTGTGGCCTCGTGAGGTCGAGGACGTGCTGTATCAGCATCCGGCGGTACGGGAGGCCGCAGTCGTCGGGATACCCGACGACTACCGCGGCGAAACGGTTGCCGCGTTCGTCAGTCTGCGGCCGGGACATGCGGTCGAGCCGCAGGAGGTGGTGGAGTTCTGCCGGGAGCGTCTGGCCGCATACAAGGCACCCCGGTCCGTGGAGGTGCTCGACGAGTTGCCGAAGACCGCCAGCGGAAAGATCTTGCGTCGTGAGATGCGTTGAACACGAGGATCTTTCGATAGACGATCTGCGTTGCGTCAGGCATACGATCTGTCGATCGTCGGAATAGGGGCCTGGTCTTTGATCTCTGTCACACATGCCATTTGAATTGACTTTCATGAGCGCAATCACAGCTGCCGAGACGGAGACCCACTCATGACTGTCACCAACGGCCCGAATCGCGCGGGCAGTTCCGAGGTTGAGATGACCGAGGCAACCCATCCGGTGGGAGCCCGAACAGCACGTACCGCGTGGAGCATCACGTTTCTCGTGATGATCCTGCAAACGGTGAACTTCGCCGACAAGGCCGTGCTCGGTATCGTCGCCCGCCCGCTGTCGGAGGACCTGGGCCTGTCGAACGCCGACATCGGGCTCCTCGGCAGCCTCTTCTACGTCTTGTTCGTCGTGACCGGTCTGCTGGGAGGTTTCATCGCCGATCGGGTGAAGATCGTCTGGGTACTTCTGGCGATGGCTCTGCTCTGGTCGCTGGTGCAGATCCCGATCCTGCTGGTCGGTACGTTCGGGGCGTTGATCATCAGCCGGGTCCTCCTCGGCGCCGCCGAAGGACCGGCCTCGTCGCTCTCGAACGTGGCGGTGTTCGGGTGGTTCCCGAAGAGCAAACGCGGGCTTCCCTCCGCCGTGGTCACGTCCGGCACGTCGTTGGCCAAGATTCTCATGGCGCCCGCGCTCACCCTCGTCGTTGCCGCGTACGGCTGGAAGGCGGCGTTCTTCACGATGATGGTCGTCGGCGCCGTGTGGGCGGCGGTGTGGCTGGTGGTCGGCAAGGACGGCCCCTACTCGGTGCACACGGCCCGGGAGCGCGCGAAGTTGTCGGGAGACACGGGCAGGGTGAAGCGGGTGAGCATCCTCGAGATCGCGGCGCTGCCGACCTTCTGGGGCGGCGTGCTCGGCATGTTCGCCATCTACGGCATGGTCGCGGTGATCCTGACCTGGCTCCCGTCGTACTTCGAGCAGGGGCTCGGCTACAGCCGAGTCAACTCCGGATTCCTCTTCGCGCTGCCCAGCGTGACCGGGATGGCGGCGATGCTGCTCGGTTCGTTCGTCACGGACCGACTTGCCGGACGGGGTACGACGGTGCGTGTCTCGCGCGGGCTCGTGTCGGCGGTCGCACTGCTGTTGTGCGGTGCCTGCCTGGCCGTGATTCCGTTCGTGACCAGTTCCTGGATCGCGGTGGTCCTGGTCGTCACGGGTTACGGCGTCGGTGTGGCCACCTTCCCCCTGATGTTCGTCGCCGTGAGTCACATCAGCCCGGAGCGTCAGGTCGCGTCGACCCTGGGTGTGTTCGTCGCGCTGTTCCAGACGTCCGGAATTCTGGCTCCCTGGCTCACCGGGTACCTCGTGGACGCGGCACAGAATCCGGTCGACGGGTATACGACGGCCTTCCAGATCTTCGGTGTGGTGGCGATCGTGGGCGCCGTCGTGATGTTCCTGACCGTCGACCCCGAACGGGATCGTGCACGGGTCGCGGCGATCGATCCGCTGACCAACGCCGACGGCGCGGCCGAGGACGAGGAGCTCTACGCGGCGCCGCGCGGCGACGACAGCGCGCGTTGACCGACAAGCCTCCCTCTCGAACGACCAGCGTCACCATGCAGGACGCCCGATAACCCGGTGAGCCCGGGCGTCGCCTACTCGATTCACCCGCTCACCCCGAAAGGTATGTGCATGTCCACCCAGTACAGCGTCGCCGGAAGCGTCGCCATCATCCGCCTCGACAATCCGCCGGTCAACGGTCTCGGGCTGTCCACCCGGCAGGGGATTCTGCGGGACCTCACCCGTGCCCTGGACACGCCGGAGGTCGAGTCGATCGTGCTGACCGGCAACGGCAAGTTCTTCTCCGCCGGCGCCGACATCTCCGAATTCGGCACCCCCAAGTCCTCGATGGAGCCGTCGCTGCGCACCGTGATCGAGGCGCTCGAGGATTCGGCCAAACCGGTGGTCGCGGCTATCGAGGGGACGTGTTTCGGCGGCGGCCTCGAACTCGCGCTCGGCGCCCACTACCGGGTCGCGGCGACGTCCGCGAAAGTCGGCCTGCCGGAGGTGAAGCTGGGGTTGGTGCCCGGCGCCGGCGGTACGCAACGACTGCCCCGGGTGTTGAACGTGCGGACCGCAGCCGACATGATCACCGGTGGATCGCCCCGCACGGCCGGTGTGCTGGCTGCCGACCCGGACCAGCGGTTGTTCGATCGCGTAGTCGATTCCGATACGGTTTCCGCCGCAACACAGTTCGCCGCCGAGGTGACCGCGTCCGGTCGGCGACCGCGGATCCGGGACCTCGAGGTGGCCGGTACCGAGGACCTCGGAGCGGTGCGCGCGCAGCTGACCAAGCGGAGCCGCGGATTCGCGGCGCCCCTGATTGCCCTCGACCTCGTCGAGAAGGCATGCAGCCTCCCCTTCACCGAGGGCCTCGACGCCGAGCGCGCAGCGTTCCTCGAATTGGTGGGCGGTGATCAGTCGGCGTCGATGCGGCACGCGTTCTTCGCGGAACGGACGGCCCGGAAGATTCCGGGGATGCCCGCCGACACCGCGGTGCGGACGCTGCGGAAGGTGGCGGTGGTCGGCGCCGGCACCATGGGTGGCGGCATTGCCATGAACTTTGTCAACGCCGGTATCCCGGTCACGGTGCTCGAGACCTCGCAGGAACCACTCGACCGCGGTCTCGCCACGATTCGCCGCAACTATCAGGCGCAGGTGGACAAGGGGAAGCTGACGTCCGACGTCCTGGAGACGCGAATGGGGCTGCTCCACCCCACCGTCGACTACTCCGATCTCGCGGACTGTGATCTGGCCATCGAGGCCGTGTTCGAAGACATGGACGTGAAGCGCGCGGTTTTCACCAACCTGGACGAGGTGATGAAGCCCGGTGCGATCCTGGCGTCCAATACGTCGACCCTCGATGTCGACGCGATCGCCGAGTTCACCGGCCGGCCGGAAGACGTGGTCGGGATGCACTTCTTCAGCCCCGCGAACGTGATGACGTTGCTCGAGATCGTGCGCGCAGACAAGACCGCCGACGACGTTCTCGCGACCGCGTCGGCCGTCGGGCAGCGGATCGGCAAGGTCACGGTGGTGTCCGGAGTGTGCGATGGGTTCATCGGAAATCGAATGCTGGCCCGGTACCGACGGGCCGCCAACATTCTGCTCGAGGCGGGGGCGTCTCCGGAACAGATCGATTCCGCCATCGAGGGTTTCGGGTACGCGATGGGACCGTACCGGGTCGGCGACCTGGCCGGCGGCGACATCGGGTGGGCGATCCGCAAGCGCCGCTACGCCGAGAACCCGGACATGCCACGAGAGGAGATTTCCGACCGGCTGTGCGAGATGGGCCGATTCGGGCAGAAGACGGGAGCGGGCTGGTACGACTACGAGCCCGGTCGTCGGGACGCCATTCCGAGCCCCGTCGTCGCGGAACTGCTCGAGTCGTACCACCGGGAGAAGGGCACCCGGCGGCAGGAATTTTCTCCCGACGAGATCGTGCAGCGACTGGTCTTCGCGCTCGTCGACGAGGGTGCACGGATTCTGGACGAGGGAATCGCGTTGCGCGCCTCCGACATCGACGTGGTCTATCTGGCGGGATACGGTTTCCCCCGGCATCGTGGTGGGCCGATGTTCCATGCCGACACCATCGGTCTCGACACGGTCGAGGAAGCCCTGCGGACGTTCGACCCCGGCACCGAACCGGCACCCCTGCTGACGCGATTGGCGAAGGAAGGCAAGACCTTCAACTGACACCGGGGTACGGCGAATGCGGTCCGGGGGCGGGGGAGGGGGGGGGGGTTTCTCTCGCGCCCGGACCTCCCGCTTCGGCACTCTCTTTGCTCCCCACGCCCGCCCCCCTCCAGGGGACACAGGGAAGCAGCGAAAAAAC
>NZ_JBHVEY010000012.1:220227-250419 GCF_042802055.1 Rhodococcus sp. NPDC057529
GAGGCCGTGCAATGGATAGGGGGGAGGGGAGAGGGGGGTCTGGTACGGGGGGAGGGGGTGTGCTCTCTTCTGGCCCCGGACCGTCTCGTTCAGACCTGCCTGTCGCGCCACCGTAATGCCGTCTCGAGGAGCGCACGGGCAGCCGGCGACAGCACGCCCGGTCGATGCATGATCGCCAGGTCGACGAGCACCGGTGGCTCCATCGCGCGGGGGACGACACCGGACTCGCCGGAGTTGTCGACGACGGAGGCGGTGGTCCACGCCATGCCGACACCGGCGGCGACCAGCGGAACCACCGCCTGCCGGTGTGCCGTGACCACACCCAGTTTCGTGCGCCGGGAAGCCCGCCGTAACGCGGCCTCGATGGTGACGCGCCCGAGCGCACCGCTGCTGACGGCGATGACCGGCAGATCGGGAAGAAGTTCGAAGGGCAGAGGATCGGGCAGCGCGTCGGCGGTCTCCTGCCGAAGCGCGACACACAGTTCGTCTGTTTGCAATTGGTGCGACTCGAGGCGGAATGCGGTCCTCTCGTTGGTGTCGGCGGTGTCGAGGTAGCCGAAACCCAGTTCGACGCTTCCGTCGCGCACTGCGCGAGCGACATCCGCCTCGGATTCGAACTCGCTGAGGTGGACGCTCACGCTGGGGTAGGCGAGCCGGAGTTCGCCGATCAGGTCGGGAAGCGGCGACTCGGACGGGCCGGCGGTGGCACCGAGGTCGACGTGTCCGCCGTGCAGTCCGGAGAGTTCGGCGACAGAGGCTTGCGCGGTGGCCACATCCCTGAGTAATTGCCGGGCAGGATCGACCAGCGCAGCGCCCACCGGCGTGGGGACCAACCCGCGGCCGACCCGGTGGAAAAGGGGGGTGCCCATTTCGCGTTCGAGGACGCGGATGGACTGGGACAGTGACGGCTGTGCGAGGTGGAGGGCGGCGGCCGCGCGGACGACACCGCCGTGCTCGACGACGGCGAGGAAGTGCTCGGCCTGCCGGAACTCCATGCCCACCTCGTCACTGCCGTGGCCCCGCGCCCGGGACGGTCATCGCTCCGGGCGGGAAGCGCGTACTCTGTGCTTCTCGCGTGCACAGCCTATCCTCCGGGCTTATTGGCTACCCTCGGGCAGTGGACTCACGTCAGCTTCGGTATTTCCTCGCAGTGGTCGAGCACGGCAGCGTCACCCGGGCCGCTGAGGTTCTCTTCGTCGCCCAGCCTGCGTTGTCGCAGTCGCTGCGGGCGCTGGAGAGTGAGTTGGGGGTCGAACTGTTCCGCCGGGTACCGCGCGGAATGGAGTTGACCGACGCCGGCGCGGCCCTGCTGGGCCCGGCCCGCCAGGTGATGCAGTCTTCGCAGCACGCGGACGAGGTCGTGCGGGGGATCGCCACGTTGGAACAGGGCCGGCTCGACGTGGCGAGCCCTCCGGACCTCGCGGTCGAACCGCTCGCGTCGCTCGTGGCACGCTTTCGCGCACGTCACCCGGGGGTGTGGGTCAACCTGATCGATCCGGGGCCGAACGCCGACGTCGAGAGCCTCCTGCGGAACGCCCGATGCGAGGTGGGTGTCGACTATCTCCCCGCGGACGACGACAAGCTGTCGACGTGTGCGCTCGGTAGGCGCCGCCTCCTGCTGGGGCTGCCTCCCGAGTCTTCCCACACCCAGCCGGAAATCTTCCCGATCGATCGTCTGGCCGATCTTCCGTTGGTGGCGGGTCCGAGGGGTACTGCCGTGCGTGACGAGGTCGAACGCGTCTGTGCCGACAATGGATTCACTCCTCGCGTAGCAGTGGAGGTCGAGCACGAGCACAACGTGTACCTACTTGTTGCGGCCGGGGCCGGTGCCGCCTTCCTGACGGAGTCCGAGGCCCGGCGCTCCGAGAGCCGCGGGGTTCGGGTGGTGCGGACCGAGCCGGAGCTCGGCCACGACTTCGGTCTTGTCTTCCGGCCGGGGCCGCTGTCACCGGCTGCCCGTGCGTTCGTCGACCTCGCGACAGTTTCGCGTGGCGACGCGACCGGCGAAGGGGCCCCTGTCGAGCGTGATCCCTGAGCGAAACCGATAATCGGCGTGTCTGAAGTCCAGTACGGACGCTGTCGACTTCGCGACACGAGACCGTCGTCGGCGAGATCGAATCGGCTGTGCGCCAATGCATAACACTGGTCCGTGTCCCTGGAGTCTTGCCAGGGCGAGCAGCGACGCCTACGAGGGTGTCACGTCATTCCTGGAGAAGCGGTCGTCGCGCGCACGCGCAGCGGCCGCCGCGCCGCCGAGAGCCAGAACGACGAGCAGACCGAATGCGGCATGAAAACCGTGACCGAGGTCGCCGAAGACTGCGGGATCGAGCGAATCGGCGTGCCCGCCGAAGATCGCGGACTTGTCGCTGCCGGTGAGGGGCGCCGTCACCACGGCCAGACACAGGGAGGTTCCGACCGTGTTGCCGAGCATCTGGACAAGCGCTCGGATCCCGCTGACCGACCCGAGCGCGGCCTGGTCACAGCGGCGCAGGATGGTCGCGCCGTTGGCAACGACGAGGGTTCCGGCTCCCGCACCCGCAATCAGCCCACCGCACGCTGCAAGCAGCGCATAGGTGTGAGCCGTTACGGACAGCAGGACGATCAGTATTCCCAGGCTGGTCATGAGAGAGCCGGCGATACCGAGCAAGTAGGCTCCGTAACGACCCTCGAGCAGGCGGTAGCTGATCGACGCGAGCATCGTGCCGATCGAGACCGGCACGACCGCGAGGCCGCCGATCGCCGCGCCGGAGGAGTGCACGGTCTGAAACATCAGTGCGATGAGCAAGACGAGGGGGAACCGCGCCGTGCAGTTGAGGAAGCTCGACACATTCGCCCAGCGAAATATGCGCTCGGCGAACAACGAGAGGTCCACCAGCGGAGACGCCGCCCGTCGTTCCCACCAGATGAAGGCAACGGCGCTGCCCGCGGAGACGCTGAACAGTGCGACGATTCGCAGATCGGTCCACCCCGTGCCGCTCCCGAAACTCAGTGCCGTGATGGCGGTGGTGATGGCGCCGGCGCTCAGTACGGAACCGAGCAGGTCGAGGCGGGACCCGGAGGATTCCGGTGCGTCGTGGGGAAGCACGAAGAAACCGGTGACCACGGCGCAGAGGGCGACGGCGACGTTCGGCCACAGGACCCAGTGCCATCCCAACTGCGCCGCGATGACGCCACCGATGACGGGTCCGAGGAACTGGGCAAGCGAATTGACCGCGAAGTACACCCCCATGGCACCGCCCAGTTGTTTGGGCGGATACGCGGAGGCGATGAGAGCGGCTCCGGTTGCGAACATCATTGCGGCGCCCGCGCCCTGAAATCCTCGGCCCACGATCAATATCCCGGCCGTCGGTGCCGCCGCCGACACCGCGCTGGACAGTGCAAAGAGGCTCACTCCCGACAAGAAGAGACGCCGCCGGCCGACCAGATCGCCGATCCGGCCGAACACCACGAGCAACGAGCACATCGTGACCAGATAGGACAGCAGGATCCAACTGGTCGCCACGGCACTCGGTCGGAGGTCGGCGGCGATCACCGGCAGCACCACGTTCAGGGCGCTCTGGTTGAAACCGCCGAGGAACGCAGTGAACGACGCGATCAGGAGTACCCAGGCAGGCTTGCGTGGGACGGCATGATCCGGCGGGGTCCGCGCGCCGACATCGAGACCACCGGTCACGATCGCCGGTACCCGGTCGAGGGGCTTTCCCTGCGCGAGGCAGGGGCCGTCACGGGACGTTCGACCCGAGTTCGGCGAGCACTTCCTCCGTGTGCTCGCCGAGGCGTGGCGCTCCGAGGGGAGTCGGTTGCCACGGCTGCGTCCCGATGCGGACGTGCGGCGCGGGTTCACGGACGATGCCCAGACCCGGGCGCTCGACCTCGCGGATTGCGCCGTTCGCCCGCACCTGCGGATCGACGAGCATCTCCTCGACCGTGTTGAGCGGCCCGCAGGGAATGTCGGCGTCGGAAAACAGTGTCAGCACCTGGTCGCGGGTCGCGTCCTGGAACATGGCGGTCAGCTGATCGTTGATCGACGTTCGTGCTGCGCGGCGATCGGCCAGTTCGGGGAACTCCTCGATCCACTCCGGGCGCTCGATCGTCCGGCAGAGCAGCCGCCACTGCGCATTGGTGGTGGCCGTGCAGATCAGCCACTTGCCGTCGCCGGCACGCAGAATCTGCGCCACCCTGGTGTTTCGTTCGACCTTCCCGGTGGGAGGTGCGTCGACGAATGTGTCGGTCTGCATCATGTCCGGCCAGAGAAAGGAGATCGCGGTGTCCAGCATGGTGACTTCGACGTGGTCTCCCCGACCGGTGCGGCCACGCTGGACGAGGGCCGCGAGAATACCCTGTGTCAGCGACATCGATGTCAGCTTGTCCGGGAGCAGGTTCGTCACCAATTCTGGAGTGTCTTCGTCCTGCGTGGCGGCCATGGAGGAAACACCCTGGATGATCGGGTCGTACACACGTTGTCCGGCGTAGGGGCCCGTCGACCCGAAGCCCCGCACCGAAGCGGTGATCAGTTTCGGATGTCGCGCACGGAGATCGTCGAGTCCGAGTCCCAGCCGTTCGGCGACACCAGGTCGCCAATTCTCCATCACCACATCCGACTTCGCGATCAGTTCGTGGACCACGCGGCGTCCCTCGTCGGACTTGAGGTCGAGCACAATTCCCCGTTTTCCGCGATTGGCGTTGTAGTACATCGCCGACATTCCCCGGTGCATCGGTGTGTTTCCACGGAGCTGGTCACCGTCGCGGCTCTCGACCTTGATGACATCCGCTCCGAGTTCGGCGAGCATGGTTGCCGAATAGGGTACGGACAGAACCCCGCCGAGATCGAGCACGTTGATTCCGTCGAGCGGGCCCATGGTTTCTCCTCTGGCAGTCCGGTGTACCGCATGTCTCACGTGTGTGTTCACAGTTGCCGACCTCGGCGGGACACGTCAAAGACCAGATTCCTACGCCAGCAATTGGTGCGACCGATCGGTCGGTGCAGGCCTGTCGTACGACTTCGGGGAAATCGGCCCCGACCGGTGCAGTGAACAGCGATTTCCGGCGGGCGTCACCGAAAATGGCCGGTGTCGTCATGCGCTAGCTTGAGCGGGGTGTAGTCACCCGGGGACACTCTGGGGTGCTCCCGACGAATGAAAGGAAAAGCCCTTGAGCTATACGACTTTGCTTTGGGAGGTCGACGACGATGGCATCGCCACGCTTACCCTGCACCGTCCCGACGCCCTCAACGCCTTCACCCTGACAATGGCTCGTGAGCTCGAGCAGGTGTTCCTCGACGATGCACGTGACGACTCCGTGAAAGCGGTGATCGTCACCGGAAGCGGTCGGGCCTTCTGCGCCGGCATGGACCTGTCCGCCGGCGGGAATGTCTTCGGCCTCGACGAGTCCCTCGAGCCGACCCCGAATGAGCTCCGCGACAACCTGACCGAGCCGCCGTACCAGGACACTGTGCGCGACACCGGCGGACGCGTGACCCTGGCAATCCACGCTCTCCCCAAGCCGGTGATCGCCGCCATCAACGGTCCGGCCGTCGGGATCGGCGCCACCATGACTCTGGCGATGGACTTGCGCCTCGCCTCCACCAATGCCCGTGTAGGTTTTGTGTTCGGGCGGCTCGGAATCGTGCCCGAGGCGTGTTCCAGCTGGTTCCTCCCCAGGATCGTCGGCATCCAGACGGCGCTGGAATGGGTGTACTCCGCAGACATTCTCAGTGCCGAGGCCGCGTACGAAGGCCGGCTCCTACGCTCCTTGCACGAACCCGACGACCTCCTACCCGCGGCATACGAGCTGGCCCGGTCGTTCGTCGTCGACCGCTCGCCGGTTGCGCTCGGCCTGGCGAAGCAGTTGCTCTATCGCAACAGCGCCGTGGCGGACCCGCTCGAGGCGCACCTGTCCGACTCGTTGGCCATGTTCTACACCTCGATCGGGGACGGCAAGGAAGGCGTGGCCGCGTTCCTCGAGAAGCGGACCCCCGCCTTTGCCGGGCGTGCATCCGCGCTGCCAGTGGTCTTCTCGGAGGGATGAGGTGGCGCTCGGAAATTGATCCCGTGGTTGCGCCGACGGGCGCAGCCACGGGATCGTCCTGTGACCGCGGGGGGCTATCCGGTGGCCGATTCGAACAGCCGGCGCAGGTTGGCGGGAATCGGCACCGGACGCAGTGCGTCACGGTCGACAAAGACATGCACCCACCGGCCCCGTGCAGCGACCGTCGCGGTCTCGGGTAGCTCGGCAGGATAGAGACCGAGGTCGTAGGTGACGCTGGTGCGGCCCAGCCGGGCGACTCGGATGCCCACCTCGAGGGCCTGTGGGAACTGCACCTGCTCGAAGTATCGGCATGCGGACTCGGCGACGACGCCCACCACCGGGGCGGCGACCGGGTCGAGTCCGGACTGCTCGATGATCCAGCCGTTGATCGCTGCGTCGAAGAGTTGGTAATACACGGCATTGTTCAGATGGCCGTACATGTCGTTGTCGGACCACCGTGTGGTGGCCGTGCGGCGCACCGTGAAATCTGCCACGGTCGGACGCTCTCGTACATCGACTACCTCAGCGGTCATGTGTATTTCTCCGGTCATTTCGGTCTGCACGAATGTGCGAGGACGAGGAAGTGAATCCCACTATAACCAGGTCATCACTCCATGTGGGCTGCATGGGATCTGCAGATCCCCAGGAAGGCGCGAGCGCTGGGGGAGAGCCTGCTGGGCTGGCTGAGGACGAAGGTCTGTCGGGTGATGGAAGGGTCGAATCTCGCGAGTTGGCATCCGAGTGCGGCGGCGATCGTCGCTCGATCCGGGAGAACGATGGCCGCCCCGAGTCCCTGTGTGGCGAGATAGACGAATGTCTCCCGGTGTTCGGTGCGCACGGAGACGGCACCGTCGATGCGGGGATCGAGTTGGCGTAGTTGGCGATGCACGGCAGAGCCTTCCCAGTACGGTCCGACGATGATCCCCCAGTGCAGCAGATCGTCGATTCCGACCGTGGCGGAACGGATCTTCGCGCCGGGTGGGAACACCACCGAGAAGTGCTGTTCTTCCAAAGGCAGGGACGCCAACCCGGCAGGGCCGGAGGGATGTTCGGTGATACCGATGTCTGCGTGGCCGTCCCGGACCGATTCGGCGACCGCTCGGATGGTCCGGGTGCGCGGCTGGTGGACGCTCACCACTACTCCAGGGTGTCGATGACGGAACTCCGCGACCAGACCGGCGAGGGGTTCGACTGCAAGGGTGGGAAGAGATGCGATGGTGAGCTCGCCGGCAAGCATTCCGCGTAGGTCCGCGGCGGCCGCGTGGACCAGCGTCATCGAATGCAGCGCCGACCGGATGGTGCTCTCGAGCGCTGCGCCCGGTTCGGTCAGGCGCACCGGCCTCGAGTGCCGCTGATACAGCTCGATGCCGAGGGACTCCTCCAGCCGACGGAGGGCCTGTGACACGGCGGACGGGCTCATTCCGAGCCGTGCCGAGGCCGCGCCGATACCGCCGTTGTCCAGAACCGCGATGAACACCTCGAGGAGACGGGCGTCTGCAGCAGTGCTATCCATGTTCGGGCTCCGCCTCGATATGCGCGGACACGGCTTCCCGGGCGATCTCGGTGAATGCGGATGCGGATGCGCCGCCGTGGTCGGCCGGTCCGAAGAGGGCGATGGGCTGTGTGATCGGTGGGTCCAGCCGACCGACCCTCAGCCCCAGTGTGTCTCGGGCAAGCAGCGCCTGCCGGTCCGGGAGCACGGCGGCGCCGGCGCCGCCCAGGACGAGCGGTAGAACGGCCTCCTCGTGATCGACCTCGACGGCTATGGAGTGGGCGACGGTGTCGGCACCGGCCAACGCCTCGAGGGCGCTACGACTGGCGCCCCCACGCCGAGAGGTCACCAGTCCGTGATCGAGCAGCGTGCGGATGGAGACGATGCGCGGAGCGTCCTCTTCGTTGTCGCGCGGGAGCACGGCCAGTAGCCGCCTCTCGCCCAACGCCGTTGCGCACATTCCCTGAGGCGGGCGTGCGGCGAAATCGAGCGCGAGGTCGGCCGAGCCGTCTTGGACCAGTTCGACGCCGACGCTGCCGTCGGAGACGGCGCGCATCTCGAGCCACACCTGGGGATACCGCCGTCGGAACGCTCCGAACAGGTAGGTCAGGGGGTCTACCGCGAGCGACGACGGGCACGCGACCCGCAGGGTGCCTGCTTCGTTGCGGGTTACCTGCAGCAATATCGACCGAGTGCGGGCGAGATCGTGGACGACCTTACGGGCGGTGTCGACGAATTCCCGCCCGGCCGGGGTCAGCGCGGTGTGCCGGGAGGATCGCCGAAACAATGCCACTCCCAGGTCGCGCTCCAGCGCCGAAATCGACTGGGACAGTCCAGGTTGGGTCACGCCGAGTTGGGCGGCCCCGCCGGAGATCGAGCCGGCCTCCACGATCGCCAGGAAATGCTTCAGCTGACGCTCCTGCACAGACGCAAACATAAGTGTTTCGTATGGGATTTGGCAAGCACAGCCTCTAGTGCGGAGGACCTGGCGGGTCGATGCTGTTTCCAGCGTCTCAACATCTGGAGGTATTCGTGAACCGCGCCCTGCACACCACGATCTGTGACCGTTTCCGGGCCGAGGTCCCGATCTTCGGTTTCGCCCACTCACTCGAGGTGGTCGCCGCGGTGACCGAGGCCGGGGGAATCGGGATCTGGGGGGCCACGCGCAACACCCCGGACGAGATAGCCGAAGGTCTGGCATGGCTACGCGATCGCGTGGGCGACCTGCCGTACGGCGTCGACCTCGTCCTGCCGTCGGGGATGCCCGAGCGGGACGACCGGGCCGAGTTGGAGGCGCAGATCCCGTTCGGGCACACCGCTTTCGTGGAGTCGCTGCGAGTGAAGTACGACGTGCCCGCCGACGGGTTGCCGGGCAAGAGGTCCAGGTTCGTGCGTTCGCAGCACATGGCCGACCGGCAGTTGCGGGCGGTGCTCGATTCGCAGGTCCCCATCCTGGCCATGGGGGTCGGAAGTCCTTCGGCGGCGGTGAGCGATGCGAAGGACCACGGAAAATGTGTCGTCGCGTTGGTCGGCACTCCCAAGCATGCTCGTAGCGCCGTCGAGTCGGGGGCGGACATTCTGGTGGCGCAGGGTTACGACGCCGGCGCACACACGGGCGAAATCGGCACGTTCAGTCTCGCACCCCAAATCATCGCCCAGGCCGGCGACATTCCGGTGGTCGTCGCCGGCGGCGTCGGATGCGGAACGCAGTTGGCGGCCTCCCTCGCGCTCGGTGCGGTCGGCGTCTGGTTGGGCACGGCATGGCTGTTCACCGAGGAGCATGCGACGCATCCCGTCGTGCTCGACAAACTCATCCGTGCCTCGTCGAGTGATACCACCCGGTTGCGTGCCGACAGCGGGAAGACGTTGCGGCAGATCAAGACGGCGTGGAGTGACGAGTGGGAGTCGTCGACGGCGCCGGATCCGCTGAAAATGCCCTATCAGGACATTCTCGTCGGAGACTTCCTCGGTGCCGTCGAACGACACGAGATTGCCCCGCTCCTCAAGTCCGAGGCCGGTCAAAGCGTCGGATTCTTCAACGAGATCACCACCGTCGCCGACGTCATGGCCCGCTTGACCCAGGACGCCGGCGATGCCCTTGACGCGCTGGCCCGCCGCGCGTCGGCTCTGATCTGAGATGGAGATGCGGCACATGAGCACAACGGACGACACCGCGCAGAGCGACGCAGTCGGCGCCGCGGCGACCAGGTCGCTGGTCAGCCCCCGCACCGCGCGCACAGCCTGGAGCATCACGTTCATGGTGATGTTGTTTCAGATGATCAACTACGCAGACAAGGCGGTCCTGGGCATCGTGGCCCAACCGTTGGCCGACGATCTCGGACTCTCGCACGCGGATATCGGTCTACTCGGCAGCGCCTTCTACATGCTGTTCTCGGTCACCGGCCTGATCGGCGGATTCGTCGCCGACCGGGTCAAGATCGTGTGGATGCTGCTGGGCATGGTGCTGCTGTGGTCGGTGCTGCAGGTTCCGATCCTGTTGATGGGCACCTTCGGTGCGCTGCTCGTGTGCCGTATTCTGCTCGGTGCCGCCGAAGGACCGGCCGCCTCGCTCAACAGCGTCGCGGTCTTCGGATGGTTCCCCAAGGACAAGCGAGCGCTACCTACCTCGATCGTCGTTACCGGTGGATCCTTTGCGAAGGTCCTGCTGGCCCCGATGCTGGCGATCATCGTGGCAACGTTCGGGTGGAAGGCGGCCTTCCTCACCATGGCCGCCATCGGCTTGGTGTGGTCGGTGGCGTGGCTTGTCGTCGGCAAAGACGGACCCTATTCGGTCAGCCGGGCGCGGGAGCGCGCACAGGCATCCAGCGAGACCGGAAAGGTCGCACGGGTCGCGTTCTGGCGCATCGCCATCCGGCCCACATTCTGGGGCGGTGCCGTTGGCATGCTCGCCATCTACGGTTTCGTGGCGGTAGTCCTCACGTGGCTGCCCTCGTACTTCGAACAGGGTCTCGGCTTCAGTCGATTGAACTCCGGGTTCCTGTTCGCCCTCCCCAGCATCACCGGGATCGGCGCACTGCTGATCTCATCCCTCGTCTCGGATCATCTTGTCCGACAGGGTCGGTCCGTCCGGGTCGCCCGTGGCGGTATCGCCGTCGTCGCGTTCGTGCTCTGCGGTGGCATGCTCGTGGTGTTGCCGTACGTGACCGGCACCTGGACGGCCGTCGTGCTGGTGGTCACCGGTTACGGTGTCGGGCTGTCGACCTTTTCACTGATGCAGATCGCGGTCAGTCACATCTGCCCGGAGCGCCAGGTGGCCTCGACTGTCGGTGTATTCGTCGCCGTCTATCAGTCGGCAGGGTTGTTGGCTCCGTGGCTCGCCGGCCGCGTCATCGACGCCGCACCCACCCCCGCGCAGGGCTACGCCACCGCGTTCCAGATGGTCGGACTCGCCGCGATAGTCGGTGCCGTTCTGATCGCGCTGACCGTCGACCCCGAACGCGACCGGGCCCGGATCGCCGCCCTCGATCTGCTGACCCACGCCGACGGGGCCGTCGATGATGCGGTGCTCGTGTCGGGGACCGTCGACGGTACACCCGGCGCACCTGACAGCAACCAGTCGAGAGAAGATCGAGGAGATCGTGCATGAAGTTTCGGGCACTGCAGTCGGCCGGTCCCGCCGATGGCGCACTCGCCGGCATCACCGTTGTCGACTTCGGTCAGTACATCGCCGCCCCGGCCGCTGCCGCCACCTTCGCCGAACTCGGCGCCGACGTGATCAAGATCGAACCACTGAACGGCGACCAGGCACGCCGGATCGGAGTCTTCGGTGACGCGATGATCCGAGCCTGTAACCGCGGCAAGCGGTCGTTGGCCGTCGACCTGCGCGACCCCCGTGGCAAAGACATCGCTCGACGACTGGTCGCCGGCGCGGATGTGGTGGTGCAGAACATGCGTCCCGGTGCGATGGAACGGCTTGGGCTGGGGGTCGAGGACGTACACGCACTCAACCCCCGGGCCGTCTACGCCTCCGTCACCGGATTCGGATCCCACGGGCCGTCCCGAGCACGCGCCGGCCTGGACATCGCCGCGCAGGCCGAGAGCGGGATCATGTCGGTCACCGGTACGGCTGACGGCGACCCGTTGCGGGTCGGGCTGCCGCTCGTCGACGCGGCCACCGCCGACTCATTGTCCCAGGCGATCCTGGCGGCCCTGTTTCGCCGCGAACGGACCGGCCGGGGCGCCGAGATCGAGATTTCGTTGCTGGAGGTCGCGATCCACCTGCAGGCAGCCAACTGGGAAGAGTACTTCGACACCGGGCGGGAGCCGATCCGGCGAGGGAACGGCCAGCCCACGGTGGCGCCGGCAGCGGATGTGATCGGCACCCGCGACGGACACATCGTGCTGTCCGCATACACCGTCGAACACTGGGCGTCGCTGTGCCGCCTCATCGGTCGCGAGGACCTCGTCCACGATCCCCGATTCGGTTCGAACCCGGCTCGTGTCGATCACCGCGCCGAACTGCTCGCGATCCTCGGCGACGTGTTCGGCCGACTCACCACGCAGGAGTGCGTCACCTGGCTTTCCGGCAATGGAATCGTCGCGGGCGCGGTTCGCGGCTACCGTGAGGTCCTCGAGTCCGAGGACGTCGGCGCCAGCGGAATCTTTCGACTCGACCCCCGCAAGGTGGAGGGCGGACGCTACGTGGGATTGCCGTATCAGATCGCGGGTGAACCGCGATCGGTCAGCGGTCCCGCACCGGATCTCGGTGAACACACCGTGTCCGTGCTGTCCGATTCCGGCCTGACCGCCACCGAGATCGACGGATTGCTCGCTGCCGGAGTCGTAGCCCAACCGATCCCCATCCCGATCCACGACGACATCACCGCCTAGGCATCAGCCACCGAAGAGGGAACCACAACATGAAGATTCGCGGAGCCGTTCTCGAGTCGAGCGGCCGTCCACAGCCGTACGCGAAGTCCACACCGATCTCGATCACCGAACTCGAACTCGATCCGCCCGGTCCGGGTGAGGTCCTCGTCCGGATCGAAGCCGCCGGAATCTGTCACTCCGACCTGTCGGTCGTCAACGGGGACCGTCCACGGCCGATTCCCATGCTGCTCGGCCACGAGGCGGCGGGTCGGGTCGAACAGCTGGGCGGCGGCGTATCCGACCTGACGGTCGGTCAGCGCGTCGTGATGGCCTTCCTGCCGCGTTGCAACGACTGCGCCGGCTGCCGAACCGACGGAAAACTTCCCTGCACCCCAGGCGGCGCTGCCAACAACGCCGGAACCCTCCTCGGCGGAGGTATCCGCCTGCATCGCGGCGGCACTGACGTCAAGCACCACCTCGGTGTCTCCGGTTTCGCCACGCATGCCGTCGTCGACCGGCATTCGGTCGTACCCGTCGGGGACGACGTTCCCCCGACGTCGCCGCCGTGCTCGGATGCGCCGTCCTTACCGGTGGCGGTGCCGTCATCAACGCCGGCCGCCCGGAGCCGGGACAAGCGGTCATGATCGTCGGGCTCGGCGGTGTCGGCATGGCCGCGCTGATCACTGCGCTGTCCCTCGACCGAGGCGAGGTGATCGGAGTCGACTCGAATCCCGACAAGCTCACGCAAGCAACGAAGTTGGGTGCGACCGCGGCCTACACCCCGGGGGAAGTCGCGGCGTCGAACATTCAGGCGCCGATCGTCATCGAGGCAGCGGGGCACCCGCGCGCATTCGAGACCGCGGTCGCCGCCACCGGCCCCGGTGGCACCACCGTCACCGTCGGACTCCCCGCCCCGGACACCCGATCCTCGATTTCGCCGCTGGGCCTGGTGGCCGAAGCTCGGACGGTCATCGGCAGCTACCTCGGCTCCGCGGTACCGGCCCGAGACATACCGGTGTACACGCAGCTGTGGCGCGACGGGAAGCTGCCGGTCGAGAAGCTGATCTCGTCCCGGATCGCACTGGCGGACATCAACGCCGCGATGGACCAACTCGCCGACGGTAATGCCATCCGACAAGTCATCCTCTTCGACGAGAATTGACGGAGAATCGACCAACGCTCGCACACCCAGCCGAAGCTCCGGTCGAAAGGTGGGCTGGTTGGTAGGGTCGGTGGCGTTGTGTGAGGACACCGGAGGTGATCGTGTGGCGATTTCCGATGAGCTGGCCCGTGATGCGTATCTGTATGGGTATTCGATCGATGAGGCGTACAAATTCCTCTACGAGACGACCATCGAGCCGGGTATCGCCCTGAATCGGTTCCAGCTTCTACGTGATCTCGCCGACGACACGTACACCGCGCATCCGACGATCAACAACGACACCCTGCATCTGCAGGGGTGGTTCGATGTCGAGGCCGAACCTGTGGTGGTGAGCATCCCGGATTTCGACGAGGGCCGCTACTGGATCCTGCACACGATGGATCTGGGTCATTACACGAACGCCACGATCGGATCGCGTACGCGGGGCACCCGGGGTGGGCGGTTCCTGTTCACGGGCGGCTCGTGGGTGGGCACGGTGCCCGACGGTGTCGACGAGGTCGTGCGCTCGGAGTCGGACCTCATCAAGGTCATGGGCCGCATCATGACCGTCGGTGGCGACGATCTGGAGATCGCCCGCAGTTACCAGGACAGGTGGAAGATCGAAACCCTGTCCGAGTTCCTCGGTGACCCAGCTTCCATCCCGTCCACCCGCGCCTATCCCGACCCGGCGGTGACGAACTGGCTGCAACGCGTCGACTTCGTGCTGAGCCTCGGGTCGATGGCCCGAGCGGACGCGGACTGGCTGACCCGATACCGTGAAATCGGCTTGGGACCCGGAAGAGTCGATGTCACCCCTGAACAGCTCGAGGCCGCCGACCGCGGTGAACGCCTGGGCATGGCACGCATTCGTGAACTCGCGCCGCGGATGACCAACGCCGGACAATTCCTGGGAACACGCGCCGATCTCCAGGACACGCGGCGTGAGGTCTTCGCCATCGGCACCTTCCTCGGGCAGTGGGGCCTGCCTCCGGTCGAGTCGGTGTACGTGAAGGTCGAGACCGGTTCCGACGGTCTGCCCATCAACGGCACGGACGGCAAGACCTACCGCGCACGTTTCCTGCCCCCGCCGGTCAGCGAGTTCTGGTCGTTCACTGTTTACGGCAGCGACGACCGCCTGATGGCGCACAACGCCCTCAACCGTCACAGCCGCGGCGACCGCACTCTCACCCCGGACGGCGATGGCTATTACATCCTGGAGTTGGGCTCCGACACCGAGAGCCACGTGGACGACCCGAACTTCCTGCCCATCCCCACCAAGGACGCCTACCTCATTCTGCGGATGTACGGCCCGAGGCGAGAAGCCCTGGACGGAACCTATCCGACACCTTCGTTCGAGACGTGTTGACCACGAGCCCGCTCCACGGCCGAGCGACCTGGCTTGGCACAGGGTTGCTCAGCGGGTGGGGTCGAGGAGGATCTTGGCGTCGGTAGGCGAGGTGCCGAGGCGCTGGAATGCGTCGGCGACACCGTCGAGGCCCACGTGGCCGGTGATCAATGCGGTCGGGTCGATGGCGCCGGAGGCGATCATCTGCAGGGTCTGTGCGAACTCTTCCGGGGAGTAGTACAGGCAGGCCCGCAGGTCGAGCTCTTTCACGACCGCCTGGGCGGGCTCGATGGATTCGGAATGCAGGTTGATGCCTGCGATCGCGATCCGCGACCCGGGAGGTGCACCCGAGATCATCTGCTGCAGAAGACCCGGAACACCGGTGCACTCGAAGCCGACGGTCGGCCGGAGCGCCGGCTGGCCGGCCAATGCGGTCGGGGCCGCCATCAGTGCCGGATCCTCGGTGGCCGCGGCCTGCATCCAGGCCTGGTAGGGCGAGTCGACGGTCGGGTCGACAACAACATCCGCGCCGAGCTTCATCGCCAGGGCGCGCCGCTCCGGCGACAGGTCGGTTGCCACGATCGGGCCGACGCCGCGTGCGGCGAGCAGCACGATGACGGCGAGTCCGATCGGGCCGCACCCGAGCACCAACGGCACATCGTTGGCGCCGACGTCGGCCCGGTTGAGTGAGTGGAGTGCGACCGCGAGCGGTTCGGTGAGCGCTGCCGCATCGCTTGACACGTTGTCCGGCACCGGAATCAGCAGCGCCTCGGAGAGCAGCATGCGCTGCGCGTAGGCACCGGGGGCTTCGATTCCTGCGAAGCCGAGCATCACCGGCTGGTCGCGCAGGAGGAACGGTACCGACACCACCCGAGCTCCGACCGGGAGCTTCTGCTCGGTGCCGGGACCGTACGAGACGATCCTGGCAACGAACTCGTGCCCGAACACGATCGACTGCGACAGGTCCAGCATCGGGGTGCCGAAAGCGCCTACCGCAGCACGATTGAAGTCCTCGCCGTGTGTGAGGCAGCTCTTGTCCGAACCGCAGATTCCGCTCGCGATCACCTCGACCAGAACCTCGCCCGGGCCCGGCACCGGCTCCGGCACCTCGATGACCGACAGCGTGGCGTCCTGCATGGCGACCGCGCGCATCACACCTCCCTCGAGGTGAAGTCGGCTGCGCCGCCGCCGATGTAGTTGATCGGGCCCAGGTTCTGTTCGGCCGACAGCACATCGGTGAGGTGGCGGATCATCGCGGCGTCGAGGACGGAATGGAACGTGCCGTCGTCGTTGAAGTTGACATTCGCCCCCGACACCCGGAACAACACGACGGTGTCCTCGGTGTTGGAGTCCGGGCATGCCAGCGTGTGCACCGACGCACCGGGTTCGTACAGGTAGGACCCCGCGATCTGCTTCTGCTCCGGGTACTCCAGGTAGTGCCAGCTGCCGCTGATCGTCCACGCGTCGACAGCGCCGGTGTGGTAATGCAGCGGGATCTTCGCGCCCGGCGCGAACGTGGCCAGTACGACCCATTCGCCGTTCTCCAGATCCAGTCGCAGCGGCTTGAAGTGTACGCCCGGACCCAGCGAATTCTCTATCAGCGGTGAGTCGTTCACGTTCACCGTGAGAAGTTCACCCTGTGGTAGCGCAACCAGCGGCAGCATCGCGCCGGTGACGGTGACGGTGGTGGCCGGGCCGGGGGCGGCGGCGAGGGTCATGTTCGGAACCTTTCGATCGGGCTGGTGTGGCATTCACCATCATCGCGGGCGACCGACCGTCATTCTTGACACTAGAGGACAACTATTTGACACTGAAAGACATGTCCGTGATCCGTGGCACATCGTTGACCGGTTATCCGGACCTGGTGGCCGAACTCGGCGTCGACCCGGGGACGCTGCTCCGCCAGGTCGGGATTCGGCCGGCAGACATCGGACGCTTCGACGTGTTCTTCGCCTATGCAGCGCTGATCGACGCGGTCGAATTGGCGGCGACCGCCACCGCTACGCCCGATTTCGGGCGCCGACTCGGCGCACGGCAAGGTATCGAGATTCTGGGCCCGGTCGGTGTTGCGGCGCGGACCACGAGTACGGTTGCCGACGCGTTCACGATCTTCGACCACTACATGGCCGCGTACAGTCCGGCGATCGGCACGACCATCATGCCGATGCCCGACGAACGTTTGTCGTTCTTCGAATTCAAGATCCTCACCCCGCTCCCGCGTGCGTGCCCGCAGGTGATCGAACTCTCGCTCGGTGTCGCGTTGCGTGTGCTGCGTTTCATGCTGGGGTCGACCTACAACCCCGTCATCGTGAATCTTCCGCACGATGCGCTCACGCCGCGATCGGACTATCTGCACTACTTCTCGTGTACGCCCCGATTCGCCCAGCCCCGCGCCGGCTTCACGATCCGGACCGCCGATCTGAGCCGAGCGCTGGTACACGACGGACCCGCCCATCGCGCGATGCTGGAGTACCTCGACACCGTCATGGACCGGCGTGAGCCGGGCTCGAGCACGCCCGTGCGCGAGTTGGTCCGGCACCTGTTGCCGACCGGCGCGGCGACCGTGCCGGTCGTCGCCAGGCAATTGCGGCTGCACCCCAAAACCCTGCAGAGGCGCCTGGCCGCGGAGGGGGCGACGTTCGCCGGCCTCGTCGACGATGTCCGGCGGGAGATGGCGCTCCACTATCTGTCCGAGACCGACATGACCCTGACCCACCTGACCCGCGAACTCGGCTATGCCGAGCAGAGTGTGCTCACCCGTTCGTGTCGACGCTGGTTCGGTGCCGGCCCCAAGCAATTGCGGGCACAATCGCGATCCGGCCAACGCGGCTGACCGTGCCCCGGCCACCGCGTCGCCTCTACCCTGAGTTTGCGCTACCCGCCGATGAACCCAAGTATCCCCGCCCGGGGGCTGCGCGACACCTCGGTGTGGCGACGTCGATTCCCTACTGGCCTTCGCAACAGCGATCGGGACCGGGTCTCAGCGGTGCGCACCGGTTGCTGATGGCACCGGGCTACTACACCGCCGCGACTACACCCCGATCGACGCCCAGTTCGAATCCATCCACCCGTTCACCGACGGCAACGGCCGCATCGGCCGCGCGTACGTCCATCTGGCCGTCCGCAGTCAGTACGGTGGGCGGCGTGTCGGACCGACCCACCGAATTACCGGTACCTCGCTCTCGGTGACCGAAAGGACACGGGGTTCGCGGAGCGCGACAACGAATCCTGTGGCTCTGCCGCCGAGTGTCGGTGCCGCGGGCTAGCGTCGAGTGGGTATCCCGGCAGCGGAGGAGCAGCGATGAGCGCGGTCACGACGAATCAACCACTCGGTACCCCGACGTGGATCGACCTGGGCATCCCGGATCTCGACCGGGCGATGGCCTTCTACGGGTCGGTCTTCGGGTGGGAGTTCGACGTGGGTCCCGAGGAGTACGGCAGGTACACGATGTGTCTGCTCGGCGGCAAGAGGGTCGCCGCGCTGATGCCGAATCCCGACGAGAACGCCACCGCGTTCTGGTGGAACGTCTACCTGGCGACGGACGATCTCGATGCGACGGTCGCTCGGTCCGCGGATGCGGGTGGCACGCTGCTGATCGAGCCGATGGACATCGCCGACCAGGGGCGGATGGCGATGGTGCGCGATCCGGCCGGTGCGCAGTTCGGGCTGTGGCAGGGGCGGGCGCATGTCGGCTGCGAGCTCGTGAACGAGCCGAACACGTTGTTGCGCAATGACTTGGTGACGCCGAATCCGGGCCCGGCGCGGGAATTCTACGCGTCGGTGTTCGACTTCACGCTGGACGGGAACGACGACCTGCCCGGCGTGGACTTCACCTTTCTGCGCAGGCCGGACGGGCACGAGATCGGTGGCATCGTGGGCGATCCGTCCGCCTCGGAGTCCTCCTGGGGGACGTTGTTCCAGGTTACCGACACCGACGCGGCCGTCGCCGCGGCCCGGGCCGGCGGTGGTACCGCGGACGATCCGACGGACATGGTGTACGGACGGACCGCGGAGATCACCGATCCGTTCGGTGCCAAGTTCACGGTGGGTTCCCCGCTGCCGGGTGCGCAGGGGTAGGTGCCGTGACCCGGCCACCGGACGTCGCGGCCGTGATGGTGGGTCTGATCGGGCGCCATCACCGGGTCACCGGCTACGAGGTCGGGCGGGAGAAGATTCGCGAGTATGCCCGGGCCGTGCAGGATCGGCATGGCGCTCATACCCGCGAAGACGCCGCCTACGCGCTCGGATACGACGGGCTGATCGCACCGGTCACGTTCGTCAGCATCCTCGGGTCGATTGCGATCGAGGAGCTGTTCGTGCGGGTTCTGGTCGGTTACGACCTGAGCCAGATGATGCACACCGACCAGCAGTTGATTCTGCATCGGCCGGTGCAGGTCGGGGACCGGCTGGATTGTGATGTCTGCCTGGAGTCGTTCCGGCAGATGGGCGGCACCGACATCATCGTCACCAAGAATGTGATCACCGATCAGCACGAGGATCCGGTGGCCACCACCCACACGACCCTCATCGCCCGCACCGGCGGGGTGGCCGATCCGGAACTGGCCCGGGCGGTCGCCGCGGTGATGATGCACAAGGCGCCCCCACCCCCGGTGCAGTAGTGGCGACGGCAACGGCTTCACCCACAGGCCGGCGAGTGGCGTGTGCCTCACAGTAATCGGACAATCCGCCACTTCTGGGGCGGCGGGCGGCCTAGGGTCGACAGAACCGGACATCCTCTGTTTCGTGTGAACGGAGTCGAGCAATGGACGCCACCACGCTCCTGTGCTTGCCCTATGCGGGTTCGGGGGCGTCGTTCTTTCGCGGCTGGCGCGGGTTGGCCCCGCCAGGCTTGGCCGTCGTGCCCCTGCAGCTGCCGGGCCGGGAGGAGCGGTTCGTCGAACCGCTGTTGACCGATGTCGCGGCGGCTGTCGAAGATCTGCTGGCCCGAGCGCTGTGCGAGGGGCAGGACGCCGAGAGGGTCGCGGTGTTCGGGCACAGCCTGGGTGCCGTTCTCGCCTACGAGCTCACGCATCGGCTGGTTGCGGACGGCTCGGTGCCGGTGACGCGGCTGTTCGTCAGCGGGGCACCGGGACCGCGCCATGTTCGCGACATTCGCGCTGCACTGCTCGATGACGCCGAGTTCCTGGCCAGGGTTCACGAACTGGCCGGGTACTCGCACCCGGCTCTGGAGAACGCGGAACTACGTGAGCTGTTGCTGCCGGTGCTGCGCGCCGACGTCGACATGCACGAGAGTTATCGGCCCCCGCCGCACCCACGTCTGGACGTTCCCATCACAGCCCTGCGTGGTCGTGACGATCACTTGGTCAGCTCGGTGCAGGCCGCCGAGTGGCAGGCGGCCACCACGGCCGACATCTCGGTGCGGGAACTCGACGGCGGCCACATGTACCTCACCGATCATCCGCACGCTCTGCTGCGTGTCGTTGCTGCCCAGCTCGCGGAATCGGGTTCCCGATGAGTCCGGGCCTGGACGGCAAGGCGGCGGTCGTGACCGGCGCGGCCAGGGGCATCGGCCGGGCGTGCGCGGTGGCGTTCGCCGCCGGCGGTGCGGACCTGATGCTCGTGGACGTCGCGCGGAATCTGCCGGGTGTTCCGTATCCACTCGGCACGCCGAGCCAGCTCGAGTACACCGCCGAGCTGTGTCGCGCCCACGGGGTCTCGGTGCTGACGGGTGCGGTCGACGTGCGCGTGTCGGGTGAGGTCAGGGACGCGGTGGACGCTGCACACGAACGGTTCGGCCACATCGACATCCTCGTCAACAACGCCGGAATCGCGGCGCCCTCGGGTGCACTGGCTCATGAGATCGACGAGCGCGAGTGGCAGTTGATGCTCGATGTCGATCTCTCCGGTGCCTGGCGCACGATCGCCGTCGCCGGAAAGATCATGGTCGGGCAGCGCAGCGGCAGCATCATCAATATCTCGTCGACAGCGGGCATTGTCGGTTACCGCCGTTTCGCGGGTTATGTCGCCGCCAAACACGGATTGATCGGACTGACGAAGGCCGTCGCGCTCGACTATGCCCCGAGCGGGGTCCGGGTGAACGCCCTGTGTCCTGGTTCGGTGCGCGACAGTCCTGCGTTCGAGGGCAGGATGCTGGCCGAGATCGCGCGCTCCCTCGGTCTGGAGGTGGATGAACACGAATCCGTGTTCGTGCAGTCGCAGCCGATCAACGCGCTCATCGAACCCGAGGACGTCGCATCCGCCGCGCTCTGGCTTGCCTCCGACGACTCGCGGCGCGTCACCGGAACCGTCGTGACGGTGGACGGCGGGTTCACGGCGCGGTGACGGCGGGCGGAGGTGGTGTCCCGCCGCTTATGATGTGGAACGTTTTTCGGTAGAGTCACCCTATGCACCAATCCCATTGGGGTCGGGCTGGGCTGGCGCGCGCGGCGTACGGCCATGCGCAGTCGGTGCGAATAACCAGGGGTGTCGATCCTGAGGCGACAGCAGCGGTGCTGGAGTCCGCGAGGGTCCGATGGTGGGGGGATGAGGTTGCGGCCCCGCGCTTGTGGATCGAACGGGTGAACGGATCTGCCGCGGATGCCGCCGCACGGTGTCGCCGAGACCGCGAGTTGCGGCGGCCGGTCGGCACGAACGGGTGCAGGGTTCGGGCGGTCCTGCTGCTCTACTCGGACGGGGTGGCCGACCTGGTGCTCGCAGCGGACCGCCGGGATCTGGATTCGACGGCGCTCGCCACGATGAGTGAGGTCCTGACCGGTGGCCTGGGCGTGGACGCCGTGTTCGCGGGGCCGCCCGGTGAGCACCATGACGGCGAAGCGCTCGATCCGTTGCCGTCGGCGAGTGCGGGACGCCACGGATTCCTCTGGGCGGCAGCCGAACAGCGTTCCGGACCGGTGTCCTACGAGTTTGCGCTGGGGCGGATCGGTGGGGACGTCACTGCCACCGTCGCCGTCGCGGCCGCACTGGTCCTGGGCCGGTACGAGCACGATGACACCGTGCGAGTGGCAGCCTGGTGCGAGGATCGAGATCGCCCGCCGTACGTCCTCGGCGGCTTCTACCACTGCACGGTGGCGACGGTCGACTGCTCCGACAACGCTGTGCTGCACAGGGTCGTCCGCAGCACGATCGATTCGCTCGGGTGCGACGCCCGTACCCCGCTGGACACGGATGCTGCGTACGGTCCGCGCGGCATTCGTGACGTCGGCGTCGGTGTGCTGGGTGTGACGACGACGTTCCCCCGGTCCGCGCGGGACTGGCTGGCCTGCCAGTCCGCACCCTTTCCGCTGACTCTCGCTCCCATCGTCGACGCCGGCGGCGACGTCCGGCTCCAACTGCATCGTCAGCAGAATGTGGTGGACGACGAGGCCGCACGGCAGTTCGGGCGGCACGTCGTGCACATGTGCCGTCAGCTGCGCGGCGTGGGGGCGGACGTGCGCGTCGGCGACCTTCCCGTGGGTGACGAGCAGATGGTTTCCGGGGCGGGCCTCGAGGTGGTCGCGCCGCCCGTACCCGGTGCAGGACGGATCGAGGCGTTGTTCCGGACCCGCGCGAAGGAGCAGCCCGACGCGATTGCAGTGGTACACGGTCATCGTCAGCTCACGTACGCCGAACTGGACGACCAATCACGTTGGGCGGCATCCGGTCTCCGGAGACTCGGTATCCGCCCGGGCGACCGGGTCGGTCTCTGCCTGGATCGGTCCGTGGAGTTGATCGTCGCCATGCTGGCGGTGCTCGACGTGGGTGCGACGTACGTCCCGATGGATGTGCGGCATCCCGCGGACCGGCTCGCGTACACCGCCGACGATGCCGACGTGCACCTGGTCGTCACCGAGGTCGAGGACCCAGTGTGGGGCAGCGAGATTCGGTTGGTCTCACCGAGGGGGCTGGTGTCTGTCCGAGACGACACCCCGGATACGGACAGGGACGGGCTCGATCCGGACGCGGCGGCCTACGTGATCTACACGTCCGGTTCCACCGGTCGACCGAAGGGGGTGATGATTCCGCACCGCGCGGTGTTGGCGCTTCTCGCGGCCACTACCGCGGAGTTCCGCCTCCGCCCCGTGGACACCTGGTCGATGTTTCATTCCTCCGCTTTCGACTTCTCGGTCTGGGAGATCTGGGGTGCGCTGCTCACGGGAGCGCGGCTGGTCATCGTCCCCTTCTGGATTTCTCGGTCACCGGTCGAATTCCATGCACTGCTCGCCGACGAGCGGGTGAGTGTTCTGAGTCAAACCCCGTCGGCCTTCGCGCAACTCGCCGAGGCGGACCGGGAGCTCGATCGGCTGGATGCGCTGCGCCTGGTCGTCTTCGGTGGCGAGTCGCTCGATGCGCGGGCGCTTCTGCCCTGGATGGACCGGTATCCAGAGTCGGAATGCCGACTGGTCGACATGTACGGGACAACGGAGACGACCGTACACGTCACGGCGCACACCGTGACTCGCGGCGACGCGGTGGCCGGCACCCGGGTGGTGGGACGGCCGCTGCCCGGCTGGTACGTGTTCGTGCTCGACGAACGAGGACGGCCGGTTCCGGGGGGTGTGGACGGGGAAGTGTATGTCGGCGGTGCGGGAGTGGCGCTCGGATATCTGCGTAGGCCCGAGCTCACCGCGGAGCGTTTCCTCAGTGTCCCGGCGTGCGGGAACCGAAGGTTGTACCGAACCGGAGACCGGGGTCGACTGCGTCGCGACGGCACGCTCGAACACCTCGGCCGGCTGGACACTCAGGTTCAGATCCGCGGCTTCCGGGTCGAACTCGGTGAGGTGCGCGGTGTGCTGCTCGACGATCCCGCCGTCGTCGATGCGGCGGTGGTGACGAGCGGAAGTGAGGACGCGGCAGGCGGCTCCGGTCTCGATGCGTTTGTGGTTTCCCCGGGCGGGAACGGAAAAGCGATTCGGCAGCGGGCGGCGAAATTCCTCCCGGAGTACATGCTGCCGCGCACCATCACCGTGGTCGCCGCTCTTCCCCTCACGATCAACGGCAAGCTCGACGTGTCCCGTCTTCCCGAACCCGATCGGACCCCGCCGCGCTCCCGGGTACCGCACACATCCGTTGCGGGTGGACTGGCGGGAACGCTCACCGACATCTGGGAGGCGGTCCTGGGGATGACGATCGCCGCCGACGACAACCTCTTCGAGCTCGGCGGCAACTCGTTGTGCGCCATCAAGGCCGACAGCATGATGCGCCGTCAGGGGTTGCCGGTGCTTCCGATGCGGGAACTGTATCTGCATCCGAGTATCAACGGCATCTGTGCCACCTTGGACAGGCTCTACCCGTCGCCGGACAGATAGGCGTCGACGATCGGGCCGATCTGCTGAGCGGGTTCGGGTTGCATCACGTCGTTGTGGGCGCACGGCACCCGATGTTCACGGATGTTTCCGGTGATCGACGGCCGCCAGGCATCCAGGGCCGTACCCGTTTCCGGCGTCGTCGTCGCGGCGGTGACGAAGAGCACGTCCCCGTCGAAAACCTCGGGGGTGAAGTGAGTCAGCATCCGAGACGAGCGTTCGTATCCCTCGTTGATTCGGCGCAGGTGCTCGGGTGTCAGTGCGGCCGCGGGCCCGTACGCCGCTTCGAGGGCTTCTGCTGCTCGCGCGTAGGTCAGCTCGCCGTCACCGTTCGTCGCGGCCTCGACGCCGAGACCTGCGAGTAGCTGATCGACACCCAGCTGCGCTGGTGGGGTGTCGTCCGCGTTCCCGGGATAGCTGTCGAGGAGGACGAGGGAGGCGACATCGTCGCGGTCGCGGCGCAGCTCCGTCGCCATCGCGTAGGCGATGGTCCCGCCCAGCGACCAGCCGAGGAGATGGTAAGGACCCGCCGATTGGACCGTTCTGATTTCCTCGACGTATCGGTGGGCCAGCTCTTCGATCGAATCGAGCTCCGGTCCACCACTGATCGACGGCAATTGCAGGCCGTAGACGGGCCGACTCGGTGCGAGGTGCCGCACCAGCGCCGTGTATGCCCATGCCAGACCGATTCCGGCATGCACACAGAACAGTGGTGGTCCGGTGCCGGCAGGGCGGAGCGGCACCAGTACGCGCAGTGCCTCGTCCACCGTGTCCGGTGCGGATCGTGCGTCGATCCGCGCGGCCAGCCCGGCCGGGGTGGGATCGAGGAACAGCGCCTGCAATGGGACGGTGCGACCGAGACTTTCCTGCAGGGTGGTGAGCGCCCGGATCGCCGTCAAGGAGGTACCGCCGAGAGCGAAGAAGTCGTCGTCGACACCTATCCTTCCGGACCGTCCCGGCTCGGTGCCGAGGATCTCCGCGAAAGCATCGACCACCTCCCGCTCCAGTGGTGTCCGCGGTGGACGGAATCGCGCTGTGCGCGAGGGGAACTCCGGATCGGGAAGGGCGGCACGATCGAGTTTTCCGGTGGGGGTCAACGGGATGTGCTCGAGCTCGATGAAGGTCGTCGGCACCATGTGCGCGGGCAGCCGCCGGGACAGGTACTCGTCGAGGTTCCCGGTGTCGATGGTCAAACCGGGACGAGCAACGACATAGGTGACCAGCGCGGTGTCTCCGCCCGGGGCGGGCCGGCCGAGTGTGACGGCGAAATCCACGTCCCGCCGAGCTGTCAGGGCGAAATCGATCTCGCCAGGCTCGATCCGGAATCCTCGGACCTTGATCTGGAAATCGGTACGACCGAGATGTTCGACCGAGCCGTCGGAGAGCCTCCGCACCAGATCCCCGGTGCGATACATCCGTTCGCCCGCTCCGGCGAACGGGCAGGCGACGAAATTCCGTGCGGTTTCGGCCGCTCGTGCGTGGTATCCGCGGGCGAGCCCGGGACCTGCGAGGTACAGTTCGCCCGGCGTTCCCGCTGGGACGTGATGCAGCCGGCTGTCGAGTATCGCGGCAACGAATCCCCGGGCGGGACGGCCGATGGCGATCCGGCCGTCCGGCGTCAGCGGTTCGCTGATGTGCGACATGATCGTCGTCTCGGTGGGGCCGTAGGCGTTGAACATGCGCCGGCCCGGTGCCCAGCGCGCGGCCAGCACCGGCGGGCACGGCTCGCCCGCGACGGTCAGGACCCGCAGCGACTCGAGACGGCCGGGGTCGAGGGAAGCGAGCGCGGTCGGGGTGATGAAGGCGTGACTGACGTGGGCGTCGTCGAGGAGCCGGGTCAGTTCCGGTCCGCCGTACGTCAGGGGCGGCACGATCACGACGTGGGCGCCGGCGCAGAATGCCATGGTCAACTCGAAAATCGATGCGTCGAAGCTGGGTGAGGCAAGGTGCGATACTCGTGCGCCGGGCGCGACCGTCAGGTGCGTGCGTTCGTGTTCGGCCAGATTCGCCAGCCCGGTGTGGGTGAGCACGACGCCCTTCGGTGTCCCGGTCGACCCGGACGTGTAGATCAGATACGCGGGATGGGCGAGCATCAACGGAGCGAGCCGATCCGCATCGGTCAGGGCCGTACGACCGTAGGCGGAGAGGCCGTCTTCGAAGGCAGGGTCGTCGAGAATCAGCCAGGGCACCGTGTCGGGGAGGTGTGGCCGATACGTGGACGACGTGACACCCAGTATCGCTCCACAATCCGTCAGCATGTGGTTGACCCGGTCGGCCGGGTACGTCGGGTCGATCGGCACCGGGGCGGCACCGGATTTCACCACCGACCACAGGGCGACCACCGATTCGATCGAGCGTGGGATAGCCGAAGCGACAAAGGTTTCCGGCCCTGCCCCGCGCTCGATCAGAAGGCGGGCCAGCTGGCTGGAACGCTCGTCGAGTCGACGGTAGGTGATGTCGCGTCCCTCGCAGCTCACGGCCACGGCATCGCCGCCTGTCCGGGCGGCATCGGACAGCAGTTCCGGCCAGCACCGGGGAACCGGTCCGTGGGCGCCGACGTCCGGTCCGCGCTCCACGGCGTCGACGATCTCGATGTCACCGACCGGCTGGTCCGGGTCGTCGGCCACCGCCTCGAGGATGCGGATGAATCGTTCCGCGAGCCGCGCGACCGTCGGGGAGTCGAACAGATCGGTGGCATAGGTGAAGGCCGCAGCGATGCCCGCAGGTGCACCGCCGCTGTCGAATTCCTCGACGACCAGGAGCTCCAGATCTTCCTTGGCGATCGCCGTCGCGACGTCGACTGCCTCGACCTCGACGTCCGGCAGGGTGAGGTGGGCGGGCCGGGCGGCGCTCTCGAACTCCAGCGACGCCTGGAACAGCGGGGAGTGCGAGGTGGAGCGAACCGGCGTCACAGCCTCGACGAGTCGCTCGAACGGCAGGTCGGCGTGGGTGAACGCGCCGAGATCGGCTTCGCGAGTGTGCGCGAGGAGAGCGGTGAACGTGTCGGCCGCGTCGACGCCAGTACGTAGGACGAGGGTGTTGACGAACATGCCGACCAGGTCGTCCAGCGCCGGTTCCGGCCTGCCCGCGACGGCGGTGCCGATGGCGATGTCGCAGGTGCCGGTCAGCCGCGACAGCAGGACGGCCAGTGCCGCGTGCACCGTCATGAAGAGGGTGCTGTTTCGGTGACGTGCCATCGATCGCAGGGCGCGGTGCACGTCCGCGTCGACGCGGAAGTCCCACCGGTCGCCACGCAGGGTTCGCTGCAACGGGCGTGGTCTGTCCGTGGGAAGGGGCAGAACCTCGGGCAGTCCGTCGAGCGTGCGCATCCAGTACTCGAGCCGGCTCGCGAGCAGGCTGTGGTCGCCGGCCGGTGTCCCGAACAACTCGTGCTGGCGGAGAGCGTAATCCGCGTACTGGACGGGCAGGGGTGACCAGCGGGGCGGCCGGTGGCGCGTCCTGGCCGTGTAGGCGGTGACGAAGTCCCGGGTCAGCGGGACCATCGATCGGCCGTCGGCGCTGATGTGGTGCAGGACGAGGACGAGAACGTGCTGTTCGGGCGTGAGACGGAGCAGCCGGCAGCGGAGCGGCGGGTCGACGGTGACGTCGAACCCGGTGGTCACGTACCCGAAGATGCGGGCCGTCACGTCGTCGTCGGTGGCACGGACGATGTCGACGTGCGGGACTGCATCCTCCGGGGGCAGTACCTCCTGGACGGGCTGACCGTCGTGTAGTGGATAGATGGTGCGGAGTGCTTCGTGCCGTGTCACGACATCGGTCAGTGCCGCGGAGAGTGCGTCGGTGTCGAGCGCCCCGGTGAGTCGAAGCGCGACGGGAATGTTGTAGGCGGGCGAGGCGGGGTCGTACTGGTTGAGGAACCACATCCGGTGTTGGGCGGGTGACAGCGGGAGCACGGGCGGTCGGGGACCGGCGATCAACGGTCGCGGGGCGTCATCCGTCCGTCGCACCAGCTGGTGGGCGAGGGCGCGTGGCGTCGGGTTGTCGAACAGAGCGCGGACGCCGAGATCGGCGTCGAGGGCTGCATCGATGCGGGCGACCGCACGCGTGGCGCTGAGCGAGTTGCCGCCGGCGTCGAAGAAATTGTCGTCGACGCTCACGTGGTCGATGCCGAGCACCGCGGCGAACGCGTCCGTCACGATTTCCTCCACCGGTGTCGCGGCGCGGCGCGGTCCGGGGGTGGTCGAGTCGAGCGGGGGGTCGGGAAGCGCGGCGCGGTCGAGTTTGCCGACGCGCGTCAACGGGATCTCGTCGATCGTCACCACGGTGGCGGGGACCATGTACGACGGCAGACGATCGGTCAGGTAGGTGCGCAGCTCCGCGGGGCGGGGGTCGGTGCCCTCGGCGGGCAGTACGTAGGAGACGAGTATCGCGTCTCCGGCAGGTCCCGGACGGCTGACGGTGGCGGCGTAGTCGACCTCGGGATGCCGGGTGAGTGCGTTGTCGATCTCGCCCGGTTCGATGCGGAAGCCGCGGATCTTCACCTGGAAGTCGGTGCGGCCGAGGTAGTCGAGTGCACGTGCGCCCCTGGTCCAGCGCACCAGGTCACCGGTCCGGTACATCCGTTCGCCGGGTTCGCCGTACGGGTTGGCGACGAAGCGTGCGGCGGTGAGTCCGGCTCGCCGGTGGTAGCCCCGGGCGAGACCGCCGCCGGCGATGTAGAGCTCGCCGGGCACACCGGCCGGGACCGGCTGCAACCGGTAGTCGAGGACGAGTTCGGTGACCCCGTCGATCGGGAACCCCACTGTCACCGGGGTTCCGACCGACATCGGCTCGCTGACGTTGCACATCACGGTGGTTTCGGTCGGGCCGTAACCGTTGCGCAGCCTGCGGCCCGGGGCCCAGCGGGACACCAGACCGGGTGGGCATGCCTCGCCTCCGACCACCACGTCGGTCAGGCAGTCGAGGTCCTCGGGATCGGTCGTGGCCAGTGCCGCAGTCGGCACGAACGCGTGGGTGATCCGTTCGGAGGCCAGCAGCCGGGCCAGCTCGCTGCCGCCGTACACCGTCGGAGCGGTGATCACCATCGTCGCCCCGACCCCGAAGGCCAGCAGGTAGTCGAAGATCGAACCGTCGAACGTGGGCGACGAGAAGTGCAGGACCCGCGACCGTCGATCCGATCCCATCAGCTCGATCTGGGTTGCCGCGACCTGCGCGAGTCCACGGTGACCGACCACCACACCCTTGGGAGTGCCGGTGGACCCCGAGGTGTAGACGAGGTAGGCGGGGTGATCTACCCGCAGCGGCGTCCTGCGATCGGAGTCGCGGACGGGGGTCGCAGGATAGCGCCCGATCGTCGTGGTGACGTCCGGGGCGTCGAGGACGGTCCATCGGAGGGTGAGCGGCAAGCGGCTGCGGTGGGTCCCGACCGTGATGCCCAGAGAGGAACCGGAATCGGTGAGCATGTGCTCGATCCGCGCGTCGGGATAGGTCACGTCGACGGGCATGAAGGCCGCGCCGGTCTTCACCACCGCCCACATCGCGATCACGGAGTCGATCGACCGGGGAATGGCGATCGCAACGAACGTCTCCGGCCGGGCACCCTGCTCGATGAGCATGCGCGCCAGACGATTCGATGTCTCGTCGAGCTCGCGGTAGGACACCACCCGGCCTCCGTACGACAGTGCCGGTGCCGCGGGATCGAATGCGGCGGCATCGGTGAGGACGTCGGCGAATGTCCTGTCGGGACCCGGAGTCCCACCACGAATGGGAAGGAGTTCGCGCATCTCGGTGTCACTGAGCAGGTGGAGCCGGGCGAGTGGGAGATCTGGGCGGGTGGCGATCGACTTCAGCACCCGGATTACCTGCCCGGCAATGGATTCTACCGCCGTGCGGTCGAGTGCGGCGGGAAGGTATTCGAATTTCAGGTGAAGTGTGATGCCCTCGGTGACGGCGAGGGCGAGTGGGTAGTGGGTGGCGTCGGCGCCCCGGACATCGGTGACGTGGAGGCCGGTGGTGTCGGGGGTGTCGGGGGTGGTGAGGGTGGTGAGGGTGGTGGTGTCGAGGGGGTAGGACTCGAGGACGGTGAGGGTGTCGAAGGTGGCGGCGGGTCCGGTGGCGGTGTGGATGTCGGTG
>NZ_JBHVEY010000013.1:0-20575 GCF_042802055.1 Rhodococcus sp. NPDC057529
CGTTCGGTGAGCTCGAACCCGGTGGCCGCGGTGATCTCGGCCAGGGTGTCCAGGTTCGGCCACGGCCGTTCCGGGTTCACATGATCCGGGGTCAGCGGCGAGACCCCACCCCAGTCGTCGACCCCGGCCCCGAGCAGTGCCGCGCACTCGGTCATCGACACCAGATTCGGTGGCGACTGGATCCGCATCCCCGGGCCCAGCAGCAGCCGGGACACCGCGATCGTCGCGGTGAACTCCTCGAGGCCGGCGTCGGGGGCATCGCGCATCGCGGTGTCCGGTTTGGCCAGGAAGTTCTGCACGATCACCTCCTGGACGTGCCCGAACGCCTTGTGCGACTTCCGGATCGCCATGATCGACTCGGCCCGCTCCCGGACCGTCTCACCGATGCCGACCAGGATGCCGGTGGTGAACGGCACACTGAGCCGGCCCGCGTCGGTCAGGGTGCGCAACCGCACCGCCGGGTCCTTGTCCGGGCTGCCGTAATGGCATTCGCCCTTGTCGGTGAACAACCGGGTGGAGGTGGTCTCGAGCATCATCCCCATCGACGGGGCCACCGGCTTGAGGCGGGAGATCTCCTCCCAGCTCATCACACCCGGGTTCAGGTGCGGCAGCAGCCCGGTCTCCTCGAGCACCCGGATCGACATCGCCCGCAGGTAGTCCAGCGTCGAGTCGTAGCCCCGCTCGTCGAGCCACTGCTTGGCCTCCGGCCACCGCTCCTCCGGCCGGTCCCCCAACGTGAACAGGGCCTCCTTGCAGCCCAATTCGGCGCCCTGCCGGGCGATCTCGAGGACCTCGTCCGGTTCCAGGTACGCCCCC
This sequence comes from Rhodococcus sp. NPDC057529, assembly GCF_042802055.1. NCBI lineage: Bacteria > Bacillati > Actinomycetota > Actinomycetes > Mycobacteriales > Nocardiaceae > Rhodococcus > Rhodococcus sp. NPDC057529. The sequence continues at coordinate 817 of NZ_JBHVEY010000013.1, forward strand.
CGCCCCTCCGCCCGCAACCTGCCCGGCACCGTCACGAACGTGCAGTAATGGCACCGGTCCCGGCACAACCGCGTCAGCGGGATGAACACCTTCCGCGAATACGTCACCGCCCCCGGCCGACCCGCCGCCAGCAACCCGGCATCACGGACCTTCGCCGCCGACGAACACAAATCCACCAAATCCTCGCCACGCGCCTGCAACAACACCGCCGCCTCGTCCACGTTCAACGTGGCACCGTCCCGCGCCCGCCGCAACACCCGCCGCATCGCAGACGCGGACGGCGCCGGGGCGTGAATGACCGCTGGTTGCTTCTCAGTCATCTTGTCTCCTGCCTGTCCAGTTTCCAGCTTGCCGTTTGGAGCGCGATGCCAGAGGATTCGACCCAGTCGCGTTGCCTTGAATCGTGAGGGTGCAGCAGCATCCGCGAGTTCAGGAAGCGCGGTCTCGCTCGTACTGTGCGGACTGTCGCTGGAGTGTTCGTCGTTCGTCTTCGGTGTATCCACCCCACGTCCCGTGACGTTCCCTGGCTTCGAGTGCGTACTTGAGGCACCGGGCCCGCACCGGACAACGACGACAGATCCGCTTGGCTTCACGTATTCGACTCTTGCGTGGTTCGCCGCGTTCGTTGTCAGGGTGGAAGAACACCGTGGGATCGGCGTCCCGGCATGCCGCAGTGAGTTGCCAGTCCCAGGACTCGGCGACCGGTGTCGGAAGTTTCAACATCAACGCAGGCATAAGTGTCCGCCCCGTGCTCGCCGGTACTCATTGATCAATCCGTCGGTGGAACTGTCCCCGAGGGCGGCGGAACTGTCAGGGTCCGCGAGAACCGGTCCCAGTTCCAGTGCTGAGGTCTTGCCGAGTTCGACTCCCCACTGGTCGAACGAATCGATACCCCACACAACCCCCTGCACGAACACCTGGTGCTCATACAGGGCGATCAGCTGTCCCAGGGTCGACGGGGTGAGCCTGCTCCCGAGAATGGTGGTGGAGGGCCGGTTGCCGGGCATCACCTTGTGCGGAATCCGCTCGGTCTCGGCGCCCTCGGCAGCGATCTCGTCTGCTGTCTTGCCGAACGCCAACACCTTGGACTGGGCGAGCATGTTCGCCACCAGCACCCCGTGCATCGACCCCACCCCGTCGAGAGTCGGGAGATCCGTGAGGGGATGCGCGAAACCCACAAAGTCCACGGGTATCAACCGCGTGCCCTGATGCAGCAACTGGTGGAAGGCGTGCTGACCGTTGGTGCCCGGCTCACCCCAGAACACCTCACCCGTCATCACCTCGACGGGGCTTCCGTCCGCCCGTACCGACTTCCCGTTCGACTCCATCGCCAGCTGCTGCAGGTACGCCGGAAACCGGACGAGATCATTCGAGTACGGCAACACCGCACGAGAATCGCAACCGAAGAAGCTCGCGTACCAGACCCCCAGCAGACCCAGCAGGACCGGCGCGTTGGCCTCGAGCGGGGCGGTGCGGAAGTGCTCATCAATGGCATGGAAACCGTCGAGGAACTCGGCGAAGCGTTCCCGGCCGATCGCGGCCATCACCGCGAGCCCGACGGCCGAACCTACCGAGTACCGCCCCCCGACCCAGTCCCAGAACCCGAACGTGCTCGCCCGGTCGATGCCGAACGCGGCCACCCGTTCCTCGTCGGTGGAGACGGCGACGAAATGCTGCGGGACCGCACCCTCCCCTAGTGCCTCGGTGAGCCACCGGCGGGCCGCCGCCGCGTTGGTCATCGTCTCCAACGTGGAGAACGTTTTCGACACCACCACGAACAGTGTGCTCGCCGGGTCGAGATCCGTCAGAGTCGACAGCAGGTCCGCAGGGTCGATGTTCGACACGAACCGCACCTCGGGGCCGTCCGCGTAATGCCGCAACGCCCGGGACACCATCGCCGGCCCCAGGTCCGAACCCCCGATCCCGATGTTCACCACCGTGCGGATGGGCTGCCCGGTGGCCCCTTGCCAGTCACCGGACCGCACCCGGTCGGTGAACTCGCCCATCCGACGGAGCACCGCGTGCACCTCCGCGATCGCGTTCTGCCCGTTCACGATCAGCTCACCCTCGGGCGGCATCCGCAGCGTGGTGTGCAGCACCGCGCGGTCCTCGGAGGTATTGATGTGTTCGCCCGCGAACATCGCGTCCCGGCGTTCCTCCACACCCGCCGCTCGGGCCAGATCCAGGAGGAGCCCAAGGGTGTCGCGGTTGACGCGGTGCTTGCTGTAGTCGATGTAGAGGTCGGCTGCGGTGAGGGCAAGGTCGGTGCCGCGGTTCGGGTCGGTGTCGAACAATTCCCGCAGGTGCGTGGATGCGACTTCCCGATGGTGATCGGACAGTTTCTGCCACAGCGGGGTATCGGTCACGTTGTGTGTCATGCGAGTCCCCGCAGCCGGGGTGCCAGGTCCTTCTCGAACAGCTCGAGGAACCGCTTCTGATCGTGCCCGGGTGCGTGGAAGACGAGGTGGTTCAACCCGGCGTCGAGATACGGGCGGATCTGCGCGACCGCCTCGTCCGGATCCGACGCCACGATCCACCGCTTCGCGACCTGCTCGATCGGCAACGCATCCGCCGCCTTCTCCATCTCGATCGGATCGTCGATCGAATGCTTCTGCTCCGGCGTCAACGACAGCGGCGCCCAGAACCGGGTGTTCTCGAGCGCCAACTCCGGATCCGTGTCGTAGGAAATCTTGATCTCGATCATCTTGTCGATCTCCGCGACATCCCGGCCGGCCTTGGCCGCCCCCTCCGCGACCGCCGGCATCAACTTCTCGGTGTACAACTCCATGCCCTTACCGGACGTGCAGATGAACCCGTCACCACTGCGACCGGCGTACCGGGCCACCACCGGGCCGCCCGCGGCGATGTACACCGGGATCCCGCCCTCGGGCACGTCGTAGATCGACGCCCCCTTCGTGGTGAAGTAGTCGCCCTCGAAATCGACCCGGTCACCCAACCAGAGTTCCCGCATCAACCGCACCGCTTCCCGCAGCCGCGCGAACCGCTCCTTGAACTCCGGCCACTCGCCCGCAAAACCGGTCGCGATCTCGTTCAGCGCCTCGCCGGTACCGACACCGAGCATGATCCGCCCCGGGTACAGACACCCCATCGTCGCGAACGCCTGCGCCACCACCGCCGGGTTGTACCGGAACGTCGGCGTCATCACCGACGTCCCCAACTGCAACCGTGAGGTGCGCTCCCCGACCGCCGTCATCCATGACAGCGAGAACGGCGCATGTCCGCTCTCGTGCCGCCACGGCTGGAAATGATCCGACACCGTCGCCGAATCCATCCCGTGCCGCTCCGCCAGCACACCCAGCTCCACCAACTCCCGCGGACCGAACTGTTCCGCGGACGCCTTGTAACCAAGCTTCATCATGACTGCACTGCCTCCATCGTCCGGTTTCCGCCGAACTGCTGCCGCAGCGCCCTAGACCTATCAAACCCAGTTGCACCGGGTAACCCTTGTTCATGTGACATGGCGATCGGCGTAGGACTCGCATGTCGTGGCCTTCTCCCCTCGAGCCAACCAAACCGAAGTGAAGTTTCCCACCTTCTGGACATCGGCTACTACGCGATCAACTCTCGATGAAATCGAGTAGTACACGGTGAAAACGATCAGGCTGCTCGATTTGCGGGCAGTGCCCGGCGTCGTCGATGTCGACATACGTCGCGCCTGGGACATCGCTTGCAAGCTCTCGAGCCCATCCACGCGGCTTGAGCTTGTCCTGGTTCCCCGCAACGATCAACACGGGGACATCGATCGCGCGATAATCGGGCCTCCGGCTCGATTCCTTCGCAGCGGCGGCAGTAGGTCGACGGAATCTCGCCGCTGCTACTGCTTCCCATGCACCAGGTTGGATACTGGCCGAATGACGCCGGCGAATGTAGCTGCGATCTGAACGCCAGTACTCACCATGGAACAATGCCCCTAGCAGTCTTTCCATCGCCTCGAAGGAACCGTCATAAGCGAACAGCGCGTCGACGGAGTCATTCTTGGCCATGGTGCCTCCGCCACAGACGCTGATGATTTTGCGCGCGGGCAGAAGCGGGGAGGCAGATGCGGCATCAGCGAGAAGCATCGCGCCCCCCATGGAATTTCCCACGAAGACTGCGTCATCGACATCCACTGCTCGACAGAACTGCGACATGTGCCGGAGGCGTCTTTCCTTGCCGTCGACGAAATCATGCACCTTCGCAGTCTTACCGAATCCGAGCCAGTCCGGGGCTATCACGCGAAAATGGCTCGACAGCTCAAAAATGTTTTCTTCCCAGCACAATTCGGCGGATGCCCCGAATTCGCCTCCGTGAAGCAGGACCAGGGTGTCGCCCTTGCCAATCTCCAGATAGTTGGTCTCGAGCCCGTCGATCTCGATTGTGCGCGCAATCTCGCGCAGACGCTCCGGCTTGTCGTTCATATTCCATCTCTCGTCGTATCGTTTCGTGCCGCGGGAGTGACGCTCGAACAATTTCTACAGCAGTTGAATTCGGCCGGAGCCGCTCATTCCAGCGCGCGAGCGTCGCGGTGACGAGCCGCGCGCGAACCAGGCAGGTGCCTTCGAAACGGCACGATATGACGATTGTTGATCAAAGCCCCGATCACCAAGACGACGCTCATCACGACCAAAGTCACAAAGAACATCACACCGCTAGCCGCTGCGGAGAGAAGAAACCCTCCCGTGAATGTGACAACGATTCCTGCCGAACGTGCGACTGCAGCGGTAAACCCGACACCACTGGAGCGAAATCGGATTGGATAGCCCACCGCGACATTGGCGTACAGAGTTGCGCCTACATAGCCGATAATGAAGCCTATTGCCGCGATCGAGACGAACAGGGCGATCTCACCGCCGCCGCTACCGCCAACCGCGACCGAAATCAGCATCGGCATGGCGGCGAGCGCTCCGGCCGCGACGACCGCACCGGAGATTATGGTGACCCGCGAGCCGACCCGGTCGAGTCCGACTGCGACAAGGAGCCCGCCGACGGTCGACATGATGTTGAGGACCAGGCTCGCCTGCAACACAGTGTCGAGCGCGAGGCCGGCCGACTCAAGGAGAGTTGGTTGCCAATTGAGAAGGCCATAAGTGATGAAGAAGAGCGCAAAGAACGAAATCGAGGCCCCCACGGTAAGACGCAAGCTTCGGCTTCCGAAGATTCCGCCGCTGTCGGTCTCGTTATAACCATCCGCCGCAGTAGTGGCACCACGCACTTCGACGGCAACTGCATCAGCCAGCGTGCGGATTTCGGCCGTAGTTCGGCCGGTAATCCAATGCAACGTCGATACGGCCTTCTCGACCGAACCCGACATGAAGTAGTAACTCGGGGACTCGGGGAGTCCGCGCCACGCGGCCGTCACTACCGCGATGGTGATGGCGCCAACGAGCACGAAACATCCCCGCCAACCCAGGGGACCGATCGCGACGAGGGCGATTCCGGCACCGACGACACCACCGAGAGGAATGCCCACGGCGAGTATTCCCATCACGCGTGCACGCAGGCTGGCGGGAAATATTTCACCGGACAGCGAATAGATATTGGGTGTGACGGCACCGAAACCGCATCCGGCGAGAAAGCGGATGCCCGTTAGCGCAGTGACATCCGCTGCTTGACTCGTAGCAAGTGTCATGACGCCGAAGACCGTTGCACTGAAGAGAATTACCCGGCGCCTGCCGAACCGGTCGCCTAACCACCCACCGACGAGAGTACCGACGGCCATTCCCACGAGAGCTGCGGTCAGTGCCGGTGCCATCACAGCGGCGTCGATCTTCCAGTCGTCAACGATTCGTGGGGTGGTCAGGGCGAGCAGTTGAAGATCAACTCCGTCCAGAATTATCAGTGCAGCGACCAGGGCAAGGATGCGAACATGTCGCCCGCATGTTGTTTGGCGTCCGAGAAACGCAGGTACGAGGTCGATCGAGGACAAGGAGGTCAGCTTTCTTGTTCGGGTCGTTGTCAGCGACCGCACAGGCAAACGGAAGATGGTGTGTTCCCATATCGGCCTTACCGGCGACCACATCAGTAGTTGGCCACTGTAAGGAGGGGGCTGTCTGTTCAGAATCGCTGTTCGGAATGCCCGAACGGAGCGAAGACGCAAACCTCACTCATGATGATCCATCAATGTGGCGTTGTTCGACCGGACAACTGATCCTCGAGACCCCGGCCGCCGCGCGCTGCACGGCGCGACACACCATCTCGGGATTCCGCCGGAACGGATGCAGAGGCAGGGTAATGCTGATTGCAGCATATACATCCCCATCCGCATCACGAACGGGCGCGGCGACACAGCATTGCCGGCCCGTCGACTCTTCGATGTCGTAGCCGCAGCCGCGAAGCCGAACCGCCTCGAGTTCCGCGCGAAACCGCGACGACGAGGTGATTGTGCGGGCGGTTCGTCTCTCGAGACCGTGACGTTCGACGATGGTATCTACACGGCACACGTCGAGATGCGCCAGCAGAACCTTCCCCAACGCGGAACAGTGGATGGGTGCTGCCCGTCCCACCGCCGACGCGCTGAAGTCCGCGATTCCGGCTCCGACGACCTTGTCGAGGACGATCACCGCGTCTTCACGGAGCGCCGCGACCTGGACTGTCGCGCGTAATTGGTCGGCGAGATACCCCAGTTGCGGGCGCGCAGCCGTCAGAAGGTCAGTGCTGTCGATCAGGGTCCGGTTCAGCTCCACTATGCGCCAGCCGAGCCGGTATCTGCCCTCTGCGAGCCTGCGTACCAAGCCGATGCCGCTCAGAGTCGCCAACAGTGCATGCGCGCTGGACTTGGGGATCTGCAGCCGGTCGGCAACCTCGCGAACACCCCACTCCGGGCTCGAGGCGGTGAACAGATCCAGCACTTTTCCTGCCTTGGTAACGGTTCCGAGCATCATGGCTCCTACATCTGCTGTGTTCGACCACCACCGATGTCGTCGCCGACAACAGGAGCGGTCACAAGGTCCAGCGTCAAGCTTCTTGCCGTACGGCGGCCGGTGTACCGGCCACATTGCGGGGATACCTACCTGTTTTCGGCCAGGAGTCTCCAGCGGCGCGGTCAACGGTGAGCAGTCACCTCGCCGCTTAAGGGCAGATGTCCATGGAATATGTTCACCGAAGGTGGCAGCATCGAGAGGTGGTTGAGATAGCACGCAAAGTGGTCGGGAACCTGCCCATGGAGCTGACCAGCTTCGTCGGGCGACGACGCGAACAATCCGAGGTCAAGCGGCTGTTGTCGGTGTCCCGGCTGGTAACTCTGACCGGTATCGGCGGTGTCGGGAAGACACGCCTCGCACTCAGGGCTGCCGCAGCCACACAACGCGCATTCGCCGACGGCGTCTGGTTGGTCGAGCTGGGCGAGGTTCGGGACGCTTCGCTACTTGCCGAAACGGTCGCGGACGCGCTGCGGGTGCGCAACCACACCAATCGACCGATCTACGAAGTCCTGGCAGAGCATCTCGCCTCGCGACGGCTGCTCCTCGTACTCGACAACTGTGAGCACATCCTCAGCGCAATTGCCGAGTTGAGCGAATCGCTACTCCGGACCTGCCCGGAACTGCGGATTCTTTCCACGAGCCGCGAGCCACTGAACATCGGTGGCGAATCGATCATGCGGGTACCGCCGCTCGAAACACCCGATTTGGCCCGTCCACAGGCAACCCAGGGGCAACACGGCTACGACGCGCTGACACTCTTCGCCGAGCGCGCCAGGTCGAACTTGCCCGAGTTCGAGCTCACCGAGGAAAACAGGATGACAGTCGCTCAGATCTGTCATCGCCTCGACGGCTTGCCGCTTCCGATCGAATTGGCGGCCGCGCGATTGCGCGCAATGTCCACGTCACAGATCTTGGACCATCTGACTGGTCGATACGAGCTACTGACCAGCGGATACCGCGGCGCTCCGTCCCGCCAACAGACATTGCGGCTGTCGGTCGACTGGAGCTATGACTTGTGCACGCCACAGGAACAATCACTGTGGGCACGCCTCTCCGTCTTCGCCGGCGGCGTCGAACTCGACGCAATAGCGGGAGTCTGTGTCGACGCGTGGACCGACCAGACGCTGCTCGACGTCGTCGGCTCGCTCGTCGACAAGTCCATCCTCATCAGAGAAGAGCCGGGGTCCGTCGTCCGGTACCGGCTCCTCGAAACGTTGCGCGAATACGGCCTGGAGAAGCTAGGCGCCAGCGGTGACTACCCGACCCTACGACGCCGGCACAGGGACTGGTTCGGCCGACTGGCAGCACGCGGCGCGGATGGCTGGGTCACGTCGCAGCACAGTGAATGGATATCACGACTCGACCGTGAACAACCCAATCTGCGAGACGCGATGGAGTTCTGCCTCACCGAACCCGGAGAAGATCGAGCCGGTCTCCTGATCGCCACCACCCTGTACCCCTTCTGGCTCACTCGAGGCCTGTTCGGTGAGGGCCGCAGATGGCTCGATCGGGCCTTGCGAGTTCAGCATCAATGCAACGGCGACCGTTCCCGCGCGCTGTTCATCGACAGCGTGCTGGCCGGGCTTCAAGGCGACACGCTGTCAGCCGCCGAACTGATCGACGAGGCCGTCGCAATCGGCGACCGGTCAACGGATCGTGCGATCGACGCCTTCGCCGAGTACGCCCACGGATTCCACAGGCTCTACCAGGGCGAACCCAGCCTCGCCGTCACCCACCTGAGTAGCGCCCTCGAGATATTCCGCGACCGGGGCAACACTTTCATGCAACTCGGATCAGTTCAAGGAATTGGGCTCGCGAACATGCTCCTCGGCGACATGGGGCAAGCCGTCTCACGTTTCTACCAAGCACTCGAGCTGTCGAAACCCTGCGGTCCGTCTGTACTGCAGTCCTACCCGCTATGGGCCCTCGGGATCTCCCTGTGGAGACAGGGAGATCCCGGCGAAGCCGTGCGGTCACTCGAACGCGGTCTGAGACTCACCCGTCAGGTGGACGATCCGCTGGCCACCGCCTGGTGCCTGCAGGTCCTGGCATGGATCGCAGCGGACCAGCACCACGAGAAGAGGGCGGCCACCCTGTTGGGTGCAGCCGATGCGTTGTGGCAGCGGATGGGTGGGGAAAACGTCACCTTCTCCGACATGCAGGTCTTCCAGGACGTGTGCGAACGCCAAGCACGCGGCGCTCTCGGCATGAAGGGTTTCGAGACGGCGACAGTGCGTGGCAGGGAGATGGATCGCGATGCGGCGGTCGCCTTCGCACTCGACGAACTGCCGACTTCGAAGAGAACGCACGCCGGCGAGTTGACCGAGCTGACCAAGCGTGAAACGGAGGTGGCGACACTGGTCGCGCAGGGGCTCACCAACAAGGCAATCGCGGAGCGTCTCGTCATTTCACAGCGCACCGCCCAAGGACATGTCGAGAACATTCTGATGAAGCTCGGTTTCACATCGCGGACCCAGATCGCCACCTGGTTCGTCGAGCAACGATAGAACACTCAACTCGTCGGCGCATGATTGAACCCGGGAAGAGTCATGTGGCCGGCATCGACCGGCACGGTGACGCCAGTGACGCTGGCGGCCATATCGGAATTGAGCCACAGCACCGCATCCGCCACAGCCTGCGGCGGCAACGCCGTCGCACCTTTGAGTGCGTGGTAATGCGAACCTGCCGCAACGAGATCGGCGGTCGTGCCGCCCGGGCGTCCGACCAGAATGTCGACCGAGACCTGGCTGTTGATCATGGGGGTGTCGATCACACCCGGAGCTACCGCATTGCACCGCACCCCGTGCGGGGCGAGCTCGTAAGCCAGGTTTCGCACAAGACCGACAACTCCATGTTTGGCGGTCGAATAGTGCGTCGCATTGAAGCCCGGCTCGAAACCGGCAACCGAGGCAGTCACCACGATGGATCCCTGTCCCCGCTCGATCATGTGCGGAGCAACTGCTTTCGCGCACCGCCACACCGCAGAGAGGTTGACCCCGAGCATCTCCTCCCATTGGCGATCTGTAATATCCCAGAACGGTGCCGAAGACCAAATTCCATGATTGATTACGAGCGCGTCGAGCTTGCCCAGCCGGCCGATGGTTTCCGCTACGGCGCGATCGATCTCCGGTTGTGATCGCACATCTGCTTGCACCGCGATCGCCCGCCTGCCCAAATCCTCCACGAGTCCCACAGTCTCAGCGAGATCCGACGGTGACGCCATCGGATACGGAACCGTGTCCAGTTGCGTTGCAATGTCGACGATCAAAACGTCCGCACCCTCGCGAGCCGAGGTCAAAGCATGAGCACGTCCCTGTCCACGAGCACCCCCCGTAATCAGCACGACTTTGCCGTCCAACAAGCCCATCCCACACTCCTTTTCGAATCGAAACACGGGCGGTTGTCCCATGTGGCCCACATACCCGAAAGCCGGACGTTGGGCCCGAGGAGCAGCGTATTTCGTCAGATCAGGCGACGACATGACGGTTCGGGTATTGCGAACCACCATTCAGAGCCACTGCACTGCTACTCAACGTGTGCTCAGCATTTTCAACAGAATCAACCACGATCCAATCCGCGTACAGAATCTGGCCAACGACGATCTGCGACAGCAGGAGTATCAATGTCCTACTCACATCAGTCGACCGAGACAGGCGCACCGGACGGCAACGAGACACGGCGATGCCCTACTTCCGTGTCGACGGCACTGCCTATATCATCGGGTCCGCCGCCGGATCCTCGAAAGATCCTTCCTAGGGTGCACAACCTGCGGGCCACCCCACACGCACAGGTCGCCCTCCAACGGCGGCGAATCGATGTCACGGTACGGGAAGTGCTCGGTGGCAGTGCCGAGCGAACGAAGGTATGGGATGCCGCTGTCGCGATGGCACCCAGTTACGCAGCCTTCCAGAGCATGACCGAGCGCGCGCTGCCGGTCATTGCACTCGAAGGCGCACTCGACTCCTGACTAATCCAGATTGCGGGCCCCACCAGGGTATGGTCGGGCCCGTAGTCTATTCAATGCCCAGATCATCCAGTCTGGATTCCTCCGAGGACACCGGCCAGCGCGGTATCCAGATACTTGGTGTCCAACAGCTCCTCCATCATGAAGATCCTTCCGTCGCGAAGATGAAAGAGGATGGAATAGATGTTGTCGTACCGACCGCCCCCGATAAGTTCCGACTTGCCGGTTACCAACGTCGCAACCCGGTTCCGCTCCTCGGTCATGCTTTCGAACGTGAAATCGACCCCGGACACGGTGATCTGATCGAGCATCTCCACCAGCTCGAGGACGCCCTGCAGGTCACGACGACCCGAAGCGCTGCTCGTCCCTAGCTGAACGTGAACGAAGTCATCAGTCACACACGAGCGCACCCCGGCGGCGTCCCCTCTGCCGATCGCGTCCAGGTACTCACGGCATACCGTCTTGTTCTCTTCCATATTTCCTCAATTCTGTTTCAGAGCAGCATATCCCAGGAAACTCTACTGTCGATGACCGCAATATTCGGTGGTTGTTCGGCTATGGTGAACACACATCGCACGCTGGGGCCTAGAGCGTGTCTGCTTAATGTTCGGGGATTGATGCGTGATGCTGGGTGAGTGTTGCGCGCCGATGAGATCTCCGATGATTTGTGGGCTGTGATCGAGCCCGTCCTCCCCGCACTGGCTGGTCGGCGGGGACGTCCGTGGAATGACCATCGGTTGACGCTCGACGGGATCGCTTGGCGGTTCCGAACCGGGTCACCGTGGCGCGATCTGCCCGAATACTTCGGCCCGTGGCAATCGATCTGGGAACGACATCGCCGCTGGTCCGACGACGGCACCTATATCCGGATGTTCGCCGCCGTACGGGCCGCGGCCCCCGAACGTGAAGAACAGCTCGAACGTCTGCTGTCGATCGACTCGACCATCGTCCGCGCCCACCAGCACTCCGCCGGTGCCCTGACCGATGCCCACACAGGGGGCTCGGTCGAATGACAAGAATCTGGCCAATGAACCCGCCGACCACGCACTCGGCCGCTCCCGCGGCGGGCTGAGCACCAAGATCCACGCTCTCACCGACACGTTCTGCTGCCCGTTGACGCTGCTGATCTCGCCGGGACAGGCGGGCGACAACCCCTACCTGGCGCCGCTGCTCGACGCGCACCGCGCTCACGACACCGAAGCGTTCCGCCTGCTGGCCGACAAGGCGTACTCGCACCCGAGCACCCGAAAGCACCTGCGGGAACGCAGGATCTCCCACACCATCCCCGAATGCCGTGACCAGATCCGACGTCGCAAGGCGAAGGGATCGGAAGGGGGTCGGCCGCCGGCGTTCGACAAGGACCGGTACCGCGAACGCAATACCGTCGAGCGTGGTTTCGGGCGTCTGAAGCAGTGGCGTGGCATCGCCACTCGTTACGACAAGTACGCCACCACCTTTCTCGGTGGCGTACTCTTCGCTGCGCTCGTCATCCATCACCGCGTCCGCAAATAGCAGACACGCTCTAGTGCACATACCCTCGCCGTTCCAAACACTGTCACGGAGGGAAACACCCGGTGCCGACCCCGAATGCCGTTGCGATGGCACGATCCTTGTATGCTGCGCGCCGAAATCACACGCCAATCGAGCCGTTCACCGACGTTCACAGTTCACTGACCATGGCCGACGGATATCGGATCCAACAGGAACTCGTCAAACTCCTACTGGCCGAAGGCGATCGTGTCATCGGCCACAAAGTCGGGGCAACATCCGAGGCGATGCAGGAACTGATCGGTCTCAACACCCCTGACTACGGTCCAGTGCTGGCCTCGACCGTGTTCCGCGACGGGGCCGAGGTGTCCGTTGGCAACTTCATCTCGCCCAAGCTCGAAGCCGAGATCGGTTTCGTCCTGGGTGAGCGGCTACTCGGACCTGGCATCACCCCAGAACGCGCACGACGTGCGATCTCCGGTGCCGTCGCCTCAATGGAAATCGTGGATTCCCGAATCCGTGATTGGCGAATCCGATTGGCCGACACGGTCGCCGATCTGGCCTCGAACGGAGCCATGGTCGCATCCGAGAACGTCGTCGCGGTTACCGATTACGACCCCAGAATGATCGGAATGGTTCTCTCACGCAACGGCGAACCAATCGATGCAGGCGTCGGAGCCGCCGCGCTCGGCGATCCCGTCGCGGTGGTCGCATGGCTTGCGAACGTCCTCGGTGGCGACGGCGTCGCACTAGAGCCCGGGCATCTCATCCATGCCGCGGTGCCCATGCTTCCCGGTGATCACTTCCTCGCCGAATTCGACCGGCTCGGCGACGTGCGGATCTCGGTCTGTGACTAACCCGACATGGGCAGGCCGCCGGATGCCGCCGGCCACCGCCCACCCGCACGCGGCGCGGGCATACCACCGAGATGAAAGTAGCGATAGGAAGCATGGGTCGGGTATCACGGCCATCAAAACATGTCTCTGGGTGTCGCCAACTCTGTGCTCGGGTTCGAAGCCGGCGTTCGATACATCGACGGTTCGCTTTGCGCCCTCGGCGCAGGGGCAGGCAACTCGCCGACTGAAGTTCTCTCTGCGGTTTTCGACCGGATGGGAGTAAAGACTGGACTCGATGTCGCTCGGCTGCTGGACGCGGCAGACGACGTTGTCCATCGCTACCTCACCCGATGGCCAAAGATGGATCGTATCGCGATCGTGCAGGGATGGGCCGGGGTCTACTCGAGCTTCCTGCTCCATGCCGAGGTGGCGGCCGAGCGTTACGACGTCCCAGCTCAAGATATCCTGCGGCGATGCGGGGAGCTTGGCCTTGTCGGTGGCCAGGAAGACGCCATCATCGACATCGCCGTCCAGCTTCGCAGCGCATCGGCGTACAGGACTATCGCACATCGCCGCTGGCGGCCGTCGCGCGCCGCCTTGCGGCGAATCCGAACCCCCTGCGTCTTCGTGCACAAGCGCAACCACTGAACCTGCCGCACAGGCGTCGCGTTCAGGTGCGCAGGCCTATGTCCCGCCACGCACACCTATCCTCAACGACCACCGGAGCTCGATTCAAGGTTCGGATCCGGACGGCGGAAACCGCGTTGAGCATCTCCAGATGCGTGGACCAGAACCGGATCCTGCTCGTGGTCGTGCAGATCACCAGTGAACTCGCGCGTGACAGCGCCCCGGGCAGAGGAAGCCCTCGGCTGACTCCAAAATGTCCGAGGTAAGCCTGCAAGCATTTGACGGAATGCTCGCGGTGACGGTGCGGGTATTGAGCTCGACGACCGAGGCCTCGACAGTACTCGGTCTGTCGAGGCCATCGGCGTCTCCACCGGTCAGCCTCGCCGGACGCCATACAGGTGATCATCAAGACGGCAGCCCGCACCCCGGCGCGCAAATGGTTCACCTTGCTCACCCCGACGAACGATCAAGGTTGCAATCGCTGATCTTCGTCTATTGAATCGCAATCATTCCGCCATCGATGACCAGGTCGGTGCCAGTGATAAACGACGCCTCGTCTGATGCCAGGAACAGCACGCCGTTCGCGATCTCACGAGCATCGCCGAACCGTTTCAGCGGGATCAACTGAGTCATTGGTTCCAAGTCTGTGTGCTTACGGGCATCGGCGAGAATCTGAGTCTCGATCACACCCGGGTCGATCGAGTTCACGCGGATCTTTTCACGACCGTACTGGCAGGCAGCCTGTTTCGTCATCGATCGGACGGCGCCCTTGCTCGCGTGATAGGCGGTTGCAGTCTCGGTTCCCACGATGCCGTGTATCGAGGCAATATTGACGATCGAACCTCCGCCGGCGCGACGCATCGATGGCACCACCGCCCGCATTCCATAGAACACACCGGTCTGATTGATACCGATGATCTGGTCCCACAACATCTGGTCCGTGTCTTCGAGGCCGACCGTGCGGTGGATTCCCGCGTTGTTTACCAGCACTGTCACGGCACCGTAGATCTCCTCGGCGGTACGCACAGCGGACGCCCAGTCGTCGGGGTTCGCTACGTCGAGGGTCACACCGGTAACCGACAGGCCCTCTTCCACCAGCTGAGCAACCTGAACATCCAGGCGCACTTTGTCAACGTCGGCCGCAACGACCGATGCGCCCTCCTCCGCCAGCAGTCGAATGTCAGCTGCCCCCATGCCGCTCGCTGCGCCGGTGACGATGGCAACCTTGCCCTGTACCCGTTGTCCCATGATGAAAAGCCCCTTCTGTTTGTGTTTGTTCCACGGCGCATTCGTCGGCGCACACACAATCCGCCGCCGTCACACCAGGGCAAGTCGGCAGCACTCGTGAGGCGCGGAATTCGATTGCGAGTGCACCTGCCGAGTTCCACTCGATGCGAGTCTTCACGCCGCGTGCCCGCAGTCCGCAACCGCATATGCCTTCGCCGAACCCGAGTGAGTCGCCCTCGCCTGTGGAAATTATTCGACAGCAAGGACACTAACCTCACCACGGCGAGCCGGCAGAAAGGTTCGTGTATTGCGAACGCCGATTCGGCAGATTGATTGCTTCTCTTACGCTGACTGTGGCGGTAACCACACCTTGCGAGCTCGGAACGGCCCACGACAGCCGTTCAGTGACCAGCGAACGGCGCAGTTGAACTGCACGATGCGATCCTCGACAGCGAGGGCCGTGCGACTGCAAGGACGGATCTCCACCAATCCATATCGGACTGCGAAAGTTGACCATCCTGTCATGACCGAATCTATCGACGAAGCCCGCGAAACGGTGCGGACCATCTATCAAGCATTCAACTCGGCCGATCCAGCAACGATCGAAGCGACCGTCAGAGATAACTTCGCGCCCGAGGTTGTGGTGCGTGAGCCGGAATCACTTCCATGGGGCGGTGTCTACGAGGGCCGCGATCTCGTCATGAAGATGATGGCTGGGTTGACGGATCCGACGTCTCCGATCGACGCGAAAAACCTAGTGGTCGATCAACTCTTCGCGTCGACTGAGGGAGACACGATCCACATCGTCGCCGATGCATCCTTCCCTTGGCACGGCGCGACCAATTCCATTCCGATGCGAGCGTTGGAGTGGTTCTCCCTCCGAAACGGGAAGGTAGTGGAAGTGCAGGTGTTCCTGTGGGACGCCGCCGCCATCGCAGCGCTCGCGATCGACGGGAGCTGAGGACCTGCCGTACGGAGTTCTGCAAGAACAGATCTCATCCCTATCCAGCACTTCACAGAGTTTGACGAGGAGTACTCATGAACGAACACAATGCATCCCCCGGCTACACCGGAGGGATCCTGAATCTCAGCGGAACACGACCCGGCAACGCGTACAAGTACGACGGCCCAGCGATGCCCCACCAGATCTACTTCACGATGACGTTCACCAGCACGCACGATGCAATCGAAAAGCTCATAGTTCCTCCCCCGTTGAAGGTCGACCGTGACCTCCCTCCCGAGGTTCAGGTCCTCTACTTCACCAACCCGGGGTGTCGCGCTTACGACGGCAGGATCACGCCGTATCAGGGCTTCATGTTCATGGCCCGAGTGCGTCACGGGGATATCGCTGGACGCGCCGGCTGGGAGTATGTGGACGGCCTCTACGGAGACAAGACCGAGATGGACATCATGGGACCGTGGGGCGTGTACTTCGGCATGCTGAAGAAGATGGCCGACATTCGCTTCACCCCGATCGGCGGAAACGAATTCGAGATCAGTGTGACCCGGCGCGGTGTTCGGTTGGTCACCATGACGATTCGGACGGGCACCGAACTCTCCGCCGCCGAGATCGACGCAGTCAACGCCGCAAACTCGCAGGTCGGCAAGACACTGACAGTCCGTGAGATCCCGAACGTCAACTACTCAGGCTTCGTGGACAGATCGATTTGCGTCGCACCGAGCGATGGCAACACCGTGTCTCGTGCATGGTCGGCGGACAAGAGCTCCATCGTCTTTGGTCACGACGACCTCGATCCATTCGACGAGTTGCCCGTCCTTGGAGTTGGCGGCGCTCTGTCCTTCGATCTGAACTCGGACAAGGAACTGTTCAGCGAGATGGAAATTCTTGAGAACCTTCCTCTTCAGGAAGCGGATACCGCAGCGCGTCGCGTTCTCGCTTGACTCCCAGCGACATTACGCACCCCAAGGTGCGCCCGCCTCCGCAACTCGAAGATTCTCGGCACGCGTGCGGTTGAGACTCCGACATACGACGGTAGGCATTCGTCTGCCGCCGTAGGTCGGGGAATCACGTAGTCACCGAAAGAGCTACTTCACAATATATGCGGACGCCGCCGCCCTGAGGTTCCACCGTTATGGCGGCACAGAACGAGGAGAAACCCAATGCGCGCGACAATGGAAGAGCTGGAGTTCGCGTTGAGATGGCGACACTGGGGCGGCGGGGATGACGAGGACATATTCATACAGTTCGGACTGCACCCCCACCAGTACTTTCTACGAGTGAGGAAGCTATTGAGTACGTCTGCCGCCGAAACTCTGTCCTTCGATGAAAAGGACCATATTCGGCGGATATGCCAAGCACGCCTCGCCCAGCCACAGCGTGCACCGCGGCGGACACTACATTGATGAGGGTAACTCCCTCCGCTGCAGTTCGGCCTTCGCAGAGATCCGATTGCACAGAGCTCGGCAGTCGCAGTCCGAAGAGATTCACGCGGTACTCGGTCTGCGACGGAATCTCCGAGTCTTGTTCGACATACGCGAACAATATTCGCGGAGATCACATCCCACTAACTACCCTCCTGCCTACCTACCGAGGGATCGCCGACGCATCCACTGCAACCAGGTGCGTTCTCGCCATCGAAGGTGCCCTCAGTCCTTCGATGGCGAGACTAGTCAATTGACATCTACCTTGATCCGCAGGATGCGGTCGGCCACCCGAAGTCCAGTCGAACAAGAAAGACACGACGATGATCACGAATCAAGTCAGGCAAGGCGCCGAACGTTGGCTAGGCGACTTCGAGACAGCGTTGGCGACGCGCAGTTCCGACAAGTTGGCGCAACTTCTCCTCGAGGAGTCGTTCTTACGTGACAATGGCGCACTGACCTGGGACTTCCGCCAGTTCCACGGACGAATCGCCGTGGAGAAGCTGTTGTGGTCTGTCGTTGACGACATCAAGCCTGCAAATCTTCGGATCTCTGAAGAATGGCCCGCACCACATGTAGAAGGCAACGGTGAAAGTGCAGTCATCGAAGTATTTTTCGATTTCGACACGGACGCCGGATCCGCGGTGGGTCTGCTACATGGAGCCCCTGACGATTCATCGCCGTACGGTTTCAAGGCCCGCGCGATCTACACCCGGCTGGAAAGTCTGAAAGGCACCGAGTCTCCCGAAGCACACCCTCGTGGCCACGGCTACACGCCGGGAAGACGAGGCGAAAATTGGCTTCAGCATCGGGAACGTGAACGGTCGTTCGAAGACCGTGATCCCGAGGTGCTCATCGTCGGATCCGGCCAGGCAGGCTTGATGACCGCGGCGCATCTCACACAGCTCGGCGTCACATCCTTGATTATCGACAAGCATGAACGAGTCGGTGACAACTGGCGCAAGCGATACCATTCGCTCAACCTGCACAACCCGATCGAAATGAACCACTTCCCTTACCTACCTTTCCCGGATCACTACCCGGAGTACCTGCCGAAAGACGTGATCGCGAACTGGCTGGAGATCTACGCCCGATATCTGGATCTCGACATCTGGACCTCAACGGAGTTTGAAGGCGCCGACTATGACTACTCGGTCGATTCCTGGTCTGCCACGGTCCGGCGATCCGATGGCACGACACGCGCACTTCGGCCCAAACACATTGTGCTGGCGACCGGCGGAATCGGTGGTAAGCCGAACATCCCGAAACTTCCCGGATTGGATTCGTTCGCAGGCGAGACGATGCACTCGTCCGAATTCGGCGGCGGGGAAGCGTACGCCGGTAAGAAGGCTGTCGTCGTGGGAGTCGGGTCGAGCGCGCACGACATCGCACTCGACCTGCACCAGCACGGCGCTACCGTCACGATGGTGCAGCGTAGTCCCGTCATCATCAACAACGTGGAGACCGCAAACCTCGCGTACGCGGCATACTTCGACGGTACCCCCGCCGAACTCGTTGACATCAGGTACGGCGTCGGGCTGATCAACCCACTGCGGTTCGCCAATTCGCAGACCTACCATCAGTTCGCCAAGGAGCGCGACGCAGAGCTCTTGCGCGGTCTGGAGCTTGCGGGCCTTCGCCTGGGTGACGGCTTCGAGGGGGCCGGCTGGCTGGACCTGTTCCTTCGAACGGGTGGCGGCTACTACCTCAACGTTGGCGCATCCGAGGTAATCGTGTCTGGAGGGATCAAGGTCCTCCAGGCAGATCGCATCGACGAATTCGTACCCCAGGGAGTACGGCTCGATGATGGTGGCGTCCTCGATGCTGACCTCGTGGTGCTCGCGACTGGATACCAGAACCGCAAGACCGAGGTTGCTCAGCAATTCGGTGAAGAGGTCGCCGAACGCGTCGGCGAGATTGCAGGCCTGGACGAGGAGGGCGAGTGGGCGAATGTCTGGCGACCGACTGCCCAGCGTGGCCTGTGGTTCAACGGAGGGGGCATCAACCAGGTGCGGCCTGCCTCCCGCAGGCTGGCCCTGCTGATCAAGGGTGACTTGAACAATTTAATTCCCGACTCACTGCGTCGAGACGTCACGCCCGGCCGGCAAGAAGACTGAAGGCCATCCGTTCATCGAGTGGTGGGACCAAGCCACGGCAACCGTTGACCACGGAACTGTGATCCCGTCGCTCAAAGGACGGGAATGACAATGCCCGCGGCGGCACATTTTCCGGGACTGAAATGGGGGCGCCTGAGGGCCGGCAGCAATGGATTCGGACTGACCTACGAAACCACCTGCCCTTCTCATCTCTATAGC
>NZ_JBHVEY010000013.1:20585-41570 GCF_042802055.1 Rhodococcus sp. NPDC057529
CAAAACCAGTGAAATTCGTGACCCAGGGAATGGGACTCCTTTGTCGAAAGGGGGGGGAGGAAAAGGCCCGTGGGGGGGAAGCCGAAGCGGAAGACCTTCGCTCCCCCGCCCCACCACCAGGTGCAGTGCGATGTTTCAGCTACGTCGCACCGCTCCTCCGAGTCGACTGTTCCTACGCGCGCTCAGACATCTCAAACCCACCCTCGCGGCGAGCCGTAGGACTTCGCGGACCCGGATCGAACACTAACCCAACACCAGGAGTAGCCATGCAGATTGGCGACATGCGGATCGACAGCCTCATCGACGGCGAGGCCGTTTTGGCAAAAGATGGGTTGTATATCGGTGACGACGCCCCCACTGATGAGGACTGGGCACCGTACGCAGAGTACCTCGACCAGTGCACGGGTCACCAGATCAACACTGTCGGTTCGTATCTGATACGTTACGACGACAAAGTCGTCCTCCACGACGCGGGGATGGGACCCGGCCCGACACTCCCACCGTTTACGGGTGGAGGTCTCCGTTCGGCATTGTGGGCCCTCGACGTCAGTCCCCTCGACATCACGGACGTAATCTATTCCCACCTTCACATTGATCACATCGGATGGACCTCGATCAACGGGAAACCGTTCTTTCCCAACGCCACCATTCGTATTGATCGACGAGACTGGGAGCACTACTCTCGCGCCGACTACGAACTCGAGGACTGGGAGGTCGCGGTGACCCACACTGAGCGAGACCTTGTGTCGGTGCGATTCGCGCCGGTCCTCGACCGTATCGAGCTCTTCGAGGGAGACGCTGAGCTCCTGCCCGGTGTCGTAGCTCTCGAAGCGAGCGGACACACACCAGGCACGACTGTGATCGAGCTGAGTTCCCGGGGCGAGAAGGGTCTCTTGATCGGGGATCTAGTCCACACACAGGGCGAATTGATCGAAGGTTGGGATTTCGTAATGAACCATGATCACGCGAAGGCCTCCGAAGCAGTCGAGCGATTCCGAAAGTACATTTACGACAACAAACTCCCTTTCGCGGCGGCACATTTTCCGGGACTGAAATGGGGGCGCCTGAGGGCCGGCAGCAATGGATTCGGACTGACCTACGAAACCATCTGACCTGCTCATCTCTATAGTGCCCGTGGCCGGTCCGGAGTGATCGGCCCTGTGGGCTGACGATTGAACTGGAGCAAACATGTATTCAAGCCTTGTCGACCAGGTCTGCTGGGTCGCGGGTGGCGCAAACGGAATTGGGCGCGCCGTCGCGCTTGCGCTGTCTCGCAGCGGGGCGCGGGTGATGATTGCCGACCTCGACGAGTCTCGCGGCAGAGAGCTGGTAGGCGACATCACCGACAGCGGCGCAGAGGCCGACTTCGTTCAGGCCAGCGTCTTGGATGCCGATTCCATCGCCGCCAGCATCCTGGCAGCTGAGACCCATTTCGGACGCTTGGACGTTGTCGTCAACTCGGCAGGCGTCACGACCGACGGACAGCCAGACGACTTCGAACGCAATATCGACATGTTTCTGCTCGGCGTCTGGCGCGGAATGAACGCGGGTTTGGACGTACTGCGGCGGCACGGCGGTGGGAGCGTGATAAACATCGCGTCAATTGCCGGCGTCACCGGATCGATCGGCCCCGCCGGATATGGTCCCGCCAAGCACGGAGTTGTCGGAGCTACGAAGGACGCCGCATTGAAATATGCCAAACACGGCATTCGCGTCAACGCTGTCTGTCCTGGCTATGTCGAAACGCAGATGACAGAACGAAATCGATCGACCACAGCGGAGAGCGACTATCTCATCAACCAGACACTTCGGGTGCCGATGGGGCGCTGGGGGCAGCCTTCGGAAATCGGCTCTGTAGTTGCATTTCTAGCCTCGGACGAGGCGTCCTTCATAACGGGTCAGGCGATCGTTGTCGACGGCGGCCTCACGGCCCGCTAATCATGTGTCGTAAGTGAAACTGGAGGAGAAGAATTCATGATCAAGATGGTTGCTCTGATGAAACGGCGGGCCGATTTGACGCTCGACGAGTTCATCGAGAGATACGAGAACGGACATGCGCCTTTCGCTGACAAGCACCTTCCTACCGCCCGCCATTACCAGCGACGATATATCCAGCCTCTCGGCAACCCGATCGACGGTAGCAACTACGAACCTGATTTCGACGTCGTGACTGAAATTTGGTTCGATGATCAGTCAGCGCTCGAGGAGGCTTTGGGGAGAATTAGCGAACCCGAGGTCGCCGCTCTGTTTGCAGCGGATGAGGAGGAACTCTTCGACCGTGTCGCACATCGCCTCTTCACCGTCGCTCACGAGTCACGTACAGACCGCCCGTCGGCGTAAATCGAGAAAGCATCGCTTGCATCAAACGTTCTTTCCGCGATTCGACGGCGTCGCAGCCTATCGAGAACTCGCGCCGTAGGTGGATTCGGAAGCAGACTCGTCGAGATCCTTTGCGCATCCATTAGCGATCGCGTGCCTATGATTTCCACCCGAAGTGGCCGACCTGGACGCACAGTCCGGTCGGCCACTGGCGTGTGCGGACTCGCCGGGATCCCTGGTCACCGGCGGCATCCACCCCGCCGTCTCAAGACCAGTGCGGGAGCCCGGACCTCTCAACCCGCACTGCTTGCCGGCGTGATTGCGTTCACATGGCGTCCCGCCGCCGTCCGATGACCGCTCGCGCGGCTCAAACAGCAACCGTCGGTCTGATCTCCACCGGTATGCGAAATCGTCGGTAATCCGTGCGTCGGCAATCAGTCGGCTCTCACTGTGGCGAACCTTCGGCTTTTCGCGAACAGACCTCGACGCTCCCGGAACCGTCTCAGGTCCATTCCGGCAGTGAACGGAGTCCCGAACCAGTCGCGTGTCGGGTACGTGGATGTAGCCGCGCGACTGCGGGTGATACGGCGGCGAACTCGCCCGATCCGGCCTTGGGTGCGTTGTTTAGAGATACCCGAACAGCGCGACCGGGCACCGTGCGGTGCCCGGTCGCGCTGTTCGGAACGATGTAGCGCTCTTTTCTGGATTCGCGGAACCCAATGTGCGTAGAGCGCACAAAGAGGTAGAGGATCGGGCTACCCGTGTGCGGCCCAGGAGTAGCCCTGTACCTCGCCGCGTGCTTTCGCGGTGTCGTATGCATCCTTGTAGGAGCCATGCCGGATGTCCTCGATGACGTCGACGTGCGCCGGCGTCCACCCAAGTTCGGTGCGTGTGCGGGGCGACCGGATGCGGCTGTTCACCGCGAGTCCGAGGTCCACCCAAGGTGCGCCCCAGAGTTCGACTGCTTGACCATAGTCGAGACTACGGGTGGGGCAGCCGGTAACCTCGCCGACCGCCTCGGCGATTGCTCGGAAGTTCACTTCTCCGGCCACCAAGTGGTAGACGGCACCGGGGGTCCCCTTCTCGAACGCCAGGTACGAGACTGTGGCGACATCGTCGACGTGTACGTGGGAGTACAGGTTCAGCCCCTGACCGAGATAGCAGACCGTCCCGGTCTTGCGGGCAGACTCGAAGAACTGTGGAATCTGGATACTGCCGGCCCGGCCCCAGATGAGTGGAGGACGGATGATGAAAGTCCGCAGTCCTTCGGATGCAGCGTCGGTCAGCAAACGTTCCGTTGTGATCCGAATCTTTCGATTTCGCAGGGCCGGGAACGGGAAGGGGTCGTCTTCCGCCGCTGTGTAGTCGTTCCAGGCTCCATCGCGGGCTGCAGTAGAGACCACTCCGGACCCCGAAATGAATACCAGAGATCGACCCGGCCGGGTGAATGCGGTGAGCAGTTCTTGGATGACGTCCTTTTCATCCTCGAATGGGACCGTTGCAGCGAAGACCAGTACGTCGAAGTCGTCGACAGTTGCTGCGAGTTTCTCGAGTTCAGCCAGATCCCCTTCGACCGGGATAACACCGGCGGCGGAGAGTACCTCCTTACTCTTCTGGCTACGTGCCAGGCCATAGGTCTCATGTCCGTGCGACCTGAACTCTTGCGCGATGCGTGATCCGACGTAGCCGGTCGCGCCGATGACCAATGTCTTCACTGGGGGACCTCGCTTGGTGAGTGGGGGCGTGTGAGTCCGCCGCCGACGGCGCGGCTGTTGCCTCTGATCATCACTTTCGTCGTCCTTTCATGGGTGTGGGTACGAGTTGGTGCGGGACTTGGGCGATCATGTTGACGACCACATCGCGTCGAAGATCTCGAGCTGTGAAGACATCGACGGCGAAGTCGAGATCTGTTCGCTCGACTTCGAAGTGCGTGGCCCCTCAGTGAAACTAGTTACGTTCACATCGATCCAGTAGCGGCGGTCACGTATTTCGAATGGTACGACGGACCGTGGTGACCCAGTTTGTATGTGCACGAGCAGCGAGCCCGTGGCCGCGACGGCGCGGGCGACAGGGCCGCGCGGAGCCCGGTCGGAATGGCGCGGTCATTGCGTGGGAGCCTCGGCGGCTGTGTGCCCTCGATTCGCAAGATCGTCGTCGAACGCCGCAACAGTCTCCCCGATGTGCTTGGCCGCAATGAAGCCGAATGTCATCGCCGGGCCGATCGTTGCGCCCGCACCCGCATAGCTGCGACCCATCACGCTGGCCGCAGTGTTTCCCGTGGCGTAGAGGCCCCGCAGGGCATCGCCGTCCCGGCCAAGGACCCGAGCATGCTCGTCGGTGACCAGTCCGCCATTGGTGCCGAGGTCACCCGGAACGATACGAAATGCATAGAACGGTGACTTGTCGACGACGGCGAGATTGGGATTGGGGAGTGTGGAATCTCCGTAGTAATTGTCGTAGGCGCTTTCCCCTCGATGGAAGTCTTCGTCGATCGCGTTACGCGCCATCATGTTGAAGCGGTCCGCAGTCCGCTGCAATTCCTCGGCCGGCACGCCGATCTCCTGTGCGAGTTCGGTCCAAGTGTTGCCGGATTTGACGACACCGGAGTTCAGCCAGGCCTGTGGGACCTTACGTCCGGTGGGCACCGGCGCTCCTGGAATTTTCGGCAACGGCAGGTGGCCGGCGAACACGTAGCGGCGCCAGGATCTCGTGTCGATAATCAGCCAGGATGGAATATGGGTTGCGCCGGTTCGCTGACCGGCTATGACCGCATGTCCAAAATCGGTGTACGGCGCGGCCTCATTGACGAAACGTTTCCCGGCCCCGTTGACCACGAACTGTCCGGGGATCATTCGTTCGTTCAGCATGAACTGCAGCCGCCCATCGGGCCAGGCAATTGCCGGAAACCACCAGGCCTCATCCATGAGATCGACGGCCGCGCCGATTTTCTCCCCCGCCTTGATACCGTCGCCGGTCGATGCGGGGTTACCCAGGCTCCAGTCGTCGTCGATGACTGGTTCGTACTGCATACGCATCGGCAAGTCGTGGTCGAACCCTCCCGTAGCGAGGACCACGCCACCGCGTGCGCGTACTGCGACGGTGTGTCCGTCCTTTTCGATCTCGGCCCCGACCACTGTCCCGGTCTCGTCTTGCACGAGAGCAACCATCGGCGAATTGAGCCAGATGTCGATGCCCTGTTCGCGCATGGCCAGAAACAACCGGGCCACCAACGACTGCCCTATGGCAACCATCCGCTCTCCGGTGACGCGAGCGCGGAGCATTCGCCAGGCGAGCCGCAACAGGACCGCTTTACCTCGCCAAGACTGGCGAATCCGATAGAAGTCATGAAGCTCTTTCGGCCCGAGCCAGATCCCACGAGGAGCCAAGGCCAGCGGCTTGATCAGCGCAGCCTCATCGTCGCCCAATTGGCGCAGATCGATCGGCGGCACGTTAACGGTACAGCCGAGGGCGCTTCCGCCGGGAAGGTCCGGATAATAGTCGGGATATCCTGGCTTCCAGACAAATTCTATCTGATCGCTCAGCTGTTCGAGGAAGTCGATCATCTTGGGAGTTTGATCGACATACGCCTGCAAACGCTCCTTGGTGACCAATCCGGCGGTGATCGTCTCGAGATACTCGAGAACGTCCTCAGGTCTGCCGGTGTATCCGTCACGAAGCAAGGCGTCTGCACCCGGCGCCCAGATCCCGCCCCCGGACAATGCGGTCGTTCCACCGAAGACTGATGCCTTCTCGACCAGCAGCGTCTCGAGACCTGCCGCCTTGGCTGTCAAGGCGGCGGTCATACCACCACCACCGGAGCCGATTACGAGAATGTCGACGGTTGTGTCGAAATTCCTTTGAGACGTTTTCACAGAACACTCCTAGACGAAAGATCGGAAGGTGACGTCGCCAATCAGTGCGACGGGTTTCGCTGTGCAGCATCGGTGCATGATCGGTGCCGGCGTCGGTTGGACAGGGTGACGATTCGGCTCACCCACCGAACGGATGGTGTCGGTGGGCCTCATACTGCACCCGCGACAGCATGTTCCGACGTGAACAAACTTCGCGATATCCCCATTGCTGCCCTCTGTACACTGCGGCGTAACACAACCGGGTGCTGTCGAAACTGGGATGCTGGGGCGCTGATGCTTATCGCGGCCTGCACGACGCCCTGAGTGTCTCTGATCGGTGCGGCCACGCAACATATCTTCGAGGCGGACTCCTCCAAGTCGTAGCTACACCCTCGCAGCCGCACCGCACCGAGCTCGGCGCGCAGTTGCGGCTTCGAGGTGATGGTCCTCGACGTGCATCGAGTCAGCCCGTGCCGTTCGACGAGGGCGTCTGCCTGGCCCTCGTCGAGGTTTGCCAGCAGCACCTTTCCCAGCGCGGTGCAGTGCGCCGGGGCGGCCAACCCGACCGCCGACGCGGTGAATTCGGGCCGCCGGCAACCGGTGACCTTGTCGAGGTAGATCACATCGTGTTCGCGGAGCGCGGCGATATGGATGGTGGCGTTGAGTTGATCGGCGATCTGTTGGGTGCGGCTGCGGGCCGCACCCAAGAAGTCGGTGCTCTCCAGCAGTGTTCGGTTCAACTCCAAGATCCGCCATCCCAGTCGGTACCGCCCGTCGGGGATTCGGCGCACGAGGCCTATCTGGTTGAGTGTGCTCAGTAGAGCGTGAGCGCTGGACTTGGGAATGTGCAACTCGCTGGCCACCTCACTTACTCCCCATTCGGGCAGCCCTGATGTGAACAGGCCGAGGACCTTTCCAGCCTTGCTCACGGTACCGAGCATCACTAGTTCACCTCCCCGGCCTGCGTGGTGTCCCACTCTCCGACGGGCTTCATCGACACCCCCGTCGGCCGCGCAGTCGTGACCGCGAAGCCGGCGATGAACTCGGGGATGGCGCGGTAGTACTGTGATGTCACCTCATACCCGCCGGCAGCAGCGAGCGCGGCGAACGCGGCCACCCACGTGCGTACCTCATGCGCCGAGCCCCCTGCCTGTTCCTCGATCCATTTGTTGCTCCAAGAGTCGACGACCTCCAAATTCCCGGTGGCGAGCAGGTCGAGCAGAGCACGATCCCACACGGGGTTCAGGGGCCGGAGATTGTCCGTGCCGGCCGCGAAGTCGTTCGCAGCGGCGATCACCCGGTCGGTTCGCTCCTGGCGCTGTGTGCTCGTCATCGCGTTGCCTGTGATCAGGCGTTCGGCGACCTCGGCGGGGGCGCTTGCAAGCGTAGGGACTGGCGCGTCATGCGACAGGCCACCGGATCCGATCAAAAGAATCCTCTCCGGCCGGCGTGCAAGGTACTCGCCTATCGCCTCTCCCAGTCGACGAGCCCGGGCGATGGGTCCGAGCGGCGCCGCGACCGAGTTCACGAAGATTGGCACCACGGGCTTCGCGCGAAGACCACCGAGAACCTTCTCCAACGGTTGTACCGCGCCATGATCGACTTCCATCTTCAGCGACACGGCCAGGTCGATCCCGGCGTCGAGTGCGCTTTGAGCGCATCCCTCTGCGAGCTCTCGTGGCACATCGAATTCGCCCGCCTCGGTGCCGTAGTCGCCGATTCCAGACGCCTCGTACCCGATGCAGAATTGCGGCATCAATTTGTAGAAGAAACCGTTGTAGTGGTCCGGCGCGAAGAGCACCACTACGTCCGGGTCGAATGCGGCCGCGAAGTTTCGCGCTTGTGACAGGGCGAGGTTGACCTCGGCGAGTAGGTCGGGCTTGGGTGTCGAGATGTCAAGCAGTGGGCTGTGCGACAGGCAGCAGAGCGCTAGGGGCATGGCGGACTCCGGTGGTAAGTGAAAGCGCTGTGGTCAAAGAACGAGAAAGGCTAGCGGTGTTCTGCGCGATGCAGGCACCCGCCACGCACCGGTCCGGCCGCAGGAAGAGCGTTGACTCCTCGTGTTCGTCGAACCATGCCTTGAGTGCACCGGAGCGGTCACCGACGATCTCGACGTCCGGGTGATCCTGGTCCGGCCAATTCAGCTGTGTGTTGGGTCGGAAGGAGATGAATTGGGCGCCCAGCCGTTTCCAGACCTCGAATTGCTCGGGTCCGAGCAGGGCCACAGGATCGTTGTTCCAGCTCGCGATGGCGAACCACGGCCCCAACACGTCGTCGAGCCGAACGTCTTCGCGCAGCCGTGTATCGACTTTGGGTTGAATGAACAATCGCCCCACCGGTGAGGTCCGCGCGTCGGTGCCAGGCGCATGGACCACCGCGCCGCGTTCGTATCGCGGCATCGGCTTGAATCGCATCTCCATGATGTAGCGCTTGAGCGCCGGAACGTTGGACAATGCGCCGAACACCAGATCCCGGGCGAGGGCGACTGTCCTGTTGGTTGGCGAGATGATCTTTCCGACCCTGGTCGACAGGTCGATCATGGCGCTGGCATGCCCCCGACGCTCGACGTCGTATGTGTCCAGCAATGTGTCCTCAGCAACGCCGTTGATCACCGCGGCGAGCTTCCACCCCAGATTCACCGCATCACGGATCCCGCTGTTGTAGCCCTGGCCCTGCCACACGGGCATCAGGTGTGCCGCGTCGCCGGCGAGGAAGACTCGTCCCTTCCGAAAGGCGCCCGCGATGCGCGAGTGGTGGGTATAAACGCGCTGGCGGATGATGTCCAGATCTGAAGTGTTGGGCACGAAGGGCGCAAGCATCGCCTGGACGAATTCCGGGTCTTCGGCGCGCTCGTCCGATTCACCGGGCAGGACCATGAACTCGAAGCGGCGGATCCCATGGGCGATAGACACCGACACGTACGGCCTCTTCGGGTCCGCCCCAACGTAAATGTTGGGTGCACCGAGCGGGTCGTTGCGTATGTCGATCACCAACCATCTCGTCGAAGAGGTAGTTCCGTCGAACGAGGCACCCATCAAGTGTCGTGTTGCACTGCGACCGCCATCACACCCGATGAGGTACCTGGCGTCGACCACCGACGTGCCGCCGCCTTCGTCCTCGACTGTTGCGGCGATGCCGCCGGAGGTCTCGCTGAATGACTCCAGTCGACGTGACCACTGGACGTCGACCTTCTCGTAGCGTTCCAGACCCTTCAGCAGTTCGGCGTCCACCAACGGCTGTACGAATCCGTTGCGGCGTGGCCATCCGAACGGCTCGCCGGTCGGTGCGATCTCGGCGATCACCCCGCCCTTGCCGTTGACGAACCGCATGATCTGGTTCGGCACCGTGTGGGGCAGGATGCCCTCGGCGAGGCCGATGCCCTGGAAGCCACGCAGGGACTCGTCGTCCAGGCCGACGCCGCGCGGGTAGTCGATCAGTTCTGAGCGACTGTCGATCACCCGGGTACGAACACCGTGGCCACCGAGAATGTTTGCCATCGTCAGACCGACGGGTCCGGCGCCGACGATCAGGACGTCGACCGAATCACGATCACGTGTGCGCAGCGGTCGTACCACTTTCACGGTCACGGCCGGACCCCACGCAGGAAGTCGACGTGCAGCCGGTCGAATGCACTCGCGTCCTCGTACTGCGGCCAATGACCGCATCCATCCATCACCACGAACTGCGCGCCAGGAATCATGGACGCGATGCGCCGGCCCTCGGTAACATCGGCGGTCGGATCGTCGCTGGTCCACAGCACCATGGTCGGTGCCGTGATTCGGCCGTAGTCCCCGGCGGAGAGCAGATTTCGCTCCCGGATGACGGGGTCCTGAAGGGCGAGGCTGTCACTCATCGCTGCCGGGTAGTTCGCCTGCTGATAGACCTTCAGTCGGCTCGCGACGATGTCGTCGTAGGTCTTGGACTTGTCCGCCATCAGCCACACGATCCGTGCGGCCACCTTGTCCCAGCTCGGGTCGGTCGCTGCATCCATCGACAAGGTACGGATGCGGTTCATGACCACAGGGTCTGCCTGCGATCCTCCTGCAGTGTTGAGGACCAAGCGCTCGACGCGCTCTGGGTGGTCGATCGCGGCGCGTGCGACGACCCACCCGCCGAGCGATTCTCCGCTCAGGTGAGCGCGGGGGGCTCCGATCGCGTCGAGGACCGACATCAGATGCTGGACGTAGTGTTTGATCTCGATGGGATGACCGGGCTTGTCGGTGTATCCGTGCCCGAGCATGTCAATCGCCCACGTCGAGAAGTGCTTGGCGTGTGCCTCCATGTTCCGGACATACGCCTCGGCGTGTCCTCCTGAGCCATGGAGGAGAACCAATGCCGGTTTGCTCCAATCCCCCGCGTGCAGATACCGGGTCCGCACGCCGTCCGCAACTAGATACCCCTGCTCGAACGGCACACCCTGAAGGTCGCTCCAGATGCTCTCGTGCATGTCCTCGGTCCTCACATCCTGTTGTGTAAATAACGCACTACTACGTGC
Source organism: Rhodococcus sp. NPDC057529 (assembly GCF_042802055.1). Lineage (NCBI taxonomy): Bacteria > Bacillati > Actinomycetota > Actinomycetes > Mycobacteriales > Nocardiaceae > Rhodococcus > Rhodococcus sp. NPDC057529. Next base: position 31,251 of record NZ_JBHVEY010000013.1, read on the forward strand.
GACATGTGACTATCCTCATGAGTGGCCACCCTTGTGTCAAGGGCCATTCGGATACGGCTCGGGTTCGAGACGAGGTGCGCCGCCTCCATGGCCGGTATGCATCTGCCGGTCGCGGGAGAGGCGCTGTACCGTTGGCGACGTGACCGAGGACTCCCCCAACGACAGCGCCCGGCCGCCCGGGACGCAAACTCTTGCCCGTGGTCTCACGGCCCTGCAGACAGTCGCCGCCTCGGATGGGCTCAGCGTCCAGCAGATAGCGGACGAGCTGCAGGTCCATCGGACCGTTGCTTATCGACTCCTCATGACACTCAACCAATTTGGCCTTGTGTCGCGAGGCGAGGATGGACAGTATCGGTCCGGCGCCGGCCTGGTCGCGCTCGGCAACTCGTTCGATCGTCATGTACGCAGCATCAGTCTGCCCATCTTGCGAGGCCTTGCGGACGAATTGGGCGCGACGGTCTCACTTCTCGTAGCCGAGGGAGACGAAGCAGTCGCGATCGCCGTGATAGTGCCGACTGCCGTCTCTTATCACTTGTCCTTTCTGGAGGGAAGCCGCACACCGCTCGATCGCGGCGCTGCCGGGGTGGTCCTGTCTGCGACGCTTCCTCCTCGACCCGACGAACGACAAGAGATCACCGAAGCCCGCACGGCGGGCTGGGCCACATCGTTCGGCGAGATCGAACCGGACACCTACGGGCTCGCTGTGCCGATACGTCGACCGCAGCCCGGACCCCCCACGTGCATCAACCTGATCACTCACCGTGCCGATGTCATCGAACGCAGCCGCGACGCTGTGATCAAGGCAGCGGAGAGAGTTTCGGCAGCAATCCGATAGCTGATGATTCGTCAATCCTGACGCCGGCGGCGGGACACCCTCGCGGGGCCCGCCCAGGACCTCGGACATACGTAGCCGAACAGTCGTGAACTTCTCCGCTGTGGGCCGGTAGCCCACGACGGTCGATAGTCACCATCTCTTCGGTCAGATTGATGCTTCAAGCCAATCTCTCTGCACACCAGAGCTCTTCGAGATGTACCGGGTGTTGGATACGGCGCCGTTGCACCGTCTGCGGATCGGCCTGGAAACGTCGCCGATCGGATACTCGCCCGGCGAATCCAGCTCCCAGTCGCCCCTAGACATTCGGCACTCGGATCGGGGCGGTCCAGACCAGTTTTGAGTGCCAACCACGGTCACGGTCGATATACGCGGAAGGTACCTGTTTTCCGTCAGCCTCCGCCGTGACAGCCCACGCACTCGGTGAAATGGGCCCGCCTGCTCACGTCGAAGGCGTTAGGGGTGGACGTGTCGGGCGGCCCACTGTGCTCTGACGGCGGCCAACCCTTGCCCCGCCACGACGACTGTAGAAGCATTTCCATAGGCGGATACCGACCCGCGACTCGAGGTCGCGCGGTGCCGGACTGCGAGGTGCTCTCCCCGACCGCGCCGACATGATCGATCGGCGTGAGAGCGCCACGCGTGCGAATCCCGGTGATCGGTGGCCGACGCTACCGATCGGAGAAATCGTGACCAGCGAAACCACACCCGCCTCCATCCAACGCGAACCGGAGCTGGCCGGACAGACCGTCGTCCTCATCGGCGGCAGCGCAGGCATCGGGCTCGAGACAGCGCGACGCGCCCGGATGGAGGGTGCCGACGTCATCCTCGCCGGGCGCAACCCGACCGGCTCGAGGCTGCAGCGGCAGACGTCGGCACGCAGCGCACCGCAGCGTTCGACGCCAACGACCCGATCGCATTGCGGAGGTTCTTCGAGGACCTGCCGACACGGATCGACCATGTGCTGGTGACGGCAGGCGGCCCGCGTTACGCTCCCCTGCTCGAGATGGACGCGGACGAGGTGCGCCGGCAGCTTACCGCGCACATAATGCTGGGGCTCGAGGTCGCACGCAATGCGGCGAACAAGATGCGGCCCGGGGGCACGCTGCTGTTCATGGGCGGCACCGGCGGCCGGCGCATCGGTCACGGCCTGGGGATCGCCTCCGCCGCCACTGCCGCACTGCCCCCGTTCACGGCGGCCCTCGCTCTCGAGCTCGCGCCGGTTCGCGTCAACCTCATCGCCGCGGGCTTCGTCGACACCCCGCTGTCGGCATCGCTGCTCGGCGATCGGCTCGACGAACGGCGGAACAAGTTGCGGACGAAGCTTCCGATCGGCCGGGTCGTCGGCCCTACCGACGTCGCAGCCCTCGCCGTGCACATCATGAGCAACACGGCGCTCACCGGCGCGACGTACGACATCGACGGCGGCCAGCAGTTCGTCTTCTGACGACCGCACGACGCCAGACGCAGCGATTCGCACGACCTGTTCGATCGATCCCCGACACATCGCGAGAGTAAACCCCTGAGCACCAACGAATTTCACACCGACAAGGCAACCAGCACCACGAATGTCCCGACCGTCGACATGAAGCTGGAGGTCGTCGTCCTCCCCGTCTCGGACGTCGACCACGCCACCGAGTTCTACACCAGACTCAGCTGGCGACAGGACGTCACACCGCCCGACTCCGGTGTCGTCGAGTTCACTCCGCCCGGCTCCGACGCCTCGATTCATTTCGGCACAGACCTCACCGCGGCCGCACCCGGTTCGGCCAAGGGATATCTCATCGTTTCCGACATCGAGGTCACCCGTGACCAGCTGGTCGCTGCCGGCGTCGCGGTGAGCGTATTCCACCGCGGCGCGGACGGGCCTGCAGACGGGCCGGACCCCGACCGCCGCAGCTACTCCTCGCTGGCGTCGTTCAGCGACCCCGACGTCAATTCATGGCTGCTGCAGGAGGTCACCACCAGGCTTCCCGGGCGGATCGACACGGCCATGACGTCGTTCGGCTCCGCACGCGACCGGGCGACCGCGCTCCGGCGCGCGGTGTCATTCTCCGGACAGGTCGGCCGAAAGGTCACGGACCTCGACGCCGGCGGGAATCTCGACCTCGGCGATCAACTCCGGCCGGTCGTCGAATTCGAGGCGGAGGGCCCGGCACATCGTGGCGTGCATGTCGTAGAGGGTGGTGATGTACGTCAGCTGCAGAATTTCGGGATCCGTCAGGTGGGCTTTCAGGACCGCGAACACCTCGTCCGGCACCCGGCCGCCGTCGTAGACGAGGCCGTCGGTGTAGGCCAGGACCGCCCGCTCGAGTGCGGAGAAGCAGTCGCTGACCTGCCAGTGCGGAAGGGCCGCGATCTTGTCCTCCGGCGCCCCGAGGGATCGCATCTGCTTGCAGTGCTGGGAGAAGACGAACTGGCTTCCGCGTGCGTACCCGGCCCTGGCCTGCCCCAGTTCACGCAACAGGGGGTCCAGGGTGACGTTGCGGTAGAGCGAGAATCCGCGGACGGCGTGCCGGAACACGTCCGGTGACTGGGCGAACACGGTCCACCAGTCGCCGGGGGTGGCGTGGATGGTGCCGTGATCGACGGCGGGATCCTTGTCGGGTCCGAACAGTCGGTCGTAGAAGAAGAGGATCTTCTCGTCGGTGACTTCGGCGCGGGGTACCTCACGGAGACGGGGCACGGCTCTTCCTTTCGGGCGGTGGCGGTCAGGATGCGGTGGGTACGCGCCGGTCGGCGGCGGTCTTCGGTTCGTGTGAGACGTCGGCTTCGGTGAAGGTTCGCGTCCAGCAGGCGAATTCGAGCAGTACGCCGTCCGGGTCCTGGAAGTAGAACGAGCGCACGAAGGTGCCCGGGTGCACGTGCCGGGACACGCCGGCGGAGCTGTCGTCGTGGTTGAGGACCCGACTGACCTTGATCCCCTCGGCCTGCATGCGGGTGTAGTACTCGTCGAACTGTTCCGGGGGCACCGCGAACGCGACGTGATTCATCGACCCGACCGCACTCGCGAGTTCACCCTCGTCGGGGAGCCCCTTGGGGGCGGCGAGACCGGGCGCGGCCTCGGGGGAATCGGCCAGCCAGAAGAACGCGATGGTGTTGCCGTTGCCGCAGTCGAAGAAGAAGTGCTGGCCCAGATCCCCCGGCAACTCGATGGTCTTGATCAGGGGCATGCCCAGGACGCCCGAGTAGAAATCGATGGTGCGTTGCATGTCCGAGCACACCAGCGCAAGGTGGTTGATACCCCGAAGTTCGTACTTGGAGTTCGGATTGCTCATGGCGGTCCTTCCGATGTGGTGAAGTCGTCGCGAGAAGGGAACAAAAATGACTTGACAGTCATGTCATCTATTGGGAGAGTTTGTCCGTGAGCAAGTCATCTGTCAATACCCCGTCCACGCCGGCCACGGTCGACACCCTGACCGCGCGTGGCCGCAAGACACGCGACGCACTGCTCGACGCCGCCCGGAAGGTGTTCGAGACGGTCGGATTCCCCGACACCCGGGTCGAACACATCGCCCAGGAGGCGAACGTCTCCTACGGCACCTTCTACCGCTACTTCGAGTCGAAGGAAGAAGTGTTCCGGGAGCTGAGCACCCGATTGTTCGAGGACATGCACCGCCGGGAGCCGACCGACGGCGACCTGTCTCCGGCGGAGAAACTGGTCGCGTCGAACCGCTCGTACTACCAGTCCTACCGCCGGAACGCCCCGCTGATGGCGATCGTCGAACAGGTCGCGACGTTCAACGACGAATTCCGCGAACTCCGTCACGAGCACCGCCGTCAGTTGATCGACCGGACCTCTCGCGCGATCGCACGCTGGCAGCAGGACGGACTGGTCACCGCCACCCTCGACCCGGTGCTGGCCGCCCGCGCGATGGCCGCCATGGTCGACCACACTTTGTACCTGTGGTTGATCCAGGGTGACGACGCCGACGAGGCGGCCCTGCTCGACACCCTCGACCAGATGTGCCTCGGCGCACTCGGTCTCGACCGGAACTGAGCGCCGCGCGCTCCCCCGCCGAGAACGGTGCCGGGTCACGATCCCGACGGTGCGCTTCCTGCACACCCCTCACCATCGACTGAGCAACGGCCGACCGATCGATCTCGTCGACCCGGCCGTTGTTCCGATCTCCCCGAAGGCACGCACAATGACAACGCACTCACCGTTCGCGTCCGCTACCACCGACACACCGCAGGGAGCGCTCGACGGCCTGCGGGTACTCGAACTGGGCACCCTCATCGCAGGCCCGTACTGCGGACGCCTCCTCGGTGACATGGGCGCCGACGTCATCAAGATCGAAGCCCCCGATCGTCCCGACCCCCTGCGGGACTGGGGCCAGGCCGAGGGCGGGCACCAATACTTCTGGTCGGTGCACGCCCGCAACAAACGGTGCGTGAACCTCGACCTGCGCACCGAGGACGGCCGGCGGATCTTCCTCGACCTCGTCGCCACCGCCGATGTCGTCGTCGAGAGCTTCCGGCCCGGCACCCTCGAGCGCTGGGGCGTCGGCTACGACGTCCTCCGGGAAATTTCCCCGCGGCTGGTCCTGGCCCGGGTCTCCGGTTACGGCCAGACCGGTCCGTACGCCGCGCGTCCCGGATACGCGTCGGTGGCCGAGGGCATCAGCGGCTTGCGGCACCTCAACGGATTTCCCGGCCAGGCGCCCCCGCGGATCGCGCTCTCGCTCGGCGACAGCCTCGCCGGGATGTTCGCCTTCCAGGGTGTCCTCGCCGCGCTCATCGCGCGCGAACGCACCGGACGGGGACAGATCGTCGATGCCGCGCTCACCGAGGCCGCACTCGCCATCCAGGAGTCCACCGTTCCCGACTACCACAAGACCGGTCACGTCCGGCAACCCTCCGGCACCCGCCTCGACCGCGTCGCACCGTCCAATCTGTATCGCACGCAGGACGGACTGTGGGTGATCATCGCGGCCAACCAGGACACGCTGTTCGCGCGTCTGTCCGCTGCGATGGGCCGCCCCGACCTCGCCACCGATCCGCGCTACGCCACCCACACCGCGCGCGGGGATCACCAGGACGAGCTCGACACCCTGATCGCCGAGTGGGCGGCAGGCTTCCCCGCCGCGGAGCTGATCGAACTGCTGACCAAGTTCGAGGTGGTCACGGGCCCGGTCAACACGGTCGCCGAGGTGATGGCCGATCCGCAGTTCAACGCCCGCGAGATCTTCGTCGACCACGTCGACCCCTCCCTCGGGCCCGGCGACACCGGTTTCGATCCGGAGCCGGTCAAGGGAGTCGGGGTGATCCCGAAACTCAGTGAGACCGCGGGCGGGGTCCGCTGGGGCGGGCCCAGCCGCCCGGGCACCCACACCGACGAGGTGCTCACCGAAATCCTCGGCTACGACGCCGAACGCCTCGCCGCGTTGCGCGATCAGGGCACGATCTCGTGACCGCGACTCCACCGGAGGTCGACATCCGGGAGGTCGGGCCCCGCGACGGACTGCAGATCGAGAAGCCCATTCCCACCGCCGCCAAGCTGGAGCTGATCGACGCGCTCGCCGCGACCGGTGTCCGGCGCATCGAGGTCACGTCCTTCGTCTCCCCGCGGGCCGTCCCGGCGCTGGCCGACGCCGAGGCCGTCGCCGCCCAACTCGGCCGCTGGCCACACGTCACGTTCTCGGCGCTGGTTGCCGGACTCGGCGGCGTCAAGCGAGCACTCGCAGCGGGTCTGACCCGCCTCGAGTACGTCGTCTCCGCGTCCGACGGGCACAGCCGGGCCAACGTCGGCCGCAGCAGCGAGGAGTCGATCGCGCTGATCACCCCCGTCGCCGAACTGATTCACCAGACGGGCGGCACACTCGAAGTGATCGTCGCCATCGCCTTCGACTGCCCGTTCGACGGGCCCACCCCACCGGACCGCGTGGCCGACATCGCGCGGCGTGCAGTCCTTTCGGGTGCGGATGCGGTGTCGGTCGCCGACACAATCGGGACCGCGACGCCGCTGCGCACCACCGACGTGCTCACCCGGGTGCGCGCCGCCATCCCGGGCGTCGACCTCGGCCTGCACCTGCACGACACCCGCGGCCAAGGCCTGGCGAACGCGTGGGCCGCATACACCTCGGGCATCCGACAGTTCGACGCCTCCGTCGGCGGGCTCGGTGGGTGCCCCTTCGCGCCGGGTGCGAGCGGCAACGTCGCCACCGAGGAACTGGTCTACATGTTCGAAGGCGGCGGCATCACCACCGGAATCGACATCGACATCGAACTCGACGCCGCTCGACTGGCCGAGCGCCTGCTCGGCAATTCACTCACAAGCAGACTGCTCTCGGCCGGGCGCCGACCGGTTCCCACCGGCACCGCCTGCAATTGACCACTTCGCTGCCGACACCGCGACGGAGCACTCCGCCGCTCCGCAGGCAGCACCACACGGAAGAGACGAATTTTCCCATGAACGAGCTGGCTGATCGCTTCTTCGCCGCCGTCGGTGACGGCGACGACACGACACTGACCGAGCTGTACGCACCGGACGCGCGGATCTGGCACAACGACGACGGACGCGAACAAACGGTCACCGAGAACCTGAGGGTGCTGCGCTGGCTCTCGCGCACACTCGAGGACCTGCGCTACGAGGACATCCGCCGCCACGAGTTGCCGGACGGCTTTGCCCAGCAGCACGTCCTGCGCGCCACGCTACCCGGCCACGGACCGCTGGAGGTGCCTGCGTGCCTGTTCGTCCGCGTCGACGACGGCCGGATCACCCGCATCGACGAGTACGTCGACTCCGCCGCCACCCTGCCCCTGCGCGCGCAGGCCGGCCGGCGACGGGAGCGCTGACATGTCCGGAACCCGTTCCGCCGTCCCGCTCGCCGAACTGTGCGCGCGGATGCGCTCGTTCATCGACGACGCCGTCATCCCCGCCGAACCCGTCCTGGTGAACGAGGACGGCCCCGCTCACGTGGCCATCGCCGAATTGCGTGCGAGAGCCAAGGAACTCGGCTTGTGGGCGCTCGGCCATCCTGCCGAACTCGGCGGCGGCGGTGTCCCGTTCCTCGACTTCGTCCATCTCAACGAGATCATCGGACGCTCGGAGTTCGGCCAGTTGGCCGTCGGCTCGGTGTCCATGCAGGACACCCTGATGCTGCACAAACACGGCACTCCCGAGCAGCGGCAGCGGTGGATTCCCCCGCTGGTCGCCGGGGAGTTCCTGCCGTCCGTCGGATTGACCGAGCCGGAGGCGGCGGGTTCCGATCCCACCCTCATCGAGACACGCGCCGAACTCGACGGCGACACCTGGATCATCAACGGACACAAATGGTTCACCACCGGAGTCAAGGACGCCGGCTACTGCTCGGTCTTCGCCCGGACCGAACCCGACACCGCCCCGAGGCACGAGCGCATCAGCGCGATCATCGTGCCGACCGACACCCCCGGATTCGAGATCGTCCGGTCGATCCCGACGATGGGGCACGACCCGAGCGATCATTACGAGGTCCGGATCACCGATGTGCGCGTCCCCGCCGCCAATCTCCTCGGCGAACGCGGCAGGGGCTTCGTGGTGGCCCAGGACCGGCTCGGCCCCGGCCGGATATTCCATTGCATGCGGTGGCTCGGACAGGCTCAGCGCGCATACGAGTTGATGTGTGCCCGCGCGAACACCCGCTACGCCCACGGCTCGCTGCTCGCGGAGAAGGGCGAGGTGCACCGCTACATCGCCGAATCCGCCGCCCAGATCCATGCCGCCCGGCTCATGACTCTCGATGCCGCCCGCGCGATGGACGCCGGGGAGGACGCCCGCGTACGCATCGGGCTGGTGAAATTCTGGGGCGCCCGCATGCTCCACGACGTCGTGGATCGGGCCATCCAGATTCACGGGGCGCTCGGCCTGACCGCCGATACCCCACTCGAGCGGATGTACCGGCAGGCGCGGTACGCCCGCATCTACGACGGTCCCGACGAAGTGCACCGCATGTCGACCGCCCGCCGGTTGCTGCGCGATCCCGAGGCTGCCCCATGGCGATGACCGACGCTCCCGCAGCCCTCGCGGACGGCATCCGCGCCGTCCTGACCGCCGCCTACGGCATGGACGCCACGGTCGGGGAACCCCGGCAGCTGACCGGCGGCGCCAGCCGGCAGGTGTGGGCCGTCGACGCCGACGGCCCGGACGGGAAACCCCTGCCCATCGTGCTGCGCCGCGACCCGCCCGGGCACGGCGACGCCGCCCGGATGCGCGCGGAGGTGGCGTGCCTGCGGGCCACTGCCGCCGCGGGAGTGCCGGTGCCCACCGTCCTCGCTTCCGGGGACACCGCGCCCGGCATCGACGCCCCGTACCTGATCATGAACAAGGTGGAGGGCGAATCGCTCCCCCGGAAACTGCAGCGGGACCTCGCCTTCGACGAGGTGCGCAACCGTCTCGCCGAGGACATGGGTTTCGTCCTCGGCCTGATCCACCGCACTCCCCTGGACTCTCTCGCCGTGCTCGACGCCACCGACCCGGTGGACGCGCTCAAGGCCACCTATCGTGACCTCGGCGAACCCCGGCCCGCGGTCGAGGTGGGTCTGCGGTGGCTGCGTGACCACCGTCCGCCGTCGCGACCGAGGGCTCTGGTACACGGCGACTTCCGGATCGGGAACCTTCTCGTCGACGGAACGGGAATCCGCGGGGTGCTCGATTGGGAACTCGCCCACCTCGGTGATCCCGTCGAGGACCTCGGCTGGCTGTGCGTGCGGGCGTGGCGGTTCGGCGCGAACGCGCCGGTCGCGGGGATCGGCACCCGCGACCAGCTCCTGGACGGCTACGAGAAGGCCACCGGGACGAGGCCGTCGTTGCCCGAACTGCATTGGTGGGAAACCTTCGGAACCGTGAGATGGTTGGTGCTGAGCAGGTTTCAGGCCGAACGTCACCTCGGCGGGGCCGAGCGGTCCCTCGAGCTGGCGGCCATCGGACGCCGGGTCTGCGAATCCGAATACGACCTGCTCGACGTTCTCGGACTGCTCGACGCCGCCGCACCCGCTCCCCCGCCGGCGCCACCCGGGCGCACCGTGCACGACAGGCCCAGTGTCCCGGAGATCCTCGACCTCGTGGCCGGCACTTTGACCGACGACCTCGGACCGGCACTCGACGGAACGCACGAGCGGGAGCGGTATCTCCTGCGGATCTGCGTCAACCTCCTGCGCACCGCGGGGCGCGAACTCGACGCCGGGAACGGCGCCGACGCCCTGCTCGACGGCGCCCTCGGTGCGCTCGGATGCACGTCCGAGGCCGAGCTTGCCGCACGGATTCGCGAGGGGACGCTCGACTACCTCGACGACGGCGTACGCCGGGCGATCTCGATCGCCGTTGTGGCCCGCCTGCGGGTGGCCAACCCCCGGCACATGAACGCATAGCCTCGAAAGACGGGAAGTGGGGGGGGGAGTTATTCCCCGGGGACCTCCCCTTTTTGGCCCACCACCAACCCCCCACCGGAGGAGAACAAACCCCCTTGATCCTTCTTTGCCCCAAAAGCAGCCCGCCCTTTTTTGGGCGC
>NZ_JBHVEY010000013.1:41580-241849 GCF_042802055.1 Rhodococcus sp. NPDC057529
TGTTTTTGTGGCCTGCTTGTGGGTGACCACCCTCCGAAGAAGAACCGGAAGGTTGGAAAAAGCGGGAGTTCCCCGGCGGCTCCCTCCCCCCTCCACTTCCCGTTTCGAGCCCACCACAGATCGTCAGCGGGAGGCGACCAGCTCCCGTGGATCCTCGTCGACCGAAGACGCGGCCCGCCTGTGTCGGCGAGCGCCGGGGATGATGCTCACCAGCGGCCCCAGCACCCACCGGACCACACTGATCAGCCCGTACGGGATCACGAAGATGAAGACGATCAACGCCGCACCGTACGTGATGCCCGCCGCCGACTGGTTGATCTCCGCCGTCCACTGCGGCACGTACTGCACGAAGAACGCCCCGAACACCACACCGGGGACGGTGCCGAGGCCACCGATGACGATCATGGTGATGAAGGCGATCGCCAACGGGAGCCCGAATGCCTCGGGGCCGACGTACTGGACCACGAAGCTGTAGAGCACGCCGCCGACGCCGGCGAAGGCCGCGCTGAGCGCGAACACCGTCGTCTTCGTGCGGGTGGCCGGGACACCGAGCGTGGTGGCGACGGCCTCGTAGTCCCGGATCCCGATCAGTGATCGGCCGATCCGGCCGGTGGAGAGTCGCCGCACGACGAAGAAGGCGATCAGCGCCACCACCAGGCACAGGTAGTACACCCATTGGTCGCGTTCGAGTCCGCTGAAGGCCGGGGGTTCGGCGCCGGCGATGTTGATCCCCGCCTGCCCGTCGGTGACGTGCTCGAACCGTTTGATCACCGCCGGGGTGACCAGTGCCAGCCCTAGAGTGGCGAGCGCCAACTGAAGTCCGTGGAGGCGCAGGGCCGGCAGGCCGAACAGGTACCCGATCACGTAACAGACCGCGAACGCGACCGGAAGGAGCAGCAGGTACGGGACGTCGTGATTCTCGACCAGCACGGCACTGAGGTACGCACCGACGGCGAAGAAGAAGCCGTGGCCGAGAGAGATCTGACCGGTGTTGCCGGTCAGCAGGTTCAGTCCCAGCCCGACCACCACGTACACCAGCACCATGGATCGGTCGAAGTTCACGTACGGCGCCGACACCAACGGCGCCACGGCCGTCACGAGGATCACCACCGCAACCGTCGATCTCGCCAGCCACCGTGGTGGATCGAGTTCGGCGCGGGGACGGCGAAGCAGTTCGACGATTCTCATACTCGGGCCACCTTCCGTGCACCGAACAGACCCTCGGGTTTGAGGAGCAACACACCGAGGATCAGGGCCAATGCCACGGCCTGTTTGAAGTCGTGGCCGATCCAGGAAATGTAGGTGCCGGCAAGGTTTTCCGCGACACCCACGCACAATCCGCCGACGAGGGCACCGACCGGACTGTCGAGGCCGCCGAGGACCGCGCCGGCGAACGCGTAGATCAGCGACGCGACGAGCATGTTCGGTTGCAGGAACAGCTGCGGCGCCGCGAGGGAGGCGGCGAGGGCTCCGATGGTCGCGGCGAGGCCCCAGCCGATCATGAGCATCCGCCCGACGGGCACGCCGATCAGTTGCGCCGAGTCCGGGTTGTCTGCCGCCGCCCGCATCGCCAGCCCGACCTTCGTTCGCTGGAACAGGACGAACAGCAGCGCCGCGACCGCGACGACGGCGGCGACGATGACCAGCGACTGCTGGGACACCGCGACGGGACCGAGCGTGAGCACCGGCCCGGACACGATCGCCGGGAACTCCTTGCTCTGCACGCCCCAGATCCAGCCGGCGGCGCTGTTGAGTACCAGCATCAGGCCGAGGGTGATGATGACCAGCGGCATGTGATTCGACGACGATGCCAGCGGCCGGATCAGGACCCGTTCGGTGGCGGCTCCGCCGACGAAGGCGACCGCCATCGCGCCGAGGACGGCGAAGTACAGCGGCGCCCCCCACGCGTGGAACTGCCAGGCGAAGAACGCGGAGAACATCGCCATCTCGCCCTGCGCGAAGTTGACGATTCCCGATGCGCGGTAGACCAGGACGATGCTCAGCGCGAACGCGCCGTACAGGGCGCCCCACATGAGCCCGTCCACCAGTTGTTGAAGAAATACATCCATGACCACTCTCCTGTGCTCAGTAGCCGAGGTAGGCGCGCCGCACCGACTCGTCGTGCGCCAATCCGGCGGCGGGGCGTTGGGCGACGACACGGCCCGCGTCGACGAGAACCGCGGACGTGCCGATGTCCAGGGCGAGGTGCGCGTTCTGTTCGACCACGAGAATCGTGGTCTCGGTCTCCTGGCTGATCCGGCCCAGCGCACGGAAAACCTCCTGCGTGATGCGCGGAGCCAGACCGAGGGACGGTTCGTCGAGCAACAGCAGACGTGGCCCGGCCACCAGTGCGCGGGCGATAGCGAGCATTTGCTGCTCACCGCCGCTGAGCCCGCCCGCCTGCTGGTGGCGTCGCTCGCGTAGTCGCGGGAAGAAGTCGTACCAGTGCTCGACGGCCCGGTCGGTGATCGCCGCCGACGTCGTGAATCCCCCGACGCGAAGGTTTTCCTCCACAGTCAGGTTGCCGAAGGTGCCGCGGCCCTGCGGAACGTGGGCCACACCGAGCCGGGCGATCCGGTCGGTGCGCATGCCGGTGATGTCGCGACCGTCGAGCCTGATGCTCCCGCTGGTGCGGACCATCTGGCAGATCGATCGGAGGATGGTGGTCTTACCTGCGCCGTTCGCGCCGAGTACCACCGTCACCTCTCCTGCCGGCACCCGGAAGTCGATGCCGTGCAGCACTTCCGCGCGGCCATATCGCGCATGCAGGTTTTCGACGGTGAGCAGGTTCATGCCGCACCGCCCAGGTACGCCTCGATGACCTCGGGGTGGGCCGCGACCTCTGCAGGTTCCCCTTCGGTGACCTTCTGACCGAAGTTCAGCACCACCACCCGGTCGGAGATCGACATCACCATGGCCATGTGGTGCTCGACGAGCAGCACCGAGAATCCTCGCTCGTCGCGCAACCGGCGGACCGTGTCGGCGAGTTCGAGGACCTCCTCGTGGATCAGTCCGTTCGCCGGTTCGTCGAGCATCAGCAGGCGAGGCCGTTGCATCAGTGCCCGTGCGAGCTCGACCCGTTTCAGGGTGCCGTAGGGCAGGTTGCCTGCCGGTTCGCGGCCGACGTGCGCGAGATTCATCGACTCGAGCAGTGCCCAGGCCTCGTCCCGTTCGCCTGCCTCCTCCCTGCGGGTGCGCGGCAGTCCCAGCGCGGTGGCGAGGAAGCCCGCCCGGGTGCGCGAGTAGGCCCCGGTGAGGATGTTGTCGAGCACCGAGATCGTCGGGAACAACCCGATGTTCTGGAACGTGCGCGCGATCCCGGCGTCGGCGACCGCGTCCGCCGACAGCGCGAGCAGGTCGGCGCCGCCGAACGTGATCTGTCCCGAATCCGGTTCGTAGAGTCTGCTGATGCAGTTGAAGAGGGTGGTCTTCCCCGCGCCGTTCGGCCCGATCAGCCCGACGATCTGTCCGGGCTCGATCGTGAACGACGGTCCGTCGAGGGCGACGACTCCTCCGAACCGCAACCGGACGTCGCTGACCGTCAGCGGCGGGACGTCCGGTGGCCGGGCGGTCATCGTTCGGCGCTGCGCGTGACCACAGCGTCGTAGTGCCAGCTACCGTCGCGGAACGTCATCGGTGCCATCGACGTGATCGCGTACGGGTAGTCCGCGCTCGTGTCGAACGTGACACCGTCGATGGACAGGTCGGTGGTGACCGCGTGCAGATTCCGGACCGCGTCCAGTAGATCGGCGCGGGTGCACCCCTTCATCTGTTCGAGTGCGGCGACCAGCAGCTGAGCGGTGTTGTACCCGGTCGCGGCGATGGTGTCGGAGGACTTGAAGGCGCCGGCGTGCCGATCGGCGAATGCGCGCCATTCCTGCACGCCCGGTACCTGGTCGTGGTCGGTGCTGCTGACGTCGTAGATCCAGTAGAAGGAGTGCACGCCCTCGGCGGCGTCGAGACCGGCCGGAGCGAGGACGAAGTTGGTGTCGGTGGCGCCGGAGTAGATGTACGTCTCCGGCGTCCAGTTCAATTCGTGGGCCTTCTTCAGGGACTGGGTCACGAAGCCGGCCGTGGCGAAGTTGACGAACACGTCGGCTCCGGAGCTCGCGAGGTTGACCACCTGCGAGTCCACGGACGGTGTGGTCTGTTCGTACGCCTGCTCGGCGACGATCTGGGTGCTGCTGCCCTCGAAGGCGGACTTCAGTGCGTCGAGACTGCCGTTGCCCAGACTGTCGTTCGAGTACAACACCGCGACCTTGCCGTCCGGATGGTCGCGAAGGATCTGTTTCGCCCGCTCGGCGACCTCCCAGCCGGTCTGTGGGTTCACCGCGCCGGCGACCACTGGCCGCTCGTCGAGGGTGGTGAGCAGTTCGTCGGTGCCGGTCATGGGGAACACCAACGGGACGTTCTTCTGGTTGAGGTAGTCGACGACCGCGAGGGTCGAGGCGGTGCCGATCAGGTTCTGGATCGCGAAGACCTGTTGCTGTTCGACCAGCGATCGGACGTTGCCGACCGTGCGCGCCGGGTCGTATCCGTCGTCGAGTGCGGTGTAGGCGATCTTGCGGGACTTGCCGTCGCCCATCGCGACGCCGCCGGCGGCGTTGATCTCGTCGAACAGGGCAGACGCCGCGGTCGCCTGGGGTCCCGCGATCGACTGGACCAGGCTGGTGCCGAAGTGGATCTCGGTATCGGAGATGCCGGGGTCACAGCCGTCCACGGCGGTCGCGGCGTCGTCTCGGCCAGAACATGCGGTCAGAGCCGCGGTGGCGCACAGGGCGGTCAGGCCCGTGGCGAGGATTCGTTTCATGGTTGCTCCGTTGAGGGAAGGCAGGAGAGGGACAAGCTCGAGTGTTTCGGCAGCGCGCGGCGGGCGGCGACGAGATTCGTCGCCGCCGTGCGCGGTGTGTGGGATCAGACCGTGGTGTGGGAGAAACGTTCGCGCAGGTCGCGTTTGAGGATCTTCCCGGTGACGTTCCGGGGCAGGGTGTCGACGAACTCGACCCGGCGGGGCACCTGGAATCCGCCGAGCTGATCCCGGCAGGCGGTGATGATGTCGTCGGCGGTGGCGGTAACGCCGTCGCGGAGAACGACGACCGCGCACACCAGTTCACCCCAAGTCTCGTCCTCGACGCCGATCGCCGCGGCCTCGGCGATCGCCGGGTGACGGTAGAGGGCTTGCTCGACGGTCAGGGATGCGACGTTCTCGCCGCCGCTGATGATCAGGTCCTTCTTCCGGTCGACGATGTAGACGAAGCCCTCGTCGTCCCGTCGCACCAGGTCGCCGGTGTGGAACCAGCCATCGGTGAACGCGGCCGCGGTCGCGTCCGGATCGCGCCAGTAGCCGGTCATGACCTGATCGCCGCGGACCACCATCTCCCCCACCTGGCCGGTGGGCACGTCCCGCATGGCGTCGTCGACGATGCGGATGTCGACCAGGCGCATGGGTTTGCCTGCTGCGGCCAGCAATTCGCTCTCACCGCCGGCGGCGTGCCGATGCGCGTCGTAGTCGAGGTGGAGCACGTTTCCTGCGAGTTCCGTCATGCCCATGCCCTGATAGAAGTCGCAGCGGAGACGTTCGAGTCCGTGCCGCAGCACCTGTGCCGGGATCGCCGACGATCCGTACCCGATCGCCTGCAGGGTGCTGAGATCGTGGTCGGCAAGGGCAGGATCCTGGAGCAGGAAGTTGATCATCGTGGGCGCCAGCCCGGTCTGCGTGACCTGCCACTGCTCCACCAGACGCAGGAACGTCGCATTGTCGTAGGCGCGGACGATGCCGACGGTGCTCCCCATCAAGTGGTTGAGCAACGTCACGTACCCGCCGACATGGCACAGCGGGAAACAGAACAGGAAGACGGTGTCCTCCGGCAGTGCCCACTGCAACGCCGAGGACGTGATCCCGCTGACCAGGTTGCGGTGGCTGATCATCACGCCCTTCGGCGTGCCGGTCGTGCCGGACGTGTAGACCAGCCACGCGATGTCGTCCGGCGCCGGCCGCACCGCCGGTGCGTGCGCGGGACCGGAACCGACGAACTCGTCCCAGCCGACGGTTCCTGGGGCGGCCCCGATCGAGACGACCGTGTGCACCGACGGGATCGAATTGCGAATCTGCTCGACGGCGCCGGCGAACTCTTCGGCCACGATCAGCACGGTCGCACCGGAATGCTCGATCAACGCGGCGATCTGGTCGGGATGCAGGCGGAAGTTGAGGATGGTCAGGGCCATCCCGGCCATCGGCACACCGTAGTAGCAGTCGAAGTACTCCGTGCAGTTGGTGGACAGGATCGCGACCCGGTCACCCGGGGCGGCGACACCGAGCAGTGCGCCGGCGAGCCGCCGGCTGCGATCACGCAGCTCGGCATACGTCACTGCCTCGTCCTCGAATCGCAGCGCGATCCGATCGGGATGCTTGCGTGCTCCGTACTCGACGATGTCGCAGACCAGCATTCAGTGTCTCCTTGGTCGGGAAGAGGTGGTGGACTCGGCGCTCACCGGATCGCCAGCGGGTTGATCGGCGACCCCACCCCACGGGTGAACTGAAGCGGCGGTCCAGCGTAGAAGAAGTCGTACACGCCGTCGGCAGCGCAGGCGGCGGACAGCTCCTCGAAGTCGAGCAACTCGGCGAGGGTCATGCCCATGTCGCGAATCAGCACCATGTGGAGCTCGAACAATGCCCCCGGATTCTCGCCGGGCATCACCTCGACCGCCCAGTTGTCCGAGCCCACCACCGCGACGTCGCGCTCTCTCAGCCAGGTCGCACACGACAGACTCAGACCCGGCTCGCCGGCCATGAATCCCGCCGGATCGCGGTCGGCGAGAAACTTTGCGCGCCAACCGGTGCGGATGAGCACGATGTCGCCCGGACCGACCTCGACGTTCTGAGCGGCGGCGACGGCGTCGAGTTCGTCCGGTGTGATCGCCGTCCCGGCCTCGAGCCAGTCCACACCGCGCGCCCGGGCGACGTCGAGCAGCACGCCGCGACCGGCGATGCCGTTCGCCTGAGTGTGGATCCCGCACTTGTCGGCACCCTTGACGGTGACCCCCGAACCGGGATGACCGTTGTACAACTGATCGTCGTAGTGCACGTGGGACAGGGAGTCGTACTGCGAGCCCGCCTGCAACGGCATGAAGACGTAGTCGTCGGCCCATTTGAAGCCGCCGGGAAGTACCTGCTCCTGCCCGTTCTCGGCCATCAGCCTGATCGGGTTGATCCGATTGCCTCCCGGCTGGGGCCCGTCCCCGTCGAGCGGAATGCCCAGTTCGAAGATCGTGCCGGTCCGAATCAGCGCAGCGGCGGCCGCCACTCGCTCGGGCGTGATGAGATTCGTGGTTCCCCGCTCGTCGTCGGCACCCCAACGACCCCAGTTGCTCAACCGCCGGCCCAGCTCTCGCATGTCGGATATGGACGTCGTCATCCTGCCTCCTCGGGCAATCGACCAAAGTATGACGTGACAGTCATGTCAACTTTGTGAATTGTGACCTCCGGCACCCCCGGTGTCAATACCGGGCGGGCGAGACGTGACCGGAGGACTTTCGTCGACCCTTGTCAGGAGCTCCGCCGAGGGTCTTGACTGAAACGTGGGTCTCGATCGCTCACGACGACAGACAGGAATGATGCAGATGCCAACCCATCGGGCAGTTCACGTCCAGGCCCCCGGCGAGCCGCTGACACTCGTCGACGTCGAAACGGAATCGCCACCGCGCGACCACGTCCGCATCGCCGTCTCCGCGTGCGGCGTGTGCGGCACCGACCACGCGTTCGTCGGCGGCGCGTTCCCCGAGATGTCGTGGCCACTGACACTGGGACACGAAATCGCCGGAACCATAGCCGAACTCGGCGCAGGCGTCGACAACTACGCCGTCGGCGACCGCGTCGGGGTGGGCTGGTTCGGTGGGCACTGCAACCAGTGCATTCCGTGCCGCAAGGGCACCTTCATCTATTGCGAGAAATTGCAGGTGCCGAGCTGGCAGTACCCCGGCGGATACGCCGAATCCGTGACGGTTCCCGCCAACGCGCTCGCACGGATTCCGAGCGAACTGTCCTTCACCGAGGCCGCCCCCCTGGGCTGCGCCGGAGTCACCACGTTCGACGCGCTGCGGAAGACACGAGCAGTTCCGGGCGACCGCGTCGCCATCCTGGGCATCGGCGGGCTCGGCCACCTCGGGGTGCAGTTCGCCCGGGCGATGGGATTCGAGACGATTGCCATCGCTCGTGGCGCCGACAAAGCCGACGACGCTCGCCGGCTGGGCGCCCATCACTACATCGACTCCACCGCCGGCGACGTCAGCGAAGCACTACGTGCACTCGGTGGCGTGTCCGTCGTTCTGGGGACCGCGGCGAACTCGAAGGCGATGGGTGCCGTGGTCGGCGGGCTGCTTCCGCTCGGTGAACTCACCGTCGTCGGTGTCACGCCCGACCCGCTGCCGATCAGTCCCCTGCAGCTGATCACACCCGGGGTCAACGTCACCGGTCACCCCTCCGGCACCGCCCGCGATGTCGAGGAGACGATGCAATTCGCGGTGCTGTCCGGCGTGCGGGCACGGATCGAGGAGCGGCCCCTGAGCGAAGCCGCGGAGGCCTACGCCGCGATGGAGGAAGGGCGGGCACGCTATCGCATGGTCCTCACCATGTGACCGTCCTACGCTGCAGGACTGTGGCATCACGCCATCTCGGGTACGTGCAGATGCGCGATGGCCAATTCGAACTCCCCGACCTCCAGGAGCCGGGCGCCGGACTCACGGATCTCCGCCGTTCCGATGCTCTCGGCGACTTCACCGGTGCCGCCCTCCGTGGGGGCCTTGTCGAAGGTCATCGACGACACCACACGACCGGCGGCCGGATCGACGAGCAGACTCGCGCTGCAGAATCCCTCGAGGCCGTGCATCGCGGGCAGCGACGACATCTTGTACACGTCGATCACACGGTCCAGATGGCCCGGTTCGACGTGAAGCCACGCGACCCGCACCCAGGCGCCATGACGTGACCGGTGGTCACGGTGCAGGGCCGCGATGTCCCACCGCGCCACGGTCGCGGTGGCGTGGAAAACCTCGGCCATGCGGTCACGCAGCTGTCGAACCGGCGCCTCGCTCGCGCGCAGAGCCTCGTCGTCCGTCCAGGAGCTGGTGGCGATGCATCGGCCGGAGCCGCGATCGACCAGCAAGGACATTCCGGCGGATCCTGCGATGTCGGCGAGCGCGGGCATCACGGTGTCGCGCACGTGCTTGATCCCCTCGTCGATGAACGACGGGTGCGCGTCAAAGGTGGAAGAGCGTGCATACACGATGGGCATCCTTCTCCTCGGGCGGCGCCGCGCGGCGCCGACGGCCAATCCCCATCTCTCACACTCCTCCCCCGACCCGGACGAGACAATGATCGACGGCGATCGGCGAGAAAACCCGGACGCCTACTCGGACCGCCTCGAGGGCTCACCCTCGGCAAGTGCGGTCGCGTGGTCGATGACCACACGCCTCCACCACGAATCGAGCGGACTGGGGTCCGGCCACACGACCGCGTCGTCGGTGGGCGACGACGCGGTTTCGCGTACGTGACCCGATTCGGTTCGGGTGATCTTTTCGGGATCGGCCTGAATGCCGCCCACCGCCCCCTGCGGGGTCAACTTGCCTGAGCGTGTCGGCGGGGAGGGAGTTGGGCGACCAACTGCTCCCACTCGTCGAATCGGGCGGTGTCGGCCCTGCGCGGTCGGGATGAGGGACCGGCAGCCAGTTCGACCAGGCTCCGCGCAGCTCCGAGAACGGTCAAGTGATGGCGTCGTGCGACGTCGAGAAGTTCGTCGAACGCCTGGGCGTCGGTGCAGCCGCGGCCTGCAATCAGAATTCCCTTCGCGGTGCCGAGGAGTTCTCGGCCATCGGGACGCCTCCGCGGAATCAGGCGCGTCGGGCTGGGGACTGGAGTGAGGGTTGGTTCGGTGCCGTCCTCGATCATTCCGCAGTACTCCTTCGCTCTCGTGCATTTGCCGCCGGTGTGCCGACGATCCCGTCCGGACGCGAGATGTGAGTCACGTCACTGTCGATGCACGATCAGTTGTAGCGGACCGAGCCGCACCTGTCATCTAGACGCATGTCCAGCTCCTCCCCCGTTTGCCCTGGTAGTGCGGCACGCGGCGTGATTCGCCGCTAACATCACGATGCCAACTTGTGACCTGAACCACACGGTAGCGTTACCTCCGGGCGGGATTGCACCGACTTGACCACCATGTCGGCAAAGCCGGGTCCTCGCCGGTGCGGCGAGGCCGATGCGTCGGCCTCCCCACGAGAAACACGCACACCTTTTCAGAAATAACGTCGAGTTCTCGCTCCATTCTTCGGAGCGAAATGGACGGTTGTCAAATTTCACCATGTGAGAATACTCCGATTCAGTGAAACGACCCGAGATCGCGAACGCGATAAAGGAAGTAAGCGGCGATCGACGATCCCGTGGATTTTCAACATCAGCAGAGGAGTGAATTCTCATGGGTTCTGCAGGAATCGACGTCAACGTCGCATTCGAGGCGTTCCTGAAATGGCTGAGCCTCACCTTCGGCGGCGGAATCGGACTGGGCTGACCACCGGAGAGGTCCCACAAACGGTGGCCAGGCTCACCTGGGGACAGCCTGGCCACCATTCCGATCTGTGCGCAAGAATTCCAATTTCTTCGGCGGCGGAGTCACGTCGGCGCGTGGACTCGGGCACACGACCATAAATGTACTCCTGCTGCGGGTCGGAATAATTCGACCGGCACGGTTGGCGATTTTCCAGCGCGATCGCCGGGAATTCCGACGCCACCAACGTCGGCCCATTCTTTTCATTGCGCGAAAGAGGACTTCGACCGCCGTCCGAGTCACCCGGTCACTTCAGGCTTTCGACCGATTGAAGATCCGCCGTTGGGGGTAGTCGGATTCGGGTTGGTTTCGTCGAGTGACGGTTGCCGATCCGGGTGAAGGGAGTCGACAACGATGACCACAGCAGGAGGTGGCCCGAGCTCGAGCAGCCTGGCCGACGTCATCGACACCATCTTGGACAAGGGCCTGGTCATCGACGCCTACGTCCGGGTCTCGCTGGTCGGGATCGAACTGCTCACCGTCGACGCCCGGGTGGTCGTGGCCAGCGTCGACACCTACCTGCGCTTCGCCGAAGCGGCGAACCGGCTCGCGATCGGGAGCGAGCCGAAGGGCCTGACCGATCTCGTGTCCGACGTCAAGGGCAGCGGCAGCACGAAGTCGAAGACCAAGGGCGTACTGGAGGGAGTCGGCGAAACGCTCAGCGAGCTGCTCGGCGGATCGGGCAGCGAACGCGAACCGGCACCACGCCGGAAGCGGACATGAACCGCACCTACCCGTCGGCCGGTGCGAGATGCCGGCCGAGATAGGCGGCGGTGGCGGAGTCGGCCGTCTCGGCGACGATCGCCGGCTCACCCGCGGCGATGATGCGGCCGCCGTTGTCCCCGCCGCCGGGCCCGAGATCGATCATCCAGTCCGCCGAGGCGATGACCGACATGTCGTGCTCGACCAGGACGACGGTGTTTTCCGCCGCGACGAGACGGCGCAGCACCACCATGAGCCGGTCCACATCGGCGGGATGCAGTCCGGTGGTGGGTTCGTCGAGCACGTAGAGCGTGTGCCCGGATCGGACGCGCTGCAGTTCGCTGGCCAGCTTGACGCGTTGCGCCTCGCCACCCGACAGAGTGGTGGCGGATTGGCCGAGCCGCAGATACCCGAGACCCACCTCTATCAGCATGTCGAGGCTCTTCTTCGCGGCCGGGACGTAATTCAGGATGTCCCGGGCATCGTCGACGGTCATCGCGAGGACGTCGGCGATCGACACGCCGTCGACCAGGATCTCGAGAGTCTCGGAGTTGTACCGTGCGCCTGAGCAGGCCGGGCACGGGGCCGAGGCCTCGGGGAGAAACAGCATGCCGATGGTGATCGTGCCGGCGCCCTCGCACTCCTCGCATCGGCCACCGGTGACGTTGAACGAGAAACGACCGGGGCTGTAACCGCGTTCGCGGGCGGTGGGGTGTGCAGCGAAGAGTTTCCGGATCGCATCGAAGAGTCCGGTGTAGGTCGCGAGATTCGAGCGTGGAGTCCGCCCGATCGGGGTCTGGTCCACGCGCACCAGCCGGTCGATGTGCCCGAGCCCGTGGGACGACACCACCGTCGGTTCGATGGTGCCGCGGCCGTCGGCCAGGACGGCTGTGGAGTCGTCGGCGTCGTCGCCCACGGTGTCGGGGCCGGGTTCGTCGTCGACGCCGAGGTGACGGGCCACGACATCCGTGAGCACACGGCTGACGAGTGTCGATTTGCCCGATCCGGACACACCGGTGACGGCGGTGAGCACCCCGAGCGGGATCCGCACGCTCAGATCCTGCAGATTGTGCATCGTGATTCCGGAGAGTTCGATCCACGTGCTCGGCTGCGCGGGCTCCGGGCAGGTGTCCGGTCGTTCGAAAAGGTATCGGCGGGTGACGGATTCGGCAATCGTGGCGAGACCGTTCACCGGTCCGCTGTAGAGGACCCTCCCGCCGTGCTCCCCGGCATCGGGGCCGACGTCGACGTTCCAGTCCGCCGCCCGCACGACGTCGAGGTTGTGTTCGATGACGAAGACCGAGTTGCCTGCGGCGCGAAGCCGCCGCACGGCGGCGACCAGAGCCTCGGTGTCGGCGGGATGCAGGCCCGCGGACGGCTCGTCGAGGACGTACAGCACGCCGAACAGGCCCGACTGCAGCTGGGTGGCCAGTCGCAGACGCTGGAGCTCTCCCGGCGACAGGGTGGTGGTCGATCGACCGAGACTCAGGTACCCCAGGCCGAGCTCGGACAAACCCCGGAGGCGTCCGAGCAGGTTGTCCACCAACGCCTCCGAGGCCCGCTCGGTGGCGTCGTCGGCGGCGGCACTGCGGGATGCGACAGCGGTTTCGAGGACCGTGACCAGATCGGCCAGTGGCAGCTCGGTCGCGTCGGCGATGTCGAGACCGGCGAACCGCACCGCCAGTGCCTCCGGTCGCAGCCGCTTGCCGTCGCACGCGCGGCAGGGACGGGAGACCAGGTATCGCGAGACCTTTGCCCGCTGGGTCGTGCTCTTCGTCGTCGCGAAGGTGTGCAGGACGTAGGTGCGGGCGCTCGAGAACGTTCCCTGGTAGTCACGCACCATCTTGCCCGGGTCGCGGATCGGTGACACCGTCACGGTGGGTTGCTCGTCGGTGGTGAGGATCCATTCACGTTGGTCTGCAGGGAGTTCCGACCAGGGGCGGTCCACATCGATGCCGAGGGTGTCGAGGATGTCGCGGTAGTTCTTGCCCAGCCACGCACCGGGCCACGCTGCGACGGCGCCGTCGCGGATACTGCGGCCCGGGTCCGGCACCAGCGCGTCGACGTCGACGTCGTGGGTGCGGCCGAGTCCGTGGCAGGTCGGGCATCCTCCTTCCGGCGTGTTGGGCGAGAAGGCGTTCGAGTCGAGGATGGCGGCATCCGGCGGATAGACGCCTGCCCGGGAGAACAGCATGCGCAGCACGTTGGAGATGTGGGTGAGGGTGCCGACGGACGATCTGGCGGAGGTGTGACCGCGGGCCTGCTGCAACGCGACCGCGGGTGGAAGCCCGGTGATGTCCCCCACCCGGGGTGCTCCGACCTGATCCATCAATCGGCGCGCGTACGGGGTGACGGACTCGAGAAAGCGTCGTTGCGCTTCGGCGTAGATGGTGCCGAAGGCCAACGACGACTTCCCCGATCCCGACACCCCGGTGAACGCGACGATGCAGTCCCGGGGAATGAACACATCGACGTGAGCGAGGTTGTGTTCACTGGCATCGAACACTTCGATGCCGGAGAAATCCCGGGCGGGTGCGGCCGGCGGTCCGGGATCGAGGGTCGGCACTACAGCTCCAGGTGTCGGTTCGTGCTCGGACAGGTCGGCTCCCAGTCTTCCTCGAGGGATGGAACGGGCGTCCCGGTGGTGCCGTCCGATCAGACGATGTTCGTCTCGCCTGCGCCGATACCGGTCTTCGCGAAGCGGCGCAGAGCGAACGACCTGATGTCGTACCCGGGTTCCTTGCCGTGGTAGAGGTCGCGCACGATCTCGCCGGTCGCCGGTCCCATCAGGAAGCCGTGGCCGGAGTAACCGGTGGCGATGAGCAGGCCCTCCACGTCGGTGGAGCGGTCGATGATCTGGTTGCGGTCGGGAGTGACCTCGTAGAGTCCGGCCCAGCCTGTGCTGATGCCGTAGTCCAGAACGGCAGGCACCCGGGTCTCGGCGATCGCGCCGAGACCCATCAGCCAGTCCTCGAGTTCGAACCTGAGGTTGAATCCCTCGGGCTCGTTCGGGTCGGACCAGCCCAGCAACAGCCCCTTGCCTTCGGGATGGAAATAGAAGTTCGAGGGAAAGTCGATAGTCAGCGACGGCGAGAACTCGGGCAGTTCGGACAGCGGCTCGGTGAACGCGATCTGCCGACGCACGGGGACCACGGGGATGTTCACCCCGACCATGGTGCCGATCTCCGCCGACCACGCTCCGGCGGCGCAGACCACGGTGTCGGTCTTGATGCGTCCGTGCTCGGTGACGACGGCGGTGATGGTGCCACCCGTGCTCTCGATATCGGTGACCGCGCAGTGCCGGATGATGCGGGCACCGTGGCGACGAGCAGCCGCGGCGTATCCCATCACCACCGATTCCGGCGTGGCCTTGCCGTCCTGAGGGGACCAGGAGGCGGCGAGGAGTCCGTCGGTGCTGATGAGCGGCGAGATCTTCTTCGCCTCGTCGGGAGTGATCATCCGGCTCGGAACACCGTGCCGGTTCTGCAGCGCCACGCTGTCGGTGAAGATCTCGACGTTGGTCTGGTCCGAGAGGAGGTAGAGGTAGCCGTCACGGCTGAAGTCGATCTCCTGACCGTAGTCCTGGGCGAAACGCGAATACACCTCGAGGCCGCGCAGACCGATCGCGATGTTGGCCTCGTTGCTGAACGACGCCCGGACGCCGCCTGCGGCCTTACAGGTCGAGCCGCAGGCCAACTCGTCCTTTTCCAGGAGGACGACATCGGAGACCCCGGATTCGGCGAGGTGGAACGCGATACTGGCGCCGATGACGCCGCCGCCGATCACGACGACGGACGCCTGCTCGGGGAGTTCCTTGCTCATGTCGCTTCTTCTTTCCTGAAGAGTGATTATGTTATGCCGGACCGGCTTCTAGAACGTTGCGTTCCGCGGAGCTCGCCCACGCAACACCATGGCGTCGCGCACGCGGTCCTGGGCGGTGGCGCGCGCCACCTCGTGGGTGGTGCGGCCCCTGGCCTTCGAGGCATCGAGTGTGTCGATGGTGCTGGCGCGCAGCTTGTTCGAGATGTTGTCGAACACCGCGGCGGGTTCGGGACGGATACCGGAGTAGCGCGCGTCCATGGCCACCGCGGCGGCGACCACACCGCCGGCGTTGGCGATGAAATCCGGAACCACGGTCACGCCGCGGCCATGCAGCACCGACTGTGCCTCGGGGCTGCTCGGCAGGTTCGCGCCCTCGACGACGATTCTGGCCGGCAATGTGCGGGCGAGATCGGCGTCGATGACGTCCTGCAATGCCGCCGGGATCAGGATGTCCGCGGTCACCGAGAGTTCTTCGCCGGCAGCGAGCGGCTTGGCGTCGGAGTACTGGTCGACCAGTCCGTCACCGTACTGCTCGCGCAGGTCGAGCAGGGCGGCGACGTCGAGGCCGTTCGGGTTGTGGATGCCACCCCGCGACGTCGAGACGGCGACGACGGTGGCGCCCAGTTCGGCGAGGCGTTTCGCGCTCGCCGCGCCGACCGCTCCGAAGCCCTGGATGGACACGCTCAGCGAACCGGTGGACAGGCCGATCGCCTGCGCGGCGGCGTCGGCCGACTCCGCGACTCCGTGCCCGGTGACGCCGAGCTGGTCGTACGGCAGTCCGCCGAGCGCGTGTGGGGTGCCGACGGCGCCGCCGCGGCCACCGACCTCGTCGAGCATGATCGCGGCGTCCTGCTCGGTCAGTCCGACGTCGAGTCCGAAGACGTATTCCTCGGGGACCTCGTTACGCAGGGCCCGCACGAACGCCCGCAGGACCGCCTCCTTCGACTCGGCGTGCGGGTCGGCCCAGATGCCGGCCTTGGCGCCGCCGTAGAACAGGTCGACCCCCGCCCACTTCCAGGTCATGTTCCGGGCCAGCCGGGCGACCTCGCCGACACTGACGGTGGTGGACATGCGGGTGCCGCCCTTGCCCATGCCGCGGGCGGTGTTGTCGATGACCAGAACGCCGCGCATGCCGGTGCGCGCGTCGGAGACACACACAACCTTCTCCGGGCCCCATTCGTCGATCAATTCGAACATCGTCGTTGCTCCTCGTGCGATTCGAAAGGGGGGAGGTCAGCCGAAGTTGACGCCCTGAGCCAGGGGCAGCTCACGGGAGTAGTTGATGGTGTTGGTGGCGCGGCGCATGTAGGCGCGCCAGGCGTCCGAACCGGATTCGCGGCCGCCGCCGGTGGTCTTCTCCCCGCCGAACGCGCCGCCGATCTCGGCGCCGGACGTGCCGATGTTGACGTTGACGATGCCGCAGTCCGAACCGTCGGCGGCGATGAAGCGTTCCGCCTCCCGCTGGTCGGTGGTGAAGATCGACGACGACAGACCCTGCGGGACGTCATTGTGCAGGGCGATCGCCTCCTCGAACGTGTCGTAGGTCAGCACGTAGAGGATCGGTGCGAACGTCTCGTCCTTGACGATCTCGCTCTGGGTCGGCATCCGCACGATCGCGGGCTCGACGTAGTACGAGTTGTCGCTGCTCTCGCGGCGTCGACCACCGACGAGGATCCGCCCGCCCTGCGCGACGGCCTTGTCGAGGGCTGCGGTCATGTTGGCGTGGGACTTGCCGTCGATCAGCGGGCCCACGAGGGTGCCGTCGGCGAACGGGTCGCCGATCGGGAGGCGGCCGTAGACCTGGGAGATCCGGTCGACCAGCTCGTCGGCGATGGATTCGTGCACGATGATGCGGCGCATCGACGTGCACCGCTGACCGGCGGTGCCCGCGGCAGCGAACACGATGCCGCGGGTGGCGATGTCGAGGTCCGCGGACGGGGTGACGATCGCGGCGTTGTTGCCGCCGAGTTCGAGGATGGCGCGGCCGAAGCGGGCGGCGACGCGCGGGGCGATCTGCTCCCCCATCCGCTCGGAACCGGTGGCCGAGATCAGCGGCACCTTCGGGCTGTCGATCAGGGCCTGCGTGTCCGCGGCACTCGCCGAGACGAGAACGTTCAGGTTGGCCGGGGCACCGGATTCTTCTGCGGCACGGTCGAACAGCGCCGAGCAGGCGGCGGCGGTCAGGGTGGTCAGCTGCGCGGGCTTCCAGATCACCGCATCACCGCAGACGATGGCCAGGGCCAGGTTCCAGGACCACACCGCGGCCGGGAAGTTGAACGCGGAGACGACGCCGACGACACCGAGCGGGTGCCAGGTCTCCATCAGGCGGTGGCCCGGGCGCTCCGAGGGCATGGTGCGGCCGTCGAGTTGCCGGGACAGTCCGACCGCGAAGTCACAGATGTCGATCATCTCCTGGACCTCGCCGAGTGCCTCCGAGCGGATCTTGCCGACCTCGATGCTGATCAGGTTCGCCACGTCTTCCTTGTGCTCGGTGAGCAGTTCGCCGAGGCGTTTGATCAGGAATCCGCGGACCGGGCCGGGAACGGTGCGCCACTGCAGGAACGCCTCGTGGGCGGCGTCGATCGCGGCCTCGACGTCGGCGGCGCCGGCGGCCGGGTAGTCGAACAGGCTCTCCCCGGTGACCGGGGTGCGGGCGGTGATGGTGTTCTTCACCCCGGCGGTGTCGAGCACGGCCGGGTCGACCCCACATCGCTGCAGGCTGGTGCGTGCGAGGGTGCGCAGTTCGTCGGTGGTGGGCAGGGTGATGGTGGCGGCGACAGCGGTGCTCATTTACTTGACT
This sequence comes from Rhodococcus sp. NPDC057529, assembly GCF_042802055.1. Lineage (NCBI taxonomy): Bacteria > Bacillati > Actinomycetota > Actinomycetes > Mycobacteriales > Nocardiaceae > Rhodococcus > Rhodococcus sp. NPDC057529. The sequence continues at coordinate 59,503 of NZ_JBHVEY010000013.1, forward strand.
CCCTGGGTAGCGATGGGTGAGGTAGCGATGGGTGCCGGTTCTTCGACGGGTCCACGGATTCCCAATTGGTGGGCAACACGGTCGAGGGATGCGCGGCGGATCCCGTCGTAGAGCGCATACGGGTCGTGCAGAGGTCGACCCAGAACTCCCTCCATCCAGGCGGCGTCGACCGCGGTGACCGACTGCGTGGTGTCCTTGCGGCCATCCGACGTCAGGTTGGACTGGAAGATCCCCGCGGCGGACTTCGGCAGGAAATCCTCGTAGACGATCGGCTCGGGGCGGACCCAGCCCTGGTCGATCAGATCCGGCAGCGACCGGGACGGGGTGTGCCCGCTCCGCTGCTTGCCGGTGTTCACGGTGTAGGTGAAGTAGGCGAGGTCGTGCAGGGCCAACCCCTGCTCGGTGGCAGGCATCTGCTGATTCCACAACTCCGCGGCGATCTGATTACGCGCCTCGGCCGACACCGGCGCGGCGGCGGCGGCCTCCCGGACCGCCTGCTCGGTCTCGGCCGTCAGCCGGTCGTAGACCGCGCGGCCGCGGACGGTGGCGGCGATGCCGCGGGCTTCGACCTCACCGAAACGCACTCGCAGCGAACCCTTCTCGACGCTGCCGTCTGATTCGCGGAATACCCGCGGCTCGGCGAGGGCGCGGAACGAGGTCTGACGCAGCAGCAGATCCGGCCCGGCCCACCGGGGCGGTCCCTGGATAGTGTCGATCATGTCGACGCTGCGACGCTCCATGCGGGCGTACAGATCGTCGATGTCCAGTACCCGCGGGGTCAGGTGGTTGATGTGGGTGCTGGTGACACCACCGATGTCGGCGGCCACCGAGGACACCTGTTCGAGTTCGCGGTACCAGGCGCGGTCGACGGCCTCGGCGGAGAGCTTGAATGCCGCCGTCGCGAGGGTCAGGAACATCTCCGCGTCCCCGGCGTTCAATCCCTTGTATTCGGTGGCCCTGTCGGCGAGGACCAGCAGTTCGGGGGTGAACAGCGTGCGCCTGGCGAGGAAACCCTCGAGCCGCTGCTGCAGATCCTCGCTGAAGAAGCGGCGGTCCGAGGGCACGAGCATCGAGGTGAACACCCGGAAGGGGTTGCGCGCCAGCTCGTCCGGGTCCGTGGGCCGGAAGGCGGTCGAGACGACCGGGACGGAACTGGCAGCAGCCTCACGCAGGTCGTAGAACCCGACCGGGTACATGCCCATGGCCGCGAACACGCGGGCCACCTGCGCCATCTCCTGCGGGGTGCCCACGCGGATGGCACCGTGGCGTTCCGCGGTGAGCCGGGCGACCGAGCCGAGTCGCTCGGCATCGGAGCCGGGCCGCGACAGCACCGCCTCGTTGACGGCCTGCGACACCTCGAGCAACGTGGTGTAGGCGGGAACTTCCTTCCCGTACAGGTGCGAGAGGCGGCGAGCGAACTCGGCGCGCAGTTCCCACTGCTGGGTGATCGGCATGCGTGCAGCTCCAGGGTCGACGGGGATCGGGTGCGAGAGCGAATTCGTAGTGTGCGGAAGGTTTTCGAACTGTGCAGCGGTTCGACATTTCGTTCTCGCTCGTTCATCGTGGCGTGCCGGATCGAATAGCACCAGCGAAGAAAACTAGCCACAACCGTTTAGGATCCCTATATGAATATGAGTCTGGCCCACCTCGTCACGCTCCGGGAACTGGCCCGCCGCGGAACGATGGTCGCGGTCGCCGAAGAACTCGGCTACACCGCCGGCGCCGTATCGCAGCAGATCGCAGCGTTGGAGAAGGCCGTCGGCTCGCAGCTCGTCACCAAGGTGGGACGCAACGTCGTCCTCACCGATTCCGGCGTCGTCCTGGCCGAACACGCCGTGAAGATCCTGGGCGCGGAACAGTCCGCCCTCGACGCGCTCCGCGCAGTCCACGACGACGTGGCCGCGCCCCTTCTGCTCGGCACCTTCGGCAGTACCGCCGCCGCGCTGCTGCCGCCGGTGGTGGCCGCCGCGCAGCGCGAGTACCCGCACCTCACCCTCAGCAGCCGCGAACTCGACGTCGACGAGGCCGCCACCGCGGTCCAGCGCGGACAGGTCGACGTCGCGTTCGGGCTGGACTATCCCCATTCGCCGATGCCCCGCACTCCGGATATCGAGATGATCACCCTGCGCAGCGAGCGATTCGGACTCGCCGTCTCGTCCGGTGCATACGGCATCCGCACCGAGTGCACGATCGATCTGCGCGAGGCCGCGGAGTGGGACTGGATTCTGCCGCCCACGGAAACCCAGTTCGGTCGCGCCATCCGAATCGCCTGCCGGCAGGAAGGTTTCGAACCGATCACACGTCACGAAATCGTCGACACCGCCGTCTCCCTGGCGCTGGCCGCGAAGGGGCTGGGTGCGGCTCCGGTCACGGACATGATGATCAGGCTCAACAGCTCGGTGCCGATCGTCCGGGTCGACCTCGCCCAGGAGATCGGCAGGCGGATCGTGCTCCTGCGCCTCGCCGGCTCGGAGACCCGGCCCACCGTGCGGGCCGTCACCGAGATCGTGCGAGCCGTGGTGAACACGGCCGAGACGCGGTGAGAACTCCTCCGAGGGGAAGTCAGTTCTCCTGGCCGGTGACAGGGTCCCGTGCACCCTGGCGCTCGAAGATGAAGCGCCCCAGCGTGAGACCGACGTGCAACTCGAGGCGCTGCGCACCCACCGAGAGATCGAGGCCGGTGATGTCCTCGATCTTGGCGAGGCGATAGTACAGCGTCTGACGGTGAATGCCGAGGACACCGGCCGTTGCGCCGGTGTCACCGGCCTGGTCCAGGTAAGTCCGTGCGGTGACGAGCAGGTCGACGTTGCGGTGGTCGAGCAGGGCCCGCACCGACGGCGTGAGGACCGCATCGGCGACGACGCCGCTGGGCCCGCAGGACGCCAACCGGTAGATGCCGAGTTCTTCCCAGTACGCGATCGGCCCCATCGATTCGTCGTGCCGGGCGACCCGGACACCGAGTTTGGCTTGCTGCCAGCTGCGGCGGGCAGACCGCAACCCCTGGCACGCACCCCCCACCCCGACCAGAGCCCCGGCACCCGCACCGCTTTCGGCAACGGACCGAACGGGATCGACGGCGCCGTCGCCGGCGGGGATCATCACCGCGGTCAGCGACCCGATCGGTGCCAGCAGAGCGCGTGCGCCGGGGGCGGGCAGGAGACCGTCGACGGCCAGCACGGTCAACACGCAGCCGTCCGGAAAGAGCCCGGAGTCTTCGATGCGAGTAGTCGCACGGGCGAACGCCTTTCGGTCGCCTTCGAGGAGGTCTGTGACGGCGACCGCCAGATCGTCACGACCGCGGGCGGTTCGTGCGAGTTGTGCGCCGGCCTGGCCTGCCAGGTACATGACGGCGGTGAGATCGCCGTCGGACACGGCGCTGTTCTCATCCGGCAGCACGAACAGATACCCGTACGCCGCGCCTGCGTGGCGAGCCGGAAGACAGATCCGCGGCGACGCTTCAATATCCGGATTCTCTGGCGTGATCACCGGGCGCGTGGTATTGGCGATCCCGAAGTTTTCGTACCACGCGCGCGCGTCCGGCGGGCAACTGCGAGTGAGGATCGACTGCACCCGATCCTTGTCGACGTCAGGCGACTGGGTGCTGTAGGCGATCAACGAAAAGGCCCGGTCGACCAGGACCACCGACGCCGACAGTCGTTCGGCCACCTCGGTGACCACTTCATCGAGATTCACTTCACCATCTCCGTGAACAGCGTGTTTCGTAGGCGATACGTACGGCGATCATTCCGAGTCGGCCATACAAGTGTCTGACCGACGGGGCGAAAAGTTCTGGCGCCTGTCCCTAGCATGCTACGTGGGCGGCCGTTACGTTGATCACACACGATCGGAAGTTCGCCATCTCGCCTCAGCTCGCGCTTTCGATCTCGTGTCCGACTCGACCTTTGGAGCGTGTGATGTCCACTCCCGAACAACCGCCCGAGACGTTGCAGAAGTCTCTGAAACAACGACACCTCACCATGATCGCGATCGGAGGTGTCATCGGCGCCGGCCTCTTCGTCGGTTCGAGCGCCCTGCTGCACACCTCCGGCCCCGCAGCATTCGTGTCCTACGCCATCACCGGTGTCGTCATCGTCCTCGTGATGCGCATGCTCGGCGAAATGGCCACCACCAACCCGTCGACCGGATCGTTCGCCGGATATGCCCGCAAGGCCTTCGGGGGGTGGGCCGGTTTCACCACCGGCTGGCTGTACTGGTTCTTCTGGGTCGTCGCGGTCGGCGCCGAAGCCGTCATCGGCGGCAAACTGCTGCAACGCTGGATCGACCTGCCCTCCTGGGTGATGGCGGTCGTCCTGCTGCTGGCGATGGTCGCCACGAACCTCCGCTCCGTCCGCAACTTCGGCGAGTTCGAATACTGGTTCGCAGGGATCAAGGTCGCCGCGATCCTGCTGTTCCTCGCCCTCGGTGCCGCCTACGTCTTCGGCCTGTGGCCGAGCCATTCCGCCGACTTCTCCAACCTCACCGATCACGGCGGCTTCACCCCCAACGGCTGGACCGTCATCCTCTCCGGCGTCGTCGTCGCCGTCTTCTCCATGGTGGGCCCCGAAATCGCCACCATCGCCGCCGCCGAATCCGCCGAGCCGGAGAAGGCCGTCGCCAAGGCCACCAACTCCGTGATCGCCCGCATCGGGTTCTTCTACATCGGCTCCGTGCTGCTGCTCGCCGTCATCGTCCCCTGGACCGACGTCACGGTTGGCCAGTCGCCGTTCGTCGACGCCCTCGCCCAGATGGGCATCCCCGGCGGACCCGACATCATGAACGCCGTGGTGCTCGTCGCCGTACTCTCCTGCCTGAACTCCGGCCTCTACACGTCCTCGCGGATGCTCTTCACCCTCGCGCACAAAGGCGATGCGCCACAAAGCATCGCAAAGCTGGACAGCCGCGGCGTCCCCCGCAACTCGTTGCTCCTCGCAACCCTCGTCGGCTTCGCCTGCATCGGCCTGGACTACCTCTCCCCCGACACCGTGTTCGCCTTCCTGCTCAACGCCTCCGGCGCCACCATCCTGATGGTCTACCTCATGATCGCGATGTCGCAGATCAAACTGCGTGGCCTGATGACCCGGGACGAAGTCGCCCGACTCCGCCTGAAGATGTGGCTGTTCCCCTACCTGTCCATCCTCGCCGCAGGCGGCATCCTCGCCGTGCTGGTGTCGATGTTCTACGTCGAATCGTCGCGCTCGCAGATCTCCCTGAGCGTCGGAGCCCTTGTCGCGACTCTGATCGCCTACCGGCTTCGCCGTCGCATCAACCCACCCGTCACCACTCACCCCGCACCCGCCACGAACTGACACCCGGGGCGGCGGCAGGCGAGACACACCGTCTCCCGCCGCCGCCCCTTGTCGTGCGCGCACGCGACGTTCAGTCCCGTCGCCGTGCAGCATCGGCGTCGAGCTGCGCAGCGAGCAGCTGCGCCAGGTGGTCACCGCGACGATCGGTCAGATCAGCGAGCTGGGTGCGGCAGGAGTAGCCGTCCGCGAGGATGGTGGTGTCGGCATCGGCTCCGGCCACGGCCGGGAGGAGCTGCTGCTCGGCGACGGCCACCGACACCTCGTAGTGTCCCTTCTCGACGCCGAAGTTCCCGGCCAGGCCGCAGCATCCGCCCAACCGCTGCACCTGTGCACCGGCGTTCTCCAGGAGCTGCGCGTCCGGACTCCACCCCATCACCGAATGGTGATGACAGTGCGGCTGCGCGACAACCGATTTGCCTTCCAGAGACGGCGGTTCCCACCCTCGGTCCGTCAGCAGCTCCGCCAGGGTGCGGGTGGCCCCGGCGACCGGGTCGGCGACCGCCCTGCCCAGCAGTTCCGCGGCGTCCGAACGCAGCACCCCGGTGCAGGACGGCTCCATGCCGACGATCGGGACTCCGGCCGCGGCGCTGCCGGACAGTGCGTCGACGGTGCGTCCGAGGATCTTCTTCGCCGCGGTGAGTTGACCGGTCGAGATCCAGGTCAGTCCGCAGCACTGCTGCTTGTCGGTCAACTGCGGTCGGTAACCGGCGGCCTCGAGCACCCGCACGGTGGCGTGCCCGACCTCGGGAGTGAAGTAGTTGGTGAACGAGTCCACGAACAGCAGCACCGGGTCACCGGTGGTGGCACGGTCGTTCTCGGTGGCCTTGAACCAGGACCGGAACGTCTGCTTCGCGAACGGTGGGATGGTGCGGCGCCTGTCCACTCCGGCCGACGACAATGCCAGCGGTCCGATGCCGGGTATGCGCATCACGGCGTTGACCGGGCCGGGGGCTCGGCTGGCGATCTTCGCCCAGCGTGGGAGCCACCCCAGCGAGTAGTGGGAGGCAGGGCGGATACGACCCTTGTAGCTCTGGTGCAGCACTTCGGATTTGAACGCGGCCATGTCGACCCCGGTCGGGCAGTCCGAGGAACAACCCTTGCAGGACAGGCACAGGTCGAGGGCGTCGTGGACCTCCGGCGAACGCCAGCCTCCGTCGACGGCGGTGCCGTTGATCATTTCCTGCAGAACGCGCGCGCGGCCGCGGGTGGAGTCCTTCTCCTCCCGGGTCGCCTGATACGACGGGCACATCACGCCCCCGGTGGCGGTGTTGTCGGCCCGGCACTTCCCGACGCCGGTGCAGCGGTGCACGGCCTGGGTGAAGTCGCCGTCGTCGTGGTGATAGGCCATCGCGAGTCGACGGCGCACGAGCGGGGCAGCAGGTACCCGCAGATCCGCATCGACCGGGCGGGGATCGACGACGACACCCGGGTTGAGGATGTTGTCCGGGTCGAACACGTGCTTGACGGCGGCGAAGAGTGTCATCGCGTCCGGTGAGTACATCAGCGGGAGGAGTTCGCTGCGGGCGCGGCCGTCACCGTGCTCACCCGACAGCGAACCGCCGTAGCCGGCGACCAGTGTGCTTGCCGCCACCAGGAACTCCCGGAAGATGCCGCTGCCGCCGGGCTCGTCGAGCGGCCAGTCGATGCGCACGTGCAGGCAACCGTCACCGAAATGCCCGTACGGCAGGCCGGTGACGTTGTATTCGTTCATCAGCGCATCGAAGTCGCGGAGGTAGTTGCCCAGCATCGCCGGTGGCACCGCCGCGTCCTCCCACCCCGCATGCGCGGGCAGTCCGGCGGGGCTGCGCCCGGCAAGCCCGGCTCCGTCGGCCCGGATCCGCCACAACTCGGCGGCGCGGGCGGCGTCGGTGACCACGAGGCTGTCCACGGCGCCGCAGTCCCGTCCGACCTGCCGAGCCCGGGCGATCGTCTCGTCGAGCTGTTCGCCGACGACCTCGACGAACAACCAGGCCGCCCCCGTCGGCAGCGGCGGCACCGCCTCCGGGCCGCGACGCTCACGCACGACGTCGACGATCCGGGAATCGATCCCCTCGCAGGCCGTCGGATCGAACTTCAGCACCAGCGGGGTCGCGTCCCCCGCCGACGCGATGTCGGGGTATCCCAGGACGACCAGAACGCGGTGGGCGGGCTCGGACACCAGTCGTACCGTGGCCTGGGTCGCCACCGTGAGCGTGCCCTCGGTACCGACCAGCATGCGGGTCACGTCGAACCGGTTCTCCGGCAGGAGATGTTCGAGGGCATAGCCGGACACCTGACGGCCGAACTGGCCGAGTTCGGTGCGGATGGTCGCCAAGCCGCCGCGGGTGACCTGCTGCAATGCCCTCAGCGCCGGGGATGCCGGCAGCTCACCCGCCGCGCCCAGTCGCAGCGACTCCCCGGTTCCGGTGAGCACGTGGAGGCCCGTCACGTTGTCCGAGGTCCGGCCGTATCCGAGGGTGCGGGACCCGCACGCGTTGTTGCCGATCATGCCGCCGATCGTGCAGCGCGTGAACGTCGACGGATCGGGGCCGAACCGCAACCCGTGGGCGGCAGCGGCCTGCTGCAGCACCACCTGGATCGTGCCCGGCTCCACCGTGGCGGTCTGTGCGTCCGGGTCGACGGAGAGCACCCGGTTCATGTGCCGGCTGAAGTCCAGGATCAGTCCGGTCCCGACCGCGTTGCCCGCCACCGAGGTGCCGCCCCCACGACTGGTCAGGGAGACGCCCTCCCGGCGGCACACCGCGAGCGCCGCCTCGACCTCGTCGGCGTGTCGTGGCCGCGCGACGACCAGCGGCCGCACCCGGTAGAGGGAAGCGTCGGACGAATAGGCGGCGCGGGTCGTGCCGTCGGAGAGAACATCGCTCACTCCAGAACTGCGCAGCTCAGCGGCCAGTGATTCAGCGGTGATCATTCGTAGCATGCTACAGCTTCTAGCATGCTACGAACAGTCCCGTGTTGTTACAGTGTTCGGGTGGCAGACGAAGCGCTCGAACTCGAACCGCTCACCCCGTTCCCGGGACGACGGATGGAGCAGGCCGTCGCGGCCGTGCGGGCAGCCATCGACGACGGCCGCATGAAGCCGGGAGTGAAGTATTCGGTCTACCAACTAGCCGAGGGCCTGGGCATCTCCCGCACCCCCGTGCGCGACGCGCTGCTCCGCCTCGAGGAAGTGGGACTCATCAAGTTCGAGGCCCGGCAGGGATTCCGCATTCTGCTCCCCCAGCCCAAGGAGATCGCCGAGATCTTCGCAGTCCGATTGGCGCTGGAACTTCCCGCCGTCCGCAAGGCCGCGACCGCATCCGACCCCACCCTGTCGAACGCATTACTACGCCAACAGCGCCTGATGCGGGACGCGGCCGCCGTCGGCGACGAACACCAGTTCGCCCACCATGACCTCGGGCTTCACGACCTGATCCTCGATGCCGCCGACAACAGCCGGGCCCGCGCCATCGTCAAGACACTGCGCGAGACCACCAGGCTCCTCGGGGCCAACACCGCCGACAAGACCAGAACCCTCACCGACATCGACGACGAGCACACACCGGTCATCGACGCGATCATCGCCGGGCACCCCGACGAGGCAGAAGCCGCGATGCGCGGGCACCTGGAAAACACTGGACGCCTGCTCGTCGCTCAGGCTCTCCGCACCGACGCTTCCGATCGGTCCGTCGACGAGATCTGGTCAGCCGTCGTCTGAGGCCCATCCACCCGTGAGCACTTGTCAACGTCCGGCGGTTGAGAAGTACTCACGGGTGCGACATCAGTCCTGCTTGGGCACCCAGTGGTCGGTCACGAGTTCGTACGATTGTTTGAGCTCCCCGTACGCCGCTCGTTGAGCCTCCTCGCCCTCGCCGTACCGCCGAACGGCTGTCTCGTGTGCCGTAGCGAAAGCGGCCTGCACCTCCTTCGATGATCTCCGCAGTGTCTGTGGGAGGTCGGTCCGGTTCACGGCTCCACTCCTTCTCGGTCATGGGCTTGATGTCGTACCCATCGATTGTCCGCCCGCCACCACCGCGACGGAACCGGAGTCGAGCAAGTTTTCCGGCGCGGGCCGACCGATCAGCCGTCGGCAGTCACGAGTTGGTCCGACCCCGGCCGTGGTGGCACAGACCGGGAAACACCGGCATCGGACACCGGTATACGCAACAATGGCTCGGGAAGCTCGCCGCCACGTGAAATTCATTCTCGCCGAAGGGAATTCCACACCAGAGGAGACTCGATGCCCGTTTCGCCACACACTTTGTTGCAGCACGTCCAGGATCGCACCACCGACCTGCGCCGATGGTTGGATACCGGCGAGAACACCGCCACCCTGACTGCGTATCTGCGCGACGAACCCGTCGACCACCGATGGCTCTCCACCTACCGACGACTCACCCACGATTTGCTGCGGGCGGTCGACCACGCCTGCCCGCCCAGGGAACCCCACGAGACGCCGACGCCCGGCGTCGAACGCCAATCGGACCTGCGATGAACGACGACCAACGCCGGGCGCTCGAACACGTGCGCGACACCTGCGCGATGCTGCACTGCTTCCTGACCACCCAACCGAGCGATCGGCCGCCGGAACGGGTCCGCACCGCCACCTTCGAGCAACTCACCGACGACCTCCTCGACGCCGTCACCTCGGCACAGAACGCCGGCGTCCCGGAACAGCGCATCTTCGACAGCATGTGAGATCGTCGTCATCGGAGTCCGGCCTCTTCCGACCCGACCGAAATCCGGGTGCGGCGGACGCCCTGGCTACGGCAGACTGTGCCTGGTGATCCTGACGATTTCCACGACGGTGCGCCCGGCAACCGATCTCGGATACCTGCTGCACAAGCACCCCGATCGGGTTCAGGAGTTCACCCAATCCTGCGGTGTCGCACGCGTGTTCTATCCCGAGGCGAACGAGAATCGTTGCACGGCGGCACTGTTGCTCGATGTCGATGCGATCCGGCTCGCCCGCACAGCGGGCAGGTCCGCCGACTACGCGCTCGGCCAGTACGTCAACGACCGTCCGTACGCCGCGTCGTCGCTGCTGTCGGTGGCGTTGGCGGACGTCTTCCGCACCGCCCGCGCGGGACGATGCACCGTCAAGCCGGAGTTGGCCGCCACGCCGATCCCCCTGGAGATTTCGCTGCCCGCGCTGCCGTGTCGAGGTGGTCCGCAGTTGGCCGAACGCCTCTTCACCCCGCTGGGGTGGACTGTCGAGGCACGCCCCGTGCCACTCGACGAAGCGTTTCCGGAATGGGGTGACTCCCGCTATGTGCGGCTCACCCTGCGCGGCGACATCCGGCTCGCCGACGCCCTCAATCACCTCTATGTCCTGCTTCCGGTGCTCGACGACGCCAAGCATTACTGGGTCGCCTCCGACGAGGTCGACAAGCTGATCCGGGCCGGTGGATCCTGGCTCGCGGAGCACCCGGAGACACACCTCATCACCAGCCGCTACCTGCGGCATCAGTCCGCCCTGACGCGCTCGGCGTTCGAGCGGCTCGCCGAACTCGGCGACGACGTCCCGGAGCAGCTGGAACCACCGGTCGACGAGGAGCCCGGCAGCGACGCGGCGGGCATTGTGTGCGGGGCGGACACGACGGCCGCACCGCCGCTGAACCTGCTTCGGCGCGAGGCGGTCCTCGGCGCACTCTGCGAACTGGACGCCCGCACCGTCATCGACCTCGGATGCGGTTCCGGTCGACTCGTCGCCGCACTGCTGAACGATCCCCGTTTCACCGAGATCGCCGGCGTCGACGTGTCGACTCGGGCGCTGACGATCGCGGCACGCCGACTGCGGCTCGATCGGATGCCGGAGCGACGCCGCGAGCGTCTGCAACTGTTCCAGGCAGCCCTCACCTACACCGACCACAGGTTCGCCGGCTACGACGCTGCCGTGTTGATGGAGGTCATCGAGCACATCGACCCGCCGCGGCTCACCGCACTCGAACAGGTGATCTTCGGTGCCGCGCGGCCCGGGCACGTGATCGTGACGACACCCAACTCCGAGTACAACGTGCGGTACCCCGAACTCGAGGGAATGCGTCACCGCGACCACCGCTTCGAGTGGTCCAGGGCCGAATTCCGCTCGTGGGCAGGCACCGTCTGCCGGATCCACGGATACACCGCCGACTTCCGGCCGGTCGGCGAGGACGACCCCGAGGTCGGTCCACCGACCCAGATGGCGGTCTTCGCACGGGCGGGTGGCGCCGATGCCTGACATCTCTGTGCCTGCGTAGTCGCTGGTGGTTCTCGTGGGTGTGTCCGGCAGCGGCAAATCCGGCTTCGCCGCACGGCATTTCGCCCCGACCCAGGTGCTGTCGTCCGACTTCTGCCGGGGGCTGGTGGCCGACGACGAAAACGACCAGGCCGCAACCTCGGACGCCTTCGACGTGCTGCTCTACATCGCAGGGACCCGGCTGCGGCGCGGTCTGCTCACGGTCGTCGATGCCACGAATGTGCAGCGTGAAGCGCGCAAGGCGTTGATCGATCTGGCCAAGTCCCACGACGTCCTGGTGGACGCGATCGTGATCGACGTTCCCGACGACGTCGCGATCGCGCGCAACGCGACCCGACCGGACCGCGACTTCGGTGCACACGTGATCCGACGGCAGCACAAGGACCTTCGGCGGTCACTGCCGAAGATCGGACGCGAAGGGTTCCGGCGCGTGCACATGCTCACCGGAGTCGACGCCATCGACTCGGCGACGGTGTCGACCGAGAAGGCCTGGACCGACAAGCGGGATCTGACCGGACCGTTCGACATCATCGGCGACGTGCACGGCTGCCGAAGCGAACTGGAAACGCTGCTGCGGGAACTCGGCTGGCGGCTCCAGCCCGATGGTGCCGGCGCCCACCACCCCGAGGGGCGGACCGCCGTGTTCGTCGGCGACCTGGTCGACCGCGGACCGGACACCCCGGGAGTGCTGCGCCTGGTGATGGGCATGGTGGCGGCCGGAACGGCGCTGTGCGTCTCGGGAAATCACGAACAGAAGCTCGCCCGGGCGCTGCACGGCCGGAAGGTCGCCGCCTCGCACGGTCTGCAGGAGTCGCTCGATCAGCTCGCCGCGGAATCCGACGGCTTCCGTACGTCGGCGCACGCCTTCATCGACAGCCTGATCAGCCACTACGAACTCGACGGCGGCAATCTGGTGGTCGCGCACGCCGGGCTGAAGGAGGCCTACCACGGCCGCGCATCGGCGCGCGTGCGTTCGTTCGCCCTGTACGGCGACACCACCGGCGAGACCGACGAGTACGGACTGCCGGTGCGGTACCCGTGGGCCCACGAGTACCGTGGACGGGCCGTCGTCGTCTACGGCCACACCCCCGTGCCGGAGACCGAGTGGATCAACAACACCATCTGCCTCGATACCGGAGTCGTCTTCGGCGGAAAGCTGACCGCCCTGCGATACCCGGAGAAGGACATCGTGTCCGTTCCGGCGGAGCAGGCGTGGTTCGCACCGGCGCGACCACTCGGCACGGGGCCGGCCACGCCGGGTCGTCGGACGGAGCGCGATCCTGCCCTGTTGTCGGTCGACGACGTGCGCGGAACACGGCACATCGACGTCCGCTACCACAAGGGACGCATCAAGGTGCGCGAGGAGAACTCCGCCGCCGCGCTCGAGATCATGAGCCGGTTCGCCGTCGACCCGCGATGGCTGGTGTACCTGCCGCCGACCATGGCTCCGCCGGCCACCTCGAGCCTCGACAGCTACCTGGAGCACCCCGCGCAGGCCTTCGCCGAGTTCGCGGCAAGTGGGGTCACCGAGATCGTGTGCGAGGAGAAGCACATGGGTTCGCGGGCGATCGCCGTGCTGGCCCGCGACGCCGCAACCGCGGCGGAGCGGTTCGGCGTCACCGACGGAAGCTCGGGGATCGTCTACACCCGCACCGGCCGACCGTTCTTCGACGACCCGACCACCATGAGCGCACTGGTGGACCGGCTCCGCACCGCGTGCGGGCCGCTGATGGACGACCTCGAATCGTCGTGGCTGGCGCTCGATTGCGAACTGCTGCCGTGGTCGGCGAAGGCAGGAGAGCTGATCCGCAGCCAGTACGCATCGGTCGGCGCCGCGGCGGGTGCGGCGCTGCCGGACGCGATCACCGCACTGGAAACCGCTGCGGCGCGAGGGTTGGACGTCGCAGACCTGTTGACCCACAGCCGAACCCGCGCAGCCAACGCCCGTCGTTTCAGGGACGCGTACGCGCGGTACTGCCGGCCGGTGACCGGCCTGGACGGGGTGCGGCTCGCGCCGTTCCACATCCTTGCGTGTGAAGGCCGCGCAACCGCAGTCACCGAACCGCACTCGTGGCACCTCGCGAAGCTCGCGGCACTCGACGATCCCCTCATCGCCGAGACCAGGCACCGGTTCGTCGATCTCACCTCCGACGAGTCCCGGGACGCGGCGACCACCTGGTGGTCGCGACTGACCGATGCCGGCGGCGAGGGCATGGTGGTCAAGCCACTCGGCCCCACACCCGCAGCACTGGCACACCGGAGAATTCAGCCGGGCATCAAGGTGCGGGGGCGGGAGTACCTGCGAATCATCTACGGCCCCGATTACACCGAGAACCTCGACGTTCTCCGCGACCGCTCACTCGGTCGCAAACGATCGATGGCCCTGCGCGAACATGCGCTCGGCTTCGAGGCGCTGACCAGATTCACCGAAGGCGACCCGCTGTGGCGAGTCCACGAAACGATGTTCGCGGTTCTGGCGCTCGAGTCCGAGCCGGTGGACCCACGGCTGTAGCCGTCACCGGATGCTCCGCCGGCGTGCGGTGATTGCGCCGTGAGGCCTGCAGCCGCTCCCGGTTCGGGTATGTGTCTCGATCACCTCGAAGCCGGCCTCGGCTAGTTGCCGTCCGAGTTCGGCAACCGGCCAACGATGAGCAGTGGTCACGGCATGATCGAATTTCTCCACGGTCGCTCCTTCGAAGAAGCCGACCAGAAGCCCTCCGCCCGGTCGGATCACGCGCGCGAACTCGGCGAGCGGACGCTGGATGTCGAGTGAACTGTGGTGAATGAGCGAGTACCAGGACAACACACCACCCAGTGACTCTGCGGCGGCGTCCATTGCCTCGAAGCTGCCGACGCGGAACGAGAGGTCCGGATATTGCGCACGAGCCCGTTCCACGAACTCGGGCACGAGGTCGATCCCGCTCACATCGGCTCCGCATGCGGCCACGAAGTCGGTCCACTGCCCCGGACCGCATCCGGCGTCGAGCACGGGACCCGTCAGGGCGGCGGCCCAGCTGCTCACCAGGGTCCGATCGGACGGGTGTGTCGACGTCATGGAGCCGAAGAGATCCGTGTACTCCCGGGATCTGGCCGCGTACGACTCTCGGACGATCTCGCCCGGCTGGGTTCTCGTGTTCGCCATGCCGTCCATGATCGTCGATCGGGTGCTGCATGTGCCGACACCCGCCGTACGATCGCGTGGACCGCCCACGACGGACCGTCGTCGTCTCGCGATCGATCACAGTGTGTGGCTGAGCAGCGTGCAGAAGGATGGAGAGCGGAATGTCCAGCTCAACGGTGACATTGCCATGCTGATCTACTCGATGAGCGTCTCGGTGGACGGCTTCATCGCCGACCGGAAGGGCGGATTCGGGTGGACGGTGCCCAACGACGAGCAGTTCCGTTTCCACATCGAGCAGATACGCGGGCTCGGCGGCTATCTCTGCGGCCGTAAGCTCTACGAGACCATGCTTCCGTGGGAAACCGACCCGTCGATGCGCGACCACGAACCCCAGGCCGCGTTCGCCGACGTCTGGGGCACTATCCCGAAGGTCGTCTTCAGCCGCACGCTCGACAGCGTTCACGGCAACGCCCGGCTCGCCGAGGCGTCGGTGGCCGACGAGATCGCCGCAGCGCTCGCCGCGACCGACAAGGACGTCGCGATCGGCGGCGCCGGCCTGGCCGCGGCAGCAATCGAGCTCGGCCTCGTAGACGAGCTGCGCATGTTCCGCAATCCGATCGTCGTCGGCGGCGGCACGCCGTTCCTGCCGCCGGTCACCGAAAACGTTCCGCTGGACCTCGTCGAGACCAGGACGTTCGGCTCGCGCGTGATCTATGAGCGCTGGGCATGCTCACAGGTCGGCAGCTAGGCAAGGGTGCAGATGGTGTGTGGCCGCTCCGTGTCCCCGTCCTATGAACTGCTGCCGAATGGTCCGGCTGGCGGCTCGACGGGATAGGCGGCGACGTCCATGACCACCGAGCCCTCGCACGGGCCGCTGTCGATATCGGTGCGCCAGGAACCGGTCAACGTCCCGTCTGGCTGGGGTGTGTAGTACGCAACCGAGTGCGCGGGTGCCCACACCTTCGGCACGCCCTCGCCTTGATAGCAGTCCCACTCCCAGTCGTAGGTGTGGACCCAGCTGGTCCCGTCCCAGGTGTACCGCGGTGGTAGCGGCAGTGTCGGATTGGCCGGCGTGGGCCCATCGGTCACGGTGGCAACGCAGGAGTCGTCCGTGCAACTCGTCTCGAATCGGTACGTATCAGCGAAGTCGGGCTCCCACTGCCGCGCTGCCAGACTCGTACCGGTCTTCGTCGCGGCGAAGCGCTTCAACGAGTACTCCCCCGACCAGGACGGCTGCGTTGGTGCAGCCCCCGCAGGCACAGCCCCGGCAACCGACCAGGATGCGATCAACGCGACTATCAGCAGTGACTTGCGCATAACGCGATTGAAGCACAGGTGTCGGCAGCACAGTGGGTATCGGTGTCCGCAGCGGTGGCCGGGATCGCGGTGTCTGTGGCGGCCCTCGTGGTCCGCTCTGCACAGAGGAACAGGTCGCCGCACGCCTGCCAATCCGCGGAACTCCGCAGATCAGGACCGTGATCAGATCACCGGTCTGGGGCAGTGAGTGGCGACCTGTTGCCCGTCGCGATGGTAAGAGTAGTTCGCCCCTCCGACAGAGGCGATCCGCTCCGCCCGCCACAGCGCGATCTCGGGGCTGTAGCGGGCGGAGAGCCACCTCACGGAACCCCGCGCGACGCTGCGCCCCATCGGCGACGATGAGTTTTGCATTGGATCCCAGTCAGTACCTACATCGATAAAACGTGACTCGAGGAGAACGACATGACCGCGACCTACACTTTCGACGTCTTTTCCAGCCTCGACGGCTACGGCGGCGTCAGCGACGGAGACTGGGGAGGGTACTGGGGCAAGCAAGGCCCCGAGTTGCTCGACCACCGCCTTTCTCTGTACGGGTCGGAGCAGCGGATGGTCTTCGGGGCCAACACGTATCGGGCATTTGCACAGATGCTGGAATCGAGCACCGAAGAGTCCGAAGTGCGTGACCCGTGGGTCACTCGGATGAGGAGTCTGCCGGCAACGGTGGTGTCGACGACGTTGGAAGGACCTCTGGACTGGCCGGACGCGACCATCGTGAGCGGCGACGCCGTCGACGTCGTCGCCCGGCTCAAGCAGGAGTCCGACGTGCCGCTGCGTTCCCACGGCAGCCTGTCGATGAACAGGGCACTGTTGGCCGCCGGCCTCGTCGACCGCCTGCAGGTGACGCTGTTCCCGGTGATCACCGGTCAGACCGGTGACGACCCGATCTTCCAGGGTGCGGCCGACTTCGACCTGGAACTGATCGAGCACCGGACACTCGACGGTCACATCCAGGAGCTGATCTACCGACCCACGCTCCATTGACCTACTGATTCCCGATGCGCGAGTGGAATTTCCGCTCCGTCTTCGACGGATCGGCATACCGAATGGCATCATCCGGGTCCACGGGCGAGGACGGGACGCCGACCGGAGTGACGTGGCGGTCTTGCTGCAGCTGTGGCCCGCCGAGCACCCGTTGCCACTGACGACGTACCGGCCCTGAAACAGCGCACCGATGAGAACTCGCCTGCTGGACTCTCTACACGGATGTCGAGAATGCGGCGCCGGCTCCGTCCCAGATACACCAGCGGCCACGACAGGCCGCGCGACCACTAGGGAGAACCACATGGCGATTCAGCGGATGGACCACGTGAGCGTCGTCGTCGACGACCTCGAGGCTGCTATTGCGTTCTTTGTCGAACTCGGCATGGAGCGGGAGGGCGCGGCGCAGATCGAGGGACCTTGGGTGGACCGCATCAACGGGCTCGACGGCGTCCGAGTCGACATCACGATGATGCGGACCCCGGACGGCCACGGCCGGCTCGAGCTGACGAAGTTCCACCACCCGACGGCCGTCAGCGCCGAGCCGAAGAACGCACTGGGGAACACGCTGGGTCTACGGAGCATCATGTTCGCCGTCGACGACGTCGACGCCACGGTCGCCGGTCTGCGAGCCCACGGCGCGGAACTCGTCGGTGAGGTAGCGCAGTACCAGGACAGCTACCGGCTCTGCTACGTCCGCGGGCCCGCGGGCATCATCGTCGCGTTGGCCGAGGAGCTCGGCTGACGGCACGTCCTGCGACAGCGGATCGACGACCATGCCGGTCTGCGCAGGAATCTAGACTGTCGGGCGTGGTCGATCCGATGCATTTCGAGGCGCACGCCTGCATCTACGGTGAGGCGCGGCCGCCGCATCCGCCTGCCCTGTGGGACAGTCTTCGCGGTCTCGGTGTTCTCGAGCCCGGCCTCCGCGCCCTGGACATCGGAGCGGGAACGGGGCAGGCGACCGGTCCCCTGATCGCCGCGGGCCTGAACGTCACGGCGGTGGAGCCCGGCCGCCGGCTCGCCGCACACCTTCGACGTGCACATCCCGAAGCGGCCGTCATCGTCGAATGCGTCGAGGACGCCGAGCTTCCGGAGAAGGCCTTCGATATCGCAATCGCGGCGACATCGATTCACTGGATCGACCTCGATATCGCTCTTCCGAAGATCCACCGCACGCTGACCGACAACGGAAGGTTCCTGGTGTGGCGGAACGTCTTCGGAGACCCCGATGCCAGGACTCCGTTCCGGGAGCATGTCGCACGGATCGTGCAGGACCGTCGCACACCACCTCGCCCCGGACCCGATCCGGAGGATGTTTCAGCGCTCACCGCGGAGTTCACTCGTTCGGGCCTGTTCGCCGTCGACGTGGTCCGCACGTTCCGGTGGAACATCGAGCTGAACGACCGGCAAGTGTTCCGGCTGTTCTCGACGTTCAGCGACTGGACCGCGGAGGAGGCCGACCGCGCTGCCGCCGCTGTCCGGGAACTCGGAGGCACCGTGGTCGAGCACTACATGACCTGGCTCGTCGCGCTGACCCCCGCCAACATTCCCTGCGCGGATCGGCGGTAGGTCGGCGGGGCGGCAGCCGACAGAGGTAGGCCGTGCCGTCCGTCACCGGGTTGTCGATGGTGCACGCGACCACCGCGGCATCGTCGAGATGCCGCGGAACGCTCCGCCCCAGCCCGACCGAACCGTCTCTACCCGGTTCGGCCGTCGTCGGCGGTGTCGCCTCGCCCCCGGTCGAGCAACTGCATGACGGTCGTGGCGGTGACGCCGTGGACGAACACCGACAGGACCACGGCGAACGCGGCCGTCGACCACAACGCGCTCTCCTGATCGATGCCCGCGACCGCGGCAGCGAATGCGAGGTAGTAGATCGAGCCGACGCCTCGGATACCGAAGAACGCGGTCACCCGCCGCTCCTGGATTGTCATCTCGCGGCAGCCGAGCAACGCCACCCACCCCACGACCGGACGGATCACAACGACGAGCGCCACCGCAACCAGCACCCCACCCCAGGTCAGGTGATCCAGCAGGCCCGACGTGAGCGCGACGCCCAGCAACAGCAGTACCGCGAGGGTCAGGACGTGCTCGAGTTGTTCCATCACACGGTGCATCTCGGCGTGATACGTATGTGCCCGCTCGATCCGACGGAGCGCGACCGCACACGCGAACACGGCGAGAAAGCCATACCCACCGACGAGTTCGGTGAGCCCGTACACGGCGAACGTGGCGGCCAGCGCGACGATCGGTTCACCACTCTCGGCCAGCCGCGCATGCGGAATCGGGAAGTGGAACACCGCCCGGCCGAGCAGGTACCCGGCGACCGCGCCGATCGCCGCGCCCAGCACGGACTTGCCGACCAACTCCCACAGGAACCACCGCGCGATCCAATCCTCGGCCGGACCCTTCGTGATCAGGAACAACGCCAGATAGACGAACGGAAACGCGAGGGCGTCGTTGAGTCCGGCCTCCGACGTCAGAGCGAACCGCACCTCGTCGTCCTCACGGTCGGAATCGTCCCCCGACGACGGTCCCTCCACCTGGACGTCGGAGGCCAGCACCGGATCCGTCGGAGCGAGCACCGCACCGAGCAGCAGCGCCGCAGCCGGTGTCAGCGCCGCCGCCCACCAACCGAGGACCGCCACCGCGGCGATACCGAGCGGCATCGCGATGCCCAGCAGCCGCCACGTCGAGTTCCACGACCGTAAGCCGAGCGGCCGGTCGATCGCCAGGCCGACACCCATCAGCGCGACGATGACACAGCCCTCGCTCACATGCTCGGCCACCGCGGGATGCGCCACCGGCGACACCAGATCGGCGTTTCCGAGAAACACTCCCACCACCGCTCCGACCGCGAGCACCACCAGCGGCGCCGATACCGCCCGGTTGCGCACGATGCGCGGAACGGTCGCGGCGAGCAGCAACGCCACACCGGCGGACAGGTAGACGACGTCGGTATTCACGATGATCCCGCGCACCTTTCGTGAAAAGGGGGACAGAGAAGAGTTCACGGAAATCGCCTTTCCGAAACGCCGGTCACATGCCCCGGTAGCTATCCCACCCAGCAACCGGCGGTCGTCCAACCGCTCTCGGATAACGTCCGCCACCGCTGTTCCACAGCGGACGACCTCATACGCCTCGTGAATCGCACAACATCGCGCCAGTGGCGGACGTCGCGGCCCCGGAACGAGGCGCATCTCACCGGCTGCGCGAAAGGTCGAAGCCACTCGTTCCGTATTCACCTGCGGTGCCGGTCCTCCGGCCACTCATGAAGGGAGAGCAGGTTGTACAGGGGTTTGCCAGCGCACAGAGCACAGCGCGAATGCATCCATAGCGGACGCTTCCTGAGTCCTGACAGCGGTCAGAACGCCTCAGGATTCCAGGTGGCGACCGCCCAGATCACGACGGCGTTGAGTGCGATGATCGTGATCGACCACCACGGGTAGTAGGGCAGCCACAGGAAGTTGGCGAAGATCGATACAGCGCAGATCGTCATCGCGCCGACACGCGCCCAGCCGGCCCCGGTGAACAATGCGGCACCGATCCCGGTGACGATCACGCCGAGCACGAGATAAATCCATCCCCACGCCGTGACGTCGAATTGGTAGGTATATTCGATGCCGGCGATGATCACCTGGTCCTTGGCGATCGCGGAGATCCCTTGAAGGAATTCGAGAACGCCGACAGTGATGAGGAGAACCGCCCCGCCCATCGACGTTCCCTGTGCCACAACCTGTTTGACCAGCGATTGCTCGGACATGAACGTTCCCTTTCGAGTCGAGCCCTCCCGCGGGCCGCGACGCGTCATCGACGGCCCGTCCCATCAAGCCTGACACGCGTGCACGACAATCAGCAGACCTCCGGAGATGGAACAGATCATCCTCGAGGCGCTATGTCGTGGGCGCCGTTTCCAGGCGGGTCCGGGCATCATCGGGAATGTCAGGTCAGCGTCGTGGCCCTCGGCACTCTCCGCGCCCGCGCCGGGACCCACGGTCATCAACGGCACGGATGGCACAGTGCTCACACTGGCGCAGCCGGGCCCGGAGGGGTGGACCGCACAGATGGTCCTTACCAACGCGCGCGCACTCGCAGATCCTTCCGCTACAGGCGGCCGAAGAATCCCCGATCAACACCCTGCCCGCGGTCGTCGACGACCTTCTGCCTTGCGCGCTCTTCGCCAGAGACGCCTACCAGCTGGTCGACATTGCAGCGCTCGCCTGCGCGTGGGCAAGTTGGCCGCGCCGTCGATGCCGAAATCGAAGAAGCGGTCGCGGAACCTGCACGTGAGGCACTCGTCCAGACTGTGAACCGTCTGGACACCGGCCAACTCAGTCTGCGCGTCGTTGGAGCTTCCAGGCTGTGCGCTGATCTTGATATTCGTGGTCAAGGCGGTGATCGGTCGCCGCACACACCACTGAGGGTCGGACGTCACGCGCTCAATACTCCGCCTGTCCGGGCGGGGTCCGTATGCGGGGATGGTGGCCATCTCCGCACAGCGGGCTTCCGATGCAATTTGCGATTGGGGACCGGGCACACGGGGTAGTCACGATGTACGCCTCGTGCGCACCGACGCGCCACAGCTCCACCTGCTCCCGACGCCCGACGCAGTGCGTGGCGACGACACACAGCAAGTGGGTTCCATCATGAAAATAATGAAAACCAAAACCAGAGTTGAGGTTGCCGCAGCGGTCGGCGCCGGATACCTGCTGGGGCGCACGCACCAATTGAAGATGGCCGTGAAGATCGCTGGAACGGGCGGACGGTCCCCCAAAGGGCCTGAGGATCTGCTCGCACAGGGATCCGAGTTCCTGGCCTCGTCTCCGGAGATCGCGGAACTCGGCGATTCGGTTCGGGACGAGCTCCTCGACACGGCGGCCGCCACGGCCGAGGCCACCAGCGAGCACGTCGACACGTTCCGCGACCGCCTCCGGTCGGGCGGCGCGCACGTCGCGGCCGGTGGCGGGCACCTGGTCGCCGGGGTGAAGAGGATCGGCCGTCGCGGGCACGCCCACCCGCAGGCTCCCGAGGGTTCCACCGTCGACGTGAGCTCGAGCACGGAAACAACGTCGTCTGACGCGGTCCACGACGAGCAACAGCCGAAGCCGCACAGACTCCGCAAACCTCGGATCATGACAGCCGGTGACTCGGCGGCGCAGTCCCGCGACGAATCCGCACCGGAAGCACGACCGGACACCGCCGCGCGCAGGAAGGGAACGGCCAAGGCGCACTAGTCTCCTCACCCACTGGCGGGCTGGTGTGTCTCGAGGAGCGCCGGCTGTTCCTCACCGTCGTGATGTGTGTGGTGGCGCTCGCCGCCGCCTGAATCCGCCGACGGGCTCGAACGCGGCGAGATGACGCCCGAAACCTGCCTGGGCGAACTGCTCCCACTGGGCGACGCCTCCGCCGGGCGGTTGACGCTGCGCTGGCCTCGCTCAGCCGGCATCGATCGGGGCCGCCCCGACTGCCCGGGTCCGCGCACCCTCTTCGGCGCATCCTGGCCCTGTGGCGGCACGGCACCAACCCCTACGGCGACGACCTGCACCAGCTACTCGACCAGGCGGGCCGGCCACGGCAGCCGTGGACCGGAGAAGTGATCGGTCCCGATATCACCTCGGTGCGATCGCCGTCCGCGTCGATCACGGAACCGGAACTGTCGATACCGGCCGACGCGGTGCCGCTGCCCATCACCGGAGCGAGTACGGCTATGCCCGCGACCGCCGCCAAGCGGGTGAAGGGTTTGCACTTCGTGGCACGGATCGCGTCTGGCCAATGACAAGCGCTGGATCCGGCCACCCGAGGCGCGCGGGAAAGTTCACCCAGACTTCCCTGACACGTAGCCTCCGCCCCTTCTAGATGATGCCGACGCTGAGGAAGTGTCGCGGCGACCGATCACGAACCGTCAGACTGTGGCACCTCGACCCCGCCTCGCCCGTGTCGGTGTAGAACCGACACCAAATGGCAAGGCGGGGTCCCGTATACCGCCAGATCGGCACGCGTGGCCTCGACCGACTGCCGAGCAGCGCGCTCATCTCACCGCACCGGCATTTTCCGGACTACCGTGGCGGGCGGTTGGTCAGACCCGCAAGGGGCCGATCGTCTCGGTGGGGGTCGGGTTTCTGGCGGGCGCGGGGCACACCGATTCAATTCGGCGGCTCACACGGCACCTTCCCCCGCTTCACCGCGTCGACCAAAGTCGCGTGGTCGCGTTCGGTCTGATCCGCGTAGGCGTGCGCGAACCGACTCAGCGCGACGTCGAGCGTGTCCGACTTTCCGACGTAGCCGGCGATCATCGACGCACCACTGGTCCGCGCGTGGCCCTTCGCGAGCAGACGCCCGCAGATGCCGGCGTAGTCGGTCAGAGCAGCCGCGCTGAGGTTGTCGATCGGGACCGCCCCCTTCATGTTCCGGAACTGCCGCACGTAATACTGGCGGCCCTCCACCGTGGTCCAGCCGAGCAACGGATCGCTGACCGTCTGCAGGGCCTGCTGGTACTCGACCACGCGCCGCCCCTGATGGTCGTGCCAGGCGGACTCGCCGTGCACGAAGCGCGCCACGACGGATCGACGCGCCTGCTTGAGCTGCAGGAACACCACGTCGTCGGCACTGCTCCCTTCGCACAGCACGACGTAGGCACGCAGTCCGACGCTGCCCACGCCGACCACTTTGTGCGCGACGTCGACGACGGTGTAGCCACTGAGCAGTCGTGCCCAGTGACTGGGGAGCGTGGTGAGGTATTCGTCGAGCCCGGCGGCGAGATGCTCGGCCTCCGCCTCGGACACCCGGGTGATCAGCGGCGGCTCCTCCACGATGCGCCGGCCCTTTTCGTCCTGCTCGGTGAATCGGGGCAGCGCCCGGTCACTGACACGGCGCCGGGCCCGCTCCGCGGCGCGGGTGATCTCATGGCGCAGCGACTCGTCCGACGCCGTCGCGTGCAGCCGGTCGAGGTCGAGTCGCTCGAACGAGCGCGCCAGCAATGGTTGATCCGCGAGCCAGCGCACATGCTCGCGATAGGTGGCGACGCAGGACTGCACTGCACTCTCGCATTGCCCCTCGGTCGCCGAGTTCTGCCGGCCCGCCACCCAGATGCTCGCGGTCAAGCGGCGCAGGTCCCATTCCCAACCGCCGGGATGCGCCTCGTCGAAGTCGTTCAGGTCCAGCACCAGGTCGCGCTCCGGCGAGGCGTAGAACCCGAAGTTGCCCAGATGCGCGTCCCCGCAGATCACCGGCCGGATTCCGGTCGCCGGCAGCCCGGCGAGATCCTGGGCCATCACGATTGCGGTGCCGCGCAGAAAGCCATACGGCGAGGCCGCCATCCGCCCCACCCTGACCGGTATCAGGGATTCCACCCGACCCCGGTGCGACACACCGATCTGATCCACCACATCGGGGCGATCGTCCGGTGCGCGCCACTCGCCGAGAGCGGACCGCGGTGTCTGCTTGCGCAGGCGTTTGCCGAGCGAATACCGCTCCGCTCTCGGCGTGGCGCGGCGGCGCAACGACGCGAACGACTGCCCGTCGATGGTCGGCAACACGATGTGCGCGTCCACGGTTACCGCGCGCCGACGTCGAGGATGGGCCGACCGCCACGGCGTGCTGCCTGTCCGGGTTGGTTACGTTGCGCATCAGACAACTCGATCACCGTCTCTTCGCTGTCAGCAGTAAGGATGCGTGCAGCATATCGACGCGTACCTGGCACTCACCGCCCACGGTCGCGTGCTGTTGCGGTTCATGCCGTGTGGTCCGGAAGGTGGCACCACGATCTTCCGGACCACATGGCCCATGAGTCTGCGGCCGGACTTGCCAGCGACGAAGTGCCACGGGTGCCTCCGTCCTCTGACTGCGCGCGGACCATGTGCGCATGTCACACGGGACGTCGGCGTGTCAGATCGCGGCGGACCCTCCGTCGACCGGGAGCGTGACACCGGTGATGTAGCGCGCATCGTCGGAGGACAGGAACACCAGCGCGTTGGAGACGTCGACTGGCTCGACCCACGGCTGTGGCAGCGCGAGCAGTGTGGAGGAGGCCTCCGCGAATTCCTCGAATGTGGGGTTTTCGCGGTCCGGTCGGAAGAGTCGCCAGACGGCGTCGTTTTGGATCATGTCGGTGTTGCAGTTCGTCGGAGCGACGACATTTACCCGGATCGAGTGCGGTGCCAATTCCATGGTGAGGGTGCGCATGAGTCCGATGACACCGTGCTTTGACGCCACGTAGTGGCCGAAACGGGCAAAGCCCTTGACACCGGCGTCGGACGAGGTGATGACGATGGATCCACCTCGGCCGCCGCCGACAAGATGCGGCACGGCAGCTTTGCAGGTATTGAAGACACCGGTGAGGTTGACGTCGATGACATCGCGCCAGTCGTCGACTCCGATGTCGGGAACCTCGTCACCGAACTGGAAGATGCCGGCGTTGGCGGCCACGATGTCCAGTCGGCCCAGTTCGGCGACCGCCGAGGACAGCCCGGCTTCGAGGGCTGTGTAGTCGCGAACATCCGCGGTGTAGGCGATGATGCGCCGTCCATGCTTTTCGACGAGCCTGACGGTCTCGGCGAGATCGTCCTCGGTTGCGGCCGGGTAGAAGTCGGATGTGCGTCCAACGCTTCCGCAGATGTCGACGGCGATGATGTCAGCGCCTTCTTCTGCCAGCCGTTCAGCGTGGCTGCGGCCCTGGCCCCGGGCGGCGCCGGTGACGTAGGCGACCTTGCCGGCTACTCGTCCTGTCATGATTCTCCGATCCAATATGTTGTGATGCAGGTTGATTCGACTCGCGCAGGCGTGTCAGCGCGAGGTTGTCTCGATGGCGAGCTCGGACATGCGCGACCAGTCGGTCCCGGGGATCTCGGTGTGGATGATGTGCGGGGTTTCGGCCAGGCCGGGGCGCATCGCCTCCAACGCCTTCCGGAAGTGTTCGGAGGCGACGTGGGCCTCGCCTGCCCGAGAATCGCGGAACGCTTCGACGAGGATGTATTCGTCGTCATGGTCGACGCTGCGCGACCACTGGTACCAGAGATTGCCTTCCTCTGCGCGGGTGCTGGCCGAGAACTCGCGGGTGGTGGACAGCCAGGTGTTCTTGTAGTCAGGAAGGACCTTGAACTTGACGACGATGAAGATCATTCTTCTGCTCCCCTTTTCGGGCGTGGTGTGATGATGCGCCGCGCCGGCGTGGCGGCGTTGGCCCGTCGATGTGGGCGCGTGGGATTCCGCCGAGGTAGGCGGTTCGGATGAGTGTGTGCCGGCGAGGAATCCGCGTTACCGGTGGCACCTCACCCGCACCCACGCCGCCGGGTTCAGTGAGACGCGGTGATGAACTCGTCGTCGGGGACCAGCACCGCACGGCCGCGGACGGCACCGTGGTGCAGATCGTCGAGCGCCTGCTGGAAGTCGGTGAAACGGTACTTCACCGTGTGCAGGTGCACGCGGCCCTCCGCTGCGAGCACCATCAACTCCACGAGGTCGTTGTAGGTGCCGACGAGGTTGCCGACAAAGTTGATTTCGGTGCTGATGATGTCGATGGTCGGCACTTCCAGCGTGCCGCCGTAGCCGATGACGTAATAGTTTCCGGCGCGGCGGAGCATCGCGACACCGGACGCCAGGGCGGAGCCTTCGCCGACGAAGTCGAGGACTGCTTCGGCACCGGCTCCGCCGGTGAGAGCGAGTACCTGCTGCGCCTCCGTGCCGTCGGCGACCACGGTGATGTCGGCGCCGATGTCCTTGGCGAGTTCGAGGGCGGCGGCGGATTGGTCGACGACGATGATGCGTGCCGAGGCCAGGGCTTTCAGGACCTGGACGCCGATGTGGCCGAGTCCGCCGGCGCCGATCACGACCACGTTGTGCCCAGGGCGCAGGTGTGCGGCGGCCTTGCGTGCGGCGTGGTAGGCGGTCAGTCCCGCGTCGGCGAGGGCCGCGACGTCGGCCGGTTCGAGGGAGGGGTCGAGTTTGACGACGCTGCGCGCCGAGGTGCGCAGGTATTCGGCCATTCCTCCTTCGACGTCGATGCCCGGGAAGTCGGAGGCGGTGCAGTGCACGTCGTCGCCGTTGCGGCAGGCGAGGCACAGGCCGCAGGTGGCGAGTGGGTGCAGGATCACCGAGTCGCCGACGGAGATGTTCGTGACCGCCGAGCCGATTTCGGTGACGGTTCCCGCGTTCTCGTGGCCGATGGTGTAGGGCAGGGCGACGCCGCTCTTGTCCTGCCACTGGCCCTCGATGATGTGCAGGTCGGTGCGGCACACTCCGGCGCCGCGAACCTTGACGATCACGTCGAGCGGGTTCTTGATTACCGGCTCAGGGACGTCGTCGAGGGACGGTTTCCGGTCGTACTCGTGGACGCGGATTGCTTTCATGATCTGTCCTTATCGGATTGGAGATTTCGGTCAAATACGTTCGGGATCAACGACATCAGATGTCGCGGTGGTCAGCCCCCGATTTGCTGGTGGGGGCGGTTGGTCTTTGACACGCCACTCGATGCGTTGCCGGTCCTGGAATCGTTGGCGGTAGTACCAGAGCACGCAGGCGAAGAGCAGGATTCCGATGCCGGCGACGGTCTCGGTGAGGCCGCCGTATCCGGTCAGGCTGGGATTGGAGATGCCGATGACGATGGCGAAGACGTTGATCGCGAAGAGCGTGCAGGCGATGGGAATCCAGTGTCGGCCGAGTCGAATCGGTCGGGGAAGGTGTGGTTGGTCTCGGCGGAGAAGGACGAAGGCACCGACGGCGAGGGTGACTGCGGTGAGATAGCCGAGGTTGCTGGCCAGGAGGATGGCAATCGGCTCACCGAGCACGACCAGCACGGTGACGTTGATCAGCATGTCGGTGGTCAGTGCCCGGCCGGGGACTCCGTATCTGTTGAGCACCCCGAGCTGCCTGACGGTGCCGCCGGTGCGTGAGATGCCGTAGAGGGAGCGTCCGCCGTCCGCCGTCGCGGTCATCATGGCGATGACGAACGCTGCCATGACGGGGAGTTGGCCGAGCCAGGAGCAGTCGCCGAGAATCTGATCGAACGCAAGCCCGATGTAGTTGACGGGGTTCAGCCCGATCGTGGCCTCGCCGAGCGCGCCGACGACGACGTAGGGGACGAGAATGTAGAGCCCGAGGATGAAGGCGGCGGAGCGGCGAAGGGCCCTCGATGTGTCTTTGACCGGATCCTTGTACTCCGCGGTGAAGCTGGCGCACACTTCGGTGCCGTAGGTGGTCCAGGCGGTGATGTAGAACCACACCACGATTTCTTTCCACCCGAACGGCGAGCTGGCACCGGTCCAGCTGAGTCGACTGGCAGCGAAGTCGCCGTGCGTCAGGAAGGGCCCGATGATCAGGACCAGCAGTCCCACCACCAGGAGTGTGCCGGTGATCTTGGCGACGCCGGCGGCGATCTTCACGCCGAAGTAGTTCAGTGCCCAGGCGGTGAAGATTGCCCCGATCGCGATCAGATAGGGCAGGCCCAGTTCGTGCCCGATCGGCAGCTGCAGGGCGATGTGCGAGTCGGGGAAGAAGGCCTGTTCGATCAGGGTTCCGAGGACGACGCCTTCGACGGACAGGGAGAGCGACCATCCCATCCAGTACCCGAATGCGGCGATGGCGCCCAGTGGTGCGAAGTGTCGTTTCCATCCTTCGTATGCGTAGACCGAGATGCCGCCGGATCGGTTGGGGAACATGGCCGCCATCTCGGCGAACAGGTTGTTCTGGAGCAATGCCAGCGCGCAGGCGACGCCCCAGATGGCGATGGCAGTCCAACCGCCGATCGCGCCGACCGTGTAGCCGAGGGTGAGAAACAGACCGATGGGCATATTGAGTGCGAAGACAAAGCCGTCGCGCCAGGTGAGGGCCCGCACCATGGACTCGCCGTTGGCGCTGTCGTGTCGGGGTGTTTCAGGGTTTTCCGCTGAACTCATGGAGGTTGTCCTTGGGACTTCTGCGGGTCGACTGAACGCCGTCAGGCGTCAGCCAGGTCCCACTCGGGGATTTCGGAGGTGAGGGTTGCTGCGCCGACCCATTTGCGGGACCGCAGCACCAATCGGAGTTGGTCGACAACGCATGCGCCGATGAGGATTCCGTCGCGGGCATAGAGTGCCGCGAGGTCGTCGGTGCCGGCGGAAAGCAGGCGGACCGTGTCGTGGCCGGTGGTGTCGCCGACGATGCTGATGCGCTTGCCGAACTGATCCGACCACACGAAGGAGGCGGAATCGACGGTACGGTTGCCGTTGTCGACGATATTGTGGGCGACCACCCGCGCCTGCTCGGTTGCCGAGGTCCAGTGCTCGTGGCGATGCGGGTCCCCGGCGCTGTCGCGCCAGACCGATGCGTCACCCGCCGCCCACACCTGGGGGCCCGCGCGTCCGGTGGAGTCGCAGAGGACTCCGGCCGGTCCGACGTCGAGTCCCGAATTCTTCAGCCACTCGGTGTTCGGTATGGCGCCGACGCCGACGATGACGGCATCGCATGCGATCACGGTTCCGTCGTCGAGGACGACGCGTTCGACCCTGGAGCCGCCCTCGATGGCGGAGACGACTCGTCCGCAGATGAGGTCGACGCCATGGCTGCGGGCGAGTTCCCCGAGCGTGGGCGCGACATCCTCGCCGACGTTGCGGGAGAGCGGAATCTTCGCGAGTTCGACGACCGTGACCCGGGTGCCGCGCGTTCGCGCCGCGGAGGCGACCTCGAGTCCGATGAATCCGCCGCCGATGATGACGACGTGTTCCGCGCTGTTGAAGGCGTCACGGATTCGTCCGGCATCGTCGAAGGTCCGGAGCGTGAAGACCCCGGGCGGGGCATCGGAGAATGGGTTCCGAGCGCGTGCGCCGGAGGCGATGACGATGTCATCGAATTGTACGGTCCCGGCATCGGTGGTGAGCAGGCGCACATCGACCTCGAGATGTGTTGCGCTCTCCCCTAATCGAAGGTCGATAGAATTGTCGTCGAACCAGGTGCGGGCGTGATAGGCGAGTGTGTCGATTCCTGTGTTATCGGTGAGCACACCCTTCGACAACGGTGGCCGGTCGTAGGGCAGGTGCGGTTCGTCGCCGATAAGGGTGATTGCGCCGTCGAAGCCGTTGTTCCGCAGTCCTTTCACGACTCGAACACCGGCTAACGCTGCGCCGACAACGGCTACGGTGCGCATCAGTCTTCCTCCGTCATCGACAGCGCCGCAGCGGGGCATGAGCGTACGGCTTCCTCGACCTCGGCCACGTCGCGGTCCGCGATTCGGGTCTGCAGTAGGTCGACCTTGCCGTTGTCCGAGAGGTCGAAGACATCGGGGGACGCGACGACACAGTTGGCATAACCCTGGCATTTGTCCAGGTCAACGGAGATTTTCACCATCGTCCAGTCCTTCGTGCAGTGGGGAGGGCCCTCACAACGACAACGCGGAGAGCGTCGTCTTCATGAATGCCTGCAAGGGGCTTTCGCTGTCGAGCATCAGGCGTCCGGTCGGAACGCGCCCGGAGCGGTATCCGATCTGCTGGATGTCGGTCGCACGCTTGTCCTCGATCAGGGTCTGGTCCCACATTTCGAGCCATTCCTTGACCACGACCGGATCCGCACCCGGCTTTGCGTACATGTCGACGAACGCCCAGCACTTTTCCGGTCCAACGGGCTGCACGCTTCCGATGAATCCGACGTAGTCGTCGAGCGCGAAGAAGGACGAGGGGAACGTGAACGCGAATCGGAAGCCGCGAAGTCCGGCGGGGTCGACATTGCCGGGTAGCCACTTGATCGGCCCGTCGTGCCAGATCGTGTTGTCCCCGGATCTGACAGCGTAGTCGTCGGGGTTGGTGTGGTACGTCTTCCCGAAGCTCGACTGGTGCAGGGTCGGGCAGTGGTAGCATTCAACTGCGTTCTCGGCCCACACCTTCCAGTTGCAGGTCATGTCGTATTCGTAGCGGACCTGGAACTCGTACTCTCGGAGTTCGGCGTTGATGTCATCGGTGAATCCGCGCATGTCTGCCGTCACGGTCGCCAACGAAGGGGCTGCTGGATCGGGATTGACGAAGACCCACTGATCCCACCGTTCGACGGCCACCGGTTCGAGCGAAATGGTCGAGCAGTCGAAGTTGGCCTCACGCTGCGAGCGGGGGGCGGTCTTGAGTTTTCCGTCGAGGCCGTAGGTCCAGCCGTGATACGGGCACTGCAACAGCGGTTTGCTTCCATTCTCCTCCGCGATCGAGTGCAGGCGATGCCGACATACATTCACGAAACCCCGTAGCTCTCCGTCTTTTCCGTGCGTGACGATGATGGGTGTGGATCCGGCCTTGGTGACCGCGTAATCACCCGGCTTGGCAACCGCGGACTCGTGGCATGCGTACTGCCAGGACTTGGCGAAGATCTTCTCCTGTTCGAGCGCGTATATCTCCGGCGCGTGATAGAACTCCGCCGGCAGCGTCGCCCCCTCGTCGAGGCCGGCGAGGATCTCCTTTTCCGTCGGCAGTGCGTACCGCTCCCGCACGTCGGCCATCTGCAGCATTGGATCCCGTTCCCTTCAACTGACTCGAATCCTCATGTAACCCCGATCACACGAGCTTGCGTAAAAGCATGAGCTATCAATTACGCAAAGTCAATACTATGACGATACTTACTACGCAAACTGCAATTCTGTTGAGTCTCGCCGGCGGTCCACCCAGCGAGACGGAGGCCGCCGACAGCAGGCCAGGCATCGAAGCGCATTCCTCATCGGTGATGCACCACCCGTACCGCAGCGAGCGCGGCCAGCCGGTCGGTGCGCCACGTCGAGTGGATGCAGTGACAGCGAAAAGAGTTGGTAATCAATGTAAGTGGCGTGTTCGGAGATCCCGAGGTCGGCTCGGCGGCCTCGGTCCGACGCAGCCGACGCTTCCTCCACGGGACCGCTCGGACCATCAGCCTGCGCGCAGTACCGCAATGACTCGAACGCACCGCAGTACAGTGGAATCCTCTGCGGCAGATAGCGTTCCCAGGTGGGTCAGGTTTCGAGGCCTGCGTCGCGGTGAGGGTGTGCCGGCCGCGGGATCACCTTGACGTTTGTGTCGACGTCACACCTGACCGACCATTCCGCGGCGACGGTGACCGCGGACGCATCGACCGAGTTGGTCGTGGCGTTCGGCGCGTTACGGAATGGCATCATCGAGCTACCCGGTGACGATGCGGCGTGCAGAGTGGCGCGGACCATTATCGGACGATGCCGACCAGTGGCTGCGAATTCCCTCCGAAGGCCTTCGAGTCGCGACCATCAAAGGCCGGAGGCGTCACTTCACAAGCTCAGATTCCGAGGTTCTGCGTCGGGACCGTATGCGAAGGGTCCACGGTGGGTCAGGCGGGCGAGTATTCGTAGGACACCTTGTGCATCTTCAGCTCCATGAAGGTCTCGTATTCCCGGACGCCGCCGATGTCGGGGAGACGTTGGTGGAGTAGTTCGTGCAGGTGGTCGTTGTCACGGCACACGAGCTGGACGTAGATGTCGGCGCGGCCGATGCAGGAGGACACGTAGGTGGCCTCCTGCCAGCCTGTGAGCGCCTCGACCACATGATCCTGCCGGCCGGGTTCGACCCGGAGCAGCAGAAACGCCAACACCCGGTACCCCAGCCGGAACGGATCGGCGATCGCGACCACATTCAGCACACCCGAGTCCTGCAGCCGCCCCAGCCTGATCCGGATCGTGCCCTCGGAGACACCGAGCTCCCGTGCGATTTGCCGGTACGGCACCCGGCCATCCTCCTGCAGCATCCGCAGAATCCCGCGGTCGACATCGTCGAGTCCTTCCGACCCTTGCAGCACGGGCGAGGACTCCTGATTACCGGTGACCGTCATTTTGCGCACCTCATGAGTGTATTCGCTACGCATACCGGAGTGGGTGATCCACACCCAACTTCCCGAGCTCCCACACAGATGAAGCAGTATCGGTCGATCAACGCTGGCGTTGCGCAATCATGATTGGTGCGGGGCAATCAAGCGCGCGAGTGCGGCACCCCGCCAGCCGGGAGATCTGCTATGAGGGTTCGGAGCTCCTCGCCGAGTTCGGGGGTGGCCGCGACGATCCCGCTCCAGCGGCGGGTGAGGTCGGTGTCGAACTCGACGGGCCGGCCGAAGGCATCGAGGACGATGCCACCGGACGCGCCGACGAGGACAACAGCCGCGGCGATGTCCATGAGACGGTGCGTGTCGCTTCCGGCGTCGACGAACGCATCGACGGCTCCCGTGGCCACCAGGACGGCGTCGAGGGTGCTGCAGCTGAGGATCCGGATGCGGGTCGCCTTCTGCGCGACGCGGGTCCACGCGTCCCAGTTGCGCTGGTGCGGGCGCAGCATTGACACGGCGGCATCCGCGACGGACCGGCAGCCGCTGGTGAGGTAGGGCGAGCCGGTCCGCGACGCCCACCAGCGCTCGTCCGTGTGCAGCCAGCTGGTCATGGCCTCGGTGAACTCACCGTCCACGACGACGGCCGCACTGAAGCAGGCCAGCGGCACGCCGGCGGCGGCGTTGGCCGAGCCGTCGACCGGGTCGACCACCAGGGTGACGGCCGAGCCGACGTCGACCCAGCCCCGCTCCTCGGACAGCACGTTGACCCCGGCCGCGGTGGCGGCATCGATGATGGCGTCCTCGACGACGACGTCCACGAACATGGTCGGGGTGCCGTCCGCCCCCTGCTTCGCGATGGATCGCAGCTTCTCGCGGGAGTAGGTGGTCAATGCATGGCGGTAGGCGTCCACGGCGGCGTCGGCCGCCGCCATCAGCCCTGAATGTGCCTCGGTCCGAATCGTATTGGTCGGGTTCATCAGGAGATTCCTCCACACAGGTAGTTGATGATCAGTCACAAGGATTCGCTCATCCGGAGTCCGGCCCCTGCCACCGAAACGGCCGCGGCGCACTCGACAGTCAGACGGATCAGATTTCATCGTTAGGACATCGCACGGCGCATCCACATCGCGATGCCCTCGACGGCCATCACGACGGCGAAGACCATGAGGACGATGGTGGTGACGACGTCGAACTGCAGGACCCGGGCGGCGTTCATCAGGTAGAAGCCGATGCCGCCTGCCCCGACGACGCCGAGGAGTGTGGCGGCGCGGATGTTCACGTCGAGTTGGTAGAACAGGTGCGCGACGAGGGCGGGCGCCGCCTGCCGGAGTGTGGCGGCGGTGAACACCTGGGAGCGGCTGGCGCCGCCTGCCGCCACCGCCTGCTGCACGGACACATCCGTTTCCTCGAGGGAGTCGGCGATCAGCTTGCCGAGCAACCCGACCGCACCGACGGACAGGGCGAGCGCACCCGCGGTGGCACCGAGTCCGGTGACGACGATGAAGATGATCGCGAAGATGAGGTCGGGGATGCCGCGCACTACCACGATGGCGATGCGGGAGAACTTCGCGACACCCGGAGTGGGAGCCACGTTGCGGGCGGCCAGGATTCCGATCGGCACGGCCAGGATCAGACCCAGAAGCGTTGCCGCGAGTGCGATCTGCACCGTGACGAGAAGCTGGGCGAACAGCTCGTCCCAGATTCCGCCGGTGCCGGGCGGGAAGAACAGATCGAGCGTGCGGGGCAGCGACGCGATGCCGTCGGCCATCCGCGACAGGTCGATGTCGGAAGCCCACGTGGCGGCGGCAAGTGCCAGGACGGTCGCGCCGAGATAGAGGGTGCGCCGGATCCGCTCGCCCGTCCAGGGTGGGCTGATCCGGTAGTCGCCACCGGGAGTGCGCTGGGCGGCGGGTTTGTCGGACGTCGCGTCACCGTTCTCCACCCAGCCGCCGCGGGCGGACAGCACCCGCTCGCACAGTCCGCGACGCTTCGGCGCCCGGTCACCGAGCAGGGAGCGCCGGACGGCGCCGGAGACGAGTTCGATCACGACGCAGAGCGCGACGACGAACAGCGCCAGAGCCATTCCGCGTTGGTAGTTCATCGTCTTCATCGCCAGCGACAGTTCCATGCCGATGCCGCTCACCCCGACGTAGCCGAGGATCACGGATGCGCGCAGGTTGATGTCGAAGCGGTGCAGGGCGGTGGCGACGAAGGCGGGGAGGGCCTGAGGGAAGACGCCGCCGGGGCCACCTGCTGCCACCAGGTGGCCCCGGCGGCGCGGAGGGCGTCGCGCGGTCCGGCGTCGGTGTCCTCGATGGCGTCGGCGTACATCTTGCCGACCATGCCGACGGAGTGGATGCCGAGCGCGAGGATGCCGGCAACCGCGCCGAGCCCGAACAGTCGCAGGAACAGGATGGCGAGCACGATTTCCGGGATCGCCCGGGTGACGACGATGGTCGCACGGGCCGCCCAGCGCAGTGGGGTGGCGGGGGTCGTGTTCCGTGCCGCGGCGAGCGCGATTCCCGCGCTGAGGATCACGCTCAGGGCGGTGGCGCAGGTGACGATAGCGAGGGTCTGCCCCGTCATGGTGACGATCTCGGCGAGCGGCGGGAAGTCGAGGGGGAAGATGCGGGACACGAAATCGGCTGCGTTGCCGAGACTGTCGGCGAACGTGGCGACGTTGATCTTCAGCGAGGCCACGGACCACAGCGACGCGAGCAGCCATGCGGCGAGCACGGCCGTGACACCGATCGAGGTGAGCGAGGGCCGGGGAACGGTGCGCGCCTCGGGTTCTCGTTCCTTCGGGCGCGGGGGCAGGAGGGCGGTCACAGCGGTCAGACGAGTTGCGGCGAGGTCGGCGAGGCGACGCTCGAGTAGATGGACATCGTTTCGTTCCGATCGATGGCGGACACGGGCTTGTCGAGGACCACCCTGCCGCCGCGCAGCCCGACCAGGCGGTGGCCCCACGACAGCGCCAGCTCCACCTGGTGCAGGCTGCAGAGCACGGTGAGGTCGTCCTCGGCGGCGATGCGGGAGATCAGCGCCATCACCTGGGCGGACGACTCGGGGTCGAGCGACGCGACCGGCTCGTCGGCGAGCAGGATGCGGGGACGCTGCACCAGGGCCCGCGCCACCGCGACGCGCTGCTGCTGCCCGCCGGACAGTGTGTCGGCGCGCTGGAACGGCCTGTCCGCCAATCCCACTCGGTCGAGTTGTTCCATCGCGGCGCGGCGCACCGATCTGGGGTAGCTGAACAGCCCGAACCGGGGACCGCGCAGCGCACCGAGGGCCCCGGTACACACGTTCTCGAGCACGGACATGCTGCCGACGAGGTGGAACTGCTGGAACACGAAGCCGACGTGGCGTCGCAGTTCGCGGAGTTCACGCCCCCGGGCGGCGCCCACGTCCGTGCCGAGCACCGTCACCGACCCCGTGCTGGGCAGATGCAGACCGTCCAGCAGACGCAGCAGTGTCGACTTGCCCGACCCCGACAGCCCGAGCAGCGCGACGACCTCACCGGGATACACCTGCAGCGACACGTCGTCGAGCGCCCGGATCTGCGGACCGAAGTCCTTGGTGACCCGGTCGAGGGTGATGGTCGGTGTCAGGATGCGGTCGATCGATTCGCCGAGCGCGGAGTGATCGGGGTCGGACATGGGGGTCTCCCTACTGTGTCGGGTTCGGTTGCGGCCGGGCGGTCAGCCCTGGCACGCCGCGGCCTTCGTGATGTCGCAGACCTTGCGGACGCCGTCGTAGAAGGCGTCGTCGACGGCGACGTAGCCGTATTCGACTCCTTCCGGCAGCGCGCAGCCGCTCTCGTCGGTGCAGAATCCCGCCTCGACGAGGGCGGGCCGGTTGAGCTTGGTGCGGAAGGTGTCGGTGAGCTTGTTCTGCAGTTCGGGGGACAGTTCGGTGCTGATCGCGATGGGGCTGGCGGCGATGGTCTCCGACTTCCACAGCACGTCGACGTCACCGGGTTTGATCTGCCCCTTGTCGACGAGGACCTTGTCGACGATGGTGTCGTAGGCGAAGCCGGCGTCGCACTGACCACTGACGACGGCGAGAACCGAGGCGTCGTGGCCGCCGGCGAAGACGGGGGTGATGTCCTTCTGCGGGTCGATGCCGGCCTCGAGGAGTCCGGCCGACGGGTACAGGTACCCGGAGGTGGAGGAGGGGTCGACGAAGCACACCGTCTTGCCGCGGAAGTCGGCGAGGCTCTTGATGGTCGAACCTGCCTTCGTGATCGCGTACGACTTGTAGCCCGGCTCGGCGTCGGCCGTGTCGACGGGCACGGCGATCGGTGTGGTCGCGACACCCGCGTCCTTCGCGGTGACATACGAGAACGGTCCGTACCCGGCGATCTGCACCTTGCCTGCCCGCTGTCCCTCGATGACGGCGGCGTAGTCGGTCGCGTTCTGGAATTCGACCGGGATGCCGGTTTCCTTCTCGATCACCTCCCCCACCAGCTTGTACTGCTGCTGCAGGCTCTCGGAATCCTCCGACGGGATGGACGCCAGCACGAGCGTGTCCGGATTCCCGGACGCCGAGTTGTCGGCGGCACTCGATCCGCACGCGGACAGGGTGAGGACGGCGGCCGCGCCCACCGCGGCAGCGGTGAACGATCGGCGCATGAAGCTACCCATGAAAGTTGTCTCCTTCGGGTGCCCTGAGTGGGGCATGGCAGGCGCGCATCGAGATCCTGCGCGTTCGGGTCGAGGTTCGTCGGCCACGGTGACTTCAATGGCAACCCCGGGTGAACCGCCGCGAAACGGCGATGGGCGAGACCAGCGGGTTGTCGCTGCGCACACCTACTGCGCGCGCAGCACGGACCGGACTACCGGGCATCGGTGTTCGAGACCGACCAGCACCAGGTCGGCGCGCTGCCCGGGTTCGATCGCTCCGCGGTCGGAGAGCCCGACCGCCGTGGCCGGACCGCTGGTGACCAGCGACACCGCGGCGTGCAGCGGCATCGTGTCGTCGGCGGCGAGTGTGAACGCCGCCCCGAGCAGCGACGACGGCAGGTAATCCGACGCGAGCGCGGTCACCAGCCCCAGCCGGGCCAGTTCCACCGCCGACACGTTGCCGGAGTGCGAGCCGCCGCGCAGGACGTTCGGTCCGCCCATCACCACGGACATGCCGCGGTCGCGGGCCTCTCGGGCCGCTTCCTCCGTCGTCGGGAATTCGGCGACGTTGCCGCCGCGGCGCGCCAGATCCGCGATTTCGACGGCGGACTCGGGGTCGTGCCCGAAGATCCGGACCGAGCCGGTCGCGCCGCGACCGGCGAGCCAGTCCATCGCCTCCTCACGCACCGCGATGTTGCCCTCCCGTTCACGCAGCACCTCGTCCACCCGCAGCCGGGCCTCCTCCAAGGAGATGCCGCGGATCCCGGCCATGTACTGCTCGTAGAACGTGCGGTCGGCGTACTGCCCGATGCCCGGGGTGTGATCCTCGTGCGAGATCACGGCGGGTAGGTCCGCGCCGACCTGTTCAGTCACGACCAGGTGGTCGAAGTGGTTGCGGAGCGCGGCCAGACCGGCGGCGGACCGGACGTCGAGCCGGTGCAGCACGCGGTGGTCGACGAGCCGGCCGTCGGTGTCGCGTTCGTTCCACGCGGCGATCGCCTCGCACATCTCCATCGCCGCGTGCACACTGCGCTGGTTCTTGGCGGCTTCGCGGTCGGAGAACGACGCCCCGTGGAACACGGTGGTCACACCGGCCGCCCGCAGCTTGCCCTCGAACGACATCATCGAGAACATCCACGGCAGTTCCGCTCCCGGCCGCGGGAGGCGTTCCCGTTCGAGGCCGTCCGAGTGGACGTCGACGAGGCCCGGAAGGCAGAACAATCCGCCGCCGTCGACGTCGATCCGGGTGCCGGGTGCTGGTTCGCCGACCTCCACGATCCGGCCGTCGCGTACCACGATCCGGGCGTCGTCGAGGATGCCGCCGGGCAGCACGGCGCGCACGTGCCCGAGCACGTAGTCGCGGGGGGACTGCTGCAGCGACCAGGTGGTGGACTGCTCGAGGGTCGGTGCCGTCTCGCTCATGCCGCCGCTCCCAGCACGTCGAGCGCACTGCCCTGCTGCGCGATCCGGCCCTCGCTGAACCGGATCACCCGCGACGCCAGTCTGCGCATCGCGTCGAGGTCGTGGAAGACGGCGAGCACGGCCACCCCCTGCGTGGACAGCGACGCGATCAGCTCCAGCGCCCGTTCGCGGTTGGCCGGGTCGAGCGCCGACACCGGCTCGTCGAGCAACAGTAGTCGCGGCGGATTGACGGTTCCCGCAGCGATGTTCACGCGCTGGCGTTCACCACCGGACAGGACGCTGCAATCGACGTCCCACAGCGCCTCGTCGAGGGCCAGTCGCCGCAGCGAGTCGGCGGCGACGTCGCGGGCGTCGGACCGGCTCATCCCACGCCGTCGGCCGGCGGCCGCGACCACGTCCATCGGGCCGGTGCGTGGCGGCGCCGACAGGAACTGGGAGACGTACCCCAGTTCGCGTCCGCGCAGCCGGGCCATCTCGCGGTCGGGCAGCGACGTCAATTCGACGGAGCCGTCGTCGGTGCGCAGGGTGACGGTGCCGCCGTCGGGCAGGTAGCTGCGGTGCACGCAACGCAGCAGACTGGACTTGCCGGCACCGCTGGGCCCGGCGAGGGCGACGTGTTCGCCCTCCGCGACGTCGAGGTCGACGCCGTGCAGCGACGTCACCGTGCGGCCGTCGATGGTGTGCAGTGTGAACGTCTTCCGCAGTGCGCGGACCGACAGTATCGGAGAAATCATGGTTGGTTACCTCGGTCTTCGATGGTCGGTGTCACCGACGGGCGGCCGCGACGAGCCGCTGCGTGTAGGGGTGGTGCGGGTCTTGGAACAGCTGGTCGGTGAGCCCGGACTCGACGACCCGGCCGACGTTCATCACCAGGCAGCGGTCGGTGAGGGCCTCGATGACGGCGAAGTCGTGGCTGACGACCACGGCGGCGGTGTCCCGCTCGGCGAGGAGCTTGCGGAGCAGGTCCAGCACACCCGCGGCGACGGACGCGTCGAGTCCGGTGGTGGGCTCGTCGAGCAGCAAGACCCGGGGGTCGGTGGCGAGGGCCTTCGCGATCTGCACCCGCTGCCGCATGCCGCCCGAGAACGTGTGGACGGGGTCGTCCATCCGGTCGAGCGGTACCTCCACCTTCTCCAGCAGGTACGCGGCGCGGTCCCGGATCTGGTGGTAGTTCCGCCACCCCGCCGCGGTGAGCCGTTCGGCGATGTTGCCGCCGGCGGACACCTTCATCGTCAGACCGTCCGCCGGGTTCTGGTGCACGAGACCGACGGTGTCGACGCGCAGCGCCCGGCGGTCGGCCGCGTCGAGTCCGAACACGTCGGTCTCGCCGTGTCCGACCGTGGTGAGGAACATCGAACCGGCGGTGGCCGTTTCCTCGCCGACGAGACAGCGCAGCACGGTCGACTTGCCGGAGCCCGACTCACCGATCAGACCGAGGGCCTCCCCCGGTGCGACGTCGAAACCGACGTCCCAGGCGGCGACGACGGCGCCGGTGCGGGGGCTGATCGCGGTTCCGGTGTCGGGTCCGGTTCCGGGCACCGCGTCGGCGCCGCCCGGGCCGTGGACCTTGCCGACACCGCGGACCGCGAGCGTCCAGCCGTCGGCGTGGGCCGGGACCGGCCGGGCCTCCAGCTCGGTCGGATCACGACGGCCCGCGACCGCGGCAGCCCGCACCCGACGGGACGGGTCGGGCACGAAACGCAACGGAGACCGGACCGCATGGGTGCCTGCATCGACGTCACCGTCGAGTGTCCTAGTGCACCATTCGATGTCGCTGCAGGCCGTCCGGCCGCCGGGCGCCTCCACCAGGAACGTGTCGGACGAACCGCAGCGCGCGCACCGCTAGCTGGTGTCGCCCTCGACCTCGAACGGGACGTCGTCGAACGAGAGCGGCTCGACCCGCGTGTACGGCGGGACCGCGAAGATGCGCTTCTCCCGGCCGGCGCCGAACAGCGTCAGGCTCGCGGCGTTGTTCAGGCGCGGCACGTCCCAGCGCGGGATCGGGGTGGTGACCATGACGTAGCGGCCGTTCACCAGCACCGGGTAGCCGGTGGTCTTGGTGATGACGCCGTTGCGGACGAGGTCTTCGTACAGGCTGACCCAGATCATCGAATAGTCGGCCTCGGCGTGCATCCGGGCGCATTCACTCACCGACTTCTGCACGCCCCGCAGGGGTTCCGCGACGGGAACCTGTAACACCAGAACCTGTGCGTCGTTCAGCGGCTCCTCGGGGATGCGGTGCCGGCTCTGGACGACGGTGCAGTCGCGGGTGTCCTGGGTCTGCGCGCAGTGCTCGCTGTCGACGATGAGGCGACGCAGGTTGGTGGCGTTGACGCCGTCGTCGTCGCCCTGGTCGATGACCTTGACGGTGTCGTCGCCGCCGAGCAGGCCCAGCGTGATCTGCAGTCCGCCGGAACCCCAGCCGCGGGCCACCGGCATTTCGCGGGATCCGAACGGCACCTGGTAACCGGGCACGCAGACGGCGGCGAGGGTGGCGCGGCGGATCTCCCGCTTGGACCCCTCGTCGAGGATCCCGCGGGGAAAGGATTCGGCGTCGAGCGACGCGAAAATGCTTGCGGTGGTATGTATTTCGGTGACGGTGTCGGTGACGGTCATCAGCAGGTCCTTCCGATCGGATCGGCGGTGCGCTCGGCCACCGACTCCACACCGCGCACGGCGCGCTTGCGGTCGATCATCGAGCGGAACGTGACGTAGTGCGGCAGCTTGAGGTGCTCGAGGAAACCGCACGAGTCGAGGCCGTCGGTGGTGAGCAGCAGCACCTGTTCGAGTCCGTCCGTGTCACCGAACCGCCGGCAGGCGATGTCGAGGTTCGCCATCGCGATGGCCTTGCGTTCGTTGTGCCCGAAGCACAGTCCGTAGCCGACGTCGAATCGGCTGCGGTCCTCGTCCGGGCCGTCCAGGTCCTCGATCGCCTCACACTCCGAGGCGCGGATGTGTCCGAGCAGCACCGGCTTTCCGGTGTGCGGGTGCGTGACCCGCAGCGGGAGCCGGCCGTGCCGCACCTCGCCGAGTGTCACCTCGTGGATGTTGCCCTCGGTGCCGCGGATCGAGCGGTACCAGGTGCCGATCAGGGAGCCGGTCTCGGCGCGGGCCATGCTCGCGAGGATCGCCGAGCGGGGGGCAGGCGGTCGTGCGGGGTGCCGTGAGATGTCGAAGGGTTCGGGTTTCGGTGCCATCGGGTCGGCGGGCCGGTTGTCCACCAGCAGATCCATCTCGCGGAGCATGTCGGAGAATCGTCGCGGATGCCGCTGATCCTGCGCGCGTTCGGTTTCCGCGGACGGACCCTCCGGGACGATCACCGGTTCCGGCTGTGCGTCGCGGTCCAGCATCCGGCCGGTGTAGTCGCTGGTTCGGCCGAGCAACTGGGGGCCGTCGGGTGTGCGGTGCGCGGGGACGATCCGCCGCAGCACCACCATCTCGTCGGGGTCGATCGGCTCGCTCACGGCCAGTCGCGGCAACGTCGACTGGTGGGCCCGCACCAGGTGGGTGGCCTCGATGACGTCGCCCTCCGCCTGCCGCAGCGCGTCGGCGGCCGTGTTCTCGTCGTACAGGCTGCCCTCCCCCATCACCCGGTCGACGGCCAACCGCATGCGGCCGGTGATCTGTTCCGTCGTCAGCCACGGCGCGGGGTCGGTGTTCCGGGCGCCGCGCACCAGCGACTCGGCGGCGAGGATGGCGTCCAGGCCGCCACGTGCTCCCGAATATCCCATGTCAGTTCTCCTTTCCGGAGACCACGGTGGTGCGGGGGATCCCGACGAGTGATCCGTCCGGACCGACCAGCAGTAGGTCGACGCCGGACGGGAAATCCGCGACGAGGCGGCGCCGGACCTCCCACAGCGCGGGGTCGAAACCGGTCGGCGCGAACGCCGTCTCGGCAACCATTCCCGGACCGGTGAGGCGGACGGGCGTGCCGCCGTCGATCGCGTCGACCGCGCAGACGACGGTCGCCGCCGACTCCGGGCTCAGCGCCGTACCGATCGTCACGGAACCGAATTCGGTCACCGTCGGCGGTCGCAGCGCGGTGACGTACTTCGCCGTCTCCAGCGAGGCCGCGGGTGCACCGGTGGCGACGGCCAGCACGGACGTCCAGTCCTGCCGCTGCTCGAGGACGTGCGTGCCCGTCTCCAGGTCGGCCAGCGCAAGGACGGGCAGCAGGGCCGGCGGGAAGTTGGTGCGGGGCAACGCGTGGACGGTTCCCGGTCGCGCGAACGCCTCCAGGATGGCCCGGTAGACGCGCTGCGCCCGGTGGGGGTTCAGGCCGGCGCCGAGCGCCGAACCGATCGCGATGGTGTCGCTCATTTCTCAGGTCAACTCCTCGAATTGGACGATCGTGGGGGCCAGCCGTGCCCATTCGTCACGGTCGGCGAGCAGGCGGTGGTCCTCGACCCGGGCGCACAGCTCGAGGACACGGTCGGCGTGCGGACGGTCGGCCTGGACCTCGGCGTCGCAGATCGCGGCGGCGAGGGTAGCGGCCCGGTCGTCGCCCATGCGCATCGCCCAGCCCCGCACCCCGGCGAGACTCACCTCGGCACGGCAGGCGAGGACGTCGCCGAGGAAGAAGTGCTCGAACGCAATGGGTTCGCGCACCTGCGCCGCAACGGAGCCGATCTCCGGCGCGGTGAGAACCGCGAGTTCGGCGCCGTCGGACAGGCAGGCGTCGGCGAGCTCGACGAGATCACCCGCCGACGCCGCGGCCAGCAGCTCGGCGACGCGTTCGCGACTGTAGACGTGGGAAATCATGGGGTCGAGACCTCTTTCGTATCGTTCTCGATGTCAATGGGAAGTGGTCGGGGTTCGTCCGGAGAGCCGATCTCCATGACGACGCGGACGGCGTCGCCGCGCATCCACGCCTTGCTGTAGGTGAGGGGTGTGCCGGTGTCGGCGTCGCGGTTGACGCTCTCCACCACCCAGACCGGGACCGCGGACACCAGCTGCAGCTTCTCCTGCACGTCGGCCGGCGGAATGTCCGAGGCGGTGCGGCACCAGGACCGCACCGAACGGACGTGGCCCATCTGACGGAGCACCTCGTCGAGGGATTCCTCCACCCGCATGCCCTCGGCGAGGTCCGGGACGGCGTCATGGGAGATCCATTCGAAGCCGAGGCCCGCGACGACGTCGTTGATGTAACTGAGCCGGACCATGTGGTGCGCCGGAGTACCGTGCGGCACCTCCAGCCGGTCGGCGCAATCGGTGGGCAGTGGTGCGAGCGACCGTTCGAGGATCACCGACCGCGGTACCGCCCCGGCCTCCCGGACGGTGCGGTGCCACGACGGCCGGCGGTCGCGGGAGATGACATAGTCGATCCGCTCGGCGACGAACGTCCCCGCACCCTGGACGCGCCGCACCCGCAGTCGCCGCTCCAGCTCCTGCACCGCGCCCCGCGCAGCCGCCCGGCCGACCCCGAAACGCTTCATCAGCTCGTGTTCGCTGTCGAGTTTGGTGCCCGGCGCCAGGCGCTCGATCTCGCATTCCAGTTGGTCCGCGATGGTGCGGTACCGATGCTCCGTCATGGCGACCACTGTCACGGGCGGAGTTGTACGGACAACCGCCCTGCAGGTAACCGGGAAGGAAACGCCGCTGAACGGGTGGACAAGTTGTCGGGCTGTTCGCGCCCGTCGAATGCCGACGCAGAACTCGCACCGATCTACGTTCCGCCCGCGCGAGGGTGCCGGTCACCAATTGCCGCGCACAGCGAAAAGGACCGTGCACCGCGTCGTATCGACGCAGTGCACGGTCCTTGAACGAACTGCTCAGTCTTTGCGATCCGCCGTGGCGGCTGTGACAGTGCTCTCCTCCCAGAAGTCGGCTCCTTCGATGCCGAGCGACTTCGGGTCGAAGGTCGGGTCGAGCCCGTGCTTCTTCTGCTGCTCGAAGTCACGGTAGACCTTGTAGACCAGCGGGAAGAGCAGTACCAGGCAGGCGAGGTTGATC
This sequence comes from Rhodococcus sp. NPDC057529, assembly GCF_042802055.1. Taxonomy (NCBI): domain Bacteria; kingdom Bacillati; phylum Actinomycetota; class Actinomycetes; order Mycobacteriales; family Nocardiaceae; genus Rhodococcus; species Rhodococcus sp. NPDC057529. Next base: position 104,203 of record NZ_JBHVEY010000013.1, read on the forward strand.
CACGCAATCATTCCGAGCCCGATATCGCCGATGGCCCAGACGATTCCGGCGTTCACCACGGAACCCACGAAGACGATGGTGAGTGTGCCGATCTTGAGGATCAGCTTGGGCACCGGTCCCTTTCGCCCGTTCAGCAGGAACAGGAGGTTCGAGTTCGCCACGTAGTAGTACAGCAGCAGGCAGGTGAAGCCGAACAGGAACACGGCGACGGCGATGAAGCCCGCACCCCATCCCGGCGCCAAGGTGTCGATGGACTTCTGAACCCAGTTCGGCCCTGCCTCGACGCCGGGAAGATTCTCGACGAGATGTCCGCCGGAGCCGTCCGAGACGTTGTACTGGCCGGACACCACCATCATCAAACCCGTTGCCATGCAGATCAGCAGGACGTCGATGTAGATACTGAACGTCTGGACGAGGCCCTGCTTGCCGGGATGCGAGGTCCGCGCCGCCGCGGCCGCGAAGGTGGCCTCACCGATGCCGTTCGCCGACGCGAAGACCGCCCGGCGTACACCCCACGCGACTGCGGCGCCCGCGATACCGCCGAGAACGGGATCGAGACCGAATGCCGAGTTCACGATGAGCTTGATTGCGTCGGGGACGCTTTCGAGGTTCGCGAAGATCACGGCCAGTGCGAGCACGAGGTACCCGATTGCAAGAGTCGGGACGAGAGTCTGGGTGACTTTGACGATCCGCGTCGTGCCGCCGAAGATCACCAAGGCGATCAGTGCGGTGACGAAGACCGCGGGCACCCAGCTCGGCAACCCGAACGCCAGTTGAGCACTGGAAGCAATGGTGCTGACCTGGAACCCGGGGAACATGAAGCCGTAGCCGACCAGCCCGAGAAACGCGATGAGCGCCGCGACCTTCGGAAGCTTCAGGCCGTACTTGATGTAGTACGGCATGCCGCCGATGTCTTCGCCGGCCTTCTTCCGGTCCTCGTCCTCCACCTGCCGTTTGAACACCTGCGCAAGGGTTGCCTCGGCATACCCGACGGTGCAGCCGACGAGTCCCGTCACGGCCATCCACAGCAGTGCGCCCGGTCCACCACCGCCGACCGCGGTTGCGACGCCCGCGATGCTTCCGACACCGACGCGGCTCCCGAGAGCGAGCACGAGCGCCTGGAAGGAGGACAGGCCTCCCTCCCCCTCGCTGTGCTCCCTCAGCTGGCGGATCATGTCGGGAATGCGCCGGAACTGAATGCCTTTCATGGCGATGGTGTATGCCAGCCCCAGGCCCAGGACGACATAGGCCATCGGTCCCCAGATTCCGTCTGCCAGAGTCGTGAGCAACTCGGCCCAGTCGATTTCCGGCACGATTTACCCGTTCCGGTCAGCGAGCTTCTTCAGAGCCCGTCCGATTCGCTCGACCTGCTCGGCGGGGAGCTCGGCCGTGGGGCGACGGGGAGCTCCGACCGGCTCGCCCTGCAGGGCAAGGCCTGCCTTGACGGCGGAGATGAACGGAACGGAGATCATCGAATCGATCACCGGGTACAGGTCGCGCCACTTGGCGAGCGCGCCGTGCAGGTCGCCGTCGGCGATGAGCCGGTTGACTGCGACGATCTCGTCAGGAACGACATTCGCGGCACCCGCCATGACTCCGGCAGCACCCTCGACCAGAGCGCTGTAGATGTACGAGTCCCAGCCGATGAACGTGCCGATCACGTCACTGTGGTGGTGGATCAGCTGCAGTGCCTGTTCCCAGTTCGCGCTCGAGTCCTTGATGTAGCGGATGTTGTCGACCTCTTCGGCCAGCGAGCGAACGGTACCGGGGTCCAGGTTCACACCGGTGACCGCGGGGATGTTGTACAGCATGATCGGCAGTTCCACCGACGAGGCGACATCCTTGATGTAGGTCACCGTCTCTTCGGTCGACAGCGGCTCGTAGAACGGGGTGATCAGCATGAGCACGTCAGCGCCCGACTTCTCGGCCGCGCGGGACAGCCGGATGGCTTCGGCAGTGGTCGTGGCACCGGTCTGAGCGATGACGGGTACCCGGCCGTCGGCGTGCTCGATGACCGTGTCGACGAGCCGCAGGCGCTCGTCCGACGACAGCGCCCCGACCTCACCGGTCGATCCCGCGGCGACGACTCCGTCGACGCCCGCCTTGATCGAGCGATCGACGACGACCTTCAGCTTGTCGATGTCGATCTGCTCGTCGGCGTCGAACGGGGTGGTCAGTGCGGTGAGGACACCGCTGAGTTGCTTGGACATGAAAAGTGGCTCCTGGTTCGTTGGCGGGTGTTGGTGTGCGGAGTGTCAGGCGCTGGCGGCCTGTGCGGCCACGGGCCTGCTTGCAAGTGTCTGACGGTGTGTGGCAAGCACACTCGTCACCTCTTGTGCGGCGGAGAACCCGGAGGTGATCGACGTTTCCGTGTAGAGCGTTCCGAGATAGTCGCCGGCCAGGAAGACGCGACCCGCTCCACGAGTCAGCGTGGGCTGCAGCTTCGCGCGGCCCGGGAAGCTGTAGGGCGACGCATTCTTCCATCGCGCGGCCTTGGCCTCGACGACCGTGTCGGAGAATCCGGGCCCGAGGATCTGCTCGAGATCGGCGAGGTGGGTCTGTACGACCTCTTCGTCACTCTTGTCGAGCAGTGCCTGGCCCAGGGCTGCCGGCGAGAACGTCATGAAGCTGCCGCCCGGCTGCCGTACGGACTCGCTGCCGCGCACGATACTGGCCTGGTTCAGCGCAATCGCGAAGGAACGCTTCGGGGCAGCGATGGCGTAGATGTCGTCCCACGGCTGCTTCGTCTTCTCGTCGGTGAGGAATGCCGAGCTGACGTGGGGTCCGTACTTGATCTGCGCGAGCGCTTCACGCAGCTCCTGCGGCAGATCGACACCGACCCGATGGGACACGTCCGCGGTCGTGGCGAGAACGACGGTTCGTGCCTCTACCTCGTGGTCACGGCCGTTCTGGCGGTAGCGGACGACGACCGATTCCTTCTTGTGGACGACCTCTTGCACCACGGCACCCAACTGGACGCGATCGCCCAGCGACGCGGCGAGAGCCTCGGTGAGGGTGGACGGGCCGCCGACGATGCCTCGACTCAGGCCCTGTCCGAATCCGAGCACCAAGCTGAAGTATCCGATGCCTGCACCGGCTGAGATCTGGTCCATGTTTCCGGCCGACCGGGTGACGGTGGTCTTGAACAGGGCGGCCGCATCCTCCGGCAGGTCTCCGACGAAATCGAGGAACGACTCGTCGTTCGCGAAGTCGTAGATTCGCTGCTGTCGCATTGCGCCGGACTCGCCGGCGCGCGTCCGCACCACGCCGGTGTACTTTCCGACGCCCGCAACGATCTTCATTCCGGCACGCATGGTCGCCATCCGTGCCGACAGGGACATCGGGATCCGGAAGGGGTAGGTGGCGATGTGCCCCTTCTTGAGGAACTTCCCGTTCATGGAGAGCGCCTGAAGCGATCCCGGGATGTCGACCGACATGACGCCGGCCTCGTTGAGCAGGGCTTCGGTCGACGATCCGGGGCCGGCGAACACGTGGCCGCCCCAGTTCAGCCAGTACGACCCGCGACGCTCGGAGCGAATACGGCCACCGACGCGCTCGTCGGACTCCAGAACGAGGGTGTCCCAATGACGCAGCCGCCAACCGGCCGAGAGTCCGGCCAGGCCCGCGCCGACAACAACTACATCTCGCACTTCGTATCTCCTTGACTAGCGCCGCGTCTCTCACCGGAGGCATCGGCGAGTTGCTGGCGAATCCTTGTTTCGGGACGCCCGTCCTGGCTTGCGGTAGCGCCGTTGAAAGCCAGGCCGGGTCGAGTCGCACATATCGGGTCTGATGGTGATGCCCGTCATACCCGGACCACCTAAGACTAAAGTGTGATCACAGATCACGCAATCCCGAATCGCGGAAAGTTCGGCGTTTCCGAGGGCTGCGCCGAGCTGACCGTCCGGTCAGGCAGGCGTCGCCGAAGGCATCTGCAGTGGGAGGGCAGTCGCCATGTCGCCAGCTCACGGCGCAGGTGAGGACTCCTGATTGGAGGACACCACCTCAGATGTGGACACAATCGAAAGTGGAGAAACGAGCAGGCCGCCACGGGGATGAGCAACGCGTTCCCGACCAGGTGGTATCGGCTGGGCCTTGGAGCCGCAACCACCTGATGCAGCCAAGCGACCGAGCCGAAGCTGTCAGCCAGAGTGCGGCGATGCGGCCCAGCGGGGGCAACGGGTGATTCCGGGTCCCGAAGGGAATCGATCAGAGCGTTGAGGACGGCTTCGAGATCCTCGACACTGCCAGTTGACCGCACAACCCGCACCCCACCCTGAATACGCGCGATGAACGCGGACGCGCGACGCATCCACCTTCGCCCGGACCTCGCCTGCCGCCTGCATCGCCTCGATCCCCGCCGCGACGTGGGTCCGCCACTGCGCCAGCAATGTTCGGACCAGCTCGGACACCCCCGACGTACCGCCCGCCTTAGCCGGCAACGACCCGAGCGGACGATGCGCTCCCCGAGCGCGATACCGGGTCACCAACGCATCCCGCCACCGCAAACACGCCGCCCACGACGTCAGGGCGCCGAGATGCGGTTGTTGATCGCCCAGAACCCGGCCCGCCTCGTGTAGGCGCCGTCGGCGACGAGCTGGTGCGGCTTTCCGAAGCGGTCGCCGAGCGTAAAACGGCGGGCATGCCGCTGTTGCCTCTGTGCGACCCTGCGGGTTGGAGGTTCATCGCCCCGGGCCACAACAGGGCGCGGACGGGACATCGGTGATCAGGTGCAGATCGAGGCCGCAGAAAGGACCGTTTCCTTGAACTCACTGCTGCGCCGGCCCATTCGGGCATTCACGTCGACCGTGTAGAGCGGCCATCCGCCCCCGTCAGGCGTCCGCAAGCACAGTTCGTAGGATCGCCAACACCCACGTGCACCGCAACCTCGACGACGTTGTCAGCCCGAGTCCGGGCGGGAGATCACAGAGCTCCCATACCCCCCACCCGGACGAGCTCGACCCACGGAACCGGATCCGGAACAGGTACCCCTCCCGCCTGACCCGCGGACGCGAGCACCGCCTCGCGGTACGCCGCCCGGGCCGGAACCTGCCGTGCCAGCCGCCCTGACACGGTGACAATCACCTTCTCGCCTCGGACCCGCACATCCGCGGCAGGGGCATTGACCATCTCGGCGCCGGCCAGACCTACCCCGACACCGAGGGCCAGCCCCCGTTAACGGACCGCACATTGCGTGCCGCGGCGCCCACCACAGCGACGTCTCCACTTGCTCAGTCGTGTACGACGTCGACACCGACCGTCGCGGCAACCCCTGACGGGGCTGCCCCCACGGCGCCACCCGCCTGATCCGCCGTGACAACGCTGCCCCAGCGTCGCCCGGCGACCGGACGGTGTCACGTACGCGAACCGGGGGGCAACCGCGTACCGGTTCACCGTCGCGGGATGAAAGATCTGTTCAACGTCGAGCGGCCCGCTCGCGCACCCACGCCACATCGAGGTCACAGTCGAGTTCCGGTTCAATTACTGCCGCGCGCAGCACGGGCCGAGCCCCCGCCGGACGACATCACGCACGAACGGCGCGATCTCCTCCCATTCCTGCGCCGGCTCCCGCAAGGTGTACCGCTCCGCGGTCCGCGGTGTCGTCACTGCCGCCCTCCCGCCAGCCGCCGCGTCAGCGAACCGACCTTCAGCGCAGCCAAGATTCGGAGGAAGTCGGAATTGACGGGCGGCACTCACGCGGGGCTGCGGATTCAAACTGAGCTCGCTTACGATGCGAGACCGGCCGACTCCGGTTCTTCGGAGTCGGCCAGCGAGAGATTCCGGAACCGCCTCCCCAGATTCCCCGATAGGTCCCTCCCCACAAAACAAGAGACCGCGCTTCGGCCCTGCCTCAGCATTTCGAGCAGGTGAGACGGGGCACAACTCAATCGGCGGATGCTCGCTCGACACCGGGTACCACTTTCCGAGAAACGATGTCGATGGAACCACTAACTTCGAACTATCTAACCGGTTTGCCGATCCCGCTTTCTCCTTCGGCCGACCGATTCGATAGTGACCGAACAATATTCGGAGTTCGGCTCGCCAACATCCCTACACGGTGGAATCCATCCTCGACTTCATCGGGCCCGGCCCGGCACCTATCGCGGTCCACGACCTCATACACGTCGTCGCGGAGCCCCTCGCAGACCAGGCGGCACCTTGGTGCTGGGCGCCCCCCTGCGACCGCAGATGTACCGGTCAGCCGCGGTCGAAGTAGTTACGCATCCATTCCAGACCGGCGGCGAAACTCCCGACCCCGAACACATCGTCGAACAGTGCGGAGCCAACTGTGATGCCCCACGGGGACAGTGTGGCAATCTCGTCCATGCGGTCGGTGCTGTTGATTGAGCCGGTGACAACGACAGGGGACTTGACTTCCTCGATGAAGGCTTTTCCGAGCAGTCCCGGATCCCCGTCAGTCCACCGGTACAGCGACAGCGCTACCCCGTCGGCCTGGGGGCGAATTCGGTTCGCATCTCCCACGATGTCCTCAATGCTGCCGTGAAGCATCCGCGGAATTCCACTGCGGCCGCCACAGGTCGGCAGGTACCCCACCTTTGCCTCTGCGAGCAACTTGGCGACAGACGGGTGAAAGGCCATGCCGATCAGGAAGTCCAACCCGTTTTCGATCGCGAACTGGGCCGCGGCCACGCAGCGTGACTCTTCCTCCTCCAGCGACTCGAAGTGCACAGTCTTACCCGCATCCTTCATGTCTCGCGCAAGCAGCGCCAGTTCCGGGGAAGAGAGGCCGGTGTCCTTGAACCCCCAGTGCTGCGTGGGCGCATCGACGGACTGCGCGAAGACCTCCCTTGCGTTGTCAACGGTCTTGTCGTTGTGTGTGAGCATCGCGATTAGCTCGATCATTTCAGGCCTTGTCTGCATCGTGGGATCTCCGCGGCAGCGATCAGCTGGTCGGAGTTTGGGCGGTCCGCCATGGCGGACGATCCCGCGCCTTATGCGCTGGGACTAAATGTGATTCATGCGAGGTAGCTTGACTAAAAGCTAGACCGGTTTGCCGAACAAATCAACCCCATATTGATATTTTCGTTCGGTTATCCGATCTTCGGACGCTGATCTCAACTGACTGATCGAGCTTGATGTTCGGAATTTGCGATTGTCGAGCTACATGGCGGCGATGTTCGGCTGGTTCGACACCGAAAGCTGTGTCGCCGGCACCGCTCACCGGAGTGAACTGTTCAAAGTGCTACTGGCAGCGCCGAGGACGCCATTGTTCGACTCGCGGAGCGGCTCACGCAGGCCGATAGAAGTCCACGAGGGACGAAGTGTCGTGGTGTCTACTCATCTCGCAACCTGTGACGGGCAGTCGGCGGCCCTTCCGCTCGCGCACAGTTGCGCCGGGATCGACCTCGGTCACCCCAAATCCGCGACGCGGCTACGTCTGTACCTCGTGTGCCTGGCGGTCAAGGGCCAGGCTCCGGGCGTAGCTGCAGACAAGGCGGACCGTCCAGTTACGTTTGCGCGCATGGTCATACGCTTCGCGAACGAGGAAGGCTGCGAGTCCTTGCCGGGACCAGTCCTCCGCGATGATGGTGTGCATGAACGCCACTCCGCGCCGGTCGGAGGGTTCCTGGGCGGCGATGTCGTGCTCGTTGAGGTAGCCGAGCACACCTACCAGTTCGTCGCCCACCCAGAGATCGAATCGATCCCGCGCTGGATTGTCCAGTACTGCAGCTATTGTCGCTGTGCGGTTGATGGCGTCGCGACGGCGATCGGCTGCGGGTGTCAGGGGCCCCGCCAGGGGTGGGTATCCGTCCTCGGGGGTAAGCGGTTCGGGATAGAGGTGCCGGGCCACGTCCAGGGCCGTCGCTGCGGCGGCCCTCATCATCCGCACTCCTGCACGGACTGCATCGGTGAGGACTCTGAGCAATCGACGACAGGTGGCGCTATCCGCCTGCCGCCGGCGCAGGTTCTCGTGTTCGGTCGTGTCCATCATTGGTCCTCCGAGGCGTATCGGTCGGTGACCGCGCGGCAGGATCGGATGTTCGAGGCAAGGATGGCCTTGGCGCCGAGAGCGGCGAGTTGGTCCATCACCCGGTTGTGTCCGGTGATCGGGACCATCGCCCGCACTGCCACCCAGTTCTCGTCGGCGAGCGGCGACAGCGTCGGCGACTCGACCCCGGGGGTGATCGTCAGCGCGTCGTCGAGGATCGTCTTCGGGCAGTCGTAGTCGAGCATCAGATTCTGCTGTGCGAAGACGATGCCACGCACCCGCTCGACCAACTGATTGCGGGCGGTGTCGTCGATGGCCGACCCGGCGCGCTCGATGAGCACACCCTCGGAATCGCACAGGGTGTCACCGAACGCGACCAGGTTGTGCTGGCGCAGGGTGCGACCGGAACCGACGACGTCGGCGATCGCGTCCGCGACCCCGAGCTGGATGGAGATCTCCACGGCGCCGTCCAGCCGGATGACCGATGCCTCGATCCCCCGTGCGGAGAGGTCGTCCCGCACCAGGTTGGGATACGACGTAGCGATCCGGAGTCCGGCCAGGTCCTCGACCTTCCAGTCCTTGCCCGCGGGGGCGGCATACCGGAACGTGGACCGGCCGAAGCCGAGCGCGAGCCGCTCGCTGACGGGGGCGCCGGAGTCGCGGGCGAGGTCACGGCCGGTGATGCCCAGGTCGAGCTCGCCGGATCCGACGTAGATCGCGATGTCATTGGGCCGCAGGAAGAAGAACTCGACCGAGTTGGCGGGGTCGAGGACGGTCAGGTCGCGGGAATCGGTGCGCCGGCGGTAGCCCGCCTCGGTGAGGATCTCGGCGGCGGACTCGGACAGAGAGCCCTTGTTGGGAACTGCGACGCGAAGCATCTGTGGATCCTTTCGGGCGGACTCGGTGTTCTGGTCAACGGTCGTAGGTGGCGGGCGATTCTTGGGCACTTCCAGGGCGCGGTGCCGTGTCAGTGCAGTTCTTCGAAGAGTTTCGCCGTGGCCTCTTGTCGACTTCCGACATCGAGCTTCTTCAGGATGTTCGTGACGTGAAAGCGCACTGTGTTCTCGCTGATGCCGAGTTGTTCTGCGATGGCTCTGTTCTTTTCGCCGCGAGCGACGATGTTCAGGACGTCGCGTTCGCGGGTGTTGAGGGTCGTCAGTGGGTGCCCGTGAGGGAGATGGGATCGTGCCAGACTGTGGTTTCCGATCACATGGGTCATCGCGATCTCGGTTCCCCATCGGGGGATGCATCGAACGTCGAGTTGGTGGGGTCGGGGCAAACCGCCGAGGTCGATTTCGTTGTGCAGCCACTGCCCGTCGAGTTCGCCCGGTCCGTCGTCTCGGATGCTGATGACGATCTGGGTGGCGCCGATGTACCAGGTGACGTGGAAGCGTGAGACCCGCGTCTGGTTGCACAGCAGGGTGATCGCGTGCGCGGTCCACCGGCGGGCCGTGGTGGCGGCGCGGGTGGGAACGGTGGTGGTGGACTTGGGATCGAGGAGGTAGTCGATTCTGAGCTGCTGGGTGAGCTGCAGTACGCGCAGTTGGGCGCGTAGCGCGTCGAGCGCGAGGGCCGAGGTCTGCCGTGGTGTGTTCTCGTTTGCTGCCGCTGGTGTGGAGTCGGCGAGCAGCCGTGTGGCCGAGGCCAGGGCGAGTGATCGCGCTGCGCTGTCGCTGAGGTCGCGGCTTCGGAGCACGCGGAGGAGCTCGAGGAGTGCTGTCTTCCATTCGCCGGGGGCCGGTGCGGTGGGCGGGGCGATCTGCGTGGCAGCGGAGCTCACGTGAGGGCCTTGATTTTCTCGAGCGTGGTCGGGGGGATCGTCTGAGGGTGCCGGGAGATGACCCGGTGAAGGCGGCGCAGGTACTGCGGCCGGGTCAATCCGAAGGTCAGCATCGTTTCTTCGCCGGGGCCGCCGCCGTAGGGCAGCCATTTCGTCGCGAAGTCGAGGAGATCTCGTTCGTCTGGCGTCATCGTGTCGATCTCTTCCGAGTGCGGGTGCTGGCAGGGGCAGATTGCGGGTGATCCGCCCCTGCCAGGACCCGGAAGTCATCGTTCGATTTGAACGACTTCTTTCTCGGCCAGGTTGGGGACGATCAGTTCCTCGAGAATGCGTTGGTGCTCGGGGTGGTCCCGGTAGTGCAGGAAGTCTTCTTTGCTGGCGAAGGTGCCGACCACCGCGAAGTCGGAGTTTCCGGGGTTAAGGCCGGCATCCGAGCCACACAGATAGCTGTGCACACCGGGAAGGGAGCGCACCAGTTCTTCGAGTGACCGGCGCACCTCGTCGGCGACGTTGTGCTTCTCCGGTACCCACCGGAACGTCACGACATGGGTGAACGGCATGTCGTCCTCTCTGCTGGGAACTGTTCGGTCGTGGGCTACTTGGCGAGCATGCCCGCGTCGACGGGAATTGCTGCGCCGGTGATGAATCGGGCATCGTCGGACACCAGGAAGAGGATCGCGTTCGAGACGTCCTCGGGCTGAACCCACGGGGTGTCGAGCAGGTGGATCGAGGCGAAGCCGTCCTTGGCGTCGTCGAGGGTGGGGCTCTCGAGGTCGGGACGGAACATCTTGATCACCCCGGTGTTGGTCATCATCATGGTTTCGCAGTTGCTCGGGTGCAGCGAGTTGACGCGGATGTTGTGCGGAGCAAGCTCGTTGGCCAGTGCCTTCGCGAGTCCGGTGACGCCGTGCTTGGCGGCGACGTAGTGTCCGATCTCGTTGAGGTTCCGCAGGCCGGCGGTGGAGCTGGTGAGAATGATCGATCCGCCGTTACCGGCGTCGATCATGGCCTGGGCGCCCGCCCGGACGGTCTTCCACACACCGGTGAGGTCGATCTCGATCATTTCGTCGAACTGCTCTTCCGACATGGTGGCGAGCTTGCCGTAGGTACAGACGCCGGCGTTGCCGAGGATGATATCGAGGCGCCCGAACTGTTCGACGCCCTCCTCGACGGCCGCGGACAGGGCCGCCAGGTCGCGGACGTCGGCGATCCGGCTGACGATCTTGCCGCCGGCCGCTTCCACCAGGCGAACCGTTTCCTGCAGGTCGTCAGCGGAGGCCATGGCGTAGGGAGCGGACTCCACGGGGGCGCAGATGTCCACCGCGATGATGTTGGCGCCTTCTTGCGCCAGCTTCACCGCGTGCGAGCGTCCCTGACCGCGGGCGGCGCCGGTGATGAAGGCGACCTTGCCGTCGAGCTTTCCCATTTGATTTCTCCTCCGCTTTTGGACACGAGGGTCTTCTGATCTCAGGTCAGAAGGATTTCGGCGTGTCGATCCAGATGTATTCGCTTACTTCGTTTGCAACGTTTTCAATTTTGTGGGGGGTGGTGCTTTGGAACCAGATCGAGTCGCCGGGGTTGAGGAAGTACACCTCGTCGGCGAGGGTGATTTTGAAGCGTCCTTTCAGGACCATCGCCCATTCCTCGCCTTCGTGGCTGTACAGCTCGTCGCCGGTGCTGGCGCCGATCTCGTACCGGCCGAAGATCGCCTCGAGGACCTCCGATTCGTTGGGCGACGCCAGTTCGAAATGCACGCCCTGGGCCTTCATCGAGGTGCGCGCCTCGTGCCCGTTGTCGCTTGCCGAACTGATGGTGATCCGTTCCTTGGCGCGGATCACGTGACCGTTCATTTGTGAGGGCGCGGTGAAGAAGTACGTGATACTGGTTCCGAGCGCGGCCGCCACACGCTTGAGGGTCGAGATCGACGGTTCGGTCTTTCCCCGCTCGACTTCGCTGATGACGGAGGATGAGATCTCGGCACGCTCGGCGAGCGCACGAATCGAGTAGCCGTGCTCTGTGCGCAGCGCTCGCAGCCTGTCACCGATCGAACCCACATCCGCCGGATCATCCGTCACGTCCGTCATCTCTTCCTCCATCTCGTCTGAAGCCGGGCCGGTGAACAGCGCCCCTGCGCGGTATCGGCCGGGCTTCCTCACCGTGCCGAAGGTTACTTCGGGCCGAGTCCAGTCTACGTCGGGGTGTTCGGTTTGGCGAACATCGCGCACACGCCGTTTCGATCCCGTTCGGTGTCTATTCCGACCGAATCCTTATGGGAGTGAACAACTCAAAGGTGGCAATTTGCCCGTCGACGGTCGGGAGCGACCGATAGCTCTCTGTGAACTTGTTCGGAATCTCGGCCACTGGGGGGAGGTGGATACCCGGGTAGGGCGAGTGGAAGACATCGCCCTACCCGGAAGCTTGGGTTCCGAGCCGCGAGGGGCTCGCCCCTACACCAGGGAGTCCGGACCGGCCGAGGGATCGGCGTGGGGCGGCCGCTGGTGTAGGGGGTGGGGCGGGGTCAGGCCTTCAGGATGTACTCACGCTGGGTGATGTCGACCTTGACCTTCTTGAGCTCACCGACGGCGTCGGCGAGGTGCTGGGAGAACCGGTCGAAGATCTGTTCGCCCTTCTCCGCGGTGGCACGGAAGGGGTTGCCGATGACGCCGTGCGGGGCCATCTCCTGGTGCTCCATCGGGAAGTAGAAGTACTCGTAGCCCTGGAACTCGACGTCGGGGCTGGCGTCGACCTTCTTGAAGGACTCGGGCAGCCATTCGGGGGCCTGCGCGCGGGTGTCGAGGCCGCGGTCGAGCTTCACGTTGTCGCGCTTGTACGCCATCATGATCGACGTTTCCTGCTCGCTGGCGTGCCAGCCGGCGGTCTCCTCTGCGGTGTTCTCCATCAGGTCTTCGATGATGCCGAGGTAGCGCTCACCGTAGGGCTTGAACATGCCGAGCAGTGCACCTGTCTCGTACCGCAGGGTACGGAAGACCTCGTCGGTGACCTTGGTGTTGGAGGTGTGGCCGTTGACGAAGATGATGCGGTTGAAGCCGTGGTGGATCAGCGAGCGGGCGGTGTCGTAGATGATGCCGCGGACGGTGTCTCCACGGAAGGTGATGGTGCCCATGCCGTTCTCGGCTTCGCGGAGGTGGTGCGGGCTGTAGCCGGTCCAGATCGGCGGGCCGTAGAGCACGCCGGCCTTCTCGGCTGCGCGCTTGGAGACCTCCATGGCGTTGTAGATGTCGGTGCCGATGGGCAGGTGGTAGCCGTGCATCTCGACCGCGCCCATCGGGATGAGGATGGTGTCGTCGGTCTTGAGGTATTCCTGGATGTCCGGCGGTGCGAGGTCGGTGATCAGGCGCGAGTGCAGTTCGGTCATGGGAGAGGCCTTTCTAGGGTGTTCGATACAGGTGTTGGTGGTGGTCAGAGCTGCGGCTTGACCAGAATCTTTCCGTTGCCGCGTGCCTTGGTTTCGTCGATGGCGTCGACCAGCCCGGCGAGGGGGAATCGGCGGGTGATGGCGTGCTCCATGTTGATTCGCCCGGCGGCCATCAGGTTGATGACGTTCGGGAAGTCCCAGGTTCCGGAGTGTCCGACGGTTCCGTAGAAGGAGCCGGCCTTGAGCTGGATGTTGATGAGGTTGATCTGTGCCGCGTTGGCGTCCATGCCGGCGACGATGACCTTGCCGCCGACTCCGAGGGTGTCTTCGACGCCGCGCATCACGGCCTTGGTGTTTCCGCTGGCCTCGACGACCATCGCCGAGCCGTTTCCGCGGGTTTCGGTGAGCACCGCGTCGGCGGCGTCCTCGTTGATCGGGTCGATGGCGTGCGTCGCTCCGAGCTTGAGGGCGAGTTCGCGACGCTCGGCGATGGGCTCGACGAGGAAGATCTTCGAGGCGCCGGCGGCTTGTGCGAGTGCGACCGAGGCCAGCCCGATGGGTCCGCCGCCGAACACCGTCACCGCACCACCGGGCTTGAAGCCGCCGCCGCGGGTGAACATGCCCTCGTACGCGACGCTGGTCGGTTCGGTGAGGGCGCCGACCTCGAGGGTGGTTTCCTCGTCGCCGTATCGGTCGAGGACCGCGTCGAGGGGCCAGCAGAACCGGGCGTCCACCTTGACGTACTGGGCGAAGCCGCCGTTGACGGTGAAGCCGAGGTCTTCGATGTTGCGGCACTGGTTCCAGTACCCGCCGCGACATTCGCGGCAGTTGCCGCACCACTGGATTTCCTCGACGGCCACGAGTCCGCCGACACGCAGCTCGGTGACGTCCTTACCGGCGGCGACGATCTTGCCGGCGAACTCGTGGCCGGTGATGACCGGGGCCTTGAGGTGGTACGGGAGCAGCATGTACCCCTCGTCGTCGGTCTCGAACATGTGCACGTCCGAGCCGCACAGCCCGCAGGCACCGACCTCGACGACGACCTCGGTGGGACCGGGTTCGCCGGGGTCGGCGATCGTCCGGAGGTCGACCGACGGGTTGCGGTACGCATCGCTGGCGATGCGGGCCCACTGGCGTTCTGCGTCGCGGTCCGAGATGCGTGCAGATGCACGCGGGGCCCACTCTGCTTCGAGAACTACTGCTTTCATCGGTGTCTCCGATCGATCGTGTTCACTCGCGGATGGTTGAGGATGCAGCTATCAGGCCCGTCCTTAGCGATGGGCATAGCTACCGCGCGGGGTTGTGGTGATGGATGCCTCCGCCGGGGCGGCAGACGGTGCGTGACGGTCACGGCTTTCGAGCAGAGGAACGAAATCTGCAAGTATGTGGTCGATAAAGGCGGGATCGTTGATGTGAACGTCGAGTTTGGTCAGTTCGATGTTCGGCTCGAGGCACGATTCGAGCACCGTGGTGAAGGCGCGATCGGCTTCCGGATCCCAGAAGACCTGGCCCGGCGCGTTGGGCACCGACAAGCCCGCGGTCGGGACGTACACCCGGGTCGGGCCGACACTGTTGTTGGCCTTTGCCGCGAATGTTTCTGCTACCCGCATCATTTCGGATGTGGTCAGCCGCACCAGCGTGAGTTCGGGGTTGTGCCCGAAGTAGGTGCGTCCCGGAAATTGTCGTTGGGTGTCGGCCAGCTTGCCGCAGGTGATGAAGTCGACGCAGCCCGGAACGAGCACCTGAGGGAGTCCGGCCTTGCCGGCCGCCTCCATCCGGTGGGGACCGGGATCCATCAGGCCACCGATGAGGTGTCCGCTCAGCTCCGTGGTCGTGAAATCGATGACCGCGTCGACCTGTCCCGCTTGGACGGCGTTCTCGAGCGCCCGGCCGCCGGTGCCGTTGGCGTGGAAGGCAACGAAGCCGAAGCCTTTGCCTTCGAGGTGTTTCTGGGCACGCTCGAGCGCGGGGGTGGTGTTGCCGTTCATCGACACCGCCACGGTGATCGGCCGCTGACCGGCATCCGCGGTCGGGGCGGCGAGCGCGGCGGCGGCCGCGGCACCGACGATGTAGCCGGCGGCGCTTCGGTAGATCTCGCTGGTCACCGAGTTGATGCCGATGATGTCGGCGACCGAGTGCAGAACGGCGATGTCGCTGATTCCGACGTAGGGGTCGAAGGTCCGGTTTCCCGAGGCCAGCGGCGAGACGATGAGTTTGGGGAAGCCGAAGGGCAGGTACTGCAGGGCAGGGCCGGCGATGTGCGTTCCGGCCCCTCCCATACACACGGCGCCGTCGATCTCGCCTTCGGCGACCATCGCGCTCAGGAGGCGACTGACGCCCGACCGCAGGGCGCTGACGGCCTCACCGCGCGGTAGTTCGCTGATCGCGGCGATCGAACTTCCCGCCGCGGCGGCGACCGTCGCCTGGTCGATGAAGCGGCGAGTGCCGATCACCGCGTCCGAGGGACGCTGCGCCGTCCGAGCCGAGGTGTCGAGCATGATCGCGATCCCACCGAGCCGCTCGATCTCATCGCTGAGGGCTCCGAGTTCAGCGGCCTTGGTGTCGAAAGTACCGATGACCACGACGATCGGAGCCGCTTCGCTCCTCGCGGCGCCGGGCCGCCTTGCGCTTGTCATGAGAAGAACGCTAGACCTGTTTACCGAACAAATCAAGAGTATTCGGCAACTTTTGATCGGAGTTCCGAACGAACTGCTGTTTCATTCGGAGTTTCGATCGGAAGTCCGCTCAATCCGGACGCTGGAGGCTGCGGGGTGAGGCGGGCGGCGACGGCCGCCGCATGCAGGCGACCGGCGCGATACGAGGAGCGCACCAGCGGCCCCGACATCACGCCGGCGAAGCCGAGTCCTTCTGCGTGGGTGGCGAGTTCGGCGAACTCATCGGGGTGCACCCACCTGTCGACAGGAAGGTGGCGGGCAGAGGGGCGCAGATACTGGGTGATGGTCACCAGGTCGCATCCGGCGGCGTGGAGTTGCTCGAGGGCTTCGTCGACCTCGTCGCGCCGTTCACCCATCCCCAGGATCAGGTTGGATTTGGTGATCAGGCCCGCGGCTTTCGCGCGGGCGAGCACGTCGAGGGATCGATCGAAAGTGAAGCCCGGTCGAATTCTGCGGAAGATCCGCGGCACGGTTTCGATGTTGTGGGCGAGCACCTCGGGCCGGGCCCCGAAGACCTGAGTCAACTGCTCCGGCACTCCGGAGAAGTCCGGGATGAGCAGTTCGACCCCGGTCCCGGGGCAGAGGTCGTGGATGATCCGGACGGT
Organism: Rhodococcus sp. NPDC057529; assembly: GCF_042802055.1. NCBI lineage: Bacteria > Bacillati > Actinomycetota > Actinomycetes > Mycobacteriales > Nocardiaceae > Rhodococcus > Rhodococcus sp. NPDC057529. The sequence goes on from NZ_JBHVEY010000013.1 coordinate 120,590, forward strand.
TTCTGCGTACAGCCAGGCCCCGCCGTCGTCAAGATCGTCGCGAGCCACACCGGTCACCGTGGCGTACTTCAGGTTCATCGTCCGCACCGATTCGGCCACACGCCGCGGCTCGTCCCGATCGAGGTCGACCGGCTTGCCGGTATCGATCTGACAGAAGTCGCAGCGGCGGGTGCACTGGTCTCCGCCGATCAGGAAGGTGGCCTCGCGGTCCTCCCAGCATTCGAAGATGTTCGGGCATCCGGCGGAGCGGCAGACGGTGTGCAGGTCCGCGGACTCGACCAGGGCGGAGATCTCCCGGAACTGAGCGCCGATACGAACGGGGGCTTTCATCCAGGCCGGCTTGCGTTCGACCGGGGTCTGAGCGTTGCGGACCTCCAGACGCAGAAGCTTGCGGCCGTCGCTGGTCACTGACATGGCGATTCCTCGGGTCGGGGTGATCGGAATGCCGAACAGCGTGGGCGGTCGCCCGACGCTCGCTCCCCAGAGTGCCGCACCGAACCCGCGAACACAAGAACAGATCGCCCCAATTGAGCGGAATTCCGCGCAGTTTTCTCGATTGTTACCAATCGGCGTGCGGAACTCCGAACATTTTGGGTACAGTGGCGGGGCACACAACAACCGCACATGCCGTTCGATGCGTGTCAGGAGATGCCCTGCCGAGGCAGGGCCGCCGTAGGAGCAAGTTCCTCCCCGGGAATCTCTCAGGCCCAGTACTGACACGCAGAGGCAACTCTGGAGAAAGCGTCGCGAACGCTTACCGAAGGTGAAGAGCGCCCCAATACTGTTGGGGTGCCCAATCTCTCAGGTGACAGGACAGATCGGGGAGGGCCGCGCTCTGCGCTCGACGTCGAGTCGAGCAGAACCGACCATTGGAGGTCCTTCGTGTCCCATCCCGACATCGCACCCACGTTCCAAGACCGGCACATCGGCCCGTCCGAGACCGAGATCGCGCAACTGCTCGAGGTCCTCGGATACGACTCCCTCGACGCCCTCGTCTCGCGTGCCGTTCCGTCCCAGATCCGGACCGCGCAACCGCTGAACCTGCCTTCCGCCCGCGCGGAACAGGATGTGCTGGCCGACCTGCGGACGATCGCCGGCAAGAACCGGCCGCGGGTGCAGATGATCGGGCTCGGCTATTACGACACCATCACTCCCGCCGTCCTGCGTCGCAACATCCTCGAGGCGCCGGGCTGGTACACCTCGTACACCCCGTACCAGCCGGAAATCTCCCAGGGCCGACTCGAGGCGCTGCTGACCTTCCAGACCGTCATCGAAGAGCTCACCAGCCTCCCGGTCGCGGGTGCCTCGCTCCTCGACGAGGCCACCGCCGTCGCCGAGGCCGTCCTGCTGATGCGCCGCGCCAACAAGTCCCCCTCGCGCCGGGTCCTCGTCGACGCCGGCTGCTTCCCGCAGACGCTGTCCGTTCTGCGCGGCCGCGCGGACGCCGTCGGCATCGAGCTGGTCGTGACCGATCTGGACCGCGGCTTGCCCGACGGGGAGTTCTTCGGCGTCGTCTACCAGAATCCGTCGGTCACCGGCGGGGTGCGGGATCTGAGCGAGTCGATCGCCGAGGCGCACCGGCGGGGCGCCCTGACCACGGTGGCCACCGACCTGCTCGCGCTGACCCTGATCACCTCCCCGGGCGAGCAGGGTGCGGACATCGCCGTCGGGTCGGCCCAACGGTTCGGTGTGCCGCTGTTCTTCGGCGGCCCGCACGCCGGATTCATCTCCGTCCGAGGCGGTCTCGAACGCATGCTGCCGGGCCGGTTGGTCGGGGTGTCCAAGGACGCCGACGGCTCCCCGGCGTACCGGCTGGCGCTGCAGACTCGCGAGCAGCACATCCGCCGCGACAAGGCGACCAGCAACATCTGCACCGCCCAGGCCCTGCTGGCGAACGTGGCCGCGATGTACGCCGCCTATCACGGCGCCGAGGGACTGCGTGCGATTGCCGGGCGGGTGCACTCGCACGCCGCGCACCTGACCTCCGGACTGCACGCCGCGGACATCGAGACCCTGCACTCGAACTTCTTCGACACCGTCGTCGCCCACGTCCCGCACCGGGCCGGTGTCATCGTCCGCGCCGCCAACGCGGACGGGATCAACCTGCGCTACATCGACGCCGACCACGTCGGGGTGTCCTGCGACGAGCACACCACCGGCGAGATCGTCGAGCGGGTCCTGGCGGCCTTCGGTGCGGCCCTGGCCCCCGTCGACACCTCCTACATTCCGCCGACACTGACCCGGACCTCGACCTTCCTCCAGCACGAGGTGTTCCGGCGCTACCGTTCGGAAGCGGCGATGCAGCGGTTCCTGCGCAAGTTGTCCGACAAGGACCTCGCCCTGGACCGGACGATGATTCCGCTCGGCTCGTGCACCATGAAGCTCAACTCCGCGGTGGAGATGGAGCCGATCAGCTGGCCGGAGTTCGCCGGCATCCACCCCTTCGCACCGGCCGACCAGACCGAGGGCTACCGCGAGCTCACCGACGACCTCGAACGGTGGCTCTGTGAGATCACCGGCTATGACCGGGTCTCGCTGCAGCCGAACGCCGGCTCCCAGGGCGAGTTGGCGGGTCTGCTCGCCATCCACGGCTATCACACCGCCAACGGCGACACCGACCGCACCATCTGTCTGATCCCGCAGTCCGCGCACGGCACCAACGCAGCCTCCGCGGTGCTCGCCGGGATGCAGGTGGTGGTCGTGGCGACGGCCGCCAACGGCAACATCGACCTCGACGATCTGCGCGCCAAGATCGACCGGCACAGCGGCAAGATCGCCGCCATCATGCTCACCTACCCCTCCACCCACGGGGTCTACGAGAACGACGTCCGCACCGTGTGTGAACTCGTCCACGACGCCGGTGGGCAGGTGTACATCGACGGGGCCAACCTCAATGCGCTGGTCGGCCTGGCCAGGCCGGGCGAGTTCGGTGGCGACGTCTCACACCTGAACCTGCACAAGACCTTCTGCATCCCGCACGGTGGTGGCGGTCCCGGTGTCGGCCCGGTCGCCGTGCGCGAGCATCTGGCCCCGTTCCTGCCGTCCGACCCACTCGCGGCCGACCCCGCCAGCCCCCCGGTCTCCGCGGCGAACTACGGCTCCGCCGGCATCCTGCCGATCACCTGGGCCTACATCGCACTGATGGGACCGGACGGACTCACCCGGGCCACCGAAACCGCAGTACTGTCGGCCAACTACCTCGCGGGCGCGCTCGCTCCCTACTACCCGGTGCTTTACACCGGCGACGGGAATCTGGTCGCCCACGAATGCATCCTCGATCTGCGTGCCCTGACCAAGGCGACCGGTGTGAGCGCCGAAGACGTGGCCAAGCGGCTGATCGACTACGGATTCCACGCCCCCACCCTGTCGTTCCCGGTCAACGGGACCCTGATGGTCGAACCCACCGAATCGGAAAACCTCGAGGAACTCGACCGGTTCATCGACGCCATGATCGGCATCCACGCCGAGATCCAGCGGGTGGCCGACGGCACCTGGCCACTCGAATCGAGCCCGCTGCGGCAGGCCCCGCACACCGCCGCCCAGGTCACCACCACCGAGTGGACGCTGCCCTACACCCGGCAGGAGGCCGCCTTCCCGGTGCCCTCGCTGCGCGAGAACAAGTACTTCCCGCCGGTCCGGCGGATCGACGGAGTACACGGCGACCGCAACCTGGTGTGCTCGTGCCCCGCACCCGACGCTTTCGAAGCCCCCTCATCGACCGATACGAGAGAAGAAGTCCTCGCATGAGTTTCGCTACTCCCCTCGAAAACGAGCACCGTTCCCTCGGAGCCAGTTTCACCGACTTCGCCGGGTGGCAGATGCCGTTGAAGTACGACAGCGACCTGACCGAACACCACGCGGTCAGGTCGGTGGCCGGCCTCTTCGACCTGTCCCACATGGGCGAGATCGACGTCACCGGCCCGGATGCGGCCGCGTTCCTCGGCCATGCCCTCGCCGGTGAGTTCACCGCAGTGGCGCCGGGCCGCGCGAAGTACTCGCTGATCTGCAACGACGACGGCGGCGTCATCGACGACCTCGTCGCCTACCGGCTCGGCGCCGACCAGTTCCTCGTCGTCGCGAACGCGTCCAACGCCGGCACGGTCTTCGCCAAGCTGACCGAGCGCGCCGCCGGATTCGACGTCGCGGTCACCGATCGCTCGCAGACGACCGCTCTGATCGCCCTGCAGGGGCCGGCCGCCGAGGCGATCCTGCTCACCCTGGTCCCCTCCGCGGAGGCGGCCACCGTGCAGGAGCTCAAGTACTACGCGGCCACCACCGCCACCGTCGCCGGGATCCCGGTTCTGTTGGGACGCACCGGATACACCGGTGAGGACGGCTTCGAACTGTATGTCCCGAACGAGAACGCCGTCCAGCTGTGGCGGGCGCTGCTCGAGCCGACGGTGCGCGCCGGTGGGGTTCCCGCCGGTCTCGCGTGCCGGGACTCGCTGCGGCTCGAGGCCGGGATGGCGCTGTACGGGCACGAACTCAGTCTCGACATCACCCCGTTCGAAGCGGGTCTCGGGCGGGTGGTGCGCCTGAACAAGAAGTTCGTCGGATCGGAGGCACTGGCGAAGATCGCCGACACGGCACCGTCGCGCACGCTGGTCGGGCTGGTCGGCACCGGCAAGCGGGCGGCGCGGGCGGAGTACGCGGTGCACGACGCCTACGACCCGAATTCCGTCATCGGGGTGGTCACCTCGGGGATCCTCTCCCCCACCCTCGGCTACCCGATCGCGCTGGCCTACCTCGACAGCGAACGCAGCCGACTCGGCTCGACGGTGCTGGTCGACGTTCGCGGCGGCAAGTTGCCCTTCACCGTGGTCAAGCCCCCCTTCTACAAGCGGTCCTGACGACCCCGTCGGCCCGTCCCGTTCCCAGCGTCATCTTCGAAAGGCCAGAAAAGCCATGAGCGAGATCTCCCTTCCCGGAAACCTGAGCTACACCGACGAGCACGAGTGGGTCGCCGTCGCACCCGGGGCCGCCCTGCCCGCCGACCCTGTGCGGGTGGGCATCACGGCGGTGGCCGTCGACAACCTCGGTGACCTCGTCTACCTCGAACTCCCCACGGTGGGATCGACGGTGACCCTCGGCGAGGCGTGCGGCGAGGTCGAGTCGACCAAGACAGTGTCCGAGCTGTACCCGCCGGTCAGCGGCACCGTGTCGATCGTCAACACCGCCGTGGTCGACGACCCGGAACTGGTCAGCAAGGACCCCTACGGCGAGGGCTGGCTGTTCGCCGTCCTGCCGTCCGAGGCCGGCGAATTGCTCACCGCCGCCGAGTATGCGGAGAAGAACGGAGTCGACGCATGAGCATCCTCTCGCGTGAGCTGAGCAACTTCGACCCCGACGTCGCCGACCTGATCCGCAAGGAACTCGAACGTCAGCAGACCGGCCTCGAGATGATCGCCTCGGAGAACTACGCACCGATCTCGGTGATGCAGGCGCAGGGCTCGGTGCTGACCAACAAGTACGCGGAAGGCTACCCGGGCCGCCGATACTACGGCGGCTGCGAGTACGTCGACCAGATCGAGCAGCTCGCCCTCGATCGCATCAAGGACATCTTCGGGGCCCAGTTCGCCAATGTGCAGCCGCATTCCGGTGCGACCGCCAACGCATCGGTCATGCACGCCCTGATCAACCCGGGCGACACCATCTTGGGCCTGTCCCTCGCCGCTGGCGGGCATCTCACCCACGGCATGCGCATCAACTTCTCCGGCAAGCTCTACAACGTGGTCGCGTACGGGGTCTCCGAAACCGACTACCTGATCGACATGGACGAGGTCGCCCGCATTGCCCGGGAGAGCCGGCCGAAGCTGATCATCGCCGGCTGGTCCGCGTACCCGCGTCACATCGACTTCGCCCGGTTCCGGCAGATCGCCGACGAAGTCGGGGCCCTGCTGATGGTCGACATGGCGCACTTCGCGGGTCTGGTCGCGGCCGGCCTGCATCCCTCACCGGTTCCGCATGCCGACGTCGTGACGTCGACGACGCACAAGACCCTCGGCGGGCCGCGGGGCGGGATCATCTTGACCAACGATGCGGCCATCGCGAAGAAGATCAATTCCGCGGTGTTCCCCGGCCAACAGGGCGGACCGCTCGAGCACGTGATCGCGGCGAAGGCCGCCGCATTCAAGATGGCCCAGCAGCCGGAATTCGTCGAGCGCCAGCAGCGGTGCCTGGACGGTGCGACGATCCTCGCCGAGCGGCTCTCCCGCGCGGACGTCAAGGACCGCGGCATCACGGTGCTCACCGGCGGTACCGATGTCCACCTCGTGCTGGTGGATCTGCGTGACGCCGACATCGACGGCAAGCAGGCCGAGGACCGTCTCGCCGCGATCGACATCACGGTCAACCGCAACGCGGTGCCGTTCGACCCGCGCCCCCCGATGGTCACCTCCGGTCTGCGGATCGGCACTCCGGCCCTGGCAGCACGCGACTTCACCACCGATGATTTCGAGCAGGTCGCCGACCTGATCGCGCGTGCACTGATCGCCGAAGACGACGCCGACCTGTCCGACCTCGCCGACCAGGTTCGTGCTCTGGCGCAGAGCCGGCCACTCTACCCAGGATTGTGATGTCATGACCGTCAGCGTCTTCGACCTGTTCTCCGTCGGAATCGGCCCGTCGAGTTCTCACACCGTCGGGCCGATGCGGGCCGCCGCACGCTTCGCCGGCGAACTCCGCTCGCTGCGGGTCCTCGACTACATCGACGAGGTCCACGTCGAGGTGTACGGATCGCTCGCCGCGACGGGGGCCGGGCACGGCACCTTCACCGCAATCCTTCTCGGGCTCGAGGGGCTGCACCCGGACACCCTCGAAGCCGACGAGATGGAGCGTGTCGTCGCACGGCAGCGCACCGACCGTCGGGTCCGGCTCGGGGGCACGCACCTGATCTCCCTCGACGAAGAGCGCCTGATCAAACGGCCGCTGACCGTCCTCGACCACCACCCGAACGCGGTGAAGTTCCGTGCGATCTCCGACACCCACGGCGACCTGCTCGAGAGCATCTACTACTCGGTGGGCGGCGGCTTCATCGTCTCCGAAGAGGAGAAGAACCGGCCGCCGGAACACGAGGGCTCCTCGCCTTTCTCGTTCTCCACCGCCGCCGAACTGTTGGCGTTGACCGAGCAGCATCGACTCGCCGTCAGCGACATCATGATGCAGCACGAACTCACGCTGCGTCCGGAACGAGAGATCGTCAAGGAGATTCTGCATATCCGCGATGTGATGGAGCAGTGCCAGTACAACGGGATGCAGCGGACCGGGAACCTGCCCGGCAACCTGAATGTGCGACGGCGCGCGCATACCTGGCATCAGCGGCTGCGGGACGAGGATCCGGACAAATCACCCGAGCATGCCGAGGACTGGGTCAATCTCGTGGCATTGGCCGTCAATGAGGAGAACGCGTCCGGTGGCCGCGTGGTGACGGCGCCGACCAATGGCGCCGCCGGCATCATTCCCGCAGTGCTGCACTTCGCCACCCACTACACCACCGCGGGCCGGGAGGATCCCGACGACGTCGCTCTGCGGTTCCTGCTCACCGCCGGTGCCATCGGGGCGCTGTACAAGCAGCAGGCATCCATTTCCGGTGCCGAGGTCGGGTGCCAGGGCGAAGTCGGATCGGCCGCGTCCATGGCGGCGGGCGCCTTGGCGGAGATCCTCGGGGGCACACCGCAACAGGTGGAAAATGCCGCGGAGATCGCGATGGAGCATTGCCTCGGATTGACCTGCGATCCGATCGGCGGCCTGGTGCAGATTCCCTGCATCGAGCGCAACGCGATCTCGGCGAACAAGGCCATCACCGCGGCCCGCATGGCCATGCGCGGCGACGGCACCCACCGGGTCAGTCTCGACGAGGTCATCGCCACCATGCGGGCGACCGGGCTGGACATGAGTTCGAAGTACAAGGAGACCTCCACCGGCGGCCTGGCCGTGACCGTCGCGGTCAACGTCGTCGAGTGCTGATCTGACGCCGGCACCCCCGCACACCCTGCCCGCGCGGGCGGCCGGGGGCAGAACGTGACCGCCCACCTGCGCAGAAGGAACCCACTGCAGTGACCTCCCCGCCCACACCCCAGGCCGTCCGGGCTGCCACCTCCACCTCCGGTTTGTTCGCCGGCCTCGGTGCCTACGCCATCTGGGGCGCGTTTCCCGCGTTCTTCGGGCTGCTGACGTTCCTCTCGCCGCTCGAGGTGGTGGCGCACCGGATCGTGTGGACCGTCGTGTTGATGCTTGCCGTACTCGGGTTCGCCGGACACCTCGGCGAGCTGAGGGGACTACCGAGACGCACCTGGGGGATGGTGGCGGCCGCATCATTGTTCATCTCGATCAACTGGGGGATGTACGTGTTCGCCGTGGCCACCGGCCATGTCGTCGAGGCCGCCCTGGGATACTTCATCAACCCCCTGGTCAGCGTGCTGTTCGGGGTCATCGTGTTCAAGGAGTCCATCACCAGGGTGCAGATCTGCGCCGTGATACTCGCGGTGGTGGCGGTCGCCGTCCTGACCGTCGACTACGGTCGGCCGCCCTGGATCGCACTGACCCTGGCGATGTCTTTCGCCTCCTACGGGGTGGTCAAAAAGCTCGTCCCGTTGCGGCCGACGGTGAGTCTGACCGCGGAAGGGCTGGTCGCACTCCCTGCTGCCCTCACCATCCTGGTGGTGGCCCTCCTCAGCGGGGCGCCCCACGCCTTCTCCTCCGGCCCGGCACAGACCCTCCTCGTGCTGTGCCTCGGCCCGATCACCGCCGCCCCACTGCTGCTCTTCGGACGGGCCGCCCAGGCGGTGCCGCTCGTGACCCTGGGGATCCTGCAGTATCTGACCCCGGGGATGCAGATGACGTGGGGAATTCTCGTCGTCCACGAGGACATGCCGCCGGCGCGGTGGGCGGGTTTCATCCTGATCTGGATTGCCCTCGCCGTCTTCACTACGAACGCCGTCGTTTCACTGCGGTCGTCGCGTCGGATCCGTCAAGACGAACTCGACCCGGCACTTCCATGACACCGATCCCAGCGGCGCCCTCGATCGACGTCCCGATCAGACCGCCACCACGACTGCCAACTTGATCGCTTTCCCGATCGTTACACGGAATTTTCGCCAGACTATAGCCGCAATACCGATCACGGAGTAGCGTTTCTCCCACAACGCGAGCTCACCCGACGGCGAAGGTGGGATCTCCTGCCGCAGAGCCGAAGACGAGCCGCCTCCAGGCCGCGTTGCAACACATACGTAATCCGGCCGCGCTCAATGCGAAAGAACATCGAAGGGACCCAAATGCCTGCCACCGGTGACAGTGCCGACCTCCAGGCGGACACGCCACCTCCGCCCGACTCCTCCACCCCGTCGGAGGTGTATGAGCACCTCGACGACGACGCGCATCTGCGGGAGCTCGGGTACGAGAACAAGTTCGAGCGGAAGATGAGTCTGTCCGCGAACTTCGCCCTGGGCTTCGTCTATCTCTCGCCGATGGTGAGCGTGGTGTCGATCTTCGCGCTCGGCATCAGTACCGCGGGCCCGCCGGCGATCTTCTGGATCTTCCTCATCGCCGGTGGCCAGCTCCTCGTCGCCCTCGTCTTCGGCGAGGTCGTCTCCCAGTTCCCCCTCGCCGGCGGCCTGTACCAGTGGGGGCGCCGATTGTGGAACGGGCGATACGCCTGGTGGATGGCGTGGATCTACGTTTTCGGTATCACCATCGGCATTACCACGACGGCTCTGTTCAGCTCGGACTTCATCGCCAGCCTGTTCTGGGGCACCGATGCCGAACCGTCCATCACTGCGTCCCCGGTGCAGAAGCTGACGATCACCCTGAGTGTGATCACGATCTGCCTGCTGCTGAACATGGCCGGAACGAAGACCCTTGCACGTATCTCGCAGATCGGTCTCATCTGCGAGATCGCCGGCATCATGGTGATCGGCCTCTACCTGCTGATCTTCGAACGCAAGCAGCCGTTCTCGGTCTTCTTCGACACCATGGGTGCCGGCGGATCGAGTCCGTACTTCTTCGCCTTCCTCGGAGCATCATTGGTGGGCCTGTACATGTTCTACGGCTTCGAATCCTGCGGCGAGGTCGCCGAGGAAACGCCCAACCCCGCCCGCGCCATCCCCGTGTCCATGGTGCTGACGGTAGTCATCGGCATGGTCGTCGCGGTGATCGCCTTCTCCGGCTACGTGCTCGCGGCACCGAACCTGCAAGCAATCGTCGCCGGCGAGGACTCCAACCCCATCCCGGCGATCTTGCACGACAGCATGGGAATGATCGGCACCAAGCTGTTCCTGCTCACCGTCTTGACCTCGTTCATCGCCGGCGTGATGGGCCAGCAGGCCGCGGTCAGCCGCCTGGTGTACTCGTTTGCACGAGACGGCATGTTCCCCGGCAGCGCCCTGTTCTCGAAAACTGCCAAGAAGCGCCACGTGCCCATCAATGCGCTGATTGCCGTCAACGTCCTGCCGGTACTGCTGGTGATCTTCGTGTTCTACTCCCCCGACTCGCTCTTCCGGATCGCCGCGTTCCAGATGCTGGCCGGATACTTCGCCTTCCAGATGGTGGTCCTGGCCGCACTGCGGATGCGCCTGAAGGGCTGGAAACCCGGCGGTCCGTGGAGCCTCGGTCGCAGCGGCCTGGTGATCAACATCGGAGCACTGATCTACGGTGTCGTCGCCATGGTCATCCTCGCCAAGCCGAGCGCAGACACCAGCCTGCCGTTCTACGACCGGTGGATCGCGTTGATCGGGTTCCTCGTTGTCGCGGTGGTCGGTCTGGTGTACCTGTTGGTCGCCAAGCCCGATCGCAAGTCGACCGCTCCCGAGGGCGATGCCATCGAGATCGCCCAACGACTCCGCGCCGGTCGGGCGTAGGACATGCGGCTGCAGCGCTCTGAGCAATCCGCGGGCGCTGCAGCCGCCTCGTCAGTCAACGCCCCTTCCCATGGTGGGGCATTCGTTCGATACCAGGCGACGGAGCCATTCGGATGAGGGATCGATACCACCGCGCGATCGAGGAATTTCACCGACAGTGGGAACCCTACGGCGGCCCGTCCCCAGAGGCGGTCTTCACCGAGTTCGGGCTCACCGTCAACCAGTTCTACGCACGACATCGTGCACTGACTCGCGGCCGCCGCCGACGCGGGGACCGCGAGCGGACCTGCGCCGACAACGCCTCCCCGCACGAGGCGGTCCCGCCCGACGCGGTGACCGCCGAACCCGGCGAACGAGCACCGCAGAGAGGAACCCACTTATGGCCGAGCTGAGGCCAGCCACCGATGTGCGCGGTCAGAACGCGCACAGCCGCACCGGATGCACGTCCCGGATCATCGCAACTCCTCTAATCAGGCGCATCGCTCGCGAGCGCGGTATCGATCTGGCCACCGTTCGAGGATCCGGCCCTGCCGGACGCGTCGTCCGCAAAGATGTCGAGTCCTCGTAAACTTCTCCGCCCATAGGCCCCTTGTCCGGCCAGGCTTGTGAGGTGCCTCCCCGTTCCCGGCGGGACCACAGGGACCCGCCGGGAGCGGGGAGGGAAATCAGCGGAGGCCAGGCTACGTCGTGGACAGGGTGGGGAACCACAGGGCAATCTCGCGCTGCGCGGACTCCGACGAGTCCGATCCGTGCACCAGATTGGCCTGGGTTTCGAGGGCGAAATCCCCTCGGATGGTTCCCGGTGCCGCATTTTTTACCGGATCGGTGGCTCCCGCAAGTTGCCGGAAGGCGGTCACCGCCCGCGGCCCTTCCAGCACCGCTGCCACCACGGGTCCGGAGGTGATGAAATCGAGCAGCTCACCGTAGAAGGGCCTGTCGCGGTGCTCCGCGTAGTGTTCGGCGGCGATCTCGTCGGGGACAGTGCGCAATTCGAGGGCCTGCAGGGACAGCCCTTTTCGCTCGGCCCGGTCGAGAACCGCCCCCACGAGTCCGCGTGCGACGCAATCAGGTTTGACAAGGATGAAAGTACGTTCACTCACCCGCAAAACGATAGCCCGGAATCGGCTCGTCTGACGAATCGGTCGACAGTCAATTGCCCACGAGGCGTTACATTTTCGCATTTTTCGGCACCTTCCTGGGACATCGTCGGCGCCCGGGCCGGCACAGTGGCGATCCTCCGCGACCGAACGCCCAATCAACGATCGGCACGCCGAACAATCGGCGGATATTTCGCATCTATCGAAACTGTAATCCGATCATATTACTGATATTCAGCCGATTTTGATTGACTTGGCCGATCAACGCCTATACCGTTTGCACTGGCGTGCCCGACCCGACCGGACGCGCCGCACTTCTCGCGCACGGTCACGAAAGGCGGATACGCATGTCCCAGCGGTTGGCAGGGCGCGTCGCCGTCGTCACGGGTGCGACCGGCGGGATAGGCGCCGCGATCGCCAGGCGATTCGGCTCGGAGGGAGCCGATCTCGTACTCACTGGCCGCCGCCACGACCGGGGCGAAGCCCTGGCCGGCGAACTCCGGGACACCGGCGTGCGGGCGGATTTCGTTGCCGGCGACCTCAGCGACGCGCACGCCGTCGACGCCTTGGCCACAGGGGTTGAATCGCTACATCGCCGGATCGACATCCTGGTGTTGAACGCGGGCGTGATCAGCTACGGCCCGTTTTGGAGCACCACACCCGAGGAGTTCGACCGCATGTTCTCCGTCAACGTCCGCGCACCGTGGTTGTGCGCCCGGCGGATGCATACGATGCTCTCCCCCGGCTCCAGCGTCATCGTCATGGGCTCGATCAGCTCGTTCACCGCGTATCCGAACGAGAGCGTGTACTGCATGACGAAAAGCGCCGTCATCCAACTCGTTCGCGGCATGGCACGCGAGTTGGCCGATCGTCGCATTCGGGTCAACGCGCTGTGTCCCGGAATTGTTGGCGAGGCCGGCATGTCACAGGATGCCGTGGCCGCCAGTGACGATCCGGCGAGCATGGCCGCCGACAACGACTCGACCGTCCCGCTGGGCCGGCCCGCCGCGCTCGACGAGATCTCGAACGGAGCAGTCTTTCTCGCCGGCGAGGAATCCTCGTACATGACCGGATCGAACCTGGTGCTCGACGGCGGGATATTGGCTTAGGCGTTTCGGCCAACTCACCGACCCCGCGAGACTCGGAAGTCTCGTCGCATCGACACGCGTCTCAAACGTGAACAGTCATGCCCCGCTTGCTATTTCATGATGTTTGCTGTATTCTTTCAGTGAATCCGGGGCTGGGGTGCCTCGATTCCCGGCTCTGCTGGCGTCCTACCGGCAGAGCCACCTAAACCCTCCGGGCCGTCGGCACGCGGGTCTGCTGAACCGACTATCGAGATCCGCCTGCCGTCCACACCGGCGCCCCGTCCGCTCACGCCACCAACAGCGGACGGGCGCCGGTTCTGTCGGACGACGCCCGGTCCCACGTCGTCCGACCGGGGTTACCCGCCGCCGGAGTGGACGCTGACATCGACTTCGGGAAGAGGCGCACCGACATGTCACAGTCACCGCACCCGCACCGGGTCGTCGTCATCGGCTCGGGTTTCGGTGGGCTGTTCGCGGCCAAGTCCCTGCGCGGGGCCGACATCGACGTCACCCTCGTCAGCCGGACGAACCATCATCTGTTCCAACCGCTGCTCTATCAGCTTGCTACCGGCATCCTGTCCGAGGGTGAGATCGCCGCACCAACCCGCATGCTCGTGAAAGATCAGGCCAACGTCACCGTTCGACTCGGTGAGGTGATCTCCATCGACCTGACCAACCGCACCGTGACCGCGGTCCGTTCGGGGCATACGGCCACGGTCGGTTACGACAGTCTGATCGTCTCGGCAGGCGCCCGTCAGTCTTACTTCGGCAACGACCATTTCGCCGAACACGCTCCCGGGCTCAAGACCATCGACGATGCACTGGAGCTGCGTGGGCGCATCCTGACCGCATTCGATCAGGCGGAATTGACCGCCGATCCGGTCGAGCGAGAAAAACTGCTCACCTTCATCGTCGTCGGTGCGGGTCCGACCGGTGTCGAATTGGCCGGGCAGATCGCCGGCCTGGCTCACAGCACCCTCGTCGGCGCCTACCAGAATTTCGACACCCGTGACGCGCGGATCCTTCTGCTCGATGCCGCATCCGACGTGCTCCCCCACCTCGGCGGTGATCTCGGGGCGGAGGCAGCGGAGGCGCTCGAGCGCATCGGCGTCGAGATCAGATTGGGAACGACGGTCGAAGACGTCAATGCGGACGGTGTCACCGTCAAGGACAGCAGGGGGGAACGGCACACCATCGCCGCCACCTGCAAGATCTGGTCCGCCGGCGTGGTGGCCAGCCCCCTCGGTGAACACCTGGCCCAGCAGTCGGAGGCGACAGTCGACTCAGCAGGCCGCATCGAGGTACAGCCCGACCTCACCCTGCCCGGACATCCGAATGTCTTCGTGGTCGGCGACATGATGACCCGAGATGGGCTGCCCAGTGTCGCCCAACTCGCCATCCAGAGCGGCCGCTACGCGGCACGGCAGATCGCCGCGGAGGCGAAGGCGGCGACTCGCGGTAAGCGGCGCCCCGACCGCGCACCGTTCCGGTATCGCGACAAGGGATCGATGGCGATCATCTCGCGGTTCAACGCCGTCGCTCGCATCGGAAAGATCGAGTTGCACGGGTGGTGGGCCTGGATGCTCTGGATCGCCGTGCACATCGTCAACGTGGTCGGATTTCGCAGCCGCATAGCGATTCTTCTGGCGTGGATGTGGATGCTGCTGGGGTCGTGGCGAGGTCACCTCACCGTCACCGATCAACAGATCACTGCCCGGAATGTGCTCCACCAGGTCCGGCACGCCGCACCGGCACCGATGCCGCCGCCCGATAGTCACCCGCGGGCACCGAAGTATCCCGGTGACCGGTGCGTCACCACCACAGAAGGAGTAACCGCGTGCTCGGCATACCGCATGGAACACAGACACCGCACGTTTCGCGGTCCGCGCAACTCTTCACCAGGGCCGAACCGGTCATTCCCGGCGGGGTGAATTCGCCCGTCCGCGCCTTTCACTCGGTCGGCGGCACCCCGCGGTTCATCAGGGAAGCGTCCGGCTACACGCTCACCGACGTCGACGGCAACGACTACGTCGACCTCATCTGCTCCTGGGGGCCGATGATCCTCGGGCACGCGCACCCCGCCGTCGTCGAGGCCGTGCAGAAGGCGGCCACCACGGGCCTGTCGTTCGGCGCGCCCACCGAGGGTGAGATCGAACTGGCCGAGGAGATCGTCCGCCGCGTCGCGCCGGTGGAGAAGGTGCGGCTGGTCAACTCCGGCACCGAAGCCACCATGAGCGCCGTGCGCCTCGCCCGCGGATTCACCGGCCGGACCAAGGTCCTCAAGTTCTCCGGCTGCTACCACGGACACGTCGACGCACTGCTGGCCGACGCCGGTTCGGGACTCGCCACGTTCGGCCTCCCCACGTCGCCCGGCGTGACCGGCGCGCAGGCCGAGGACACCATCGTCGTGCCCTACAACGATCTCGACGCCGTCGCCCGGGCGTTCGCCGCGAACGAGGGCCAGATCGCGTGCGTCATCACCGAGGCCGCCGCCGGCAACATGGGCGCGGTGGCGCCCCAGCCCGGATTCAACGAGGGCCTGCGCACGCTGACCCGCGACAACGGCGCGCTGCTCATCATGGACGAGGTGATGACCGGATTCCGGGTCAGCTCCGCCGGCTGGTTCGGACTCGACGGCGTCGCCGGTGACCTCTACACGTTCGGCAAGGTGATGAGCGGCGGTCTGCCCGCCGCGGCGTTCGGTGGCCGTGCCGACGTCATGGCCCACCTCGCCCCCGCCGGACCCGTCTACCAGGCAGGCACCCTGTCCGGGAACCCCGTCGCCGTCGCCGCCGGGCTCGCCAGCCTGCGCGCCGCGGACCAGGGCGTGTACGACGCCCTCGAGCGCAACAGTGCCACCCTGCGGACGCTGCTGTCCGACGCACTGACCGCGGCGAGCGTGCCGCACCGGGTGCAGACCGCGGGCACCATGCTCAGCGTGTTCTTCACCGAGGACCCGGTGACCGACTACGCCGAGGCCAAGGCCGCGCAGACCTGGCGTTTCCCGGCCTTCTTCCACGGACTGCTCTCCCGCGGGGTGTACCCGCCGCCGAGCGCGTTCGAGGCGTGGTTCGTCTCCGCCGCCATGGACGACACCGCATTCTCGATCATCGCCGACGCCCTGCCGCACGCCGCGAAGGCCGCCGCCGCGGCACCCCGGAACTGAGGTGCCGGCGGAGCCGGTCCCTGACCACGCGCTCGATCTCGCCGAACATGAAACCCCGGTGGCTGCCACCGATGGCAACCACCCGGGCTGTCGGGCTACTTCGCGAGCATCCCGGCGTCCACCGGCATCGCGGTGCCGGTGACGAACCGGCCTTCCTCCGATACCAGGAACAGGATGGCGTTCGAGACGTCCTCCGGTTCGACCCAGGGTGTGTCCAGCAGCAGGATCGAGCCGTATGCGGGAATGGCGTCCTCGAGGGTCGGGTTCTCCAAATCCGGCCGGAACATCTTCCGCACACCGGGGTTCGTCATCATGGGTGTGCGGCAGTTGGTGGGGTGGATCGAGTTCACGCGGATGTTGTGCGGCGCCAATTCGTTTGCGAGGGCCTTGGTCAGACCTGTGACGCCGTGCTTGGCGGCGACATAGTGGCCGATGGTGTTCTGATTCTTCAGGCCGGCGGTGGAACTGGTCAGCACGATCGATCCGCCGTTGCCGCCCTCGATGATCTTTCCGACGCCGGCGCGGACGGTCTTCCACACCCCGGTGAGGTCGATTTCGATCATCTCGTCGAACTGTTCCTCCGACATCGTCGCGAGGTTACCGTAGGTGCAGATACCGGCGTTGCCGAGAATGATGTCGAGGCGGCCGAATTGTTCGACGCCCTCGTCGACGGCTGCGGTCAGGGCGGCGAGATCGCGAACGTCCGCGATCTTGCTCACGATCTTGCCGCCCGCGGCCTCGACCAGGCGGGTGGTTTCTTCCAGCTCCGCGGCGGTGCCCATGTCGTAGGGTGCGGACTCCACCTGTGCGCAGATGTCGACAGCGATGATGTTGGCGCCCTCTTCGGCGAATCGCACCGCGTGGGCGCGTCCCTGGCCTCGTGCCGCGCCCGTGATGAACGCGACTTTCCCGTCAAGCTTTCCCATGTCATTCTCCAATTTCTGTTGTTCCGTTATGTCCGCGTCTGCAATCGGACTATCCAACTTCTGGTCGCTCTAGTTCTCCCGCAGCGCGAAGCCGACCCCTCGAACGGTGTGCAGGGCACTCGGGGCACCGATGGCTGCGAGTTTGCGGCGCAACGACCACACATAGGCGTTGAGCACGTTGGTTTTCGACTCCGAGGTGATTCCCCAGACGATCATCAGTCGATACTCACGTGAGACTGCCCGGCCCGCTGTGCGCACGAGAACCGCCATGATGTCGAACTCGGTCATGGTCAACGGAGTCCTTCGACCATTGAGCTCGATGGAACGGTCACTCCACGTGAGTGTGATGCCGTGCGGGTCTGTGTGCTCGGGTGGTCCCGCCGGTTCCGTCTCCGAGCGGCCCCGACCAAGGCGACGACAACAGGCTCGAACCCATGCACCGAGTTCACGCGGGTCGAGAGGCAGGTCAAGGACATAATCAGCGCCGGCCTCGAGTATCGCGATCCTGTCATCTTCGTGATCGAACTGCCCGATCGCCACCACGGCATCGGTGTAGCCGGTGCGGCGCAACGCTTCTACAGCGGCGACGACGTGACGGAGATGCGGCTCAACCGCAATCGCCACCACCTCGCCCGGCGCCAGCCCCGGCTGCTGCAGATACTCCAAGGCGGCGGTATCGATCGCCGGGTCGACGACGAGCACGCAGATCGGCGCCGTGACCGGGTGGCGCGTGAGCCTCGCACGCCGTGTGCGAGTTCCGGACCACGGCAACGAACCAGTCACTGCCGCCACCTCGGGAGACCCCCCGACGCTATGAGGGCGGGTCGGAGCGTGGGGGCAGGCTTGCCGGTGCCCTGCCCCCGCGCCCCGCATCCGGCTAGGACTTGACGATGAAGCCGGCATCGATGGTGAGTGTCGTTGCGGTGACGTAACGACCGGAGTCGGTGACCAGGTACAAGATGGCGTTGCTGACGTCCTGGGGTTCCATCCACGGAACCGGGAGAATGTGTGTGCTCGCGAAGGTGTCGCTGACGTCCTCACGCGTCGGCTTCTCGAGGTCCGGCCGGAACAGCTTCCAGACGAACTCGTTCTGAATCATGTGCGTGTCCACACAGGTCGGGTTGACCGAGTTGACTCGAATGTTGTACGGGCCCAGTTCCCTTGCCAGGGAGGTCATCAGACCTGTTACGCCGTGCTTGGATGCCGAGTACGCCCCGATCCCCGCGGCACCCTTGAGGGCCTCGGTGGAGCCGATGAAGACGATCGAGCCTCCCTCATTCTGTTCGATGAGGGTCGGTGTGGCGGCCTTGATCGTGTGGAAGACACCGGTGAGGTTGATGTCGATCGTTTCGCGCCATGCTTCGACGGTGTTCTCCCAGATCGGTCCCCCGGCACAGATTCCGGCGTTCGGGATGACGATGTCGACGCGGCCGAGCTGTTCGAGTCCGGCATCGAAGGCGGCCTTGACCTGGTCGTAGTCGCGCACGTCGGCCTGCGTGACGACGACCCGGCGGCCGAGGTCCTTGATCAGACGGACGGTTTCGTCTAGGTCGTCGGCGGTAGCGCCCTCGTAGGCGGTGGACTCGATTTCGCCGCACAGGTCCAGTCCGATGATGTCGGCGCCCTCGCGGGCCAGGGTGAGGGCGTGTGACCTGCCCTGCCCGCGCGCGAGTCCGGTGATGAAAGCGACCTTGCCGTCGAGCTGGCCCATGTTTTCTATCCTTTCGAAACGAGACGCTCATCCGGTGTGCGGCGCACTACCGATGAGGAGATGAGGTCTTCTCGTGTGTTTGTCAGCCCCGGTCCGCCGCAGTCGGCGAACCGGGGCGGGGGTGGATTGCCTGGTTCAGGATTCGACCGCGGCGGTCGCGCGGTCCTCGTCCACCTTGGCCGTCAGGGTCTGCCCGGCTCGGCGGGCACGCATGGCGTCGGCGACCTCGATCGCATCACCCTCCGGTGCGGTCGAGTTCTTCTCGGGCTTGGCGATGAGCAGGTACGCCAGGCCGGTGAGAGTCACGACCGCGAAACCGACGACCGCGATCCAGCGGTCGACGAAGGCCAGACTGGGATCACCGGAAGGCTTGGCGAGGACCAGAATTGACAGAACTCCATAGACCAGGGCACCGATGTTGACGACCATCCCGGCCCGGCCGAGGGTGAAGGAACCTGCCGGCTTCCATCCGCGCAGCCGTGAACGCAGTGCGGCGAACACGACCATCTGGAATGCGACGTAGCCGGCGAGCATCTGCATGGACGCCACGCGGAAGAGCGACTCCGGGAAGAGGTAAACGAAGATGAGGATGCAGCCGGAGAGCAGGTTGACGCCTACGGTCGCGTTGACCGGTACGTGGCGAACCTTCGACAGCTTCGAGAACGTGTGGCTGCCGGGGAACATGTTGTCGCGAGCGAACGAGAAGACCAGGCGGCTGGCTGCGGCCTGCTGGCCCATCACGCAAGCGAGGAAGGAGGTCAGAGCGATGACCATGAACGCCTTGGTGCCGAAGAGCCCGATCGAGTCCTGCAGGATCACCGGGATGGGGTCCGCGACGTCACCGTCGACGATCTCCTGCAGGTTGGGAGCGGCCAAGACGTATCCGGCGAAGGAGAGCAGTGCAGATCCGGCGCCCACCACGACCGTCAGGATCATCGCCTGCGGAATGCGGCGGCCCGGGTTGGGCACCTCCTCGGCGACCTCACCGCATGCCTCGAAGCCGTAGACCATCAGCAGACCGACCAGCGCCGCGCCGACGAACGCTCCGAAGTAGCCCCCGTTGCCTGCGGTGCCCATTGTGTCGAAGAAGACCGAGAAAGGCTGGTGCCGTTCGAACACGAGGAGGTACAGACCGACGGCGACGACACCGACCAGTTCGGCGGCCAGACCCGCGCCGGCGATCTTCGCCAACGTCTTCGTACCGGTCATGTTGAGCAGAAGCCCGAGCACAAGCATTCCGGCAGCAATCAGCACCTGTACGCCCGGGGTGATCGCTGCGCCCGTGCTGGTCGCGGTCCCGGTGAACAGATTCGCCACGAAACTCGAACTGAACATCGCGGTGGTCGCGATCGCAACCACGACGGTGGCGAGGTAGATCCACGACAGCATCCAGGCGTACCTGCCGCTCCACAGCCGCCGCGCCCACTGGTAGAGACCACCGGCGATGGGGTACTGCGCCACGATTTCACCGAAGATCAGCGCGACCAGCAGCTGCCCACCACCGACGATGAAAATCCAGAACATGGACGGCGGTCCCGCTGTCGCGAGTCCCTGCGCGAACATCGCCACGACACTGACCAGCGGCGAGAGGTAGAGGAACCCGAGTGCGAGATTCGACCACAGCGACATCTTGCGATCGAACTTCTGCTCGTAGCCGAGCGACTCGAGATGGGCGGCGTCGGAAGAATCAGAGACCTGTTGCACAGTCTCCTCCTTGGGGGATCATCTGATGGGGGCCGCACAGAAGTCCGCATGGCAAGTCAACGCACCGGTGCGATGCGTTCCGAGCTTGCTATTGGACGTGTATGCGTCGTTGAAATGACGTGGTGCGGTGGAGCACTCACACTTGTGGACTATCAAGTTGTCGACCGAAAGCCCTGCCGCCCAACCGAAACCGTGTCGCTCTTTCGGGTGAAGCCTGGGGCCTCCGCGTGAGTGATCTCAATCACGCCATGCAGCTAAGTTACCACCTACGTTCGGTAAAGGTAACCCCCGAACGTTAATCAGGTGTAAATCGTTCGCTGGTTTGAGCCACAGAGTCGACGATTGGCAGCTTCTGATCGGATCTCCGATCACTGCACTCATCGTGGAAGCCGTGCCGGTGAGTCCCGGAGGGGACATTTCCTGGTCGATGCGCCGATTCGCGGTCTCTGCAGCGAGCTCTGCAGGTCCCCGGCTCTCGACCGGGGTTTCCCAGCTCCTGCCAGGGTTAAGCTCGGTATCGCTGGAACAGCCGTTGCATCGAGAGCGAGGGCGGGTTGTCTGATGGACGCGCACGATCCGTTCGCCACCCAGCGCGACCCGGGCGGTGGCGTCGTCGAGGAACTCGCCGACGCCGGCTTCGATGATGCGCAGGAAGTAGGCCGGGGCGGGTTCGGTGTCGTGTACCGGTGCCGGCAACGGTCCCTCCGCCGCACGGTCGCCGTCAAAGTACTCACTGCCGCTCTCGACACGGACGGCAGTGAACGATTTCTTCGCGAACAGATCGCGATGGGCCAACTCTCCGGGCACCCACACATCGTCAACATTCATCAGGTCGGGGTGACCGACACCGGCCGGCCGTTCATCGTGATGCAGTTCCACGGCGCCGGTTCGATCGATGCCGCACTGCGCCGCAGCGGCCCGGTGGAGTGGAAACAGGCACTTCGATACGGCATCAAACTCGCCGGCGCCCTCGAGACCGCCCATCAGCGCGAGATCCTCCACCGCGACGTCAAACCCGGAAATGTTCTGCTCACCGATTACGGGGAACCGCAACTGACCGACTTCGGCATCGCACGCGTGGCGGGAGGCTTCCGCACGACCAGCGGTTCAATCACCGGTTCCCCGGCCTTCACCGCCCCCGAGATCCTCCGCGGAGCCGAACCGGAGCCGACAGCCGACGTCTACGGTCTCGGCGCCACCCTGTTCTGTCTCCTCACCGCGCACGCCGCGTTCGAACGCCGCGACGGCGAGAAACTGATCTCCCAGTTCCTGCGGATGACCGAGCAGCCGATTCCGGACCTGCGGGAACAAGGGTTCCCCGACGATCTCGCCGCCACCGTCGAACGTGCGATGTCCCTCGAGCCGGCCGACCGGCCGGCCACCGCAGCCGCGCTCGGCGACGAACTCCGCGCCGTCCAACGCCGTCACCGGCTCGCCGTCGACGACATGGCGCTACCCGCATCCACCGGCGAACACCCGGCGCGCGGCACACCCGCACCGACCACCGGCACCGCACCGGCGCCCCGGTTCACCACCCCACCGATCCCGGTCACCCGATCCCGCCCGCCCTCGACCCACGCCATGGTCGGCCGCGAACGCCTCCTCGACGACCTGCGCGCGGGCCTGACGCGACGACTGACGGTGATTCACGGGCCGGCCGGCTTCGGCAAGAGCACGCTCGCCGCACAATGGCGCGACATCCTCGTCTCCGACGCTGTGCCGGTCGCCTGGATGACCATCGATCACGACGACAACAACGTCGCATGGTTCCTCGCCCACCTCGTCGAGGCAATCAGACAGGTCAAACCGACGCTGGCGGGCGAATTGGGCCAGATCCTCGAGGAACACGGCGAACAGGCACAACACTACGTACTGGCGACACTGGTAAACGACATCTACCACCGCAGTGAGCATCTCGCCGTGGTGATCGACGACTGGCACCGCGTCGACGATCCCGACACCATCGCCGCGCTCGGATACCTCATCGACAACGGCTGCCATCATCTGCGGATCGTGGTCACCAGCCGCACCCAAGCCCACTTGCCGCTCGCCAAGATGCGTGTGACCGGCGAACTGAATGAAATCGACTCCACCTCTTTACGATTCACCATAGAGGAATGCCATGCGATGCTCGTCGACCGCGCCGGACTGCAGCTCACCGACGACGCTGTTGCGACCTTGCGCGACTCGACCGAGGGGTGGGCGGCCGCTCTGCAACTGGCGTCGCTGTCGCTGCGGGGACGGGATAATCCCGAGCAGCTCCTCGGCAGCATCTCCGGCCGGCACCCGGCGATCGGGGAATTCCTGGCCGAGAACGTGCTCGACGCCCTGGACGCGGAAGTGCTCAAGTTCCTCCTGCAGACGTCGGTGACCGAACGCCTGTGCGGCTCGCTGGCCTCCGCGCTCGCCGACGTCGGGAACGGGCAGGCTCTGCTCGAACAGATCGAGAGTCAGGACCTGTTCCTCCAGCGAACCGACGACGAAGGTAAGTGGTTCCGCTATCACCATCTGTTCGCCGAATTCCTGCGCAAACGCCTGGAGCGAGACTTCCCGGACCGGGTCGGACCCCTGCATCTGGTGGCAGCACGGTGGTTCGCCGCCCACCATCTGCTCAGCGAGGCGGTCGATCACGCCCTCGCCGGAGGCGACGCGACCGGAGCAGTCGACCTCGTGGAACGAGAGGGCTTCCACCTGCTCGAACAGGGCCGTCTGACGTCGCTACTGGGCCTTGTCGACAAGCTGCCCGATCACCTCGTCGCGACCAGCGCCCGGCTCCAACTGTGCATTGCGTGGGCGGACAGCGCCCTTGTACGGCCCGAGTCGGCGCAGCAGGCCGCCACCCGTGCCGCCGAGCTCCTCACCCACCGCCAATTGCCCGCAGCGGAACTCGCCGCTCTGCGGGTCGAAGCCGACGTGGTCCAAGCCGACATCAAGATCGGCATCGACCAGATCGACGGGGTGCGCGAACTCCTCTCTGCCTGTCTCGCACGGCCCGAAGCGGTGCCACCCTGGGTGGCCTCCGCCGCAGCGGGAATCGCGGGCTTCGTCACGATCTTCGACTTCGACTTCGAAGCCACCCGTCAGCTTCAGCGGCAGTCGGCGAAATATGACACCCAACTGAGCGGACCGTTCAGCGTCATCTACGGCCACTGCTTTGCCGGGCTCGCCGAGATGGAAGAACTCGATGTCATCGGTGCCGAGCGACGGTTCCGCAAAGCCCACCGACTGGCGGTCGAATCCGGCGGCCAGCGCTGCCAAGCAGCGCTGCTGGCAGGGGCGCTGCTGGGTGCATTGCTCTACGAACGCGGGGAAATCGCCGAAGCCGAACACCTACTCGATGAGAGCCAGGTTCTGGGGCGAGAAGGCGGCGTCGACTTCATGCTCGCCCACTACGTCAGTGGCGCCCGGCTCAAGGCGTATCGCGGTGAACCCGACACCGCCGCCCAGTACCTCGAGGCGGGCGCCCAACTCGGCGCGTCTCTACAGCTACCACGGCTCAGCGCCGCCGTGGAGTACGAACGACTCATCCTGGACCTTCCACCATTGCGGGCGCCGAACTGCGCCGGCGTCGAGTACTCGAATCGTCGCTATCCGAACAACGGGCTCGAGGAGGTCATAGTCCAACTCGAGGAAGCAGTCGCCATCAGGCGGCTCCTCGACACCTCTGACCGCGGCAGCGTCGAACTGGCCTGCTCCTGGGCCAAGGAGTGGGTCACCGCGCTGGTGGGAACCCGCCGACGCCGAGCGTTGCTGCAGGCGCAGCGTCTGCTGGCCACCTGCCTCGCCGTCGCTGGACGGCACGACGAAGCGACAGGCCTCATTGCCCAGATGGTGCACACCTGCCAAGAAGGAGGCTTGGTGCGCTATCTCCCGGACGGTGGCGCGCTGATGGTGTCGTTGCTTGCGGACGTTCGAGGCGATCTCGCCGACAACCAGCAGGCCTCCGGGATAGAGCTTTCGTTTCTCGACTCGATGCTGCAGACCTAAGCGGACACCCAGGACCTCTGCAATCGCGTCGACACAGGCCGCCGCGGAGGCTGATCTCGAACAGATGCGCGGGAAATGACTGGTGCCGAGATCTCCTTGCGGGAAATCGGTGAGTTTTCGGTGTCACTGCTCAGCAAGTTCGACGGTGGTGGACCCGCCCTACCCCGTGAGACGAGCTGCGCGCACCCGAGTCGAGGCAAACCTTGGATGCACGCGCGATGTCACCGATCGGTTGCGTAGTCCCGGCGCGATCAACTCCCGCGCAAGCAGTTCGGTCGGTCCGCTGCCTGCCGTCACCTCCGTCGGCAGGTAACGTCCCACCGTTGCCATCGCTCACGGCGCGCCTGTGCTGCAGGGCATTCGACAACGCCCACCGGGAACCTGCCAGACCCCGGTGGGCGCACACATTGATCCTGTCGAGGAAAAACAATGCGCTGCAATGCTATACATGGATCATCGTCCACTGAAATCGAACCCTATTGCAGCGCAGTCGATATAGCCGAGCGCGCTGCACCCGCAGGGCGGCAAGGTCCAGCTTCACACAACCCCTACCCACCTTGCCGCCCCTTTCCGCGAGCGAACCGATAATAGCGGGTGATCGACATTGCCTGTCAAGACTTGGCTTCAAGCCATTGTTCGATCGCCATACCGATCAACAAACTCGACATACCCCAAAAGAGGATGCCTTTACCGAACACAGGATGGTAGCCTGCAGGAACGCGCTATCACTCCTCCCGCGATTACTTCGTCCAGGATTTCCTGGTCGGCGGCTGCGGCGGGAGAACGCGGAGCCCGGCCCATGCATTGGCTCCTGCTTCACCGATAGCCGGCACGTAGCGCGGCGACAGTTCGCCGCCCAGGAAAGGACGACAGTGCCCCAGCTACTTCATGTCGATTCGTCGGCCGATCTTCACTCCTCTACCAGCCGGGATCTCACGGCGCGGTTCGCGGCGGAATGGAGCTCATTCGGCGCTGAGCATTCGGTGGTGCGACGCGACCTGCACACCAGCCCGCTGCCGCACATCCCGACGAACGAGCTGCACTGGGCGCCGAGACTCCGCACCCCCGGCCGCCCCGTGCCCGTCGAAGCCGATGCCCTCCAGCGCGAGCTGATCGAGGAACTGATCGGGGCCGACATCGTCGTGATCGGTGCTCCGATGTACAACTGGTCGATCCCGTCGACGCTCAAGGCGTGGATCGACTACGTTCACGTGCCCGGCATCACCACCACGTTCGATGCCGTGACGGAGCCGCTTGCCGGAAAACCTGTGATCGTGGTGACCAGCCGCGGCGATCAGTATGGCCCCGGGACCCCCGATGAGCTCATCGATCACCAGATCCCGCCACTGCAGCAGGTGCTCGGGGTGGCCCTGGGTATGGACGTCACCTTTGTCCGAGCCGAACTGACGCTGGCCTCACGGATCCCGGCGATGGCCTCGTGGGTGGGCACATCGCAGTCGAACAAGACGACTGCCCAGCACGAGGTTGACGATTTGGCCCGGCAGTTCGCGAAGCATTTCGGCTGACCCGCGGAAGTTGAGGACCGTGGTCGCTTCACATCAACAGGGGCGACCGCGGAACCGGGGGCCGATCATGAGGCACCGACCATCACGAAGGGCAAGGACGCGATGCAGGAATTCATCGACTTCCTCGGCGCGCAAACACCGTACGACCTGCTCGACAGTGACGATCTCGACAAGCTCGCGCGCACGGTGGAGGTGGAGTTCTTCGGCAGCGGTGCGGTCATCGTCCGCGAGAACGTACCGGCGCTTGAACATCTCTACATCGTCAGAACCGGTGCTGTCGAAGTCCTCGACCGTGGCCGCACGGTCGATGTACTCACCTCGGGAGACACCTTCGGTCACGTCTCGGTGCTCTCCGGACTGCCGCCGGCCCTGGTTGTACGCGCCGCCGAAGACACCCTCTGCTATCGCATCCCCGATCCTCGCACGGTGGTCGCGCATCCGGACCGCCTGCGCTATGCACACTACGGAACAGTCACTGCGCGTGAGCGCCTGCTGGCATCCGGCGGTTCGTTCAACAGGCTCGAACGTCCCATCGTCGATCTCACTCACCCCATCTACTGGTGCCATGCCGACGATTCCATCCGCGAGGTCGCGCAAGCCATGACCCGCACCGGTCAGTCGTGTGCCAATTTCGTGCACGACGGCCAGATCGGCATCGTCACCGACGATGATTTCCGCAAGAGGGTGGCCACCGGGGAGATTCCGGTGGATGCACCGATTTCGGCGATCGCCAGCATCCCGGCGATGGCTGTCTCGTCGGATGTCACGGTCAGCGCCGCCTACCTGCACATGGTCGAACACGGCATCCATCACCTCGTCGTTACCGACACCAGCGGGAGCGCAGTGGGCATTGCGCGAGTAGTCGACATCGCAGCAACCGATGTGCGTCATCCCTTGCTCATCCGCAGCGCAACCTCGTCGGCGAACTCGTTCGACGAGCTCGCTCGGGCCGCCACGATGCTGCGACCGACCGCGGTCGAACTCTGGGATGCCGGAGTCCCGCCCTTCCACCTGGGGGCGCTGTACTCGACGATGGTCGAAGCCGTCTTCCGCAAGATCATCGATCTGTCCACCAGCACAACGCCCCTCGCCGGTATCCACAGCAGCTGGATGCTGCTCGGATCGCTCGGACGACGCGAGCCACTGCTGAACTCGGACATCGATACCGCACTCGTGTGGAACCCGACCGACGTCGACGGATCCACCCAACCCAGTCGTGAAGACATCGCAACAGCCTGCCGCCCCCTGCTGGACCGGCTCGACCAGTTCGGCCTGATGCCCTGCCCCGAAGGGCTCAACGCCTCCTCCCCCCTGTTCAACCGCACCGTCGGTGCGTGGCAACAAGCGGCCGCACTCTGGCGGGCCGAGCTCGACAACCCCAAGTACCTGATGCTCACCTCAACCCTGCTCGACGCACGCCCCATCACCAATACCGCACTGGCGCAGCCGGTGCGCGCAGCATTTTCGGCCGGAGCCGAAGACCCCAGTTTCGGCCGCACCTTCACGCACTACTCGCTGGGGAGTCGACCGCCCTCCGGTTTCACCCGCAACTTCGTCATCGGCCGGTTCGGCGAGCTCAAAGGTCACCTCAATCTGAAGAAGGCAGGGTTGCGTCCGGTCGCATCCTTGGCCCGTGCACTCGCTCTTCGCACAGGAGACACGACCGGGTCGACCGTAGACCGGCTCGATCGCGCACACGCCGCCGGGTGGCTCAACATCGACGAAGCGGAATCCCTCAAGGGTGCCTTCACACTGTGCTACGAACTCGTCCTCGACGAACAGATTCAGGCAATCAAGGGCGACAGTGAAATCCGTTCCACCGTCGATGTCGACAAGCTCGACAGTCTCCAACGACGGCACCTACGCGCAGCGTTTCGCGCCATCAACCAGGTCCAAGAGCGGATCAGTTCGGATCGGTACGAACAATGACCAGGAAACTGGGGTGGAGACGGCGCGGCGCTGACCACGGCCATGTCGATGCGTCGAACAGCAGCCATGCACCAAACTGGCGGTCATCGAACTACCTCGTCATCGATCTGGAGACCACGGGCCTCGATACCTGCAACGATCACATCATCTCCTACGGAGCGGTGCCCATTCGAGAAGGCCGAATCGCGGCCTCGGAGGCCACGTACAGTCTCGTCCGATCTGAACGTGAGAGCTCGGAAGCAGCGCTGCGGACTCACTGTCTGCGTAAACAGGATCTGGCTGCTGCTCCGTCGGTCGGCGACTGCGTCGACCGACTCGACGAACTGCTGCGCGGACACATCCTCGTGGCACACGGTGCGTGGATCGAGCACTCCTTTCTCCGACGTGCGTTCAAGTGCTCCCAACGCCTGTTCACCAGTGAT
The DNA here is from genome assembly GCF_042802055.1 of Rhodococcus sp. NPDC057529. NCBI lineage: Bacteria > Bacillati > Actinomycetota > Actinomycetes > Mycobacteriales > Nocardiaceae > Rhodococcus > Rhodococcus sp. NPDC057529. The sequence continues at coordinate 148,999 of NZ_JBHVEY010000013.1, forward strand.
GTGATCGACACCGCGAAACTCGCATCGCTCGTCCTCGACATCGCTGTGGGCCCGAATCAGTCGATCGGCCTCGAATACGCCACCTCTCGTATGGGCCTGCCCGTGCACACACCACACCACGCGCTCGGCGACGCGATGACTACCGCCAATCTGTTCCTGGCGCTCGCCAGTAAGCTTGAGCGCCGTGAGGACGCACTCACTGGCAGTCGCCTGATCACGCTGTCGACCTGAGCCTCGACCCACGAGGCCTTGACCATGCAGCCAAACACGCGGGGATCGCTGCGGGCACAGGCTTGGCCGATGTCACAGAAGCACTCCTCATCAGCCCCCTTCCAGGGTCTGTTGGTGTGCTGAGTATTTCACTGATCTCAACACGGCAGACGCAGCTTTCTGGACCTCCGCCAACTGGCGCGCGAACACTGGAGGGTCTGACCCGACCGGACGGTCTGTCGACGAGAGCGACGAGTTCAACGATCACTTGGTCGGCATCGGTGCCCTCGGCCTCGATATCGACCTCGGTGCCCACCACGGGTGCGCAGTTTCAGGCAGCCTGTGCGGTCTGATGACGGGTCTCATACTCGACGTCCGTCAATCGACCGGGCGGACGCCACCTGCCCGACCACGGATACACCGCCGCTCCCGTCGTCATCGCCGAACCCTCCAAGAGCACCGAACATTCCTCCGGACAGTCCCCGAACCGCATCACCGCTCCGCCGTGAAGGCGACACCATCGCCTGTCGCGACATGGACAAGGCCTCGTGTGAAGCACGCGAACCGCAGAAACAGGTACGTCCATGCGTCAAACGACCCATGTGCAACAGCGCAGATCACCGCCACAATCGGAAGCACTTCGAAAACCCGCCGACCCGTGAGAAGGAGGCCGCCGGACACGACGTCCGACCCACAACTTCACTCGCAGACACGCATGCAGCACACCCGCGCAACCGCAGACAGGCAACATGCGCCCCCTTTTGAGGGATCAGTGCTGCACTCCACGACCGCACCACCCCCCTGGTGCGCGTCGGGGGATTACCCCGCCCGTGCGACGGCAACGTCGTGCGGGCGGGCCTTCCTATGCCCGATACCGACCGTGCCCGATTCCGACCGACAGACCCCGCCTGCCCGGACGAGGCGTCAGGCTCCCGAAGACTTCGGCGATCGCGGCGGCACCTGTCGCACGTTCCGGCAAGGCCCGGCCGGAGCGGACTACGCTCCGGCCGGGCCACTGTGATCCAGATCGGGGGCTCGGGACTGCGAGAGACGGCGGACCTCCGCGTCCGCTCGTGCCTGTCAGTTCTCTCGACGAACTGCTACCGAGTGCTTCCTCGAGGCGCGGCGTCTACACGCCGGGCATCGGGAACTTCCACACCGCCACCACAACCACGCCCATGATGAGCCCGGCGTACAGAACAGTGCCAACCACACTGACTCGCAATGCATTCAGCAGATTGGTGCCCAGATTCTCGGCGCTCGGTGCCATGACAACTCTTCTCTCACGTGCAGATATTCTCGGTTGCCACGTCGATGACGCGGCATACCAGCTACCTTGGACCGACTTCGACACCTGCACATTGGCCGAAATACCTACACCCATACCCGTATCTGGGCATGGAGGCTGGGGTCTCGGCCAAGAGTTGCAACCGAACACCCTCGAGCGCCAGGCTTCCCCCACAGAATCAGCTGTGTTTTGCGTCACACCGCCGCGTGCGCACTCGGTCGCCCAAGCATCTCGCGTCACCGTCACAGATCGTGCGGAGGGCGCCGGCTCGAGCATGCATGCCGACATCGGCGCCAGCCAGACACGGTATTACCCATCGGCGCAGTCGAACTCGCCGGTCACCGTGCAGATCCCCCTTCTGCGGACATCCCTGGGCGCGAAATAGGTATGTCCAGCGGTCGTTCTACCGTCGTCGGATGGACATCTCGCGAGGAGTGTGGGAGTCGAACACCCCCGAACCCTGCAAGTCGAGGACCCCGATGCACGATCAGCTCCACCGCTCCCCCTCGTCGCGCGCGACGTCTGCACCCTCCGCAACTTCGATCATCCACTGTGACCGGATGATTGGCGGGCAGCCGACCCCTCCGTTCTTGAGAACGATGTCCGCGCCCTGATCGCCTTGCCGAAGGCTGGAAGCCAGCGGCGACCGGCAGACAGAGTACCGCTGCTTCAGTCGCCCGACGGTCAGCCGTCGAGGAATCGTCACATCTAGCACAGCTCGCCACCACCAAGTACGACCTCGCGACCGTCCCTCGACGGCCGCGAAGAAGAGAGAGAACTCAATTGAGAAGGCTATACGGGTTTCTTGCGTGCCTCGCAGTCATCCTCGGCGCATTCCTGGCCAACACGCCGGCGGCATCAGCCACCGGTGTCGTGTCCAACGGCATTCCCTGGACCGACGACATGAACCCGGTGCCCCACCCGCCCGGCATCATCGAGTTCTGCACGATGGGCGTCGTCGGTTCCGACTCGCTCGGCAACAAGATCGGCATCTCCGCCGCCCATTGTGTCGACGACGCACCCGACGGTGCGCCCGTCTACCGCTTTACGCCGACCGGACCGCGGGAACACATCGGGAACATCGCGTACCGCAGTCCCGGCGGCGGGACCGGCGTCGACTGGGTGGTCATTCGGCTCAACGCTGACGCGGTACTCACATCGAATGGTCCCAGTGCCCGGGTCGACGGGATCGGCTCCTCCAACCCGGTCGGTCCCCATTGCAAGGACGGGGCCGGTACCGGAATTCATTGCGGGGCGATCACCTCGCAGACCACGACACGCTTCTACAGCAACGCCCAATCAGGCGGTGGCGACTCCGGGGGTCCCGTACTTCAGAACAACACCGAGATCGTGGGTATGGTCCGCGGATTCGACCCTGTGCTGTTCGCGTTCGAGTACATCAAGTTCGCTGCCGTCCTCGACGGCATCAACGCCCAACCCAACCCTGTAGGCAAGGGCTTCGTCGTCACCAACAGCTGACTGCTGCAGGAACTCAGACTCCGCTGAGACTTGATACGAATTCGTCGATGGCGCCGCTGCGGCCGGGGACGATCACTTTCTCGAACAGGGTCAGGATCACCTCGTCGAGGTGGTCGGTGTGCGCGTGGGTGGTGCGCGTGACGCTGATGGAGCGGAGTCCGCGTCCGCGTACGAGTTCCGCGAGCGGCGCTCCGTCGCGCTCGGCGGTCGCCTTACGCCCGGACGTGTGCCGAAGCGTGTATGCGCGGCCGGAGAGAGCGACTTCGGCTCTCTTGTATTTGCGGCGCATCCTTCCGGCCATTTGGTCGGTGACGGCCCCGGTCGTTCCGTCGGCCAGTTCCAGGGACGCCGGGACGCCTTTGCGTAGCGCGGCACCGTAACGGTCTATGCGCTCTGCCAGGGATTCTCGCGCGAGGCGAGAGAAGTGCGCGGTGAACTCGTCACCGGGTCCGGGGCGCAGGGTGGCGCGGGTGAGATGCGACGGATCGATCAGCGCGACCGCGGACAGGTCGTCGTCGATCCGGGCCGTCCATCCGGTAATTGTTGGTTGATTCCACGACACACGGTGATTCTGTCAGGCCCGTGTCCGGACCGCGCGACCCGCATCGCGGCCTCACCGAGATCGGCGAGACCTCCCCCCGAGGGCACCCCGCTGCACGTATTGCCTGTTCAACGGCATCATCGAGGTTCGTTTCCACAAATGTAGGGGCAGATCGCGAAAAGCTCTCGTCATGTGCCGGTCGTGACCCAGCTCACGAATTCGTAGCGTTGAGGTCGGGTCGCGGTGTACGACCTGAACACTGCGGCGGTGGAGGCAGCGGTCGCGCTCGGTACCCGTTCGGTGTCCTCGCCGGTGGAGGCCGCGACGAAGGCGGAGGCGCTGTTCCTGAGCATGCCGACCCCCGCGATCGTCGAGGGCGTCGTCGCCGAGGTGCTGGCACGGTGGGGCGTTCCTCGGTGAACGGGGTCTTGGGGCAGTAGTCGCGCAGCACGACACCCTGCACCTGCACCGCACCAGCCTGTACTACCGGATCAACAAGATCCGAGACATCCTCGGCGTCGACCCCCGAACCAGGCCGTACCCGGTCCGGCAATCGGCGACTTGCCTCGATGCGATCCCCGATCGGGCAGACTGAAAAGCGCTGATCGGCCCGCGCCCGCGAGCGCGTGGTGCCCGGGCCGACGGGCCTGGAGGAGCACAGTGTTCCCACGCGCGACCGACACCACCGCGGACGGGCACGTCCTCGACGAATCGCTCGTCGTCGAGGACGCCGCACCGCGCCGACCGTGGCGCGAACTCCTGATGTCGACCCCGGGCCGGCTCGCCCTCCTCGGCGTGCTGTTGATCGCCGCCACCCTGGTCGCGGGAGTGGTGCCGTCCGTCTCGGTGGCGGCCCGGCAACAACAGATCCAGACGCTGCGTGGCCACACCGAACCGCTGGCGGTAGCGGCGCAGTCTCTCTACAGCTCACTGTCGATCGCCGATGCGGCGGCCACCACCTCGTTCATCTCCACCGACGCCGATCCGACGACGCTGCTGCACACCTACAATCAGGCGCTCGCGGACGCCTCGGCGGCGCTGGTCGTCGCCGGCACCGGAGTCGACCCGCAGAATCGGGACGCCGTGCAGCAGTTGACGGACATCTCCCGGCACCTCGGTGTCTACGCCGGACTGATCTCGACCGCCCGCGCCAACGACAACGCCGGAAACCCGATCGGAGTGGCGTACCTCGGTGACGCCTCCGCGCTGATGCAGGACACCGTTCTGCCGATGGCGCACACCCTGTACTCGGAACAGATCCGTGCCGTCGCCGACACCCAGAGCCGAACCGAGCAGCTCCCCGGCGCTGCGCTCGCGACCACGGTCGCGGCGCTGGTCTTGCTCGTGCTCGCGCAGCGGTATCTGATGCGCAAGACGCATCGGCGGCTGAACCCGGCCCTGCTCGCCGCCACGGTGCTGGTGGCGGCCATCGCGCTGTGGGTGGGCACGGCCGGTCTGGTGTCCTCGACGGCAGGCGCCCACGCACGGGTGGCGGGCACCGAGCCGCTGGCTGCGATCGCGAGCGCCGGCATCCTCGCGCAGCAGGCCCGCGCCGACGAAACGCTGTCGCTGTTGCAGCGCGGGTCCGACAGCCAACCCGAGGTCGACTACACCGGGCACACCGCTGCACTCGCACAGCTGATCGCCCAGAGCCCGCCGGGATCCGCGGCCGCCGCCCCCGCGGCCGCGGCGAACGCGGCACTCGAACGGTGGCGTCGGGCGCATACCCGCCAGCAGCAGGCGCTCGACCGCGGCGACTACCAGGACGCCGCGCGCATTGCGGTCGGTACCGGCGCCGACGATTCCGCGGCCGCCTTCGACGACCTCACCACACACATTCAGGAGGCGATCACTGCGTTGCGGGAAGAGGCAGTGAACGCCACCACCGAGTCGTATCGGACCCTGTCGGCCCTGGCGAACGGCGCGGTCGCGTTGAGCGTGCTCGCCGCGCTCGCCGTCGGAGCCGGGGTGTGGCCCCGAGTGAACGAGTACCACTGATGCAGCCCCGACCCCCGAGGACGCGCCGCCGAACCCTCTTCGGCACGGTGACCGCTGCTGCGATCATTCTCTCGGGATGCTCAGCGCCGCAGGAGCTCTCGCCGCAAGGAAACGGATCCTACGGCGGCCTCCCCCTCCCGAACGGCGCGACGATCATCGCTCCCATCGCCGCCACCGGCGGCACTGCCCCGCCCGAACCGCAATCACCCGTAGAGTGCGGCGCCCTTGCCAGCCTTCGTCCCGCCCCGCCGGGCGCGGCATCCGCAGGCGGGGCGGTCGCCGCGATTCGCGCGCGCGGCCGGTTGATCGTCGGTGTCGACCAGAGCACCAACCTGATGAGCTTCCGCGACCCGGTGACCGGCACCCTGTCCGGTTTCGACGTCGACATCGCGCGGGAAATCGCACGGGATCTGCTCGGGGATCCGTCCCGCATCGAATTCCGACTCCTCACATCGGCCGCCCGACTCGACGCACTGGAGAGCAACGACGTCGACATCGTGGCCCGCACCTTCACCATCACCTGCGAACGTGCGGAGCGAATCGCGTTCTCCACCGTGTATTTCCGGGCGAGCCAACGCCTGCTGGTGCGCGCCGACGCCGCGACGGTGACCCTGGAGAGCCTGGCGAACCGGCGGGTGTGCTCGCTCGTCGACACCCCGTCGCTCGATGCCGTGCAGCGGCTGGTTCCCACCGCGACGATCGTCGCCGTCCGGGACCTCGACGATTGCCTCATCGTCCTCCAACAGCGCCAAGCCGACGCTGCGAGCACCGATGACGTCATCCTGGCGGGGATGGCGGTACAGGATCCGCACCTCGAAGTCACCGGCCCCGAGCTGCAGTTGGACCAGTACGGCATCGGTGTGAACAAGGACCACGACGACCTGGTGCGGGCAGTCAACGGCACCCTCGAACGCGTACGCTCCGACGGGACCTGGATGCGTTTGTACGACCGCTGGCTTGCCGCCCCGCTCGGTCCGGTGGCCGGCCCACCCACCCCGACCTACCGTGATTGACAGCGGCAGGCAACGCCTGACACGAAGCGCTTCGCGCGCGACCTCGTCGCGGCGGACGGCGCGAAGCACGCTGCGCCCTAGCGCAGGGGGAACCCGAGACGGATCAGCGATTCCTTCAACCGGTCCCGCCCGTTCAACCGGGCTGCCGAGGCGAGTCGGTCCAGAACCCGTGCAGTCCAGGAATGTTCGAGCTGCTGGGCGCCGTAGAAGGCAGCGATGCGCCCCTCGTAGGCGTCGACGTGGTCGCGCTGGGCAGGCAGGTCGTAGGTCTCGTGGTGCAGTACAGCCTGCCGGGGCAAGCGCGGTTTGATCTGGGCGTCGGCATCCGGGTGGGGTTGTCCGACGACGAGCCCGAACACCGCGAACACGTGGGGCGGCAGCCCGAGTTCCGCGGCGACCTCCTCGGGCTTGTTGCGGATTGCTCCGATGAACACCGTCCCCAAGCCGAGGGACTCCGCCGCGGTCACGGCGTTCTGCGCCGCCAGGGCGGCGTCGATGAACCCGAGGTAACTGCTCTCGAGGTAATCGGCGCCCTCGATCGGCGCGCCGCGGTCGCCGGCGAGTTGACGGACGCGGGCGAAGTCGGCGAGCCACACCAGCAGGACCGGAGCCTCGACGATGTGGGCCTGGTCGCCGGCGAGCGCGGCCAGGCGCGCCTTCCGGTCGGGGTCGCGGACCGCAACGACACTCCACGCCTGGAGGTTCGACGACGTGGCGGCCGACTGCGCCGCCGAGACGAGGACGTCGAGGGTCTCGTCGGTCAGCGGATCGGGCAGGTAGCGGCGAACCGACCGGTGCGAATGCAGGGATTCGAGAACCGGATTCCACTGCGCGGGTTCGGTGAGGGCGGGGTCCCAGTAGCGCTGCTGCAGTGCGGTACGGGGTGCGATGTCTGCGATGGTCACCGGGACAGGAAACCCGACTCCGCGCCCCCACTCCAGGGTTCGGCGCACCGTGATTCCTGCGGGTTACCATCGGTTGTTCATGAACCATGCGTTGCCGATCGAACCAGGGAGTGAACGTGACGGAACGGGTCGTCGTCGTGACAGGTGCCGGTTCGGGAATCGGGCGTTCCATCGCGACCGGACTACTCGATGCCGGACACCACGTGGTGCTGACCGGACGCACACGCGACGCCCTCGATCAGACGGCGCACGGCCACGATCACGCGCTCGTGATACCGGCCGACGTCTCCTCACCCCCATCCGTCCACAGCCTCTTCGCCGCCGTCGCCGAACGGTTCGGCCGCCTCGACGTACTCGTCAACAACGCCGGCACCTTCGGCCCCAACGGCACAGTCGACGAGATCGAACCGGAAGACTGGGACCGGACCGTCGCCACCAACCTCACCGGAGCCTTCCTCTGCGCACGCGAAGCCGTCCGCATGATGAAGACGCAGACACCCCGCGGCGGACGGATCATCAACAACGGCTCCCTCTCCGCGCACACACCCCGACCCGCCAGCGTCGCCTACACCGCAACCAAACACGCAGTCTCGGGACTGACCAAGTCGATCGCGCTCGACGGCCGCGACCACGACATCTGCTGCACCCAGATCGACATCGGGAACGCCGCAACCGCCATGACGGCCGGCATCGGCCAATCCGCCCGCCAACCGGACGGATCAATGCGAGCGGAACCCACCTTCGATCCGCGGTACGTCGCGGACGCGGTGACCCGGCTGGTCGAGCTGCCCTTGGACGTCACCGTGCCGACGATGACGATCATGGCCACCGGAATGCCGTACATCGGCCGGGGCTGACCGCAGTCCGGCAGCTACCCCGTCCAGTCGACCCTCGCGCCCAGTGCGTGCAGCGAACGTTTCCTGCTCTCGTTCGATTCGCCGATCCAGGCGATGCGTCCGTAGACGTACTCGCGAAAGTGCGGTCTTCCGTCGCGATTCTGCGAATCCGGTCCGTGCCGAACGCAATTGAACAGCAGCGCCTTCACGTCGTCGTATTCGGCACGGGACGCCTGCGGACGAGCGTTGACCACCAGCCCGGCCAGGTGCTGGCGCCGGTGTGCTCGCATCACCCGGGTCTTGCCGGGGTGGACGGAAAAGCCCTCGTCCGTCACGATCCGGCCGACGGCATGGATCAGTCGATCCACCGCCAGGTCCGAGCCGGAGAACGCGAGGTCGTCGGCATACCGGGTGTACGCGACGCGGTGGGTACGCGCGAGTCCGGTCAGCCTGCGGTCGAGCCGGTGTGCAACCAGATTGGCGAGAGCCGGCGACGTCGGCGCCCCCTGCGGGAGGTGCGCACCCCGGAGCCGGCTCGCCGCGTCGAAGGGAAGCTGCGCAAGGACACCGGGCGGGGTCGACGTCGTGGTGAGCCCGGCGAGCACCCGCGACACCCGCGTCGGATAGCCGAGTGCGTCGAAGACCGCCCGCACCCGTGTCCGCGAGACCGACGGAAAGAACGCGCGAAGGTCGATGCGCAGCACGACCTCGTGCCCCGCGTGCGGGGCGGCGAAGGTGTGGACGCTGCGACCTCGGACGAATCCGTGCGCCGCCGCATGAGGCGGAACGCGGTCGAGGACGGTCCGCAGGATCCGGCGCTGTACCTCCCGAAGGCGTTCCTTCGGCGCTTCGAGCAGGCGGTTGTCCGGCCGGATCCGATAGCGGTAGTGCTGCAGCGGCGGCGCCTTCGTGCGCAGCCACCCGCCGGGATCGGCGAACCAGTCGAGTTCGGCGGGGGTGAGTCCGACCGCCTCGGCGACCGCGGCAGTGCGCGACCACTGCGGGACGTCGAACCTCCAGTCGTTGCCGGATATTTCGTCGACGATCGGCTCTGCTCGCTCGATCAGCGGGAGGTCCGACAGCAGCCGATGGACGCTGTCGATGCCGTCGATCGGCGGCGTGGGCATGAGGTCGTGGAGCCGTGCCGCGATCCGGGCGGCGTCCGGCACTCCAGATTCCTCGAAGCGGAGGACGAGGCCGGCCCTCGTCCAGGTTCCGTCGACCGCCGCCGCTGCGAGGCGACGGGCGAACTCGGGCGGCAGGGCCGGGCGTTCCGTCATGTGTGCGACGGTGCGAGGTGACCGATACCTGTCGTCTGCGGCGCGCCGGAGCACGCGGAGCATGCGGTCGCGCGTCGGACGGTGTCTCCGGTGAACACTGTCGAGCCAGGGGTTACCCCTGACGTGGTCGCGGCCGGCGAACCGGCCACACCACTCTCACCCCGCCACCGTCGCACCTCGTGAGAATGCCACATGATCTCTGCCGTGCGGGGCCTATCGGTGCTGATTTCGATTCGAGCGACTCCGCCGGTCCGAGTGCGCCGTCGACCCGGTCAGCGGGTGCACAGGGCGACGACGTCGATTTCGACCAGGAAGTCACCGAGATGCGATCCGACGGTGGTCCGCGCCGGGTACGGGTGCGAGACGAACTTCTCATAGGTCTCGTTGAAACCGGTGAAGTCTCGCGCCGGATTCTGCAGGTGGACGGTCGCTTTGACCACGCGCGAGAAGTCCGAGCCGCACGATTCGAGTACGGCCGCGAGATTGCGCATCGACTGTTCCGTTTGTTCTTCGATGGTGGAGCCGACGAGCTCCCCCGTATCCGGGTGGTGGGGTGTCTGGCCTGCTGTGTACAGAACCCCGTCGGCAATGATCGCCTGGGAGTAGGGCCCTGAGGGGCTGGGTGCATGCTCTGTGCTGATCTGTTGCCTGTTCATGTGAATCTCCGTCCTGATCGTTCGGTGCTATCGGTCGCGGGCGGGCGGGTGAGGTGTTCACAGCACCTTCGAGAGGAACGCGCGGGTCCTCTCCTGGTGCGGGTTCCCCAGAACCTCGGCCGGCGGGCCCGCCTCGACGACGACACCCTGATCCATGAAGACGATCTGATCGCTGACCTCGCGGGCAAACCCCAGCTCGTGGGTAACCACGACCATGGTCATACCGGCTTCGGCAAGGGACTTCATCACGTCCAGTACCTCACCGACGAGTTCCGGGTCGAGCGCGGAGGTCGGCTCGTCGAAGAGCAGCAGTTTGGGCTTCATCGCGAGGGCGCGGGCAATCGCGATCCGCTGTTGCTGTCCCCCGGACAGCTCCCGTGGGTACGCCTGACCTCGGTTCCCCAGTCCGACACGATCGAGCAGCACGTGTGCCTCCGCCGTCACCTCGTCGCGGGGTCTGCCGAGAACGTGGATCGGGGCTTCGACGATGTTCTCGCGCACGGTCATGTGCGGAAACAGGTTGAAGCGCTGGAACACCATCCCGGCGTTCAGTCGAGACCGTGCCGTCTGGCGGGGCTTCATCTCGTGAAGCCGGCCATTGCGTTCCGAGTAGCCGATCAACTGTTGATCCACGTACAGTCGGCCCGCATCGACCTTCTCGAGGTGATTGATGCAGCGCAGGAAGGTTGTCTTCCCGGATCCGGACGGTCCGATGAGGCAGGTCACCGAGCCGCGCTCGACACTGAGGTCGATGCCCTTGAGGATTTCGGTGGCACCGAAACGCTTCCGTACTCCCTCTGCTTTCACCATGACGGTGTTCATTTCGCCCTTCCCAGTGCAAATCGACGACGTGCGGGGGTGACCGCCGCGGTGAAACCGCGCGCGTAGTGCTTCTCGAGCTTGTCCTGGAAGAAGCTCAGGATGGTGGTCATCAGGAGATACCACAGGCTCGCGACGATGAGCAGCGGGATCGTCTGGTAATTCAGCGAATAGATGATTTGCGCGGAGTACAGCAGATCGGAGATCGCCAGAACGCTGACGAGGGTCGTCCCTTTCAGCATCGAGATCACCTGGTTCCCCGTCGGCGGTAACACCACACGCATCGCCTGGGGAAGAATGACCCGGCGCATCAGCTGAGTCTTGTTCATTCCCAGCGCCTGAGCCGCGTCGTACTGGCCGTTGTCCACCGATCCGATACCACCACGGATGATCTCTGCCATGTAGGCCGCTTCGTTCAGGGACAGCCCGAGGAGGGCGGCCCCGAGTGGCGTGATCAGCGTGTTGACGGAACCGATCATGAATTCGGGTCCCCCGAAGGGGATTCCGATCGAGATGGTGAGATACAGGGCTGCGATGTTGTACCAGAAGATCAGTTGGACGAGGAGCGGAGTTCCCCGGAAGAACCAGATGTAGCCGCGGCTGATCGAATTGACGATCGGGTTCTCCGACAGTCGCATGACGGCAAGAAGCGTTCCGAGCGAGATACCGGCGGTCATCGACACGATCGTCAGGACGATCGTCAGAACAACCCCTCGAAGTATCTCCGGCGCAAAGAGATAGGACGACACGACATTCCAGTGGAACCGGTCGTTGGTTGCGACGTTCCACGTCACCGCCACGGCGACGATGAGCAGGGCCAGTCCGAACGTCTGCCGGACAGGATGTTTGAGTGGCACCACCGGGATGGACGTGTCCGGGAGTTCCGATACCGCGGACGGCGGAGGGAAGGCGTCTCGCGAGGCCAATTGGTGCATGGTAGGTCTCCTTATTGGGCCGCGTTGACGCGAGCTCGGGTGATCATCGCGGACTCCGCACCATACTTCTCGAGGACTTTCCGGTACGCGTCGCCGGCGATGACGGCGTCGAGTGCCGCGGATACGGCGTCGACGAGTGCTGGTTCCTTGGTCACGCCGACCGCGACGGGGGTGTAGTCGAACGTGTCCGACACCTCGATTGCCGGATTGTTGGCCGTGGCGTACTCGAGGATCGGTGAGTCTGCCAGCACAGCATCTTGCCGGCCGCTGGTCAGCGCGGAGATCGCCTGCCGCGTGTCCTGGAACTGGCCGGTCTCAATCGGCGGCTTACCGGCGGCCGCGCAGTCCTGCTCGTAGGCCGGAACGTTGACGGTGAGCTGATACGAGCCCGTCAGGACGCCGACTCTCTTGCCGCAGAGAGTGTCCCTCGTGACGGGCTCCGCTCCCTTCGCGACGACGATGGCGTTCCCCATTTGCATGTAGTCGACGAAATCCATTACCGCCATTCGCTTGGTGGTGGGCGTCATCGAGGACACCGTCATGTCGTAGCGTCCGGCAGCGATGCCGGGAATGATGGAGTCGAAATTGACAACCTTGATGTCGACATCCAGGTTCAGGGCTTTGCCGATGAGTCTCGCGATGTCGGGGTTCGTGCCCGTCATGTACCGGGTGCCCTCCGAGTAGAACTGGGTGGGAGGTTCGTTCGTCGGGATCGCCACCCGCAGCGTGTGCCGTGCGGACACCGAACCGGGCAGCAGTGCGACGGCTGATTCGTTCACCGCAAGCGACGGCGTGCTGTCACCCTCGACGGGAGCCGAGGCCGGCGGGTCCGCAAGTTCCTCGAGCCGACCGCAGCCGACCGTGGAGAGGAGAAGGGCGGCGAGTGCACCGGCACACAGGAATCCGCGAGAGTGGCGTCCGAGACGACTCGTCATGACGAGGACTTCCGATTCGGGGTGGCCGTGCGCGGTCCGGTGGACGCGTTCGTCGAGCGGGCGGAGGCGGCGTGGCGGTTCCTCACGAGGGACGGCCCGTTGTCCTGCAGTTCCTTGATGCTCGACACCCCCAGCAGCATCATGGTGCGGGTCATCTCCTCGGCGAAGATCCGCAGCACGTGGGCAACACCCTCCTGGCCCGCCGCCGCGAGGCCGTAGAGGTAGGGGCGGCCGATCGCGCACGCAGTCGCCCCCAGCGCCAGCGCCTTGATCGCGTCCGAGCCACGGCGGATGCCGCCGTCGACGATGATCTCGACCCGACCGTTCACGCGTTCGACGATCTCCGGCAGAACGTCCAGTGGGGAGGCCATGTGATCGAGTTGCCGGCCGCCGTGGTTGCTGACCTGAATGGCGTCGATCCCGATGTCGGCGGCGATCGCCGCATCGTCGGCGCTGACGCACCCCTTGAGGACGATCGGACCGCTCCACCGGGAGCGCAGATCGCAAAGGGTGTCCCAATCGGTGGGTTCGTAGGTACCCGACAGCAGGGTTCGCCACATATCCGGCGTGCTCGCCAGCGGCCCCTCCGCGATCGTTCCGTCGAGATTGGGGAAGGCGATCGCGCCGTTGCGCAGAAACCTCCACGACCATACGGGATGGAGTGCCCCTTCGGCGACCGTCCGCGGTTTCAGGGACGGGGGTGCAGTGAAGCCGTTGCGGTAGTCACGTTCGCGATGACCGATCGCTCGGCAATCGACGTTGACCAGCAGGGCTTCGTATCCCGCGTTCGCTGTCCGGTCGAGCATCGCCTGGAGCATGCCCTTGTCCGCCATCGGTTCGATGTTGAACCAGCGACGCAGGCCCGGGGTCTGCGCGCTGACCAGTTCCATCGGCGTCGTACTCAGGTGCGCCAGACCGTACGGGACATTCGCGGCGAGAGCCGCACGCGCCGCACCGAGTTCACCATCCGGGTGAAAGAGGCGTGTTCCCCCGGTGGGAGAGAGCATCAACGGCATGGCGACTGGCTTGCCCAGGAGACTCGACGCCAGGTCGAGGTTCTCCACCGCACCCCAGCGTGGCACGAACGACCAGTCGTCGAACGAGCAACGATTGCGGCGGACCGACGCTTCGTCCTCGCCGCCGCCCTCGATGTAGTCGAAGATGCTCAGCGGGAGACGGGCGGCGGCCAGCTTTCGTACGTCCTCGATGCTGTGGCATCGCCGTGCAAGGCGTTGTGACGCGGACCGAGCGGGGCCCTCGACATTCACTAACGACCTGATATCTCTGAGTTTCATCGGGACTCCTCGAAGTGGTGCTGACACCCGGTGCGCGGGGTGGAACCAATAGTGATCCAAACCTCACCTGGTTCATATGGAGGAGATTCCAAGCTCGAAAACAATGCTTGTAAGATGTTCCAAATGGATCGCACGGAGGAGTCCTCGCGTCATCGCGACACGACACCCGCGCCGATCGCGCTGTCAGCCTGGAACAGGCTGGTGCAGGAAGATCTACTGCACGTCAACCCGACCGCCGAGAATCTCCGTCGTCCCGTCACCGACGTACAGCTCTACGACGCACTCGACGACCAGGCGAACGTCAGGAACACCGTCGTCCTCGCGATGGGGGTGTCCTGTGGATCCGCCGGATTCGAGCGGGTACTCGTCCACGCCGCCGACGGCGAGGCCGCCGCCGTGATCGTCAAAGCACGAGGAACCCCGATCGAGGACCTGCGGGCCGCGTCCAGTCGTCACGACATTCCCGTGCTCGTCGTCGGCGACGACGCGGATTGGACACGACTGATCGCGATGGCACGAACAGCGGTCGCGGGTGCTGCGGTCGATTCGGTATCGGGCGTGCGCCTGGGCGATCTGTTCGCCTTCGCCAACGCCGTTGCCTCGATAACCAATGGCGCCGCCAGCATCGTCGATCCTTCAGGCCGCATCCTCGGATACTCCACGGTGCCGGGCCAGCCGATCGACGACCTACGGCGCGAGACGACTCTGACCCTGCAGGAGCGGACACCTCCAGCCCTCGACGCCGATTTCAAGGTCGTCTACTCCTCCACCGCCGCACTGTTCGTGCAGTCGCCCAGCGGGATCGCGGACCGGCTGGCGCTCGCGGTCCGGGCGGGCGGGGAACTGCTCGGATCGATCTGGATCATCGATCCCGGAGGTGAACGCCGCCAACCGGCCCTCGATGCGCTCGACAGGCTGGCGCCGCTGGCCGGACTGCACATGCTTCACGCCCGGTCCGCTTCCGATTTCACCGAACGACGCAACGCCGATCTCATGCGAACATTGATGGACGATCCGGCCCGGGCCTCGTTCGCCGCCGCGCAACTCGGACTCGAGTTCACCGACGGATTCGCTATCGCGGCGTTCGCCCTCACCCATCCGAACGCAGGCAGCCTCGACGCCATGCGCGAGCAACATCGGCTACTGCAGCTCGTGACCGTCACGTGCAACGTACAGTTCCGCAGCGCGTACAGCGCCCTGATCGACTCGGTCGTGTATGCGCTGTTGCCCTGCGCTGGCGACTCTCCCCGTGCAACCCATCGTCGCGTCATTCGTGACATCGGCTCCTACGCGACGACGATCAGCGCGCATCCCGTCGTCTCCGCTGTGGGCGGGATCGCCGAGCAGATCAGCGAGCTACCTCGATCCCGGACCGAGGCGCTGCGCACACTGCGGTACCTGATGCACCAACAGTCGGTCACGCGAGAGAATCCGACACCTCGAGCTCCGGCAGCGGCTGTGTTCGAAGACTATTGGACCGAGCTCAACCTACTGGAGATCGGTCAGTACATCACCGAGAATCATCTGGACAAGTTCGATGTCATCGATGCGATCCGGGCGTACGACGCCACCCATCACACCGACTTTCTGATCACCCTGCGTGCGTACTTCGATTCGAACGCGAACGTATCCAAGGCGGCGGACCGAATGCATGTCCACGGCAATACCATTCGGTACCGGATCACCCGTCTCGCCGAGGAGTTTCAGATCGACTTCGACAATCCGACCACGCGGCTGTGGCTGTGGCTCCGACTCGTTTCGACAGAACTCTTGTGAGTGGACGCAAGTAACGCGGCGGCGAGTGCTGCCGCCAGAACGATGCCCGACGCGACGAGCAATGCCAGATGGTAGCCATCGGACAGCAGTGGTGTGACGATGAGCGGGCCCCCGATCTGACCGAGACTGTATCCGGTCGTCAGGATCGCGACCGCGCGTGGAAACTGGAGGTGCGCGCCGATCGTCAGCGTCATCTGACTGATGCCGAGGAATGTTCCCCCGAACAGGAAGGCAGAGATCAGGGCGGGCCAGATGCCGTCTGCCAGCGCAGGCAGCGCGATGCCGGCGGCCTGAACGACGAGGGCGGTCACCAGCAGGATCGGGCGAGACCATCGCCGGCCGAGCAACGCCCAGAGTGGAGCGGACGGTAGCGCCGCCAGCCCGACGATCACCCAGGCGCCACTGCCGGCGACGCTGCCTGCGGTGTGGTCGATCGCTGCGACGAGAAAAGTGCCGGCGATGATGTATCCGACGCCCTCGAGGGAATAGCTGATGAACAGCATGGTGAACCGGCGGTGCTTGCGCTTGGGCGATGTTCGGTGCTCCGCCGCCGGCGCCATGGGTGCGCGTTCTGGTGTGAGCGTCCACGCGGCGAGGGTACAGATCAGGGTGAGCAGCGCAGCCACCCACCACACCGACTCCCACGTGCTCATCGACCGCAGGATCAGGACGACGAGCCCGGACAGGGCGATACCCGCCCCGATTCCGCCGAACGCCCAGCCCGACAGGTGCGCTGCCTGCCCACTCAGAGTGGAGTGCATGGCGCCGACAGCGATGACGAACACCAACGCACTGGTGACGCCTGCGATGAATCGCAGCACGCCCCAGAAGGTTTCGTTCGATGCCACCGACATCAACGCCAGCGTGAGGGTCAGGACGAGCAGCGAGACACGCAGGGCTGCCACCGAGCGCACCAATCCGAGAAGGACGATTCCGGCGAGCGCCCCGAGGAGATATCCGAGATAGTTGGCCGTCGCCAGAGCGGCGCCCGCCGACGGTGTCAATCCTGCCTGGGCCTCCATCAGCGGAAGTACGGGTGTGTAGACGAACCGTCCGATGCCCATACTCGCCGCCAATGCAGCCCCGACCCGGCCGACCGTGCCCCACGGCGATGTCGGCGTGCGGAACGTGACCAGGTCTTCGGCGCTACCCATTGCGTTCATACGTTCTCTTTCACAGACATTCGCCGCCCTAGCGAGCCACGGATTTCAGGGAGGCCGGGCGGCTCGACGCGCGGGTGTGGAACAGGAAACGCGACAGGGCAGGGGTCGTGGCGGCGTCCTTGCGGCGGATGAACAGAGTTTCCGCGCGCGAGTCGGCCGGCGCGAGGTGATGCACCTTCAAGGCCGCCGCCGACGGCGACGCGGTCACCACGCCCAGCGGCAGCAGCGTCACACCCATTCCGGCGGCCGCGCAGCCGAGGATGCCCTCGAGACTTCCGAATTCGAGGACGTCCGGACTCGGCATTCCATGCTTCTCGAAGAGTCGCTCGAGCCGGGCCCGGTAGGCGCATCCGGCCCGGAGAACGAGAATCCTGTGCCGCTGTTCATCGGCCGACACGGAGTCCAAGTCCGCCACGCGAACGCCGCTCACCAGCACCAATTGCTCTACGAACACCTGCTCGGAGACCAGGTCCGGATGCCGCACCGGTCCGCAGACGAACGCCCCGTCGAGTCGATGCTCGAGCACCTGGGTGGTGAGGGCGTCGGTCGTGTCGGTCGTCAGGGTGAAGTCGACTCGGGGGCAGTCCTCGCTGAAGGCCGCGAGCACCCCGGGGAGCCGCAATCCCGCGGTGGTCTCCATGGAGCCGATCGCGAGTCGTCCGGAGGGATCCAGGTCGTCGCCGACGACCTGCGTCACTTCGCGTACGAGCCGAGTGATGTGTTCGGCGTACGGCAGCAGACGTTCACCGGGGTTCGTCAGGGTCACTCCGCGCGCATGGCGGCGAAACAGTTCCACTCCGAGTTCGTCCTCGAGCGCACGGATCCGGGAGCTGATGTTCGACTGCACCGTCAGAAGTTCTTTCGAAGCCCGGGAGATTCCCCCGGCGCGGGCCACGGCCAGGAAGAAGTTCAGGTCGCCGATGTCCATCAGACGTCCCGCGCTTCTCTCGACAGGTCCCGGACGATCTCTTCGGCGGGGGCCGACCGGGCACTGCGATACCCGACGCCGGCCCACAGGGCGAGGCCATGCGGATCGTCCGCGACGCCCGCCGCGGCCCGCAGCCCACTGGTCAGCAGGTGAACCTGCGGATAGGCCGTCACCGCGTAGGCATCGAAGTCGGTGATGAAATCGTTGACCAGCCCGCGGGCGGGACGACCCGAGAACGCGCGGGTGACGACGGTGTCGGTGAAGCGGGCGTCGTGCAACGCGGCCCGGTGGGCGGGTTTGGTCCCTGCCTCGTCGGCGTCGAGGAGAGCGGTACCGATCTGCACGGCAGTGGCACCGGCTTCGAGTGTTGCCGCAACGTCTGCGCCCGTCGCGATCCCGCCCGCCGCGACCAGGGGAAGGTCGACCGCGGCACGGGCCGCCTCGACCAGTTCCCGGGTCGAACGTGGGTCCGGCTCCGCGTCCGGGTCGAGCGTCGCCCGATGCCCGCCTGCGTCGACTCCCTGCAGACAGATCGCATCGACGCCCCGCTCGGCGGCCGACCGCGCCTCGTCGACATCCGACACCGTGGCCACGACGGCACTGCCGGCAGCGTGCAACCGATCGACGACGCCTCGCGGCGGAAGGCCGAACGTGAAGGACACCACGGGAACTGCACGCTCGACCGCGAGGTCGACCTTGGCGTCGAATGTGTCGTCGTCGAAGTCGACGACCTCCGGCAGCGACACCTGCCAGCGTTCGGCGAGCGGCTGCAACCGCTCCCGATAGGTCTCCACGGCCGCGCGGTCGGCCAGGGGTCGGCCGGGGACGAAGAGATTGAGTCCGAATGGTGCGCTCGTCAGCACGCGGACCGCGTCGACCTCATGGCGAACCGCGTCGACGGTCTTGTACCCGGCCGCAAGGAAGCCGAGGCCACCGGCTGACGAGACCGCGGCAACGAGCTCGGGCGTGCTGGGTCCCCCTGCCATGGGCGCTCCGACGATGGGAATTCGGAGGTCTTCGAAATCGAACACCAGGTTCCTTTCGGTCGATGGGTGCGTGGCGAACGTGATTCATACTCTTCTCACGCTTCCGTCCACCATCGTGCACCGCAGTATCGGGGAGCGGAAATGCCGTTTCGGCTGGATCTATGCTTGGCAGTCATGACCATCGAACTGCGGCATCTGCGGGCGGTCGTGGCGGTCGCCGAGGCGGGCTCGTTCACCGCCGCGGCGACCGCGCTCCACATCACGCAACCGGCGCTGACCCGAACGGTGCAGCAACTCGAGGCCTCGCTCGGCGTGCGGTTGTTCGACCGGACCTCGCGTGCGCTCGCCCTCACCGAGGACGGCGCCGGGTTCGTCGAGAAGGTGCGCGTCATCCTCGGTGATCTCGATTCCGCGGTGGCGCTGTACACCACCCGAACCCTCGCCCTGGGCTTCAGTTGGCTCCTCCCCGATCCGTGGGCGCAGCAGGTGATCGACGACGTCGAGAGGAACTCCCGCGCCACTGTGGTTCCGCGTCGCTGCGACGACCCCATCGCCGCACTGAACAACGCCACCGTGGACGCCGCGGTCGTCCGCCGGGACGTCCCGGGCGACGAGTTCGTGCAGCATCCGCTGTTCGAGGAGCAGCGGATCGCGGCGGTCTCGACGGCGTCGCCTCTCGCGAGCCGCGAGTCCATCGACTGGGCGGAGTTCGGGACGCTTCCCCTGGTCATCAACACCCTCAGCGGCACCACGTCCGAGGATCTGTGGCCGAACCACGACGGCCCGGTGGTGACGTGCTCGAACTTCGACGAGTGGCTCGAACTGATCGCCGCGGATCGCGGTGTGGGCACGGTTCCGGAAGTCGCCCGCAGGCGCGTGAACCACCGCAACGTCCGGTTCGTCCCGCTGGTCGGTGCGCCGCCCGCGGTCGTGAGGTTCGTGTACCGCCGCAACCGGGTGACACCGCTGCTGCGGGTGTTGCGGGACGCCGCGATCCGCAACTCTCCCCCACCCGGCGGCGCCACCGTCCGTCAACGGCGCTGACCGTCACCGCCGCCACGCAGTTGCGCGATCTCCCGCTCCAGTTCGGCATTACGGGATTTCAGGATATCGATTTGGTCCTGCAATCCCTTGCGGGCCAACGTCAGCGATTCCCGCATCCGCGCCTCGCCGTACTTCGGGGGAATGTGCTTCGCGCAGTTCCGGTCCAGCGCTTCGACGTGGACGACGAGCGCGCGGTCGCAGCCGGCGTTCACGACCCCGTCAGGCGTGGTGAGAAGCCTGGCGACGAGATCCGGATCGTCGGCACGCTCGACGACCTCGGCCCGTCCGTAAACCTTGACTCTGGTGCGGGTGGGATAGTCGATGAAGAAGAGAGCCACCGCGTCGTTCTCGTCGAGGTTGCCGATCGTGACGAACTGCAGATTTCCCGGGTAGTCCGCGAGCGCAATCGTCGAGGGATCGAGCACGTGCACGAAGCCGGGCGGTCCGCCCCGGTGTTGGATGTACGGCCACCCGGAGGGCGTCACGGTCGCGAGAAAGAACGAATCGGTGGCACGGATCAGTGCAGTGACGCGGGTGTCCACTTCGCCGGGTCGGCCTGGGCCGTTCGCCTGCGACCGCCCATACCGGGCCGGGTGTCTCATGACGAGTACTCGGAATCGATCTGCTTCCACGCCCGCCGGACTATCGGGCTGTCCACTCCCCGCCGCAACGTCAGCACGAACACCATTGCTGTGACCGCGGTGACCGCGACGGGATAGATCAGTCCGGCGAGGACGTTTCCGGTCGCGGTGTTGAGCGAGAGCGCCACCAGAGGGGTGAAGCCACCGAACACGCCGGTCCCGATGTGGTAGGCCAGGGACAGTCCGGTGTAGCGGATCTGCGGTGGGAACAACTCGGACAGGAAGGCCGCCGTGGGCCCGTAGATCATGGTGACGAAGACGACCTGGATCGTCAGTGCCAGGGCCATCTGGAACTGGTCGCCGTGGACGGCGGCGTGTCGAATCCACGCGAACAGCGGAAGGTAGCCGGCTGCCGACAAGACCAGTCCGCACAGGATGATCCGGGTCCGCCCGTGCTTGTCGGACAGCTTGCCGAAGAGGACGAAGAACGGTGTCGCAATGACCAGTGCGATCCCGACGGAGACATTGGCTGTGAGGAAGTCGATCTTCAATATCGTCTGCAGGAAGTACAGCGTGTAGAACTGGCTCGTGTACCAGGCGACCCCCAGACCAGCCGTCACCCCGAAGACCACGACGAGGAGCAACGCAAAGGACGGCTTGTGCGCGACGGCATCCTTGATCGGGGAACGCGAGAGGTTGCCGGTCCGTCGCATCTCCTCGAACACCGGCGACTCGTGCATCTTCATGCGGATCTTCAGCGAGAAGAGCACCAGGACCGCGGACAGGAGGAACGGGATCCGCCAGCCCCACGAGTTGAATGCCTCCTCGCCCAACCCGACCCGGCAGAGCACGATGACGCCGATCGACAGCAGCAGACCGCCGGTCGCGGTGGTTTGGAGAACACTCGTGAGGGCTCCGCGTTTCTTCGAAGGCGAGTTCTCCGCGATGTAGACGACGGCACCCCCGTACTCACCGCCGATCGCGAGACCCTGCAGCAGCCGCAATGTCACCAGCAGTATCGGCGCCAGGATTCCGATGTGGTCGTAGGTGGGCATCAGTCCGAGCATCGTGGTGGCGCCGCCCATGATGAGCAGGGTGGTCAAGAACGTCTTCTTACGTCCGACCCGGTCCCCCATTCTGCCGAACACGATTGCGCCGATGGGGCGTACGACGAAGCCCGTTCCGAAGGCGGCAATCGTGACGAGTAGTGCTGCGGTTCCGTTTCCTTCGGGAAAGAACATCCCTGAGAACACGACGGCGAGACTGCCGTAGATGTAGAAGTCGTACCATTCGATCAACGTTCCGACGCTGGACGCGGTGATGATCTTGCGAAGACTGCTCTTCGCTCCACCGCTCGCAAGAGCAGGTGGTGAAACGGACTGGCTGGTCATGGGGAATCCTTCTGGGGGACGCGCGGGGTGAGGGTTTGCGAGGTCGCACCGATCGGGCGCTAGGAGCCGATCGCCGCCAGGTCGTGGGAAGTGCGGCCCAGGATCGAGCTGGCCGTGCCGACCATCTCGTCGATGATCGACGCGACGGTGTCGACACGATCGATCTGTCCGACGACCTCACCGACGATCAGATTCGCGACGTCGTAGTCCTCGGCCTTCACCGCAGCCACGAATTCCGCCTGCCTCTCCCGGAGCGCGCCCCGCAGGCCCGGCTCGTTGCCGTGCCACCGCCGAAGGAAGTCGTTGTGCAGGACTCGCCCCGTGTACCGAGTCGGCCAGGGCTTCTCGCGCACGATGTCGAAGGCGCGCTGCCTGATCGTGTCGTCACCACCCGCCGACAGCGCGCGGTGCTGGGCGGCACGCGGAATCGCCGCCTCCTCCGCCGCCCAGAACCTGGTCCCGACGAGGGCGCCGTCGGCTCCGAGCGCGAGCGCGGCTGCCAGGCCCCGGCCGTCGCCGATTCCACCGGCCGCCAGCAGCATCACGTCCGGCGCCTCCCGCCGAAGGACATCGGCGATCTCGGGCACCAGCGTGAACGTCGATCGTGCCCCCGTCCCGTGGCCGCCCGCCTCTCCGCCCTGAGCAGCGACGACGCTCGCCCCCACCTCGACCGCCCGGCGCGCCTGGTCGACGTCGTGCACCTGGCAGATCAGCGGGATTCCCGCGGCACGGATCGCAGGCGCATGCGGCGCCGGGTCGGCGAAGGAGAGAAAGATCGCCGCAGGCCGGCAGCCGATCGTCTTCTCGAGGAGCCGCGGTTGCCGCGCCATGGACCACGTGATGAAGCCACAACCGACCGCGCCGGTAGGCACGTGGTCGAACTGATCGCGCAACCAGGCCTCGTCGCCGTATCCGCCGCCGATGAGTCCCAGCCCACCGGCCTCGGCCACGGCGGTGGCCAATCGCCAATCGGAGACGTAGTCCATCGGTGCAAGGACTACCGGGTGTTCGATTCCGAATTTCTCGGTCAGACGGTTCTGCAGACTCATGCTGGGCTCCTCCACACATTTCCGACGTGTCGCCGTGTTGTCCACGTGCTGCACGTCACACCGGACGGCTTTGCGACAACGCTAGAAGCAGGCAGAAGAGGGGTCCAACGGTTTGTACCGAACCCTGCGTTCTCCGGAACAGAACGCTCGAGAAGCCGCTGGCGGCGCACGGCGGAGTCACGAAACCCACTGCTCTGCAACAGTTAACGTGTGGCTCGTACAGGAAGCCCCGATTTCTGGGGCCGATCACGCCACGTGTGCGTCGCGCAGGTTCGCGGCCTCCGCGAGGAGGTCGGGGTCTGCGGTCAGTTCGTGGAATGCGCCGATCTCGGCGAGGATCGCGGCCCGAACCTGTTCGAGACCGAGAGCCGGGTTCAGGTCGGTGAGGGACGCCGCCGTGGCGGGGTCGAACTCCAACTCGAGGGCGGAGTTGACATCGGCGAGCACCGCCCGCACGGGATCCGGATCGGCGACCACGAGTTCGAAGCCGAAAAGCCACGCGCCGGCGACGATTCGCTGCGCGGTCCCCGCCAACTTGACGCGGCCCCCACCGTTCACCGTCCAATCACCGGGGCAGTACTCACCGGGAACCGGTCCGATGAGCGCATCGACGCCGAGCGTCCTCAGTACGGCGACGATCCTCGGGGTGAGGCGCTGGAAGCGGGGCCGGGCCCCGACGATGCCCTCCGTGTCCGGGGAGACGATCTCCACGACGAGGGTCTGCTCGTGGTATGCCGCGGCCCGACCGCCCGCGCCCCGCACGACGGGCGTGAACCCGTGGTGCCGCGCCGCCGCGGCCGCAGCCGGAAACTGCGGCCGAACAGCGTCCAGCCGCCCGAACGACAGTGTCCGCGCGGGACTGTAGATCCGCACCAGCCCAGAGGCATTCGGGTCTCGCCCCGTGCGCCGCAGCAGCGCCGAGGCAAACGCCGCATCCATCACGGGATCATCCGGAAAATGCGTGGTCAGCAACTGCTCGATCGTCATACCCGTCCCGCCGTTCCGCTCCGCAATACTTCAGACGTCACCACTATCGTGTCGCCGAGTCTCCGACCTAGTCTGCACGCCGATCGGATTTCGCGGATATCCCCTCGGCCGCACGGTTCGTGGTCCTACCCTGGACACGCCGTAATGCACTCCCCCTGGACGCCTGCGCGCTGTGTGCAGGGCCAGCGCGCCGAGAGGTCGTCACGATGCTCCTCAGATCGAGTGTGGTCGTCTTGTCCTGTGCCGTCGCCGCGGTGCTGTCCGCCTCCCCCGCCCAGGCCACGCCGTCTTCGGGGGTGACCGCGCAGATTCTGTTCGAGACGACGGTTCCGGCGGTCGCCGGAAGTTCGGCGGGCACGGATCTGACGCTGCGGCGCATCGAGATCGCCCCCGGCGGCACGACGGGGTGGCACTTCCACGACGGCCCGGTGTACGCCTTCGTCGAATCGGGTGTGCTGACGCGCACGCTGCAGGACTGCACGACAGCGGTGACGACCGCCGGTCAGGCGATCACCGAGGATCACGGCAGCGATCACGTCCACGAGGGTTCCAATCTGGGTACGGAACCGCTGGTGCTGCTCGCGTTCTACACCGAACCGGAGGGCAAGCCCCTGTCCGAGGACGCGCCGGCGCCGTCCTGCTGACGGACCGGCCGGGTCGTCAGGGTGTGAGCGCGCAGATCCAGGCGACGGCCCCCGCGACGTCGTCGACTGTTGCCGTCGCCGGCGGCGACGGTGGACGACGGATCATCAGTACAGGGACGCCCAGCGCGCGTGCGGCGTCCAGTTTCGCGTCGGTCTGACCGCCGCCGCTGTTCTTGGTGACGAGGACGTCGATGCGGTGCTCACGCATGAGTGCCGTCTCGTCGGCGACCGCGAACGGCCCGCGGGCGAGGAGCAGGGTCGACTGCGGCGGCATCGCCACATCGGGCGGATCGATCGCGCGGACCAGGAACCACAGTGCGTGCAGGTCCGCGAACGCGTCGACGCCCTGCCTGCCGATGGTGAGGAAGACTCTCGTTCCCAGGTCGGGCAGCAGTTCGGCGGCGTCGGCGAGGTCGGCAGCGCCGTGCCAGTGTTCACCCGGACGCGGCGACCACTCGGGGCGGCGGAGAACCACGATCGGGATCCCGAGGCGGTGTGCGGCGTCGGTGGCGTTGCTCGTGATCTGCGCCGCGAACGGGTGCGTCGCGTCGACGATCGCGTCGACGGGATGCGCGCGCAACCACTCCGCGAGGCCGTCGACTCCCCCGAAACCGCCGATCCGAACATCACCGACGGGCAGGTGCGGATCACGGACCCGGCCGGCGAGAGAGGACACGGCCTCGACACCCGGAACGTCCGCGAGTGCCGCGGCCAACGCGCGGGCCTCCCCGGTGCCGCCGAGGATCAGGATTTGCGTCACGCTCAGTGGGTGGTGCGCTCGCGGGTGGCGGAATACAGGTAGCTGTCCGGAAACCCCTCGGCAGCAAGCACCTTACCGACGATCACCACCGCGGTCTTCGTGACGCCCGCCGCCTTCACCTGATCGGCGATGGTGGCCAGGCTGCCGCGCAGCACGATCTCGTCGGGGCGCGACGCGAACGCGACGACAGCGGCCGGACAGTCGCGGCCGTAGTTCTCGGTGAGTTCTTCGGCGATCTGATCGATCCGGTGCGCCCCCAGGTGCACCACCATCGTGGCGCCGCTGCGGCCGAGGGAACGCAGGTCCTCACCCTCCGGCATCGCGGTGGACAGGGTGGACACGCGGGTCAGCACGATCGACTGCGAGACACCGGGAACGGTCAGTTCCCGGCCCAGCGACGCCGCCGCCGCGGTGAACGCGGGAACCCCGGGCACCACCGTGTACGCGACCCCGGCGGATTCGAGTCGGCGGACCTGTTCGGCGACGGCACTGAAGATCGACGGGTCACCCGAATGCAGTCGGGCGACGTCCTGACCGGCCGCGTCGGCCTCGATCAGCAAGGCGACGATCTCGTCGAGACTCAGACGCGCCGTGTCGATCACCCGCGCCTCCTCGGGGCATTCCGCCAGGAGTTCCTGCGGGACGAGGCTGCCCGCGTACAGGCAGACGGGGCTGGCCGCGATGATCCGCTGCGCGCGAACCGTGATCAGGTCGGCCGCACCGGGACCGGCTCCGATGAAGTACACCGTCATGCCACAACACCTTTCGACTGCTTCGTCACCGACCATTGCGCCACCGGCAGCTGCGGCCGCCACGCGGTGAACCCACCGAGCGGCTCCCCCCGGTACACCTGAAATTTGCGGAGCTGCCCACCGCAGTGCGAGAACCACTGCAGCAGGAGCGCTTCCGATTCCGCCGTCACCGCGTTGGCCACCAGCCGGCCGCCGATCCGGAGCCGGGACCAGCACTCGTCCAGCAGACCGTCCTGGGTGACGCCACCACCGACGAAGATCGCGTCCGGAGCGGACAGGTCGGCGGGCACGTCCCCGAAGGCCACGGGTGCGTCGCCGAACACCGCGAGGGACGGCACCCCGAGCGCTGCGGCGTTCGACGTGATCTGGTCGACGCGTGCCGCGCTGCGCTCGAAAGTCACTGCCCGGCAAAGAGGGTGGGTGCGCATCCATTCGATCGCGACCGTGCCCGATCCGCCTCCCACGTCCCACAGCACCTCCCCCGCCGCGGGTGCGAGGGCGCACAGCGTCAGGGCGCGGACCTCGTGTTTGGTCATCTGCCCGTCACCGGTGAACGCGGCATCCGGCAGTCCCGGCAGCCGGGTCAGCCGGAGGGCGCCGGACTCGGCGCGGCAGTCGATCGCGATCACGTTCAGCCGGGGCCCCGGCTCGTGCGACCACGCCGACGCCGTTCCATCGAGCCTCGACTCGCCGGGTCCGCCCAGTTCGCCGAGCACGGTGAGGCGCGACGGCCCGAACCGTCGTTCCGTCAGGAGTTCGGCCACCGCCGCGGGGGTGTGCTCGTCGCGGCTCAGCACCAGCAGTCGCGTCCGATCGCCGAGTGCCGGCACGAGTGTGTCCACGGGCCGGTTCACGAGACTGACCACCGGTGTCTCGTGCGCCGCCCAGCCCAGCCGGGCGCAGGCCAGGGTGGCGGACGACGGGTGCGGGATCACCCGCACGCGGTCCGCGCCGAGGAGTCCGACGAGGGTGACACCGATGCCGTGGAACATCGGGTCTCCGCTGGCCAGCACGCAGACCCGTCGGCCGTGGTGCCGCTCGAACAGTCCGGGCAGCGCCGGGACCAGCGGCGACGGCCAGGCCACCCGCACGGCCGGCGACTCCGGAATCAGGGCGAGCTGGCGCCCCGAACCCATCACGACGTCGGCGGCCTCGATCGCGCGTCGCGCAGCCGGCGACAGACCGTCCCACCCGTCGGCACCGATACCGACGACGACGATCGGTTCGGTCATCGCGGCATCCGGCGCCAGATCGCCTGCGGCAGCAGTCGCATGACGAAGAACACCGGCCGCAACCGTCCCGGCACCCACACTCGGCCTGCGCCGCGGCGCAGGCCCCGCACGGTCGCGTCCGCGACCTGCGCCGGCGTGCTCGACATCGGCGCGGGCGACATTCCCTCGGTCATCCGGCCGATGACGAAGCCGGGCCGCACGAGCAGCAGGGACACACCGCTGCCGTGGAGGGCGTCGCCCAGACCGGACGCGAACCCGTCCAGGCCGGCCTTCGCCGACCCGTAGACGTAGTTGGCGCGGCGCACCCGCACACCCGCGACGGACGAGAACACCACGATCCGTCCCGACCGCTGCGCTCGGAGCAGGGTGGCGAGGTGGGTGAGCACAGAGACCTGCGCGACGTAGTCGGTGTGGACGACGGCGACGGCGTGCCGTGCGTCCCGCTCGGCGCGCGCCTGGTCGCCCAGAATGCCGAACGCCAGCACCGCCACCGACAGCGGGCCGTGGGCGTCGACGACGGATCTCAGCAGCTTCTCGTGGCTGTCCAGGTCGTCGGCGTCGAATTCCACGCAGTCCACCGCGGACGCGCCCGCATCGAGCAGCGCCTGCCGCTCCGCGGCGAGTTCGGTGCTGCGACGGGCGGCGAGGACGATCGTGCGGCCGGGCGCGAGCCGGGAGGCGATCTCGAGGCCGATCTCGCTGCGACCACCGAGCAGGAGTACCACCCCGTCGTCGGGCTTTCCGCTGTTCTTCTTCGATCCCAGGCTCACCCGTCCAGTGTCCTGGATTACCGTCGGGGGATGGACCGCACCCCCTCCACCCCGATCCGCCTGCCCGACGCGGCGCTCGCCTTCCTCGGCGAATACCACCTCGGGACGCTCACCACGCTCCGCAAGAACGGCACCCCGCACGTCGTCGCCGTCGGCTTCACCTGGGATCAGGAGCACGGGCTGGCACGAGTCATCACCAACGGCTCCTCGCAGAAGGCCCTCAACGCCGAACGCGGAGGGTACGGCGCGGTCAGCCAGGTGGACGGACCGCGCTGGATGACGCTCGAAGGTCCCGCCCGGGTCCTCACCGACCCCGAATCCGTCGCCGACGCCGTGGCCCGCTACGCCGCGAGGTACCGCCAGCCCCGGGTCAACCCGACACGGGTGGTCGTGGAGATCGCCGTCAGCCGCGTACTCGGCTCGGCTGCGCTGCGTCACGACTGAACCGCAGCTTCCACGGGACCCGCGCCGACTCGAGTTGCACCGCGAGGCTCATCTTGGACACGCCGTCCGTGCGTTCCTCGAACCGGATCGGGACCTCGGCGATCGTCATGCCGCGTTGCACCACCCGGTAGTTCATCTCCACCTGGAACGCGTACCCGTTGCTCTGCACACTCTCGACGTCGATGGCCCGCAGCGTGTCCGCGTGCCACGCCTTGAAGCCGGCGGTGGCGTCCTTGACCCGCAACCGCAGGATCGCGTTGACGTAGAAGTTCGCCCACGCCGACAGCGCCTTGCGGTGCCAGGGCCAGTCGCTGGCGACCGCGCCACCCGCCACGTAGCGGGAGCCGAGCACGACGGCCGCATCCGTCGTCGTCAGCGTCTCCACCATCCGCGGGATGGCCTCGGTGGGGTGCGACAGGTCGGCGTCCATCTGGATCACGATGTCCGCGCCCTCGGACAGCGCCCGCGTCATGCCGGCGACGTAGGCCCGCCCGAGGCCGTCCTTCACGGTCCGGTGCAGCACACCGACCGGGATCGGACCGCTCTGCGCGAGCGTGTCGGCGACCTCACCGGTGCCGTCCGGCGAGTTGTCGTCGACGACCAGCACGTGCAGGTTCGGGATGGCCAACGCCGCGAGAA
This sequence comes from Rhodococcus sp. NPDC057529, assembly GCF_042802055.1. Lineage (NCBI taxonomy): Bacteria > Bacillati > Actinomycetota > Actinomycetes > Mycobacteriales > Nocardiaceae > Rhodococcus > Rhodococcus sp. NPDC057529. The sequence continues at coordinate 178,335 of NZ_JBHVEY010000013.1, forward strand.
GCTCGACGATCTTGGGCAGGTTGTCGCGTTCGTTGTAGGTCGGGACGACGACGGTTACCTTCGGGGCGACGCTTTCCATGACACCTTCGGTTGATCTGTGATCCCGACTCTCCGCGGACGTGCAGCGGCGAGTGCGGTCGTGAACAAATGGGAGATGTTACTACCCGCGCCGCACCGCCCCGCACACTCCCGCTCCCCCCGGCGTGCTCAGCCCGGGAGAACCGTCAGCCCGTGCGGCCGGGTGTTGACCGGCTCACAGCCGTCCGCGGTCACGATGACGATGTCCTCGATGCGGGCACCCCACTCCCCGCGGAAGTAGATTCCCGGTTCCACGCTGAAGGCCATCCCCTCGGTCAGTTCGATCGCGTTACCCGAGACGATGTACGGCTCCTCGTGCACCGACAGACCGATTCCGTGCCCGGTCCGGTGCACGAACACCTCGGCGAGCCCCTGCGCGGCCAGCAGGTCCCTGGCGGCCGCGTCGACCGCCTCGGCGGTGACGCCGGGACGCACCAGGGCGACCGCCGCCGCCTGCGCCTCCTCGAGCACCGCGAACTTCTCGGCCACACCCGGATCGGGCTCACCCATGCTGTACGTGCGGGTGGAGTCGGAGTTGTAACCGGGTTCGACGGGTCCGCCGATGTCGATGACCACGACGTCACCCGACTCGACGACCCGCTCGGACACCTCGTGGTGCGGGTCGGCGCCGTGCGGTCCCGAGCCGACGATGACGAACGCCGCCGCGGTGTGCCCCTCCTCGAGGATCGCGGCCGTGATGTCGGCCGCGACCTCGGCCTCGGTGCGGCCCACCTTCAGGAACTCCCCCATCCGGGCGTGGACCCGGTCGATGGCTTGGCCGGCCCGGCGCAACGCGTCGATCTCCGCGTCGTCCTTGACCATCCGCAGCTCCCGCAGCACCTCGGTGGCCAGGACCGGCAACGCCCCGAGCGCCTCCGACAGCGGAATCAGGTGCAGCGCCGGCATCGCATCCGTGACGGCGGTCCGCGCCGGAGACGGCAGCAAACCCGACACCAGCGCGTACGGGTCGACCCCGTCCACCCAGTCGCGGACCGTCAGACCCAGTTCGGACGTGGCGGATTCGGTGAGCGCCGCCAGTTCGAGCCGCGGCACGACCACGGACGCGGTGTCGCCGTTCGCCGGAATCACCAGGCAGGTGAGCCGTTCGAACGACTCCGCGCGTGACCCCAGCAGATACCGCAGATCGGGCCCGGGCGTGATGAGGAGGCCGTCGAGTCCGGCATCGCGGGCCAGGGCGCCTGCGCGCGCGATCCGGTCGGCATAGATGGTCGTCGGGAAACGTGAAGTCGATGCGCCGAGGGAACTCATGGCTTCAGGCTAAACCGGTTTGGCAGGATGAGGGTCATGACAGGGCCTCTGCTTCTCCTCGACGGTGCCAGCCTGTGGTTTCGCGCGTACTACGCGCTACCCGACTCGATCACCTCACCCGACGGTCGATCCGTCAACGCAGTGCGCGGATTCACCGACATGGTGGCCGCACTGATCACCAAGCACCAGCCGTCCCGGCTCACGGTGTGCCTCGACCTGGACTGGCGGCCCGCGTTCCGCGTCGAAGCAGTGCCCACCTACAAGGCGCACCGGGTGGCCGAGGACACCGGCGGGGCGGAGGAAGAGGTCCCCGACACCCTCTCGCCACAGGTCCCGATGATCCTGGATGTCCTGGCCGCCACCGGAATCGCGACCGCAGGCGCGGAAGGCCTCGAAGCCGACGACGTTCTCGGCACCCTCGCCGCCACCGAGACCCGCGACCCGGTCGTCGTCGTCACCGGCGACCGCGACCTCCTGCAGGTCGTCACGGACGACCCGGTGCCCGTGCGGGTGCTGTACGTGGTGCGCGGACTCGCCAAGGCAGAGTTGCTCGGGCCCGAAGAGGTGGCAGCCAAGTACGGGGTGCCCACCGACCGGGCCGGCGAGGCCTACGCCGAACTCGCGCTGCTGCGCGGCGACTCGTCCGACGGACTGCCGGGCGTGAAGGGTATCGGCGAGAAAACCGCGTCCAGCCTGATCATGCAATACGGATCGCTCGCCGCACTGCGGGCCGCGGCCGTCGATCCCGAATCGGACATGGCGAAGGGTGCGCGCGCGAAGTTCGCTGCCGCGGCCGACTATCTCGACGCGGCACTGCCGGTGGTGCGGGTGGTGCGCGACGCGGACGTCGAACTGTCCCGCGACGACACGCTGCCCGCCGAACCGGTCGACGCGGACCGGCTCGGCAGGCTGGCGGACGAACTCGGAATCGAGAACTCCGTGGGACGCCTCACGACGGCGATGAAAAAGGTGGCCGCCGCGCGGGTTCCGTGACGGCCGAGTGAGCCGCCTAGCTGGGGCGGCTCACCTCGTACGTGCCCTTGTCGTCGGTGAAGGTGAGAGTGACCTGCTTCTTCTCACCGTCGACGGTGAGGCTGCACGTGAAACTGTTGCCCTTCTTCACTTCCTGACCCGAGGGGCAGGTGACACCGGACACGTTCTCGGCGCCGTACGAATCGGTGACGATGCGCTCGACACCGTCCTCCGCCGCCTTCTGATCGAGGGTGTCCGTGCCGAACACCGTGAACGCGAGCACCAGGGCGATACCGACGATCACCAGCAGCGCCACCACACCGCCGATGATCAACGGCAGCTTCGACTTCCCCGACGACGGCGGCTGCCCCCACTGCTGCTGACCGGGCGCCGGTCCCCACTGCTGCGGCTGACCCGGTTGCTGACCCCACTGCGGCTGCCCGGGCTGCTGCGGCTGCTGACCCCACTGCCCCGGGCCCGGCTGTCCGAGCTGACCGGGTTGCGGCTGCTGACCCCACTGCGGCTGCCCCGGCTGCTGGGGCTGCTGACCCCACTGCGGCTGCCCGGGCTGCTGCGGCTGACCCGGTTGCTGACCCCACGGCTGGGCGGGCGGCTGCTGACCGTACTGAGGCGCACCGTACTGGCCGCCGGTCTGGTCAGGATTGCCCTGGCCCGGTTGCTGTCCCTGGGCCCATTGCCCGTTCGGGTCGTTCGGTCCGTAAGGGCCGCTCATCGTCGCCTCCCGCTCACGTGTCAAGTTTTGTACCTACCGTAACGCCCCACCATCGGATTCGGGCCTTCGGACGGCGTGCGAATCCAACCACACGGCGTGGGGTCACGCAGCATCCACGGCGACGACGCCGCGACGGATCGCCGCGACCGCACGACCTGCGGCCTTGCCGACCTCCGGATCGGGCGACGTCGACCGGACCTGTTCGAGGAGGTCGATCACCTGCCTGCACCACCGCACGAAGTCGCCGGCAGACAGTGCGCGTCCCTGGTCTCCCGCCGCGATCAGCGCCTCGACGAGCGAATTGTCGCTCGCCCAGTGGTAGATCGCCGCGGCGAAGCCGAAGTCCGGTTCACGGGTGGGCGGCAACTTGTGCCGGATCTCGTCCGCCCGCAGTTCCCTCCACACCCGCACGGTCTCGTCGAGGGCGTGCCGCAGCGCTCCCGGACCGCCGCTCTCGACGGTGTCCCCCTCGCGGCGCGATTCGAAGATCACCGCGGACGCGACGGCTGCGAGTTCCGCGGGCCCGAGTCCCTTCCACACACCCTGCCGGAGGCACTCGGCCACCAAGAGATCGCTCTCACAATAGATCCGGCTCAACCGGGTGCCGTGCTCGGTGGCATCGGGGTGCTCCCCCTCCGACACGTAGTCGCGTTCGGCGAGCAGCGACAGGATCCGATCGAACGTGCGCGCCAACGAGTTCGTCGTGGCGGCGGCCTTCTGCCGCATCGTCTCCGTCTCGCGGGCCAGCCGGTTGTAGCGCTCACCGATGCGGCTCAATTGCTCGCGGTCGGGCCAGCTGTGGCACGGATGCTGCCTGATCGCGCGCCGCAGCCGCGCGATCTCGGCGTCGTCGGCGGCCGCACCCGACTTCTTCCGCTTCCGGCGGCCCGGCGCGATGATTCCGGTGCTGCGCAACGCCGATGCCAGATCGCGTCGCACCCGGGCGGTGTGGTGGTCGAAGCGTCGCGGCAACCGCATCGAGCCCAAAGCCCGTGCCGGCTCGGGGAAGTCGCCTGCCGACACCCGGCCGGCCCACTTCGCCTCGGTGAGGATCAACGGCTTCGGGTCCGTCGGGTCCCGGTCCGGCTCCAGCACCACAGCCAGACCGGAGTGCCGTCCCACGGGGATCGCGATCACGTCGCCGCGCCGCAGTGCGACGAGCGACGCGACGGCGGCGTCCCGGCGCTCGGTCCGGCCCGCCCGTTCGAGTGACCGTTCCCGGCTGCTCAGCTCCTCCCGCAGCCGCGCGTATTCGAAGTACTCGCCGTCCTCGCCGCCGAGGCGTTCGCGGAGCGTGGTGAGCGCGGCCTCGTTGCGCTCGATACCGCGCGTCAGGCCGACCACCGACCGGTCGGCCTGGAACTGGGCGAAGGACCGCTCCAGCAGGGCCCGCGATTCTGCCGCACCCATGCGGTCGACCAGATTGATCGTCATGTTGTAGCCGGGACGGAACGAACTGCGCAGCGGAAACGTGCGGGTGGACGCCAGCCCGGCGACGTCCACCGGTTCCACCCCCGGTTGCCACAGGACCACGGCGTGGCCCTCGATGTCGATGCCGCGACGTCCCGCCCGGCCCGTGAGCTGCGTGTACTCCCCCGGGGTGAGTTCGGCGTGGGCCTCACCGTTGTATTTGACGAGGCGTTCGAGGACGACCGTGCGGGCGGGCATGTTGATGCCCAGTGCCAGCGTCTCGGTGGCGAACACGGCCCGGACCAGACCCTTGACGAACAACTCCTCGACCGTCTGCCGGAACGCCGGCAACATTCCCGCGTGGTGCGCGGCGAGACCACGCTCGAGCGCCTTGCGCCATTCCCAGTACCCGAGGACCTCCAGATCGGCCTTCGGCAGTTCGCCGGTGTGGGCGTCGACGATGGTCCGGATCTCGGCGACCTGCTCCGGCGTCGTCAGATCGAGCCGCGATCGCAGGCATTGCGCCAGCGCGGCATCGCACCCGGCCCGGCTGAAGATGAACGTGATCGCCGGAAGGAGTCCTTCGTCGTCGAGGCGGGAGATCACCTCCGGCCGGGGCAGCGGCCGGAAATCGCTGGAGTACCCGCGACTGCCGCCGCGTCTCCCCCTGCCCCGCGGCTCCCACGAGTCGGCCCGCTCGAGGGCCTGACGCTGCTTGACGTGACGCACCAGATCCTGGTCGACCACCAGATCCTTGCGGGCGTCCCCGCTGCGCGCCCTCGTGTCGAACAGGTCGAACAGCCGCTTTCCGACCATGATGTGCTGCCACAGCGGGATCGGGCGGTTCTCGTCGACCACCACGGTGGTGTCGCCGCGCACCGTCTCCATCCACGCACCGAACTCCTCGGCGTTGCTGACGGTCGCCGACAGACTGACGAGCCGGACGTCCTCGGACAGGTGCAGGATCACCTCTTCCCACACCGCCCCACGGAACCGGTCGGCCAGGAAGTGCACCTCGTCCATGACGACGTGCGACAACCCGCGCAGCGCCGCCGAATCGGCGTACAACATGTTCCGAAGCACCTCGGTGGTCATCACGACCACCGGGGCGTCCGAGTTGATGCTCGAATCTCCGGTCAGCAGCCCCACGGTGTCCTTGCCGTACCGCCGCACCAGTTCCGCGTACTTCTGATTGCTCAGCGCCTTGATCGGCGTCGTGTAGAAGCACTTGCGGCCGGCTGCGAGCGCCAGGTGCACGGCGAATTCGCCGACCACCGTCTTTCCCGCGCCGGTCGGGGCGCAGACGAGGACGCCGTGGCCGCCCTCGAGCGCGCGGCAGGCGTTGATCTGGAAGGGGTCGAGCACGAAGCCGAGCTGCGCCGAGAACACATCGAGTTCGGTGCCGCCGGTCGTGTCACCTGTTGTCACTGCCACCCCGTCAGATTGTCACAGGGTGTCGGAGAAGTCCTGACCCGGTGTGTTGCTGCCGGTCGTGCTCGCCTCGTCGTTCTTGTTCGCGGCACCGGACTTGCCGGACTTGCGGGAACGACGGAACCGGCCCGCGGGCTCGGGGACCGCGGTGGCGGCCACGTCGAACGACTCGTCCAGGTTCGACGGCGCCGCGATCGTCGACGCCTCGTCGTCGTCGAGGGCACCCCACTCCTGCTCCGTGCGGCGGGCCTTGCGGCGGTCGTTGATGCGGGCGATCTGCACGGCGATCTCGAACAGCAGGGTCAACGCGAACGCGAGCGCGAGCATCGAGAACGGGTCCTGACCGGGCGTGGCGATCGCGGCGAACACGAACAGGGCGAAGATCAGGCCGCGGCGCCACGCCTTGAGCTTCGCGTAGGGCAGGATTCCGACGAAGTTCAGGGCGACGATGAGCAGCGGGATCTCGAAGCTGACGCCGAAGATGATCAGCAGGTTGATGATGAACCCGAAGTATTCTGCGCCGCCGAGGGCGGTGATCTGGACGTTGTCGCCGATCGTCAGCAGGAAGTGCAGCGCCTTCGCGACGACCACGTACGCCAGGACGGCACCGGCCATGAACAGCGCCGCGCCGGACACCACGAAGCCGATCGCGTAGCGGCGTTCCTTCGAGTACAGGCCGGGGGTGATGAACGCCCACAGCTGGTACAACCAGATGGGGCAGGCGAGGACGACGCCCGCCGTGAGCGCGACCTTGAAGCGGAGCATGAACTGCTCGAACGGTCCGGTCGCGAGGAGACGGCACGACCCGTCGTTGCTCAGGTCGGCGCGGCTCGACTCCGGCAGCGAACAGTACGGCCCCCGCAGGAGCTCGCCGAGACTCTCGATGCCGAAGATCTCGTGGGAGTACCAGAAGAAGCCCACCGCGGTGGTGACCACGATGGCCAGCACCGACAGGAGCAGTCGCGTGCGCAGCTCGTAGAGGTGATCGACCAACGACATGGTGCCGTCGGGGTTGGTCCTCCGCTTGCTGTGGCGCGGATCGAACGGAATTCGCACTGTTGTTCGCCCTAGTCTTGGTCAGCAGTCAACCGGGGTGACGAGTCACCCCGGTTGTCAGGCGGCTCGGGCTACGCCGACTTGGGCTCGGTGTGCTGCGACTGCGGCTGCACCGGCGCCGGCGGGGTGACCGGTGTGGTGGTGGTGTCCGCCACGGGCAGCTCGGCGGGTGCGCTCTGCGCGGGGGGCGCACTCTGCGCGGTGGGCGCCGGCGTGCTGTTGTCGTTCTGCATCTCCTTGACCTCGCTCTTGAAGATGCGGAGCGAACGGCCGAGTCCACGAGCCGCATCGGGCAGCTTCTTGGAACCGAACAGGATGACGACGACCAGCGCGACGATGGCCCAGTGCCAGGGGCTCATGGCTCCCATGATGAAACCTCCAAAAGATCAGGTGACCCCGATGCTACCGGACATACACTGCACCGGTTCGGTCGAAACCGGCTAGTTGCGCTGCCGTTTCCCTGCCGGTTTCCTGGGTGCCCGCTGGGAGCGCAGATCGGCGAGCAGAGCCCCGCCGGACCCTTGCCGCTCACGCCTCGACGGCCTCGTACGCGGACAGCGCCTCCACGGCCCGGCGGCGCACCTCGTCGACCAGTTCGGGCGGTTCGAGCACGGTGATTCCGGAACCGAACCCGAGCACGAGCCGCGCCATCCACTCCAGCGCCCCGTAACTCATGGTCGCCTCGACCGAACCGTCGGCGGCGACCGTGGCGACATCCATCGGGTAGTAGTCGAGCACCCATACGCAGTCGGCGCCGATGTGCAGCCGTGCCTGGGGAAGGGACGCGTCGCCGCTGAACAACTCCAGATTGGAGTCCCGCACGAGTGCCTGCGCCGGCGGGGTGGACGGCTCGTCCAGTGCGGCGGCGGCGTCGATCCGGTCGAGACGGAACAGCCGGACCCCCTCGGCCTGCCGGCACCACGCCTGCAGATAACTGTGGTTGTCGACCAGCACGATCCGCACCGGGTCCACGGTGCGCTCGGTGACCCGGTCCCGAGACGCCGAGTAGTACGTCAGGTGGAGAGCCCGCCGGCGATGGAGTGCGGACCGCACCGTGGCGGCGATGGGATCCTCCGCCACGTCCTCCCCCGCATCCCGCTCCGACGCCGGCGTCACCGCCGCACGGGCCGCCGCTGTCCCCGCGGCGTCCTCGATCTTCGCGATCGCACTGTGCGCCGCGGACGGGTCGACCATTCCCGGCATCTCCACCAGCGAACGCAGGGCAATCAGCAGGGCGGTCGCCTCGGTGGACGTCAACCGCAGCGGACGGTCGATGCCCGCCGAGAACGTCACCTCGATGCTCTCTTCGGAGAACGACAGGTCGATGAGGTCACCGGGTCCGTAGCCGGGCAGTCCGCACACCCACAGCTGGTTGAGGTCGGACATCAGCTGTGTGGTGGTCACGCCCAGTTCGGCGGCGGCCTCGGCAGCACTCATCCCGGGGTTCGCGATGAAATACGGCACCAGGTTGAGGAGCCGGGACAGTCGAGACGAGAGCCTGTTGCTCACGACGTCCCCCCTTCCCCCGCGGCGTCCTTCAGCTTGGTCAGTACATCGTGTCGCAGTTCCGGCGGATCGAGCACCAGGGCGTCCGCCCCGTGGCCGGCGACCAGCCGCGCGATCCAGTCCCGGGAGTGGACAGGGATCCGGAGCACGGTGCCGCTGCGTTCGCTCACCCGCTTCTCCTCCGCCGTGGTCGCCAGTCGGCGCAGTTCCTGGGCTCGGCCCTCCGCCACCCACACGGTGGCGGTGCCGGTGACCGCGCCCGAACCGGTGACCCGGTCGACGATGTCGCGGAGATCGACGCCCGCGGGCTTGTGGACGACGCCCGACGGCCCGAACTCCGTCACGTCGTCGCCGATCCGCGACAGCCGGAACGTCCGGACGGCGCCCCGGTCTACGTCGTGACCGACCAGGTACCACCGGCCGTGCGCGGTGACGACACCCCACGGTTCCACGGTGCGTTCGGTGTACGGCTCGTTGAGAGCACCGCGGTGCGGGAAGTGGACGGCGCGGCCGGCGTCGACCGCCGCCAGCAGCTTGCCGAGCGCCGGTTCGGAGCCGCGGGTGCGCGCGGGTACCGCCGTGACCGGGGTGGCCGCCGAATCCGGATCCACCTGCACACCCGCCGCACGCAGCTTGAGAAGCGCCCCCTGCGCCGCGGACGTCAACTCCGGCGACTCCCACAACTGGACCGCCACCGCGACGGCCGCCGACTCCTCCTGGCTGAGGTCGATGTCGGGAAGCTCGTACGCATTGCGGTTGATCCGGTAGCCCTCGACGGTCGAGAAACGCGACGCCTGCCCGGTCTCGAGCGGAACACCGAGATCCCGCAACTCGTTCTTGTCGCGTTCGAACATGCGGCTGAACGCCTCGTCGCTGGCGGAGTCGGCGTACCCGGCAACGCTCTCGCGAATCTTCTCGGCGGTGAGGAACTGTCTGGTGGACAGCAAACAGATCACCAGGTTCATCAAGCGCTCGATCTTGGAAGTCGGCACGCCCGGAAGCCTAGTGGGTGAGCCCGTTACGGACTCCCCGAGCGCCGCTACATCGAGGCAATCAGCCGCTCCACCCGCTCGTCGACCGACCGGAACGGGTCCTTGCACAGCACGGTCCGCTGAGCCTGATCGTTGAGCTTGAGATGCACCCAGTCGACCGTGAAGTCGCGCCCGGCCTCCTGCGCGGCGGTGATGAACTCGCCGCGCAGCTTCGCCCGGGTGGTCTGCGGCGGAGTGTCCACCGCAGCCTCGATCGTCTCGTCCTCGGTGATCCGCTTCACCAGGCCCTTGCGCTGCAGCACGTCGAACACGCCGCGACCGCGTTTGATGTCGTGGTACGCCAGGTCGAGTTGCGCGATCTTCGGGTCGGCCAGTTCGAAGCCGTGCCGGTCCTGGTAGCGCTGGAACAGCTTGCGCTTGATCACCCAGTCGATCTCCGTGTCGACCTTCGCGAAGTCCTGCGTCTCGACGGCGTCCAGCATGCGGCCCCACAGGTCGACCACCTGCGTGACCTGCGGATCGGGGTCGCGGTTCTGCAGGTGTTCGACAGCCCGGGCGTGGTACTCGCGCTGGATGTCGAGGGCGCTGGCCTGCCTGCCGCCTGCGAGCCGCACGGGGCGGCGCCCGGTGACGTCGTGGCTGACCTCGCGGATGGCGCGGATCGGGTTGTCGAGCGCGAAGTCGCGGAACGACACCCCGGCCTCGATCATCTCGAGCACGAGCGCCGCCGTTCCCACCTTGAGCATCGTGGTGGACTCGGACATGTTCGAGTCGCCGACGATCACGTGCAGGCGGCGGTACTTCTCCGCGTCGGCGTGCGGCTCGTCACGGGTGTTGATGATGGGCCGCGACCGGGTGGTCGCCGAGGACACACCCTCCCAGATGTGCTCGGCGCGCTGCGACAGGCAGAACGTGGCCGCCTTCGGCGTCTGCAGCACCTTGCCGGCGCCGCAGATCAGCTGCCGCGTCACCAGGAACGGGAGCAGAACGTCCGAGATCCGGGAGAATTCGCCGGCCCGCGCCACGAGGAAGTTCTCGTGACAGCCGTACGAATTGCCCGCGGAGTCCGTGTTGTTCTTGAACAGGTAGATGTCGCCGCCGATGCCTTCCTCGGCGAGCCGCTGCTCGGCGTCGATCAGCAACTCCTCGAGGACACGCTCACCCGCCCGGTCGTGGTTGACCAACTGGATGAGGTTGTCGCACTCGGCCGTCGCGTATTCGGGGTGCGAGCCGACGTCCAGGTACAGGCGGGCACCGTTCCGGAGGAACACGTTGGAGCTCCGGCCCCACGACACCACCCGCCGGAACAGGTAGCGCGCAACCTCGTCCGGGCTCAGTCGCCTGTGACCATGGAAGGTGCAGGTCACACCGAACTCTGTCTCAATTCCCATGATTCGTCGCTGCACACCTCGACATTACAACGCCGATCACCCGGCGGAGCGGGAAAACCGTCCGGCGACACTCCGCGCCTACGCTGAGACAGTGAACCCACACCTGCACCGCATCCACCGGGCCGACGAAATCGTGTTCGGCCGCAGCGCCGATCTGCGGCCCTCCGGGGTCGACCGGGCGATGCGCTTCCTCAGTCACGCCGCCGACAAGGGGGTCCTGTGGTGGTGCGTGGCGGCGCTGCTCGGTCTGATCGGCGGACGCGCCCGGCGCGGTGCCGTGCGTGGCCTGCTCTCCCTCGCGATGGCCAGCGGTCTGGCCAACGGCATCCTCAAACCGGTGTTCCCGCGGCGGCGCCCACCCGCCCGCGTGTGGACGAACGTGCTGCGCGGGGTGCCGATCCCCCGGTCCTCGTCCTTCCCGTCCGGACATTCGGCGTCGGCGGCGGCGTTCACCACGGGTGTCGCCCTGGAATCGCCCGCGGCCGGCGCCGCGCTCGCCCCCCTCGCGGCCGCGGTCGCGTACTCCCGGGTGCACAACGGCGTGCACTGGCCGTCGGACGTCCTCGTCGGGCTGATGCTGGGCGGGGCCGTCGCTTCGGGAACCCGCCGTTGGTGGGCGGTGCGCACCGAGGACCCGGCGGAACTGGGCCGCGCGGTCGATGCACCTGCGCTGCCGGGCGGCGAGGGTCTGCTCGTGCTGGTGAACCAGGAGTCCGGGCCGGACACCGTGGATCCCTCCGAGGAGATCGCGATCGCACTCCCGAAGGCGCACGTGCGTGCCCTCGACACCGACCACGATTTCGCCGAGCAACTCGACGCCTGGGTGGCCGAGACGAAGCCGCGTGCCCTCGGGGTGTGCGGTGGAGACGGGACCGTGGTCGCGGTAGCGTCCGCGGCGGCGCGACATTCTCTGCCACTGGCGGTGTTCCCCGGCGGGACCCTCAATCACTTCGCGCGGGACGCCGGCGTCGCCGACATCTCGGACACTGTGAACGCCGTCGAGACCGGACGTGCGGTTCTCGTCGATCAGGCCGTCGTCCACACCGATGTCGAGGAACCCGCCCCGTTCCTCAACACCGCCAGTCTGGGTGGTTATCCCGACGCGGTGCGGCTGCGGGAGAAGTGGCAGCCCCGGTACGGGAAGTGGCCCGCGGCCTGTGCGGCGATGGTCCGGATTCTCTCCGCCGCAACACCGCTCGCCGTCACCATCGACGGCAGGCCCGTGAAGGTCTGGATGCTGTTCGTGGGGAACGGTCGGTATTCCCCCGGCGATCAGGTTCCGATGTCGCGTCCCGCCATCACCGGCGGACTTCTCGACGTCCGGTACGTGCGAGCCGACCGGCGGGCATCCCGGCCGCGGCTGCTGTTCGCCGCCGCGACCGGGACACTCGGAAACAGCCGGGTGTACGTGCGATCCCTCGTGCCCCGGCTCACCGTCCGGGTGAAGGGCTCGCCGGTGGCGCTGGCCACCGACGGTGAAGTGGTGGCCGACGCCCGGCGATTCGAATTCCGGACGGTGCCCGGAGCGATCGCCGTGTACCGACCTCAGTCCTGAGTGTCGGCCGGCTTCGTCTCGGTGTCCGGTTTCGGCTCCGGAGCGGACTCCGAGGCGGCCGCCGGCGCTGCGGGAACCAGCTGTTCGAGCGCGGTTCCCGCGATCCGCCGGAACGCGCGCCGAGGACGGGACTGATCGAGCACGGCCACCTCGAGGCTCGCCACGTCGACGTTCCGCTTCTCGCCCTCCCCCGCACCGCCCTGACGCAGCGCGTTGACCGCGATGCCGACCGCCGCCTCGAGATCGAGGTCGGCACGGTACGACTCGCGCATGGCGGTCGCGATCGGCTCGGTCGTGCCACCCATCACCACGAAATGCTGTTCGTCGACGATGGATCCGTCGTACGTGATGCGATACAGCTGGGGAGCCTTCGGGCTGCCCACCCGCCCGACCTCCGCGACGCAGATCTCCACCTCGTACGGCTTGGGCTGCTCGGTGAAGATCGTGCCCAGGGTCTGCGCGTACGCGTTGGCGAGCGACCGGCCCGTCACGTCCCGGCGGTCGTAGGAGTAGCCGCGCATGTCGGCGTGGACGATCCCGGCGCGACGCAGGTTCTCGAACTCGTTGTACTTGCCGACGGCCGCGAAGCCGAGCCGGTCGTACAGTTCGCTGACCTTGTGCAGGGCGGTGGAGGGATTCTCGGCGACGAACAGCACGCCGTCGCGGAATGTGAGGACCACGACGCTGCGTCCCCGGGCAATTCCCTTGCGCGCCAGTTCCGAGCGATCCCGCATGATCTGCTCGGCGGAGGCGTAATACGGCATGGTCATCGCGCAGACCCCCCTTGTTCGGTGCGCTCGGCGACGATGCGCCGAGCCAACTCGGACGTCGTCTCCTCGGACACGTGCACGGCACCGGCCTGGGTGATCGTGACCGCGGTCGGGTAGATGCCTCGGGTCAGGTCGGGCCCACCGGTGGCCGAGTCGTCGTCGGCCGCGTCGTACAGCGATTCGATGGCTGCCCGCAGGGCGGTCTCCTCGTCGCTGTCCGGCGAGTAGATCTTCTTCAGCGCCGACTTCGCGAACAACGATCCCGAACCGACCGCGTGGTATCCGGCGCGTTCCTCGTACCGGCCGCCGACGACGTCGTACGAGACGATGCGGCCCGCCCGGGCCTCGTCGTCCGCGTCGAGGTCGTAGCCGACCAGTAGCGGGACGACCGCGAGACCCTGCATCGCCGCACCGAGGTTGCCCCGCACCATCGACGCCAGGCGGTTGGCCTTGCCGTCGAACGTCAGCGGAACGCCCTCGATCTTCTCGTAGTGCTCGAGTTCGACGGCGAACAGGCGCACCAGTTCGATGGCGATGCCCGCGGTGCCGGCGATACCGGCCGCCGAGTACTCGTCGGTGACGTACACCTTCTCGACGTCCCGGCTGGCGATCAGGTTGCCCTGGGTCGCGCGCCGGTCGCCTGCGAGCAGGACGCCCCCCTTGTAGGTGAGCGCCACGATCGTCGTTCCGTGCGGTGCGAGATCACCGCTCTCCATCCCGTCACCACCCCGTGTCGAGTGCGAACGATGGCCGATCCGATTCTCCGGCAGCAATTCTGGTGCGTGACCACGCAGATACTCGGTGAACGAGCTCAGATTCGAACCGAAGCTGAGCCTCGTCTCACCGTCACCTGTCCGCAATGCCGGTCGATCCGCCGTCACTGGCCGCCCTTCTGGACATAGGCCCGGACGAAGTCCTCGGCGTTCTCCTCGAGCACGTCGTCGATCTCGTCGAGCAGGTCGTCGGTGTCCTCGGCCAGCTTTTCGCGACGTTCCTGCCCACCGGCACCGTCACCGCCCGGGGTCTCGTCCTCGTCGCCGCCGCCAGTTCGTTTGGTCTGCTCTTGCGCCATCGCCGCCGACCTCCTTGTGTGAAGGGAGCTCTTCTTCCGAGCGTCCTGTCCTGCCAAGCAGTCTGACTACATCATCCGCTCGGACCTTCACCCTACCGAGCGTCGCCGCCCCACGTGTGCCGACGCGACGGCGAGTTCCGGGCAGATGCGCCCGGAAACGGTCGACGAATCAGTTCGTGAGCTCGTCGACGAGCTCTTTCGCGGTCTCCACCGACTCCAGCAACTCCCCCACGTGCGCCTTGCTGCCCCGCAGCGGCTCGAGCGTGGGAATGCGGACCAGGGAGTCGCCACCGAGGTCGAAGATCACCGAATCCCAGCTCGCGGCCGCGATGTCGGCACCGAACTTGCGCAGGCATTCACCGCGGAAGTAGGCGCGGGTGTCGGTCGGCGGGGTGTCGACGGCGTCGAGCACCGCCTGCTCCGACACCAGGCGCTCCATCGACCCTCGGGCGACGAGCCGGTTGTACAGACCCTTGTCGAGGCGCACGTCCGAGTACTGCAGATCGACCAGATGCAGTCGCGGCGCGGACCAGTTGAGGCCCTCCCGGTTCCGGAAGCCCTCGAGCAGACGCAGCTTCGCCGGCCAGTCCAGCAGGTGGGCGCATTCCATCGGGTCCCGCTCGAGGAGGTCGAGCACCATCGCCCACTTCTCCAGCAGATCGGCCACTCGGGGGTCGTCGTTGCCCTCGGCGGACATGAACTTGTCGACCCGGTCCAGGTAGATCCGCTGCAACGCAAGCCCGGTCAGTTCCCGGCCGTCGGCCAGCGCGACCGTCGCGCGCAGCGTCGGGTCGTGGCTGATGTGGTGCACGGCGGTGACCGGTCGGGCCAGCTGCAGGTCGGTGAGATCGACACCGGCCTCGATGAGGTCCAGGACCAGCGCCGTCGTCCCGACCTTCAGGTACGTGGACATCTCGGCGAGGTTCGCGTCGCCGATGATGACGTGCAGGCGCCGGTACTTGTCCGCGTCGGCGTGCGGTTCGTCGCGGGTGTTGATGATGCCGCGCTTGAGCGTGGTCTCGAGCCCGACCTCCACCTCGATGTAGTCGGCCCGCTGGGACAGCTGGAAGCCTGCCTCGTCGCCGGACTGGCCGATGCCCACCCGGCCCGACCCGCAGATCACCTGACGGGACGCGAAGAACGGCGTCAGCCCGTTGATCACCGCGGAGAACGGCGTGGCCCGGGACATCAGGTAGTTCTCGTGGGTGCCGTACGACGCGCCCTTGCCGTCCACGTTGTTCTTGTACAACTGCAGTCGCGGGGCACCGGGGACGCTCGACGCGTGCCGCGCGGCCGCCTCCATCACGCGTTCGCCGGCCTTGTCCCAGATGACGGCGTCCAGGGGGTCGGTGACCTCCGGGGCCGAGTACTCGGGGTGCGCGTGGTCGACGTAGAGCCGAGCGCCGTTGGTGAGGATCATGTTGGCCGCGCCGACCTCGTCGGCGTCGATCACCGGCGCCGGGCCGCTGAGCCGGCCCAGGTCGAATCCGCGGGCGTCCCGCAGCGGGGATTCCACCTCGTAATCCCATCGGGTGCGCTTCGCGCGCGGCACTCCCGCGGCTGCCGCGTAGGCCAGCACCGCCTGGGTGGACGTCAAGATCGGATTGGCCGAAGGCTCGCTGGGTGAGGAGATTCCGTACTCGACTTCGACACCGATGATCCGCTGCATGCTGCCGAGCCTATGCGATCGCCCACGCCACCCGACGGCACACTCCTGCCGCGCGAGCCGTCGGCGTCCGGCGACTAGCCCGGCGAGCACTCCAGGTACCGGTCCGCCGAGATCGCCTCGAGCACGGTCCGGACCCCGGGCGGCGCCCACGAGTGAGTGCCGTCGGTGCCGATTCGAGGGTTCGTCAGGTGCACCGTCCGGCGGCGCGTCACGATGGTGCATCCGCCCGCCGCCACCACGTTTCGCACCCAGTCGCTGTGCGCCCCGTACGTGAGGGCGAACCGGTAGCGCCCGTCCACCACGAACACGTTGACGGGCGTGCGATAAGCCTTGCCGGATGTGCGGCCACGGTGCTCGACCAAGGCGAATCCGGGCAGGATTGTCGCGACGTGACGGCCCACCCGGTTGGTGACGACCCGGTTGAATCGGGCGATCGAACGCGGCAACGCCATGAACTCTCACCCCTTCGGCACCGGAACGAGCACCCGACGTCGACAGTACCGACGTTCGCCGGGGTGCTGGCAGGATCGACTCATGGATTCTGCACCGAACACCCCACCCGGCACGGACGAAGTGGTGGCGGTGTTCGACAAATCCGGACGGCCGGTGGGGTCCGCCGCGCGGTCCCGTGTCTACGCCGAGGGGCTGTGGCACGCGAGCGCCGGGGTGCTCGTCCGCTCCCGCGACGAACAGCGCCTCTACGTGCACCGGCGGTCGGACACGAAGACGGTGTTCGCCGGACACCACGACTGCCTGGCCGGCGGGGTCGTCGATCCCGGCGAGACCCCGGAGGAGGCCGCGGGCCGGGAACTGGCGGAGGAACTGGGCATCACCGGGGTGAGCCTCACCCCCATCGCGAGGGTGGTGTGGGACGGCGAGTGGCAGGGACTGCGGCTGCGCTGCCACCTCTACGCCTACGAGACGCACTGGGACGGGCCCGTCGTCCACCAGGCCAGCGAGATCGCGTCGGGCTGGTGGTGGACACCCCACGAATTGGTGACGCACCTGCGCGACCCGCGGTGGCCGTTCGTGCCGGACACGAGGGCACTCCTCGAGGACTACCTCGTGGCGCAGGACCGCTGACCCGACGGCACACGCGGCGGGAACCGTATCCCGGTTCCCGCCGCGCAGCGCGTGCCGTTCGGCCTACAGGTACTGGCCGGTGTTGGACTCGGTGTCGATGGCGCGGCTCGCGCTCGCGTTCTTACCGGTGACCAACGTGCGGATGTAGACGATCCGCTCGCCCTTCTTGCCCGAGATCCGGGCCCAGTCGTCGGGGTTGGTGGTGTTCGGCAGGTCCTCGTTCTCCGAGAACTCGTCGACGATGGAGTCGAACAGGTGCTGGACGCGCAGGCCCGGGGCACCGGTGTCGAGCACCGACTTGATCGCGTACTTCTTGGCGCGGTCGACGATGTTCTGGATCATCGCCCCCGAGTTGAAGTCCTTGAAGTACAGGACCTCCTTGTCGCCGTTGGCGTACGTGACCTCGAGGAAGCGGTTCTCCTCGCTCTCGGCGTACATGCGGTCGACGACCCGTTCGATCATCACCCGGATGCAGGCCGTGCGGTCGCCACCGAACTCCGCGATGTCGTCGCTGTGCACCGGAAGCGTCTCGACCAGGTACTTCGAGAAGATGTCCTGCGCCGACTCCGCGTCGGGGCGTTCGATCTTGATCTTCACGTCGAGGCGGCCGGGACGCAGGATCGCGGGGTCGATCATGTCCTCGCGGTTGGAGGCGCCGATCACGATGACGTTCTCGAGTCCCTCGACACCGTCGATCTCGCTGAGCAGCTGCGGCACCACGGTGGTCTCGACGTCGGAGGAGACACCCGATCCACGGGTGCGGAAGATCGAATCCATCTCGTCGAAGAACACGATCACGGGGGTGCCCTCGGACGCCTTCTCCCGGGCCCGCTGGAAGATCAGCCGGATGTGCCGCTCGGTCTCGCCGACGAACTTGTTCAGCAGCTCGGGGCCCTTGATGTTGAGGAAGTAGGACTTGGCTTCCTTGCTGTCCTGCCCCCGGGCCTCCGCGATCTTCTTGGCGAGCGAGTTGGCGACCGCCTTGGCGATGAGCGTCTTGCCGCACCCGGGCGGACCGTAGAGAAGCACGCCCTTGGGCGGGCGGAGCTCGTATTCGTGGAACAGGTCCTTGTGGAGGAACGGCAACTCGACGGCGTCGCGGATCTGCTCGATCTGCCGGCCGAGGCCGCCGATGTCGTCGTAGTGGACGTCGGGAACCTCTTCGAGGACGAGATCCTCGACCTCGGCCTTGGGGATCCGCTCGAACGCGTACCCGGCCTTGGTGTCGACGAGGAGGGAGTCGCCCGGCCGTAGTTTGCGGGTGGGTGATTCGGCGTCGTACGCGACCGATTCCCTCTCGCTGTCCGCGTACACGGTGGCGAGGGGTTCGGCGAGCCAGACGATCCGTTCCTCGTCGGCGTGGCCGACCACGAGGGCCCGCTGACCGTCGTCGAGGACCTCGCGCAGCGTGCTGATCTCACCGACGCGCTCGAAGGTGCCCGCTTCCACGATCGTGAGCGCCTCGTTGAGGCGCACGGTCTGACCGAGCTTGAGGGTCTCGGCATCGACGTTCGGGGAGCAGGTCAACCGCATCTTGCGTCCGGAGGTGAACACGTCCACGGTCTGATCGTCGTGCACTCCGAGCAGCACGCCGTACCCGCTCGGCGGCTGGCCGAGGCGGTCGACTTCCTCTCGAAGCGCAATGAGCTGCTGACGGGCCTCCTTGAGGGTGTCCATCAGCTTGGTGTTCCGGATGGACAGCGAGTCCACTCGCGATTCCATCTCACGAAGCTGTTCCGGCGACTCCGCGAGCTGCCTGCGCAGTGCCGACGCCTCCGCGCGCAACGCCTCGAGCTCTCGTGCGGCCGCAACCGAATCGGGGTTCTCTGTCGAGCTCATGTGCGTCTCCTCCCAATGAGATCTATCAACGCTACCGGCACTGCCCGAATTCTGCGCCGTGACACGGATTCTGCCGATTGCGAATCGGCATACATGACACCCTGGGCCACCGAAACTCTCATGTTAGCCTTACCTACCTGTCGAGCAGTGTCCTCTCTGTTCTGTGTAACGAAAGGGTTCGTCGTGATAATCCGCAAGCCCCTGAACGGCAGATCCTTCATCGGTAGGTCCGTGGTTGCCGTGGGCGCGGCGGTCGTCGCGCTCGGGATGTCGGCCTGCTCGTCCGACGACAGTTCCGGCACCGCCGCGGCCACGTCGTCCCAGGTAGACGCGACCGTCGCCGCCCCCACGTCGGAGGAACTGCTCGGTACGCTCCAGCTGCTCGTGGACCCGGCCCGGCCGGTCGACGAGAAAACCGTCGTGGTCGTCGACGGCGACGAACGCCGCCCGAATCTGGAGGCGATGACCGCCGCCATGGCCAACTACCCGGTGTCCTTCACGGTCACGGACGTGCAGGTGGAGGGCGATACCGCGACGGCGAACGTCGCGATCTCGAGCCCGCACGGCACGGCCGCTCCGACGGCGTGGACGTGGGAGAACGTCGACGGCGTGTGGAAGGTGTCGGACGAGAGCACGTGCACCCTGCTCGGCATGGCACGCGCGGGCTGCAGCTAGCACCTCGTCCTTCGGCGGCGCCCGCTCCGGGCGCCGCCGAAGGCGTGTCTCAGCCCTTGCCCGACCGGCGCTGCGGCTTGGGTGTGACGGTCCCCTCGGCGAGACGCCGGGCGCTGACCAGGAACGCGGTGTGGCCCTGCATCCGATGTTCCGGCCGCACCGCGAGCCCGACGACGTGCCAGCCACGGACGATCGACTCCCAGGACCGCGGCTCGGTCCAGCACTCCTGCTCGCGCATCGCCTCGACGACCTTGGAGAGCTGCGTCACAGTCGCGACGTAGACGACGAGCACACCGCCGGGAACCAGCGCCTTGGACACCGCGGGCAGCGCGTCCCAGGGGGCCAGCATGTCGAGGACCACCCGGTCGACCGGGCCGCCCGCCGCGTCGGCGTCGAACTCGGCGACGTCCGCGATGGTCAGGTCCCAGTTCGCGGGGCGTTCCCCGAAGAACGTCTCGACGTTCCGCACGGCGTGCTCGGCGTGATCGTCGCGCACCTCGTACGAGATGACCCGGCCTTCCGGCCCCACCGCGCGCAGCAGGGAGCATGTCAGTGCGCCCGAGCCCGCGCCGGCCTCGAGGACACGGGCGCCCGGGAAGACGTCGCCCTCGTGGACGATCTGCGCGGCGTCCTTCGGATAGATGACCTGCGCCCCGCGGGGCATCGACAGGACGTAGTCGACGAGCAGCGGACGCAGCGCGAGGTACGGGGTGCCGTTGGTGGACTTGACCACGCTGCCCTCGTCGGTGCCGATCAGGTCGTCGTGCAGGATTCCGCCGCGGTGCGTGTGGAACTCCTTGCCCGCCTCCAGATTGACCGTGTAGTGCCGACCCTTGCCGTCGGTCAACTGGACGCGATCGCCCACCCGAAACGGTCCACTCGGTCGCGTTTCGCGTCCCACCATCGTCACCGACTCCTCAGCCTGTTCGTCCGGCGCCGTCCGGCGCCCGCCCCGCAGCCCCGACACGACTGTCGGACCGGGGGCCTACCCTGCCAGGTGTGAGCATCTCAGAGTCGCCAGCCCCCGTCACAAAGGGTTCCCCGTCACAGCCCGGCGACACTTCGGCCACCCGCAGGCGGCCGGCCCTGTCACCATCCCGCGCCGGCGACTTCAAGCAGTGCCCTCTCCTCTACCGCTTCCGTGCCGTCGACCGGCTCCCCGAGGCACCGTCGCGCGCGCAGGTGAAGGGCACGGTGGTGCACGCCGCGCTCGAGACGCTGTTCGGGCTGCCCGCCGCCGAACGGGTCCCGCAGAAGGCGGTCGATCTGATCCTCCCGTCCTGGGAGCGCCTCCTCGCCGAGGCACCCGACCTGATGGACCTGGTCCCCGAGGACCAGCGCGAGGCGTTCCTCGACGAGGCGCGTTCGCTCGTCACCGCCTACTACCAGCTGGAGGACCCCACCCGGTTCGAGGCCGAATCGTGCGAACAGCGCGTCGAGACCGAACTCGCCGACGGGGTGCTGCTCCGCGGATTCGTCGACCGCATCGACGTCGCCCCCACCGGCGAGGTGCGGGTGGTCGACTACAAGACCGGCCGCGCACCCCGCGAGATGTCCGAGTCCAAGGCGCTGTTCCAGATGAAGTTCTACGCGCTGGTCCTGCTGCGCACCCGTGGCATCGTCCCGGCGCAGCTGCGGCTGCTGTATCTCGCGTCCGGCACGGTCCTCACCTACGCGCCCGACGAGGACGAACTGCTGCGGTTCGAGCGCACGCTGTCGGCGATCTGGAAGGCCATCCTGGCGGCGGGTGTCACCGGCGATTTCCGACCCAAGCCGAGCCGGCTGTGCGACTGGTGTGATCATAAGTCCCTGTGCCCCTCGTTCGGAGGAACGCCGCCTCCCTACCCGGGATGGCCGGAGGGGCCCGCCGAAGACGCACCAGGTTTCGAGGAGATTGTCGAATGAGTTCCGAGTCCTACTACGTACCACTCGGTTCGGAAGCACCGGGTGCGCCGGAAGTGGATTCGGACCAGAAGATCACGGTCGAGCGATTCGACAGCACCGATCTGACGATCAGCGTGTGGGCCGAGACCATGCAGCACGGCGCTCCCCCGTCTGCGCTGCTCGTGCGGGCACTCGAACGGTGCGCCCCTCGTGACGACGCGCGCATCACGCGGGTCGTGGTGGAGATCCTCGGCCCGATCCCGATCGCAGAACTCGAGGTCCGGTCCTGGGTGCAGCGGCCGGGCCGCCGGGTGGAGTTGGTGGTCGCCGAACTGTGGACCGTCGGCGACCGGCCCCGTGCCGTGGCGCGGGGCTCGGCGTGGCGCATGGAGACCGTCGACACGAGCGATGCCGCCCATGTCGTCGACCCGCCACTCGAACCTCGGTCCACCGGCCGGGAGGGCACGTTCAGCGAAGGCTGGAATTCGGGCTACCTGACGACCCTCGACTGGCGGTGGATCGCCGAGATGGGGTGCGAGGGCCCCGGCAAGCTGTGGGCGAGGCCGCGGCCCGCGCTGGTCCTCGGCGAAACCATGACGCCGCTCGAGCGGCTCTTCTCCATCGCGGACGTCGCCAACGGTGTGGGATCGAAACTCGACCCGGCCGACTGGACGTTCCTCAACACCGACCTCACCGTGCACATCTTCCGGGTCCCCGAGGGCGAATGGGTCGGCGTCGGCTCCGAGACGTCCATCGGACCCGACGGCGTGGGAATGTGCGCGGGCGTGCTGTACGACGAGACCGGCGCGGTCGGCCGGATCGCCCAGACCGTACAGGTCCGCGCCCGCTCCTGACCGGAACGGGCGCGGATCGTCCTGCGGCGGAACGAGATCAGAGTGCGCGGCAGGACCGGATGTTCGACGCGAGGATGGCCTTGGCACCGAGGTCCGCGAGTTCGTCCATCACTCCGTTGTGCCCCTTGATCGGCACCATCGCCCGGACCGCGACCCAGTTCTCGTCGGCGAGCGGCGACAGCGTCGGCGACTCGAGTCCGGGGGTGATCTTCAGCGCGTCGTCGAGGATCGTCTTCGGGCAGTCGTAGTCGAGCATCAGATTCTGCTGCGCGAAGACGATGCCACGCACCCGCTCGACCAACTGATTGCGTGCGGAATCGTCGGCAGGCGAACCGGCCCGCTCGATGAGCACACCCTCGGAGTCGCACAGGGTGTCACCGAATGCGACCAGGTTGTGCTGGCGCAGCGTGCGGCCGGACCCGACGACGTCGGCGATCGCGTCCGCGACCCCGAGCTGGATGGAGATCTCCACGGCGCCGTCGAGGCGGATGACCGAGGCCTCGATCCCGCGTGCGGAGAGGTCGTCGCGCACCAGGTTGGGGTAGGACGTGGCGATCCGGAGTCCGGCGAGGTCCTCGACCTTCCAGTCCTTGCCGGCGGGGGCGGCGTACCGGAACGTGGAGCGGCCGAATCCGAGCGACAGCCGCTCGGCGACCGGGGCGCCCGAGTCACGGGCCAGGTCGCGGCCGGTGATGCCGAGATCGAGTTCACCGGAACCGACGTAGATCGCGATGTCCTTGGGGCGCAGGAAGAAGAACTCGACCTGATTGGACGGGTCGAGGACGGTCAGGTCGCGGGAGTCGGTGCGACGACGGTAGCCGGCCTCGGAGAGGATTTCGGCGGCGGACTCGGACAGCGAGCCCTTGTTGGGGACTGCGACGCGCAGCATGGCTGAGGGTTCCTTTCGGGAGCGGGTGGAGGAGTCTCGATCACCGATCACAGATGTCGGTAGACGTCCTCGAGTTTCAGGCCCTTACCCACCATCAGCACCTGCGTCCAGTACAGCAGTTGGGAGATCTCCTCGGCGAGCGCCTCGTCGCTCTCGTGCTCGGCGGCGATCCACACCTCACCCGCCTCTTCGAGGATCTTCTTTCCCTGCGAATGGACGCCGGCGTCGAGGGCGGCAACGGTGCCGGACCCCTCGGGGCGGGTAGCGGCACGCTCGGTCAGCTCGGCGAACAGGGATTCGAAGGTCTTCACGAGGACCCATTGTTTCACGCCGCCGCGGACCTCTCCGAACCGGTCACCACCCGAGTGTGCGGCGACTCTCGAAGCGGCGGACCCCGCCCGAACGGGGATCGGTGAACTCGATGGCCCGCGCCAGCAACCGCAACGGGGTCGAGAAGTCGCCGGGCTCCGATCGGCGGAAGTCCGGGTAGTAGTTGTCGCCCTCGATCGGCAGCCCCAGCGACGACATGTGCAGCCGCAGTTGGTGCGTCCGGCCGGTCTTCGGCAACAGCCGGTAGCGGGCGCGGCCGTCCCGGGTCTCGATCAGGTCGACGACGGTTTCGCTGTTCGGCTCTCCCGGTTCCTCCGTGGCCGTCATGATCCCGTGTTCCTTGACGATGCGGCTGCGGATGGTGCGCGGAAACTCCAGCGCGGGATCGTGTCCGGCGACGGCCTCGTATTCCTTGGTGACCTGCTGGGAGACGAACAGTTCCTGATACGCCCTGCGGTCCTCCGGCCGGATCAGGAACACCAGCACACCGGCCGTCATCCGGTCGAGCCGGTGGGCCGGGGTGAGATCGGGGAGGTCCAGCGTCCGCCGCAACCGCACGACCGCCGTCTCGGTGATGTGCGCACCCCGCGGAATGGTCGCGAGGAAATGGGGCTTGTCGATCACCACGAGTTGGTCGTCGCGGTGGAGGATGTCGATCTCGAACGGAACCGGGATCTCGGGTGCGGGGTCGCGGTAGAAGTACACGAATCGGGTCGGCGCATAGCGGGTGCCGCGGTCGACCACCCTGCCGTGTTCGTCGACGACTTCCCCACCGTCGATCAGCGACAGCCAGTGCGCCCGCTCGTCGGGGTACGTCTCGACCAGGAATTCGGCGACGGTCTTCGCCCCGAGCCCGGCCGGCATCCGGATGCGATCGGGACCGAGGCCGTTGCGGACGGGCAGCGGCGCCCCGGCCACCTCAGCCCGCCCGGTTCTCGGTGCAGCCGGCGCACACGAGCACGAGTTCGCGGCCCCGATCTTCCGGCAGATTCTCGTACCGGGACGTCGGGCCGCCGCATCGGGTGCAGCGTCCCAGGGTCTTGGCCCCATCGCTGAACTCGATGGTCATCCGCTTGTCGAAGACGTACAGCGACCCCTCCCACAGACCCGAGTCACCGAACGCCTCGCCGTAGCGGACGATGCCGCCGTCCAGTTGGTAGACCTCACCGAACCCGCGCGAACGCATCAGCGAGGACAGGACCTCGCACCGCACTCCCCCGGTGCAGTAGGTGACGACGGCCTTGTCCTTGAGATGGTCGTATTTGCCGCTGTCGAGTTCGTGCACGAAGTCGCGGGTGGTGGACACGTCCGGCACGACGGCGTCCCGGAAGCGGCCGATCTCCGCCTCGAAGCCGTTGCGTCCGTCGAAGAAGACGACGTCGTCACCGCGCCCCTCGACCAGGCGGTGCACCTCGTCCGGCGCCAGGTGGGTACCGCCGCCGACGACACCGTTCGCGTCCACCTTCAGCTCGCCCGGCGCACCGAACGTCACGATCTCCGGCCGCACCTTCACGCTGAGCCGCGGGAAGTCGGCGCCGAGCCCGTCCGACCACTTGATGTCGGCGTCCTTGAACGGCGCGTAGCTGCGTGTTCCCTTCACGTACCGCTTGACGTCGCGGATGTCGCCGCCGACGGTCGCGTTGATGCCGTGCTCGGAGACGAGGATCCGGCCCGTCAGGTTGTGCGCCTCGGCCAGCGTGTACTGCCAGAGCCGGATCGCCTCCGGGTCGGCGAGCGGAGTGAACACGTAGAACAGCACGATTTTCGGGACAGCCACGGGAAACCAGACTACCTAGAGACGTACACCGCTCGGCTGGGCCCAGGCCTCGGCCAGATCGGCACCGGTGAGACCTTCGAGGCTGCCGCGGAACACCCGCCCCGGGCCGTCCGCCACCGGGATCTCGCACGGGACGATGAGGACGACGCAGCCCGCGGCCTGCGCGGACGCGGCACCGGTGGGCGAGTCCTCGACGGCGAGGCACTGCGACGGGTGCAGCCCGAGCAGCTCCGCACCCCGCAGGTACGGGTCCGGGTGCGGTTTGCCTGCCGGCACCTCGTCGCCGCACACCGAGTGGTCGAAGTGGTGCCTGCCGAGTGTCTCGAGCGCCCGCTCGGTGAGCCGGCGCTCGGTGTTGGTCACCAGCGCCGACCTCAGTCCGTGTGCCCGGGCGGTCCGCAGCGCGTCGTGGGCGCCCGGCCGCCACGGGATCCCGTCGCCGAACAGTTCCTCGACGCGGGTGAACATCCATTCCTTGGCCTCGGCGAGCGCCGCCGGATCCCGGTCGAGTCCGAGAGCGTCGAAGATGACGCCGAGAGCGTTGGCGCTGGACGCGCCGATCGTCTTCAGGCGTGTCTCCTCGGTCATCGGACCGCCGAGGTGCAGCGACAACTCGCGGACCGCGACGTCCCACATCTTCTCGGAATCGAGCAGCGTTCCGTCCATGTCCCACAGCACGCCTGCGAGACCGTCGAATGCCTCAGACATTGAAGTACTTCGCCTCGG
The DNA here is from genome assembly GCF_042802055.1 of Rhodococcus sp. NPDC057529. Classification (NCBI taxonomy): domain Bacteria; kingdom Bacillati; phylum Actinomycetota; class Actinomycetes; order Mycobacteriales; family Nocardiaceae; genus Rhodococcus; species Rhodococcus sp. NPDC057529. The sequence continues at coordinate 204,296 of NZ_JBHVEY010000013.1, forward strand.
GGTGGTGCAGCACGAACGCATCCGTGGACTGCTCGGGGTGCAACTGCAGTTCCTCCGACAACTTCACACCGATCCGTTCGGGTTCGAGGAGAGCGACCATCTTCGCGCGGTCCTCCAGGTTGGGGCAGGCGCCGTACCCGAAGGAGTAGCGCGCGCCGCGGTAGGCGAGGTCGAAGAACCCGGACACCTCCGACGGATCCTGCTCGGCCACGTTGTGACCGCCGGGCAGCACGAGTTCCTCGCGGACCCGCTGATGCCAGTACTCGGCCAGCGATTCCGTCAGCTGCACACCGATGCCGTGCACCTCGAGGTAGTCGCGGTACGCGTTGGCGGCGAACAGCTCGTTCGCGAAGTCCGCGATCGGCTGGCCCATGGTGACGAGCTGCATCGGGAACACGTCGACCTGACCGGTCTCCTTCGCCTCGGTGCGGGACCGGACGAAGTCGGCGACGCAGAGGAACCGGTCGCGGTGCTGGCGCGGGAACGTGAACCGGAAGCGTTCCTCCGCGTCCGGTGCCGGGTCGGTGAGCACGACCACGTCGTCACCCTCGGACACGGCGGGGAAGTAGCCGTACACCACGGCGGCGTGCGCGAGGATTCCCTCGGTGCTCAGCCGGTCGAGCCAGTACCGCAGTCGTGGGCGGCCCTCCGTATCCACCAGCTCCTCGTAGGTGGGACCGTCGCCGGAACGCTGCCCGCGCAGACCCCACTGCCCGAGGAACAGGGCGCGCTCGTCCAGCAGTCCGGCGTAGTCGGACAGCGAGACACCCTTCACGATCCGGTTGCCCCAGAACGGCGGGCTCGGGACGACGATGTCGGTGGCCACGTCGGACCGTTCCGGCACCTCGATCGGGGTCTCGGCGGCCTTGCGTTTCTCCGCGATCCGCTTGGACCGTTCGTGGCGGGCCTTGCGTTCGGCCGCCTTCTCCCGGGCGGCGATCGCTTCCGGGCTGTCCGGGTCGGGTCCGCCGCCGCGTTTGACGGCCATGATCTCGTCCATCTTGTGCAGGCCCTCGAATGCGTCGCGCGCGTAGCTGACGTCGCCCTCGTACACCTCGGCCAGGTCGTTCTCCACGTACGAGCGGGTCAGCGCGGCACCGCCGAGGAGGACGGGGAACTTCTCCGCGACACCCTTGGCGTTGAGTTCCTGCAGGTTGTCCTTCATCACCACGGTCGACTTCACGAGCAGACCGGACATGCCGATGACGTCGGCCTTCTGCTCGATCGCCGCGTCGAGGATCGTCGCGATCGGCTGCTTGATGCCGAGGTTCACCACGTCGTACCCGTTGTTGCTGAGGATGATGTCGACGAGGTTCTTGCCGATGTCGTGGACGTCGCCCTTCACGGTGGCGATGACGATGCGGCCCTTGCCGTCCTCGTCGGTGGCCTCCATGTGGGGTTCGAGGTACGCCACGGCCGCCTTCATCACCTCGGCGGACTGCAGCACGAACGGCAACTGCATCTGCCCGGACCCGAAGAGTTCGCCGACGGTCTTCATGCCGGACAGCAGGGTCTCGTTGATGATCGCGAGCGGCGGCTTCTCCTCCATCGCCGCGGTGAGGTCGTCGTCGAGACCGTTGCGTTCACCGTCGACGATGCGCCGTTCCAGCCGCTCGAACAGCGGCAGCGCCGCCAGTTCCTGGGCGCGGGATTCGCGTGCCGACGCCGCGGAGACGCCCTCGAACAGCTCCATCAGCTTCTGCAGCGGGTCGTAGCCCTCGCGACGGCGGTCGTAGACCAGGTCGAGGGCCGTTTCGCGCTGTTCGTCGGGGATCCGCGCCATCGGCAGGATCTTCGACGCGTGCACGATGGCCGTGTCGAGGCCCGCCTCGGTGCACTCGTGCAGGAACACCGAGTTCAGGACCTGCCGGGCGGCCGGGTTGAGACCGAACGAGATGTTGGACACGCCGAGGGTGAAGTGCACCCGCGGATGCCGTTTCTTCAGTTCGCGGATCGCGTCGATCGTCTCGATGCCGTCGCGTCGGACCTCCTCCTGACCGGTGGAGATCGGGAAGGTCAGCGCGTCGATGATGATGTCGGACTCGTCGAGGCCCCAGTTCACGGTGATGTCGTCGAGCAGGCGCTCGGCGATGCGGACCTTGTGCTCGGCGGTGCGCGCCTGCCCCTCCTCGTCGATGGTCAGCGCGACGACGGCGGCGCCGTGCTCCTTGACGAGCCGCATGATCTTCTGGAACCGCGAGTCCGGTCCGTCGCCGTCCTCGTAGTTGACGGAGTTGACGGCGCACCGGCCGCCGAGGTGTTCGAGGCCGGCCTGCAGGACCGCGGGCTCGGTGGAGTCGAGCATGATCGGCAGAGTCGACGACGTCGCGAACCGGCTCGCGAGGGCGGCCATGTCGGCGGCGCCGTCGCGTCCGACGTAGTCGACGTTGAGGTCGAGCATGTGGGCGCCGTCGCGGGTCTGGTCCTTCGCGATGTCGAGGCACTTCTGGTAGTCCTCGGCGATCATCGCCTCACGAAATGCCTTGGAGCCGTTGGAGTTCGTCCGCTCACCGATCATCAGGATGCTGGCGTCCTGCTCGAACGGCACCGCCGTGTACAGCGACGACGTCCCCGACTCGTGGACCGGGTTGCGCGCGGCCTTCTCGACGAGGCGGACCGCTTCGGCCACCTGGCGGATGTGTTCCGGGGTGGTGCCGCAGCAGCCGCCGACCAGACCGAGACCGAACTCGGTGACGAAGCCGCTGAGCGCCTCGGCGAGTTCCTCCGCGGTGAGCGGGTACTCGGCGCCGTTCGGGCCGAGCTGCGGCAGTCCGGCGTTGGGCATCACCGACACGGGCAGGGAGCTGTACTTGGACAGGTGGCGGAGATGTTCGCTCATCTCGGCGGGACCGGTCGCGCAGTTGAGCCCGATCATGTCGATACCGAGCGGTTCGAGCGCGGTCAGCGCGGCACCGATCTCACTGCCGAGCAGCATCGTGCCGGTGGTCTCGACCGTGACGTGGGTGATGATCGGCAGCCGCGACCCGAGCGTCTCCATCGCCCGCTGACTACCCAGGATGGCGGCCTTCACCTGCAGCAGGTCCTGGCAGGTCTCGACGAGGATCGCGTCGGCGCCCCCGTCGATCATGCCCATCGCGGCCTCCGCGTAGGCGTCGCGCAGGGTCGCGAACGGCGCGTGGCCGAGCGTCGGCAGCTTGGTTCCGGGGCCCATCGAGCCGAGGACGAAGCGGCCCATCCCGTCGCGTCCCGGCCCCATCTCGTCGGCGACCTCACGCGCCAGCCGGGTTCCCTTCTCTGCCAGTTCCCGGATACGGTCCGATATGTCGTAATCGGCGAGGTTGGGGAGATTGCACCCGAACGTGTTGGTCTCGACGGCGTCGGCCCCGGCCTCGAAGTACGCGCGGTGGATCTCTTTCAGCACGTCAGGGCGGGTGTCGTTGAGGATTTCGTTGCAGCCTTCGAGCCCGAGGAAGTCGTCGAGCGTGAGGTCCGCGGCCTGCAACATGGTGCCCATGGCTCCGTCGCCGATGACAACGCGCTGGTTCAACGCATCGAGCAGGGCAGAGTGAAATGGCGCAGACATGCCGTCCAGACTAGTGGGCGCGCGAACCAATGCTGGCCGTAGGCTGGGTGGGTGAGTTCCAGTGAGTTCCCCGTCACGCCTGCGGGCCCCGACGACGACACCCCCGGCACCGCGTACGACGGTGCCACCGACAGCGCCGACGACGGTGCCACCGACACTGGCGTGCCCGTACTTCGTGACCCTGTTCTCGTCGCCGCCTTCGAGGGCTGGAACGACGCCGGCGACGCCGCGAGCGGAGCCGTCGAGCACCTCGAACTGACCTGGGACGCCCAGCCGCTGGCCGAGCTGGACTCCGAGGAGTACTACGACTACCAGGTCAATCGACCCACGGTCCGGCAAGTGGACGGTGTCACCCGGGAGATCGTGTGGCCCGCCACCCGGCTGTCGGTGTGCTCGCCCCCTGGCAGCGACCGCGACGTGGTGCTGCTGCGCGGAATCGAACCGAACATGCGCTGGCGGAGTTTCTGCGAGGACCTTCTCGAGCTGATCGATCAACTGCAGATCAACACCGTGGTGATCCTCGGGGCGCTGCTCGCGGACACCCCGCACACGCGGCCGGTCCCGGTGACGGGCAGCGCGTACAGCAGCGAGGCCGCCGAGCGGTTCAAGCTCGAGCAGACCCGGTACGAGGGACCGACCGGGATCACCGGGGTGCTGCAGGACGCGTGTGTCCGGGCCGGTGTGCCTGCGGTGTCGTTCTGGGCGGCCGTGCCCCATTACGTGTCCCAGCCGCCGAACCCCAAGGCGACCGTGGCTCTGCTGCAACGGGTCGAGGACGTCCTGGACATCGAGGTGCCCCTCGGGGAACTCCCGTCGCAGGCCGACGACTGGCAGGAAGCCGTCACCGAGATGACCGCGGACGACGAGGAGATCGGCGACTACGTCCGCTCACTCGAGGAGCGCGGCGACGCCGAGACCGACATCTCCGACGCCATCTCGAAGATCGACGGTGACGCGCTCGCGGCCGAGTTCGAGCGGTATCTCCGCAGGCGTGGGCCCGGCAGCTTCGGGCTGTGACGAAGAACTCGTCCGAATCGCTTCGTTCCTCGCTCCAGCGCACGGCGCTCTACGCCGGCGGATTCCTCGGCCCGTTCGGCGGCGGGGTGGTCGCCTCGATCCTTCCCGAGATCGGTGACGACCTCGGCGTGAGCGCGTCCGCCGCGGCCGGGTCGCTGACCGCGTACCTGCTGCCGTTCGCGTTGCTGATGCTGGTGTCGGGCACGCTGGGCGCCCGGTGGGGGCAGATGCGGACCGTGCGGATCGCGTACGGCGTCTACCTGCTGTCGTCGCTGGCCTGCTTCGCGGCGCCGACGCTGCCGCTGTTCCTCGGCGCCCGCGTGCTCCAGGGATGTTCCAACTCGTTCACGACGCCACTGTTGCTGGCCGCGCTCGCCGCCTCGACGCCGAAGAAGCACCTCGGCCGGGCGCTGGGGATCTTCGGCGCCTTCCAGGCCGCGGGACAGTCGAGTGCCCCGCTCGTCGGCGGCCTCGCGGCGGAGGTCGACTGGCGGCTCGCGTTCCTCGTCATCGCCCTCGTGGCCGCGGTGCTGGGTCTGGTCGGTGTTCCAGACAGCCCGCCCGCCGAGCCGGGGGCGGCGCGTCCGCGACTGCGGGACGCCCTCACCCCGTCGGTGCTGAGAATCGGGGTGGTCGCGCTCCTCGGCTGGGGCGCACTCGGTGGGCTGAGCTTCCTGGTCGCGTTCCGCGCCGAGGACGTGTTCGGCCTGAGCCCCACCCAGCGCGGCCTGCTGCTCACCGGGTTCGGTGTCGCCGGCATCCTCACCGCGCGCCTCGTCGGCGGTGTCATCGACAAGATCGGGGCCCGCTCCGCCGTGCTGATCGGCGCGTTCGTCGGGGCGGCTCTCGTCGCCGCCGCCGGGACGGTATCGCTCCTCGCGGTCGTGGCCGTGGCGTGGTTCGCGGCCGGAACCGCAGGTCAGTTCATCCTGGTCGGCGTCAACGCCGCCGTGCTCGGGTCGCCGGGCCCGAACCGGGGCGGCGCGGTGTCCGTCGTGCAGGCGTTGCGGTTCACCGGCAACGCGCTCGCGCCGATCACCCTCACCCCGGTGTACGCGGTGTCGCCCGCGGCGGGGTTCCTTCTGCCCGCCGTGCTCCTCGCAGTGCTGGCCCCACTGCTGATACCCCGCGACCGGCCCCCTGCCTGACATGCTTTCTGGGACGCTGTGAGCTGTTCCTGATTCTCACGTAACGTGCGCGCAGCTGTTACGACACTCCGGGGGCGCAGCCTTTGTGCATGGCCCACACACCGAGTTCGAGCAAGCTGCTGGTCGTCGGCAACGGTATGGCCGGCGCCCGCACCGTCGAGGAGATCCTGAACCGCGGGGGCGTGAGCGGTTCGAGATCACCATGATCGGCGACGAGCCCTACGGCAACTACAACCGGATCATGCTCTCGCACGTGCTGTCCGGGGAGGCGGCCGTCGACGACGAGGACCTGATCCTCAACCCAGTGGGCTGGTACACGGCGAACGGTGTGAAACTTCACGCCGGTGACCGCGCGGTCGCGCTCGACCGGTTCGCGAAGACCGTCACGTGCGAGAGCGGCCGCGTCGTCGACTACGACGTGCTGATCGTCGCGACGGGAAGCAACACGTTCTTCCCCAACATGGACGGATTGCGCGAGCACGACGGCCGCCTGGCCCGCGGGGTGTTCGGATTCAGGAACCTCGCCGACACCAACGGCATGCTGCAGATGGCGCAGGCCCGCGACGACGTGTCCGCGGTGGTCATCGGCGGCGGTCTGCTCGGTCTGGAGGCGGCGTACGGGCTGCGCACTCAGGGACTCACCGTCAACGTCGTGCACTCCCCCGGCCACCTGATGAACCAGCAACTCGACGAGCGCGGCGGCAGCGTCCTGCGCGCCGAGATCGAGAAACTCGGTGTCGGCGTCCACACCTCGATGCGGACCACCGCCGTGCTCCGTGACGACGCAGGCCTGGTGACCGGGGTCTCGTTCGTCGACGGCTCCACGCTGGACGCCGACATGGTGGTCGTCACCGCCGGCATCCGGCCCAACACCGAACTGGCGCGGGCCGCAGGACTGGTGGTCGAGCGCGGGATCGTCGTGGACGACCAGATGCGCTGCGAGGACGAGGGTTCGGTGTACGCCGTCGGCCAATGCGCGCAGCACCGGGGAGAAACCTACGGCCTGGTCGCCCCGGTGTGGGAGGCCGCGATGGGCGTCAAGGGACCGGAGACGGCGGACGACAAGTTCGTCCAGTACTACGAACCGCGCAGCGGCACGTACAAGAGCCTCGTCGTCCGGGACGGAAAGCTGATCGGCGCCACCCTGATGGGCGACATCAGCAAGGCCGGCTTCCTCACACAGGCGTTCGACGGCAAGGTGCCGCTGCCCGAGGAGCGCATCAGCATGCTCTTCGACGTCGGGGCGCCGAGCGCCGCGCCAAGTGTCGCCGACCTTCCCGCCGACCTGCAGGTGTGTAACTGCAGCGGCGTGAGCAAGGGCGACCTGGTGGCCTGCGTCTACTCCGGCGCGAAGACCCTCACCGACGTCTGCGCCCAGACCCGCGCGGGCAAGGGCTGCGGGTCGTGCAAGGGACTCGTCGCCGACATCGTGGCCTGCGCCGCGGGCGGCGAACTCGAAGCAGACCCCTCCGCCGACTGGTACGTGCCGTGCATCCCGATGAGCAAACCGGAACTCATCGCGACCATCCGGGAACGCGATCTGCGCGCCGTGTCCCAGGTGTTCGCCGAACTCGCGACGGACGCGAAGGAGGACGCGTCCGCGAAAGATGCCGCTCGCGTCGCTGCTCCGCACGATCTGGGGTCCCGATTGGGTGGACGAGCGCGGTGCGCTGTTCATCAACGACCGTGTGCACGCCAACATCCAGCGCGACGGCACGTTCTCGGTGGTCCCGCAGATGAAGGGCGGCGTCACCACGCCGGATCAGCTCCGCAAGATCGCCGATGTCGCCGACAAGTACGGCGTGCCGCTCGTGAAGGTCACCGGCGGGCAGCGCATCGACCTGCTCGGCATCAAGAAGGAGGACCTCCCCAAGGTGTGGGGCGACCTCGACATGCCGTCCGGGTTCGCGTACGGCAAGAGCATGCGCACGATCAACTACCCGGTCCTGAAGGACGCGGGTTTGCTGCTCACGTTCTCACTGGCTGTGAGAGGGGTGGCTGCTTTAGGCACGGTTGATTGGGCGGCCCGGTAGTTGTTGTGTCCGAGTGCGGCGATGTTGGCGGCGGCGTTATAGTCGGCGTGGCCGGTCCATCCGCAGCCGCGGCACCGGAACAGTGCTTGACTGTGCCTGTTCGCGGTGTCGCAGTGCCCGCACTGGTGGCAAGTCTTACTGGTATTGCGCGGGTTGATCACCTGCACCGGCACTCCTGCGGCTTGCGCCTTGTAGGTGATCTGGTCGCGCAGTTGCGCGTATGCCCAGGAGTGCAGTTGTTGCCGTTGTCTGCGTGCGAGCCGTACCCGGTCCCGGATTCCCGATAGGTCTTCTACCGCGATCCCTTGACCGGTGCGTTGTGCTTGGGCAACGATCGTTTTCGAGAGTTGGTGGTTGATGTCGGAGGCGTACCGAGTCTCCTTCCTCCGCCGTTTCTTCAGTTTCCGTTTCGCGGACTTGGTCCCCACCTTCTGCAGCGCGGACCGGATGGTTGCGTACTTTTTCCGGCGGGCCGTGACCGCACCACCGGACCACCGGACGTCCAGTTCAGCCGGGTCGTCTGCGGTGGTCACCGCCAGGTTCACGATCCCCAAGTCCACACCCAGCCACCCGGTGGCGTCGTCGGCGGGAACCAGCTGCTGCGGGGCGTCGGTGTCGACGGTTGCATGCAGGTAGAAACATCCGTCCCGGAAAATCAGATCCGACTCGCCTTTGCGGTCGGCGAGCATTGTCAGCTGCCACGGCGCGCACACGAATCCGACGTCGCGCATCCGGCCCGCGCTCGTCCAGATCGACACCGTCGATCGATCGACCTGCCACGACAAGCACCGATCGTCGAACGGTTGGCCCGCGTCCGGACGGAACACGATCGCCTTACCCGCAACCTTCGCATACCGGCTCGATCCCGGCGCGCCGTAATTCCCGTTGAGCAGGTTCGCCGTCCGGGTCGCGTACGCATCCGCGACCTTCTTGATCACCCGGATCGCCGGCTGCGCCGACAACCCACACGCCTTGAGCCGGGCATAGACCTGCTTCTGCAGCGCGAACGGACGCCGATCAGCGGCGGTGTGCGCGAACTGCGCAACCAAGTTCGCCCCCGCATTGCACAACTCCAGTGTCGATGTCAGCGCCACATACTGCTCCGGGGTCGGAGCCAGCTTCACGACAACGATCCGCTTCACACCCCGCGCCCTTCCGTTCACCGACCCGATGCGGGCAAATCATGGCAGAGGTGTGTGACAAGTTCGGCGCAACGTCGACCGAGTTCACCGGAGAAACCGACCACGTCCACCTACTGATCCACTACCCACCCACCGTGCAACTGTCCACCCTGGTCAACAGCCTCAAGGGCGTCTCCGCCCGATACCTGCGCCAAAAGTTCCCCGACCACATCCAGAAATACCTGTGGGGCAACCACTTCTGGTCACCGTCCTACTTCGCCGCCTCCGCCGGCGGAGCCCCACTCGCCATCATCGCCGAGTACATCACCAACCACAAACGAACCGAACCCACTCAAGGAAGCGACCCCGCTATGCGCGATCGCGCAGTACAGAATCAGCTTCCTCCCGGCCCTGAAGGGCCAGGCCTCCTCTGATCAATCCGGTGAAAGTCCGCCCGATTGCGCTCTGCCCTGGTACGGCGTGCCTTTCGGGAAAACTGCGGCACCGCTGTCATCATGAGGCCAAGGCCGCAGCTGAAGGGGCTCGTCGCATGGACAGATCGCTGATCGAGTGAGTACCGTCGCCAGCCCGGAACGACGGGGCCGGTCAGGTGACCGCCCGCGGACCGGTGACCGGACCGCCGGAACCGTGTTCCGTACGGACATCGAGGGTTTGCGGGCCCTCGCGGTGCTGGCCGTGGTGTTCTTCCACGCGGGTGTGCCCGGGATCGACGGCGGGTTCGCGGGTGTCGACGTCTTCTTCGTCGTCTCGGGGTTTCTCATCACCGGTCTGCTGTGGCGGGACGTGGCGGCCACCGGCCGCGTGGGGCTGGCCGAATTCTACGGCGCCCGTGCCCGGCGACTGCTGCCCGCCGGGTGCGTCGTGCTGGTGGCCACCGCGATAGCCGCCGCCGTACTCCTTCCCCCACTGCAGGCCCGCGCGGTCCTCGGTGACGGGATCGCCAGCGCGCTCTACGTCGGCAACTACCGGCTGGCGCTGCACGGCACCGACTACCTGGCCGCCGACACGCCGCCGTCACCGTTCCAGCACTACTGGTCGCTGGGCGTCGAAGAGCAGTTCTACCTGCTGTGGCCTGCACTGATCATCGGGGTCGCCTGGCTCGTGCGGCGCCGGACACGACGCCTCGGCCCGGACCACGCACCGTCGGCGACCCCGTATCTGCTCGTCCTCGCGGTGGTCGCGGCGGTGTCGTTCGCGGTCTCACTCGACTGGACCCGCACGCTGCCGCCGTGGGCGTTCTTCTCGCTGCCCGCCCGCGCGTGGGAGCTGGCCGCCGGTGGGTTGGTCGCGCTGTCGGTTCGGCACTGGCGGCGCCTGCCGCCGGTGGTCGCCGCGGCCGCCGGCTGGGCGGGTCTTGCACTGATCGTCTTCGCCTGTGTTCGGCTGGGCGAGACGACGCCCTACCCCGGCACCGCCGCGCTGCTGCCCGTTCTCGGCACGGTGCTGGTGATCGGCGCAGGCTGTGCGGCACCGCGGCTGGGAGTCGGCCGGGGCCTGTCCCTGCCGCCGATGCGGGCCGTCGGGCGAGTGTCCTACTCCTGGTATCTCTGGCACTGGCCGGTGCTGCTGCTCGCGCCGATCGTGCTCGGCCGCTCTCTCGACCTGACCGATCGACTGGCGATGGTCATGGTGTCCGCAGGCCTGGCCGGACTGACACTGGCCCTGGTCGAGAACCCGGTCCGCTTCGCGGCTCCGCTGCGCCGCTCGGCCTCGCGCAGCCTCGTCCTCGGCGGAGCCGTCACCGCCGTCGCCGTCGGTGCGGCGCTGGTGCTGCTGGTGGCGCGACCGGTCCCGGTCGGTCACGGCGCCGCCGCAGAAGCCCTCACCGTCTCGGCACCGGTCGAATCGGCTACTCCCGCAATCGATCCTCGTGACGCGGCGGTGAACGACATGACCGCGCAAGTGCAGTCGGCGGTCGCGGACGCTGCTGCGCTGCAGGCGGTCCCGTCGAATCTGTCGCCACCGCTCGCCGACGCACCGGCAGACAAGCCTGCGGTGTTCGTCAACGGCTGCGTGCGGTCGTGGCTCGAGGTGGGGCAGGACGAGTGCGCATCGGGTGACGTGGCGTCCGCGACGACGGTGGCGCTGGTCGGGGATTCGCATGCCGCGATGTGGGCCCCGGCGTTCGAAGCGGCCGCCGAGCAGCGCCATTGGCGGCTGGAGACGATGGGCAAGGTCACCTGCCCGCTCCTCGATCTGCCCCTCACCAGCCCCTATCTCGGACGGGAATACAGCGAGTGCGAGCAGTGGCGAGGCGAGATCCTCGACCGGCTGCGCACCGAACGGCCCCGCCTGGTCGTGCTGAGCATGTCCCGGCGGTACGGCGCCGATTTCGGTTTCAGCGTGTACGGCAGGCCCTGGCTCGACAGCCTGACCCGGCTGGTCACGGAACTCCGGGCCACGGGTGCGTCCGTCCTCGTCCTCGGGCCCGTCCCGGATCCGCAGTCGACCGTGCCGACGTGCCTGTCGGCGCACCTCGACGACGCGACTGCCTGCTCACCGCCACGGCCGGTAGCGGTCGACGACGCCGGGGTCGCGGCCGAGGCAGCCGCCACCGCGGCAGGCGGCGGACGGTACGCCGATCTCACCGCCCTGTTCTGCACCGCCGAGCGCTGCCCGGTCGTCGTCGGCAACGACCTCGTGTACCGCGACGACAACCACCTGACGCTCGAACACGCGCAGGCGCTCTCCCCCGTGATCGCCGCGCTGGCCGACCGCGCACTCGCGCAGGGCTGACGGGCGGCCGGCGAAAAAATCCGGTTCGGATGTCACATTCGGCTCGTGGCCGGTGTCTCTATGCCGAGAGCATTCGAACCGGAGGAGGAAATCATGACCAGGATCCCGCAGGCAGAATTGACCGGCATCTACGGTGCGGTCGTCAAGCGGATGTCCCGCAAGATGCTCGGCGACGTGCCCGAGGGGGTGGGAGTCGTGTGGAACAACCGCAAGGTGACGAACTTCAGCTTCAGCGTCAGCCGCAAGGTACAGAAGTGGGACCGGTGCGACGAGAATCTGAAGTCGTTCGCCCACATGGCGGTGGCGAGCATGGTGGGCTGCGGCTTCTGCCTGGACTATGGCTACTTCCAAGCCCACAACAACGGACTGGACGAGACGAAGGCACGCGAGGTGCCCCGATGGCGTGAGTCGGACGTCTTCACCCCGGTGGAGCGGGACGTGCTGGAGTACGCCGAGGCGATGACACTGACCCCGCCGACGGTCACCGACGAACTGTCGGGCAGGCTCCTGGAGGCGCTCGGTCCGGCCGCGATGGTGGAACTCACCGCGTTCATCGCATTGACGAACTTCATGACCCGCTCCAACACCGCGTTCGGCATCGAATCGCAGGGCCTCGCGGCGTCGTGTGGCCTGAAGCCGCTGAGCGCACGCTCGACGACCCCCACTCAGCCGACGTCGTAGGACAGCACGAATTCGTAGCCGCCCTCGCCGGGTCCGGCGATGGACAGGTCCGCGCTGCCGCGCAGGTCGGTGAGGCCGCCCGTGCCCATACCCGGCACCACCTCGATCCGTGCCGACACGGAACCCTGGTCCTGGCTGCCGAGGTGCTGGAACACGCACGTTCCGTCGTGCCCGCCGATCGAGCCCTCGAAGCGCTCGAGGCCGAGCACCGGGGCGGCATCGGCCTTGTACGCGATCAGGTAGGCCACGGTGCTCGTTCCCTCGATGTCGCCGGAGTACGAATATTCGACGGCCGCTCGGGTGGCGCCGCGTGCGGGGTAGTAGGTGTCGCCGGCGGTCGTACCTTCGCCGTCGACGTCGGTGATCACCGATTCCGACCACGCGGCGATGGTGAATGTGCTTCGTGCAGTGCGTGAGTAGCTCATGTCAGGAGACTCTATGTACGCGGCCGCGTGGTGTGCTTGAACATTCGCGACACTAGGATGAGCGAGTGCCGAATGTGCCAGGACATCCCGAGGCGATCGTCCGCCCGACCGCCGACGCACCCGGTTTCGAGGTCGAACGAGTCGCTCCCCGAGCAGATTTGGCCGAGTTCGTGGACTACCACTGGCTGGTGCGGTGGTCGGTGCCGAAGCCCCATCGGCAGCAGGTGGTTCCTCAGCCGCGCGTTCACGTCGCCGCCGAGGACGGCCAGTTGCTGGTGCACGGTATCTCGCGGTCGCCGTTCTACCGAACGTTGACGGGACACGGCCACGTGCTGGGAGCCGCCTTCCACGCCGGCGGGTTCCGGCCTCTGCTGAAGAGCAGTCTCGGTGCGATCTCGGGAACCGTCCAGCCCGCACGGGATCTGCTCACCCTCGACGATCGCCCGGTCGCGGAACGGATCCTCGCAGGCACGGACAGCGCGGAGATGATCGACGCCTTCGAGCGGTACCTTCTGCACACCGATCCCGTTCCGGATCCCACGGGGCGGGAGATCACGGCCCTGGTCGGCGACACCCAGCGCCGCCGGGACTTCGTCCGCGCCGACCAGCTCGCCGCGCACGCGGGCTGCAGCCTGCGCACCCTGCAACGGCTGTTCACCGAATACGTCGGCATCGGCCCGAAGTGGGTGATCCAGCGGTTTCGCGTCCTCGACGCGGCCGCCGCAGCCCACTCGGGCGAGAGGATCGACTGGTCTGCGCTCGCCTACGAATTGGGGTTCAGCGACCAGGCCCACCTGACCCGGGTCTTCACCCAGGTCGTCGGCACACCGCCTGCCACCTACCAGCGCGCGAACGGCCTGCTGTAGCGCGTCCGGCTCCGCCGCTCAGCCGGCGAATCCGAGTCCCCGCTCGGCGAGTTCCTCCGCGAGAATCCGGATCGCTTTCGGTCCGACGCCGTGGATCTTCAACAGCTCCTCGGCGGTGACCGTCGTCAGTTGATCGAAACGCGTGTAGCCGTGGGATGCGAGCTCACGACGGGAGACCTTTCCCATACTCGCCGGGAATTCCGTCTCGCCTGCGGTGTCGGAAGACGACATATCCGTCCCTTCTACTCGTTGTGGTCGGCGTGCAGGTGTGCCCGCTCCCCGTCGTGGTCGAAGATCGTGAGGATCTCCACCGGACCGTCGTGGGCGCCGATGGAGTGCGGCACCATGGTCGAGAACTCCGCTGCGGCACCCGCTTCGATCAGGATGGTCCGCTCCCCCAGTTGCAGACGGGCCGTCCCCGACAGGACCGTGAACCACTCGTGACCGGGGTGCACACACACGTGTTCCGGGCCCGCGGGCCGTTCGGGGGTGATGCGCATCTTCGCCACGGTTGCGCCGTGGAGGGCACGTTCGCGGGACAGCAGCCAGGTCGTGAGACCTCGCGTCTGTTCTGGCATCGGCCGGATCACCACGTCCTCGTCGTCGACGGACTCGACGAGTTGATCGAGCGTGGTGCCGAGAGCCCGCGCGATCGGAACCAGTTGGTCGAGGGCGATCCTGCGGTGCCCCGTCTCGATGCGGCTCAATGTGGACGGACTGAGGAAGCAGCGGGCCGCGAGCGCGTCGAGGGACCACCCGCGGGCCAGCCGTAGACCCCGGATCCGCTGCCGGATCACGCCGTCCAACCCCAGTTCTTGCGTCATACGCAAGAGTGTATGCGCTTAGGGCAGAACGTGGCTAGCCTGGAGTCATGACACAGCACTCGCATCACCACGCCCACCACCACGGGGAACACACACCGGCCCACGAGGCCGCACTGGCAGATCTTCTCGACCTCGACGCAGACATCTTCGGCGCCTACCTGGACCAGGTGGCCGAGTGGGCCGGACTGCGCGCCGGGGAGACGCCTCGCCGGGTAGTCGACGTGGGCGCCGGAACCGGCGTCGGCAGCCTGTCACTGGCTCGGCGGTTCCCCGCGGCCGAGGTCGTCGCGATCGACAGGTCGGAGGTGATGCTGGGGCGCATCCGCACCGCCGCGCGCGGGCAGGGATTGGCCGAGCGGGTGAGCGTCGTGCGCGCCGATCTGGATGCCGGCTGGCCCGGGGTCGAGGCAGCCGATGTCGTATGGGCGGCCTCCTCGTTGCACGAGGTCGCCGACCCCGACCGGCTGCTACGCGACATGTACGCCGCACTGAACACCGACGGCGTGCTGGTGGTCGTCGAGATGGATGCTCTGCCCCGCATCCTGCCGAACGACCTGGGGATGGGCCGCCCGGGCCTGGAGTCGCGCTGCCACGAGGCCTTGGCGCGGATGGACTGGAACGCGCACCCGAACTGGCGGGCCCATGTGGAGAGGGCCGGTTTCGTGGACGTCGAGGAGCGCCGGTTCACCAGCGAGGTAACCCCCGCCCCGCCGAGCACCGGACGCTACGCACACACCTTTCTGCGCCGCGTTCGCTCGGCCCTCGACGGACAACTCGCCGCCGACGACCGCGACACTCTCGATCGCCTTCTCTCGGACGACGGCCCGGACAGTGTTCTGCACCGCGGGGACCTGGCGGTCCGCGGCAGCAGGACCGCCTGGACCGCCCGACGACCCTGAAATCGCCGGTGGGTGCTCTCGTCTGGGCGTTCAGGACGGGCGATCTGCGTTGGCGAGGATGGGCAGGATCCGGATGCTCGGTGACATTCGGAATCCAACCAAAGAATTTCAGTCTTTTTCTTGGTTCCGTCTCGGACCGATTCAGTAGACTGGCGGAGTGCCGAATCAGGAGAACCCCGAGTTCGCCGGGAGCGAGCCCAAGGTCCCGTTCCCCAAGCCGGAACGCGACATCGATCTCTACCGCCGGGCGATCGCGACCCTCCAGGCCGCACTCCCCCACGGCTGGTCGCTGACGTCCGGGAAGTCCCGCTCCCTCGCCGACGCGCCGGAACGGTTGCTGGTCGGCGCACCGGGCGGCGAGGTGGCGTCCTTCTCCGTCATCCCCGCCCGCGGGGTGCTCGCGGGGGACGCCGCCCGGTTCGCCGACGGACTTTCCGGATCCGATCGCGGATTCGTCTGCGCTCGTTATCTTTCCGAGCCCGTTCGCCGCCAACTCGACGCCAGGGGGCTCTCCTACGCGGACGCGACGGGCAACACGTCGCTGTCGGCAGACCGGCCCGCCATCTGGGTGCGCGACCGCGGCGCGGACGCCGACCCGTGGCGTGGACCCGGCCGTCCGGCCGCTCAGCTGACCGGCGATCCCGCCGCACGGGTCGTGCGTGCCCTCGCCGATCATTCGGGTCAGCTGACGGTCCCGCAACTCGTCCGGCTGTCCGGCGCGTCCACCGGCGCGACGTATCGGGTGGTGGAGACCCTGGAGGAACGCGATCTCCTCGAACGACTCCCCCGCGGCCCCATCACCAGTGTTCGGTGGCAGCAGATGCTGCGCGCCTGGAGCAGCGACTCCAGCTTCAAGGACTGCCCCACCGTCGGCTACTTCGCGCCCGAGGGAGTGCAGTCGTTCGTCGCGAAACTCGGGAAGGTCTCCGACCATCTCTACGCGGTGACAGGCTCGCTCGCCGCGGCGGCGTTCGTCGAGTACGCGCCGGCGCATCAGGTGCAGATCTACGCCGACAACGCCGAGGCGCTGGCAGGCGCTCTCGAACTACGTCCCGTCGATCAGGGTGCCAACGTCCTCGTCGCCACTCCCCGATCGGCCGCGGTCTTCGAACGCACCCTGTTCCGCGACAACGTCCGCCTGGTCGCCCCGGCACAGGCCTTCGCCGATCTCCTCGCCGGCACCGGCCGCCATCCGCAGGAAGCAGAGCATCTCCTCGGCTGGATGACCGAGAACGTGTCCGAGTGGAGAACTGCCCTCGGCGCCCCCACGGTGACCTGACCGATCACTCGCCGGAAGCGGAAACTCTCCGAGTGTGTGCAATACGACCACGCCACGCCGCGCGTGATGGCGCGCACAAGCACGCCCGGGTAGCAGGATGTACATCTTGTGGCCTTCACCGACCCGGTCGGAACCGGCCTGACGGAAGTCGCAATCCGTTCGCAACACGAATAGGGGTTCTTGCATGTCCATGGGAGTCGGGCTCAGGATCGGCAGTGTCGTGTCCACCGCGGTGGTGGCGTCGAACGATCCAGGATCCCCGGATCCGGTCGTCATCGTCCGCGACACCGTGCTGCACATGTGCCCGGACGGCACCGCAATTCTCGGCGGATCGGCGCCGCACACGATCGGCGACACACACACCGTGTCGGGGTTCCTTCCCCGCGTCGGCGACCCGGCCGGTGTCGCGGTGGGCGACGGATCGCGGTACCGCGCAGAAGACCTGGTCGCGGGCGCGATGCGCTGCCTGCTCCGCGAGTGCGAACCCCTCCCCGACCACGGTGGCCGGACGGGCGGCGCGCCCGACATCATGGCCACCTACCCCACCCGCTGGGACTCGGCCGCCGTCGCAGCGCTCCGCGACGCTCTGGACTACGCCGACATGTCGTACCTGTCCCTGGTCTCGGACGCCGAAGCCGCCGCGGCCTGGTTCGAATCCGAGATCGCCGAGCGCCCGGGGCAGTTGGTCGGCATCTATCACGTCGACGACACCGGATCGACGGTCGCGCTGATCCGCTCGGGCGTCGAGGCAGGCAAGGCGTTCCGGTTCTCCTCGGGAGGCTCCCCGACGGCCCAGATCGCCACCGCACTCGGCGCGTTCGGCTGGCTGCCCGGCAACCTCGATGCCGTGGTCGTCACCGGAGACGGCCTGATCGCGAGGGACTCCGCGGCCGTTCACGGGTTCGCGGCCACGATCGGCGAGAAGTTCGACGTCCGGTGCGTCGTCGGCCCGGGCCCCGAGCAGACCTCGGCGCTCGGTGCCGCCATCCGCGCCGCCGGGTTCAATCCGACCACCCACAAGGTCACCCCGATCGGCCTGCCGCCGTCGTACGACGTCACCGAGGTCATCGACGCCGTCGCCGGCGAACCCGTGCCGTCGACGTCCGCAACCCCGAACCGGCCTGCCCCACGCACGCAGAATCCCGCGTCCGCCGCCGCGGTGGGCGCCTCCCACGCGCGAGTGTCGGGCGGAACGGCAGTCGCGACGCCGCCGGAACCGCGCGCCGTCGCGCAGTCCGGGGAAGAATCCGACAGTGCCTCCCGGGCGTCCTGGCTCGTCGCCGCCGCGGTCGGGCTGGCCCTCGTGCTGGTCGCGATCGTCTTCGTGCTGTTCGTCCTCTGATCGCCCCTCCCTTCATCTGTGCGGAAGCCGGGTGAGTGGTGTGGATCGGCACGGTCGAATCGACGGTGACGACGACGGTGCGGCGGTGAGCCGACCATGCGAAACTCGGAAAATTGTGTCATTCCGTCAGAGTCGGATTCTAAACCGGCGATGTCGGCACGGCGTTCGCTCGACCGCCGCACGACCGCATAACCTGTCACGGTGAGTGAATCAGGCAGCGATCCAGGTCGGTCCCCGGCGGGGCTGCGCGCCGCGCGTCCGGCGGTCGCTCCCCCGCTCCGGGACGATCGGCTGAAACTGTTCTCCTTCGCCACCGCGGAGAAGCGGGCGGAGTACCTGTGGGTGCTGCGGGCCTTCGATCACGCCCGCGCCAACTACATCGTGCTGCTCCACGCCGGCGACGTCGCCCGCATCCTGGACGGCCTCGCCGGCGACGACCCGGCCGGGCAACTCGGCGCCGGAGACGTCACTCCCCTGCTCGAGCAACTCCACGTCTGGGAGGTTCTCGAACGCAGCTACGACGGGACCCGCGCCGCGACGCTCGCCGAATACCGGAACCGGCACTTCGTCTACCAGTTCAGTCAGGCCGGCTACCAGGTGTTCCGGGCCGTCGAGGACGCACTCGCGGCCCGCCTCGACGACGCGTCGCTGTCCCGGTTGGCGCTCCCCGACCTCCTCGCCGACATGAACGACCTGGCCGCGGCGAACCGCGCCGCCGACCACGATCTGGTGTACCGGAAACTCAACCGACTCGATGCGACGCTGTCCGACATGGCCGGACGCGCCGCCCAGTTCTATCTGACCCTGGGCGACCTCGTCCGCACCACGGAGATCACCCCGGAGACTTTCATGTCCCACAAGGATGCTCTCCTCACCCACATGCGCGAGTTCAGCTCCGACCTGTCACGGTATGCGCCGAAACTCGCCACGGCGATCGCGCTCGTGGAAGACACCGGCGTCGAGTCGATGGTGGCGCGGGCCGCCGCCAGCGACGAGCGGGTGTTCCTCGATACCGAAGAGCGCGAAGCCGATTGGCGTGCGCGGTGGGCCGGTGTGACGCATTGGTTCGTCGGGAGCGAGGCCGGTCCGAGCGAGTCGGAACGCCTGCGCGAGGGCACGATGAGCGCCATCGCCGCTGTCCTGTCGCTGTTGCGCCGCGTCACCGAGACCCGTAAGGGCGGCGTCAGCAGGGAGAGCCAATTGCGGCACCTCGCAGGCTGGTTCGCTGCGACTCCGAACGAGGACGCCGCGCACGCACTGTTCCAGGCCGTGTTCGACCTCGGGCGTCCGCGCCACCTCTCGATGGTGCACCCGGACGCCGACATCATTCCCGACACCCGGTCGTGGTGGGAGGCCCAGCCCGTAGAGATCTCCCGCACACTGGCCGAGACCGGACGTCCCCCGTCCCCCGGTATGCCCGCGCGGGTGCAGCGCAACGAGGGCAGCGTGCGCCGACTGCGCGAGGAACAGCTGACCGCACAACGACTTCGCGCGGCCGCCGCCCAGTCGCTGGCCCGGGGCGGAGTCTACGAGCGGGAACTCGACGAGGCCGAAACCGACGTGCTGCTGAGCCTGCTCAACGCCGCGCTGACGGCGCGGGTACCCGTCAGCGGCCGCGTGAAGAGCAGTACCGGATCGGAGAACGGCGTGAAGCTCACCCTCAGCCCGCACAGCGAATCGACGGTGGTGCGCACCGCCCGAGGACGTCTGCATCTCGACGGACTGCAGGTGAGCGTTCGGTGAAGGCACGGGAGATCTCACCCCTCGCCCTCGATTCGTATCAGCGCGCCGCCCGCGTGATCCTGTCGAATCATCTGGTGACCCAGACGTATCCGGATCGGATCGCGCTTCCCCTGCTCCGCCGGTGGGCCACCGAACTACGCGACGATCTGATGACGCTGTTCGGGTACCGGCTCGAGGTCACCGAGACGACCGCCCGCCTGTTCACGGTCAGCGACCGACTCGACGCCGGAACCCCGGCCAAGACGGCCACCGACCGCACGTTCGACCGGTACCGCTACGCCTACCTCGCGTTGGCGCTGGCCGCACTGGGTCGCGCCGGCAACCAGATCACCCTGTCCGAACTCGCCGATCACGTCGCCGCCGACGCCGCACAGGTCGATGGGGTGGACCTGTCCACCGAACGCGCGTCCGACCGGGACGCGTTCGTCGACGCCGTCGGCTGGCTCGCGGCGCGCGGCGCGATCGCCCTCGCCGACGGTGACGCGGGCGGCTGGGCCGCCAATCCCGATGCGGGCGAAGCGCTCTACGACATCGACCGGTCCGTCGTCATCGCCCTGTTCCGACCGTCGCGCGCACTACAGCACCTCCGCTCCATCCGCGGTCTGCTCGCCGGCGCGGACGCGGCGAACGACGACTCCGCGGAGTTCGGGATGTCCCGGACGGTCGACGTGAAAGAGACGGCGCGGCGGGTCCGGCGCGCTCTCGTCGAGCGGCCCGTCGTCTACGCCGCAGACCTGGACGACCACGAACTGGTGCAGCTCGCGCTGCCCCGCACCGCGGCCGATGTCGAGTTGCTCACCGGACTGGTCGCGGAACGGCGCGAGGAGGGCGTCGCGATGATCGACTCCTCCGGACGGCTCTCCGACGTCCGGTTCCCCGGGGCGGGCACGGTCGCGCAGGTCGCGCTGCTGCTCGCGGGGGAGATCGCCGATCGTGTCCTGGATCTCGACACGCCGCAGCCGGCCCGGATGCCGCTGCCGCGAGGCCGGTCCGAGGACCTGGTCGAACAGGTCGACAGCGCGATTCCGCAGTCCGGGATCTTCGACAGCCTGGCGGGCAACGACGCAGTCGAATCCACGGAGCCGCCCCCCGCCGACCAGCTGTTCCCGGTCGTCGAGGACCAGTGGATCGCCGACACCGTCCGGACCCTGACCGACAGATTCGGGCGCACGTTCGCCGCCGGGTGGCAGGCCGACCCCGACGGCCTGGGACGCGCCGCTTCGGCGCTGCTCGAGCGGCTGCGCCTCATCGCCGCGGTGCCGGGCGGCGTGCTCGCGCTCCCGGCGCTCGCCCGCTACCGCGGTGTGGTGGTCACGATCCGCGACCGCGCACCCGAGATCGACCTGTTCCAGAGCTCAGCGAACGACAGCGAGGACATCACAGCATGACGAGTGCGCGTTTCCGGCCCACCCGCGCCGGGATCATCAACCTCTGGGACTACCGGGATCAGGAGTTCTCCTTCGCCGACGGCCGCCTCGTTCTTCGTGGCCCCAACGGTTCCGGCAAGACCAAGGCGCTCGAAGTGCTGTTTCCGTTCGTCTTCGACGGCAGGATCGAACCGCGGCGCCTCAACCCGTTCGCCGGCGAGGAACGGACCATGAAGTCGAACCTCCTGTACCGCGGACAGGAGAGCGCGTACTCGTACGTCTGGATGGAATTCTGCCGCGGCGCGAAGGACGACCCCGAGGCCGTCACCGTGGGCATCGGTATGCGCGCCTCCCGCACCAACGACAAGGTCACGCGCTGGTACTTCGTGGCCGACGGCCGGGTCGGCGTCGACTTCTCCCTGCTCGGCAACGACGACCGTCCGCTCACGAAGAAGCAACTCGGCGAGCAGATCGGCACCGACTCCATCACCGACCGGCCACTCGACTACCGCGCCGCCATCGACGCGCGGATGTTCGGGCTCGGTGTCCAGCGCTACGACCAGCTGATCAACCTCATCCTCACGCTGCGCCGCCCCCAGCTCGCGAAGAACCTCGACCCCAAGGGACTGTCGCAGGCTCTCACCGACGGTCTGCGACCCCTCGACGAACAACTCGTCCTCGAGGCGGCGCGCTCGTTCAGCGACATGGAAGAGGTCGGCCGGGCGCTCGAGGGGCTGGCGGCGGCGGACCAGGCGGCGCAGAGCTTCGTCGGCGTGTACGCGAAATACCTTCGCCAGCAGGCGCGGACGGACGTCGACCAACTCGCGACCCGCCTCGATGCCGTGCGGTCCGGCATCACCGCGCTCCACGGGGCGGCCGCCGACCGGGCGCGCAGCCAGCAGAGCCGGGAGGCCGCCGAAGAACGCTTCACCGCCGCCGACCGCGCACTCGACCAGGCCAACGCCACCCTGGACGCACTGAAGCGGTCGACCGCCTACGAGGGGCGGACGCAACTCGACGACCTCGCGCAGGCCGTGTCGACACTCGAAAGGTCGACGGAATTGCAGGCCGAGAAGGCACGCAAGGCCAAGGCGACCTTCGAACAGCGGTCCGAGGAGCACGAGAAGGCGGGCGACGCCGTCACCCGCGCCGTCGAGGCACTGGCCCACGCCGAGGACGAACTCCACGTCGCCGCCGAGGACGCCGGAATCACCTGGACCGCACTCCCCGACGACGCGCGCGCCGACCAGTTGACCGCGGCGCTGCGCGGGCACGCCGAGGAACGCGACGGCGACCTGCGCGCGGTCCGGGCCGCGCTCGCCACCGTCGAGAAGGCCGCCACCGAGCGAACCCGCGCCGACGACGCGGCACGTCGCGGCCAGGAGCAACTCGACACAGCGAAGGTGGCCGTCCTCGAAGCCGAGACCGCGGTCGAGTCGGCCCGCAGCCGATGCGCCACCGAACTCCGCTCCTGGTGGACGGGACACTCGTCCCTCTACGCCGAGATCGAGGCGCCCGCTGCGCTGTTCGACGCGCTGGACAGCGCCCTCCGCGGGATCGGCGACGACGACGCCGCCACCCTGTCGGAGACGCTGGCGGAGCACACCACGGACGCCGTCGACGCACTCCGGCTGCGTCGTCAGCAGTACGACCGGGACGCCGCCGCCGCGGCCGAGTCGATCGCCGAATACGAATCGGCGCGCGCGGCAATCGAATCCGAGCACGACGACGCCCCGCCGCTCCCGGCAGGCAGGCACGACGCGCGGTCCGGCCTGACCGGTGCCCCGCTGTGGCGTCTGGTCCGATTCGCCGACGGTGTCGACGCCGCGGTCGCGGCGGGAATCGAGGCCGCACTGGAGGCCGCGAATCTTCTCGACGGCTGGGTCACCGTCGACGACGCGCTTCCCGACGTCGAATCCGAACAGTTCCTCGTCGCCCTCCCTTCCGGGGACCGGCCCACCGGCAGGACCCTCGCCGACGTTCTCGACGTCGAGCAGGACACGGGTGTCCCCGAGGACCGTGTGCGCGGAATCCTCGAATCCATCGCCCTCGAATCCCTCGACCTCGCCGAGGGGCCGGTGGGCGTCGCCGAGGACGGGGCGTACCGCCAGGGGATCCAGCGGGGTCGCCACACGAAATCGGATGCGGAGTACATCGGAACCACCGCGCGGGCCCGCAGGCGTGCCGTCCGCATCACCGAACTCGACAGGATCATCGAGGAAACCCGGGCTCGTCTCGACGAGGCCCTTGCATCCGCGGATGCGGCGGCAGCTCTGCTGACGCGGACGAGCACGGCGGCGCAGGCTCTGCCCCGCACCGGATCGATCCTCACCGCGCTGAAGAAGGTCACCGAATCGGCAGGCGCGCTCCGCAGCCGCACCGACACCGCGACCGCTGTCGGCCGCGAACTCGACCAGGCCATCACCGACCTGTCCGCGAAGGAAAAGCAACTCCGGGCCACCGCATCCACGCACCGGACTCCCTACGTCGCCCGCGAGATCGACTCGCTCGCCGCGGCCGTGCGGCATTTCGAGAAGCAGGGCGAGATGGTGCAGCGGTGCAGGCGTGACCACGGCAAGGAGGTCGAGCACACACGCCAGTCCGAGGACCGGCTGCACGAGGCGCGCAGCAACGCGGAGGAATTCGCGGAAGAGGCCGCCGTCGCCGAAGAAACACTCGCACAACAGATCCAGCGCCTCGAGACGCTCCGCGACACACTGGGAGCGGGGGCCGAGCAACTGGACCGGCAACTCGAGGAGGCGCACGCGCGGATCGAGGCGTGCAAGAAGGAGCAGCGCGACGCCCGCAAGGCGGACAAGGATGCGGGCGAGGCCATCGGCAAGGCCGAGGGCGCGTACAACACCGCCGTCCAGACGCTGCGGCTGGCGCTCACCGAAACCCACGCCGACGCCGCCCACCTCGCGCCGTACGCCCGGCGCGACCTGCTCGAACTCCTCGGCGTCGACGGCGGCCACACGTGGCCCGCCAGCACGGCGGCGTGGATGAGCGCCGAACAACTGGTGTATCGCATTCAGAGCGCCGACCAGGACACCCCGATCCTGCCGCCCGAGGTGGACGCGCTGTTCCGCGCACTGGACGGCGCCACCGAATCGGTGCGGGTCAGCGACTCGGCACGCAAGTCGACGCGGACGGCGCTCACCACCGCGCTGCAGGATTTCGACGCACAATTGGCGGCCGCCGGCCAGGACTACCGGCTGCAGTGGGACGCTCCGGACGGGCTGACCGTGGTGCAGGTGCAGGACGACGAGGGTTACTCGTCGATCGGTGAGTTCGCCGCCCGCATCGCGTCCGCCCGCTCCGACCAGGAACTGCTGCTCACCGAATCGGAGCGTCGCATCCTGGAGGACGCGCTCCTCACCGGCCTCGCCCAGCAGATCCACGAACGCACCGTCGACGCCCGCGAACTCATCGCCCGGATGGGCACCGAGATGCGGGAGCGACGGATGTCGTCCGGCAACACCATCGGCGTCCACTGGGTTCTCGCCGACAACCTCGACGACAGCGCGAAGGCCATCTCCAAACTGCTCGAGCGCGACACCTCGACGCTGGGCCCGGACGAACTCGCCACGATGCGCGCGCACTTCGCCCACCAGATCAGGACCGCCCGCGCCGCACACCCGGAACGGTCGTACCCGGAGATCCTGGCGTCCGCCCTCGACTACCGGCGGTGGCGGGTGTTCTCGTTCACCCTGATCAGCGGCAACGGGAACGAGGACAGGCTGACGGTCGCCCGGCACAGCGCGCTCTCCGGCGGCGAGCAGTCCGTCTCGCTGCACCTGCCGCTGTTCGCCGCGGCGCACGTCATGCTCGACTCGGCCGACCCGCACGCCCCGCGACTGCTGGCGCTGGACGAGGCGTTCGCCGGTGTCGACGACAACGGCCGGGCCGAACTGCTCGGCCTCAGCGTGCAATTCGACCTCGACCTGTTCATGACCGGGTTCGACCTGTGGATCACGTACAGCGGCGTGCCGGGGTGCGCGCACTACGATCTGGCGCACTCCACGGCCGAGCAGAGCGTCAGTGCCACCCTGCTCGTGTGGTCCGACGGTGAGCTACTCGCCGAACACGACGGCACCGACCTGGCGCAGGCGCTCGGTTCGCCCCTCCGCCGGCGCGTCCCGACGCCCGCGGAGGGTGCCCTCGAATTCGCTTGACCCCGTGAGTACTTGTTAACCGCCCGCGGTTAACAAGTACTCACGGGCGGCGAAGCCGCACACCGAGAAGGGCATCCACGGCCGCGGCGAATTCGCTCGGCGCGTTCGTGTCGGAACCGCCGTTGTCGAGCGCGCGGCGGGCCCAGCCGTCGAGGGCATCGAGCGCCTTCGGGGTGTCGAGGTCGTCCGCGAGATGCTGGCGCAACCGGGCGATCGTGTCGGTGGCCGACTGCGCCGACTCGAGTGCGGCGGCATCCTTCCACAACTGAAGCCGGGTGTGGGCGTCGGCGAGAACCTGCTCGGTCCACGGACGGTCCTGCCGGTAGTGCCCGGACAGCAGTCCGAGGCGGATGGCGGCCGGGTCGACACCCTCACCGCGCAGTTTCGACACGAACACGAGGTTGCCGCGGCTCTTCGACATCTTCTCGCCGTCGAGACCGATCATGCCGGTGTGCACGTAGTGGCGCGCGAAGCGGCGATCCCCGGTGGCCGACTCGGCGTGCGCCGCGGAGTACTCGTGGTGCGGGAAGATCAGGTCGCTGCCGCCGCCCTGGACGTCGAAACCCGAACCGATGCGGTTGAGGGCGATGGCCGAGCACTCGATGTGCCAGCCGGGACGCCCGGGACCGAACGGCGACGGCCAGGACGGCTCACCCGGCCGGACCGCGCGCCACACCAGCGCGTCGAGGGGATTCTGCTTGCCGGGGCGGTCGGGGTCGCCGCCGCGTTCGGCGAAGAACTTGTCCATCGTCGCGCGGTCGTAGCCGGACTCGTACCCGAACTGCTCTGTCGCGTCCGCGCGGAAGTACACGTCGGGGAATTCGGCGTCGTCGACGACGTAGGCGGCGCCGGACGCGACGAACTTCTCGACCATCTCGATCACTTCGCCGATCGATTCCACCGCGCCGATGTAATCGCGCGGGGGAATCACCCGGAGGGCTTCCATGTCTTCGCGGAACAGCGCCGTCTCGCGCATGCCGAGGACCACCCAGTCCTCACCGTCGCGGTCGGCACGCTCGAACAGCGGGTCGTCCACGTCGGTGACGTTCTGGACGTAGTGCACGTCGTGCCCGGCGTCACGCCAGATCCGGTTCACCAGATCGAACGTCAGGTACGTGGCCGCGTGACCGAGGTGGGTCGCGTCGTAGGGGGTGATACCGCACACGTACATCGTGGCCGTGCGCCCGGGAGTGACGGGGCGCACCTGCCGGTCGGCGGTGTCGAACAACCGCAGCGGAGGCCCCTGGCCTGGAACGGACGGGACAGCGGTTTCGGACCAAGACTGCATGACAGCGAGCCTAATGGACCCGCGTTTCCGCCTCGGAGGGAGCCGCCGCCCGCCGGGCTCCGAGCGGGTCGCTCAGAACGCGGGCCACGGGATGGGCCGGTGACCGTTCGGCCGGGGCATCACGGGTGCGGCGAGAAGGTCCACGGCGCGCTCGTACAGCGCGGCCACCTCGCCGGACGTGATGTGCTCGCCGAGCCGCGCGCCGAAGTCGCCCTCGAGCGAGGAGATCAGTTCGGCGATGTCGACGACGAGGGCGCCCGGCACCTCCGTCCCGGCCCACCCCCACAGCACGGTCCGCAGTTTGTTCTCCGTGTGCAGGCAGATGCCGTGGTCGACGCCGTAGACGGAACCGTCGAGACCCTCGAGCGCGTGGCCGCCCTTGCGGTCGGCGTTGTTGATCAACACGTCGAGGACGGCCATCCGCTGCAGCCGCGGATCGTCCGCGTGGATCAGCGCGACCGGTTCGCCATCCATGTCGGTGGCGCGCAGGATCTCGAACCACCCCTCGGGGACGGCGTCGGGGGCGCAGATGTCGACCAGGTCGAGACCGCCGGTGTCGTCGGCGTGCCGGTCCGGGGTGTCGACCCACCGCTGCACCATCCCCGGGCCGAACGGACCGTCCCGCAGGAGAGTGCGGGGAATCACACCCCACCCGAGCTGCTCGGACACGAGATACGACGCGTACTCACGCCCGGCGAGCGTGCCGTCCGGGAAGTCCCACAGCGGCCGTTCCCCGCGGACCGGTTTGTAGACGCAGCGGACGGTGTTCTCTCCCGCGGCCGCGTCGCAGACCAGGGTGGCGTTACTGGCGTGGGTGATCTGGCCGATGACGGTCAGCTCGCCGGACTCCAGGGGATCGGACTCCTCGGCACGCAACCGTCAGTCCTCCTCGTCCATTTCCGGGGTGAGTCCGAAGCTCTGGCCGCGGCGGTACCCGTTGGTCCGGATGCAGATGTGACCCTCCGGGGCGAGCGGCTCCCCGCACAGCGGGCACGGTGCTCGACCGGCGGCGATGACGCGTTCGGACCGCAACGAGAAGTCCCTCGCCTGCAGCGGCGTGAGGAAGACGCGCACGGCGTCCGGTCCGTCCTCGGAGTCGTCGAGGACGACGGATTCGTCGAATTCCGTCTCGCTGACGGCGAGCAGTTCCACGACGACGGCTCCGGCGTCCGCGTCCCAGCCCAGGCCCATCGTGCCGACCCGGAACTCCGCGTCGATCGGGGTGACGAGTGGGCTGGAGTCGTCCAGTTCGGCCCCTTCCGGGGGAACGTCCGTCCCGAACCTGCGGTGGACTTCCTCGAGGAGAAGTCCCATCCGGTCGGCCAGCACCTGTACCTGCTGTTTCTCCAGCAGGACGCTGATCACTCGCGCCTCGTGTACGGCCTGGAGATAGAACGACCTGTCGCCGGGTTCACCCACCGTTCCGGCAATGAATCGGTCAGGAGTGCGGAATACGTGAATTGCGCGTGACATTGCACCTCCTTCAGCTGGAGCCGGGCCCTACTGCGGCGCTGCCCACTCGTTGTTCCGTCTCGGACTGTTGGTCGCAGCGTGTTGCGTTCATTATCCGTCAATCCTCACAGCCGGACCTCCCCGCCGGGTACCGATCCGGAGACTTCGGCCCTGGCGCCGTCTCCCGACGCGGGGGGCACGTTCACGCCCGACAGATCGGCCCCGGTGTCGTTCATCTTCAGCACGTAGGGGCGCGTGGAGGTGTACCGGACGACGCTGATGGAGGCGGGTTCGGCGACGATCCGCTGGAATCCGTCGAGGTGCGCGCCGAGGGCGTCCGCGAGGACCGACTTGATGATGTCGCCGTGCGAGCAGGCCACCCACACGACGTCGCGGCCGTGGAATTCCGCGAGCCGGGCGTCGTGTTCCCGGACCGCGGCGACGGCCCGGGCCTGGACCTGGGCGAGCCCCTCTCCGCCGGGGAACACGGCGGCGGACGCGTGCTGCTGCACGATCTTCCACAGCGGTTCCTCCAGCAGAACCTTCAGCTCGCGACCGGTCCAGTCGCCGTAGTCGACCTCGACCAGCCGATGTTCCACCACCGGGGTGAGGCCACGTGCCCGGGCGAGCGGTTCCACCGTCTGCTCGCACCGCAGAAGCGGTGAGTGCACGATCTCTTCGATCTTCACGTCCGCGAGCCGGGCCACGACCGCCTGCGCCTGCTCGCGGCCGCGGTCGTCGAGTTCGACTCCCGGTGACCGGCCGGCAAGCGTGTGCGCAGTGTTCGAGGTCGACCGCCCGTGGCGCAGCAGCACAACTGTCATTGGCCCAGCCTAGTGTCGCGCACTCCCCGACCGCCCGATCTCAGGTGGCCGACACGACGCCGGTCGCGAGAAGCGACAGGACGACGACACCGAGGATGATGCGGTAGCCGACGAACCAGTACATGGAGTGGTCGACGACGAAACGCAGCAGCCACGCGATCGACGCGTAACCGATGGCGAAGGCGATCGCGGTGGCGACGAAAAGTTGCGGACCGCTCGCGTTGAGTCCCTCACCGGCCGGTTCGAACGCGTCCGGCAGGCTGAACAGCCCGGACGCTACGACCGCGGGGATGGCGAGGAGGAACGAATAGCGGGCCGCGGCTTCGCGGGTGAGTCCGAGGAACAGGCCGGCGCTGATCGTGCCGCCCGACCGCGAGACCCCCGGAATCAGGGCGAGCGCCTGGGCCGAACCCATGATGATGCCGTCCTTGGCGCGCAGGTCCTCGACGGGACGCACTTTCCGCCCGTAGTACTCGGCGGCCGCGATGACCAACGCGAACACGATCAGCATGGTGGCGATCAGCCACAGGTTGCGGGCGCCGGTGCGGATCTGGTCCTTGAACAGGAACCCGAGCACGCCCACCGGGATCGTGCCGATGATCACATACCAGCCCATCCGGTAATCGAGGTCACTGCGGTGCTCGGCGTGGAACAGTCCCCGGAACCAGCCGGCGATGATCCGTCCGATGTCGCGGGCGAAGTAGATGAGCACCGCGGCCTCGGTGCCGAGCTGGGTGACGGCGGTGAAGGAGGCACCGGCGTCGTCACCGAAGAAGATCTCCGACACGATCCGGAGGTGGCCCGACGAGGAGATGGGCAGGAACTCGGTCAATCCCTGCACGGCACCGAGGACAATCGCCTGGAGCCAGGTCATCGCCTCGCCCATCACTCACCGGTCCCGAGGCCGAATGTGCCGCTCTGACGCCAATTTCCCATGTCGCGTTCGTAATTCACCGGCGCCACGGTACCGGTGTGGGCGACCTCCGGCAGAATCCGGCGTGGCAGGCCCCCTGCCACGCGATACCCCACTACTCTGCTCCTGTGGTGGCCGGTTCCGGGGGGCACCAGCATCTTCGGGGCCGAGGCCCCGGTTGCAGCTACGGTACGAGACGCAGGCGGTTATGGAACAGAGATCGGTCGGAGCAAGCGGGTTGCGAGTGTCACGCCTCGGCCTGGGCACGCTCACCTGGGGTCGGGACACCGACGGCGACGAGGCCGCCGCGCAGATCGCGGCGTTCGTCGATGCGGGCGGAACCCTCGTCGACACCTCCCCCGCGTACGGCGACGGTGCGGCGCAGCGGATCCTGGCGGAACTGCTCGACGACGTGGTGCCGCGCACGGAACTCGTCCTGAGCTCGAGTTCGGGCATCAACCCGGCGGGGCCGTCGCGAATCGACTGCTCGCGACGGGGCCTCGTCGCCCAGCTCGACGCGACCCTGCGCGAGCTCGGCACCGACTACCTGGACATGTGGCAGGTCGCCACGTGGGATCCGTTCACGCCCGTCGACGAGGTCGCGGCCACACTCGATTTCGCGGTGTCCAGCGGCCGGGTCCGGTACGTCGGGGCGAGAGGCTACCTGGGCTGGCAGCTGGCGACCGCGGCAGGCGCGTCCCGGGGCACCACGCTGGTGGCTACCCAGGTGGAGTATTCGCTCCTCGCCCGCGGCGTCGAAGAAGAGCTCGTTCCGGCCGCCGCCCATCACGGCGTCGGGGTGTTCGCCGCCGTCCCGCTGGCCCGCGGGGTGCTGACCGGCAAATACCGCAACGGCATCCCCGTCGATTCCCGCGGCGCCGACGAAGCGCACGCGCAGGACGTCCAGAGTTACCTCACCGATTCCTCCGTGCGGGTGGTCGACGCGGTCGTGACCGCGGCCGACGGTCTCGGCACGTCCCCGCTGGCGGTTGCACTCGCCTGGGCGCGCGACCGTCCCGGCGTCGCGAGCGCGGTCGTCGGGGCCAGGGACATCGCCCAGCTGACGGGAGTGCTCGTCGCCGAGGAGCTGGAATTGCCGGCGGCGATCGCGGCGGCGCTCGACGACGTCAGCGCGTAGCGCGGGCGGGAGCCTGCGGACGTGCACCTGCAGTTCACGTGCAGGGCAGGCTAACCTGGTGCCCACCGGCCGACGTCCGTAGATCCGCAGGAGAGTCCATGACCACGCTGAACGAGGCCGACGCGGCCGACCGCGGAACCGTCGGCTTCGCCGAGCGCATCAAGGCGGGCACGGATGCCGCTCACCGGGAGACCGAGCAGTCCCGCTTCGTCGGTGCCCTCCTCGCCGGTGAACTCTCCCCGGACGGCTACGCCGAACTGCTCACGCAGACGTACCTCGTGTATCGCGAACTCGAGGACGCCGGGCGCGCCCACGCCGGCAGCCCCGTCGTGTCGCCGTTCCTCCACGACGAGCTGTTGCGGGTTCCGGCGCTGGAGGCGGATCTCGCCTTCCTGCGCGGGCCGTCGTGGCGGGACACCGTCTCCGCGCTGCCCGCCACCACCCGGTATGTGGAACGGCTCCGCGAGGTGGCCTACGAGTGGCCCGCCGGTTTCGTTGCGCACCACTACATCCGGTACATGGGCGACCTGTCGGGTGGGCAGATCATCCGGCGCATGCTCGAACGCGCCTATGGGTACAGCACCGAGGGCCTGCAGTTCTACATCTTCGACGAGATCCCGAAACCGAAGGTGTTCAAGGACAACTACCGCGCGACACTCGACGCGGCACAGCTCTCTCCGGAGGACCAGCAGCGGGTGATCGACGAGGTCAACCTCGCGTACCGCCTCAACGGCGCTCTGTTCGCCGATCTCGAGGCAGGCCTCGACCGGTACCGCGCACGATGAGGTCGATGTTCCGGACCCGCGCGGACAGGTCGCTGTTCGCCGTTCTCGTCCTGCTCCTGGTGTCGGCGGTGGCCGTATCGGCGTGCGGTTCCGGCGACGGCGCAGGCGCCGGTGGCACCGGCGGCGCGCGCACGGCGGTCCTCGACGACCTGGATCCGGAGCCCCTCGCATCGCCGGCGACACCGGCGCTGCCCGTCACGGTCCGCAGTTTCGACGGGGTGGACGTGACGATCACGGATGCGAGCCGGATCGTGACCGCGGACCGCTACGGAACGCTCACCGAGACGGTGTTCGCGCTCGGGCTCGGCGACAACGTGGTGGGCCGGGACATCGCGTCCGAGTTCCCGGCCGCGCAGGACGTCCCGGTGGTCACACCGGGCGGTCAATCCCTCAACGCCGAGGCGATCCTCGACCTGGCGCCGACGGTGATCCTCACCGACACCAGCATCGGACCGCAGGCGGTGCAGGACCAGCTGCGGGCCGCCGGAGTGCCGGTCGTCTATTTCGATCCGACGCGCACCCTCGGCGGCGTGCCCGGCCAGATCACCGCGGTGGCGAATGCGCTCGGGGTGCCGGAGCAGGGACGGGAACTCGCGGCCCGCACGGAGAGCGAGATCGCGGCGGCCCGCAGTCGCGCGCCCCAGGGCGAGAATCCGCTGAAGATCGCGTTCCTCTATCTGCGCGGCACCGCGATCACCATGATCGGCGGCCCGGGCTCGGGTGCCGATTCCCTGATCGACGCGCTCGGCGCCGTCGACGCCGGTACCGCCTCGGGGATCACCGAGCAGTTCGCCCCGATCACCAGCGAGGCACTGATCGCCGCCGCCCCCGACGTGCTCCTGATGATGACCGGTGGACTCGAATCGATCGGCGGGATCGAGGGCCTGGAGAAGATCCCCGGGGTGGCGCAGACACCGGCCGGCAGGAACCAGCGGGTCGTGGACATGCAGGACGGGGTGCTGCTGAGCTTCGGCCCCAACACCGGTCGCGTCCTGGGCGCCCTGGCCGACGCCGTCTACCCGGCCGCCACTCCATGACGGTCGACGACCTCGACGCGCTCGGTAAGCCCTCGTCACGCACCCGGACCGGTGCCGTCCTCGGCGGTCTGCTGATCGCCCTGGCCGTCGCCGCCGTGTTCTCGGCCTGCATCGGTCAGGTGCCGACCGGCCCCGGGGAGGTCGTCGGCAGCATCCTGCACCGCGTCGGACTGGATCTCGGGCCGACGCCCACGCACCCCAGCGGTGAGGTGACGCTGTGGGAGGTCCGGTTCCCCCGCGTGATCCTCGCGATCCTGGTCGGGGCGGCATTGGGATGCGCGGGAGCGCTGCTGCAGGGCGTGTTCGCCAACCCGCTCGCCGAACCCGGCGTCATCGGCGTGTCCGCCGGTGCCGCGGTCGGCGCCAGCGCCGCGATCGTCGTCGGCGGCGCGTTCGCGGCCGGGTGGACGGTGGCCGCGGCCGCCTTCGTCGCCGGACTGGTCACGACCGTCGCCGTCTACCTCCTCGCCCGGCACGAGGGCCGCACCGAGGTCGTCACTCTCGTTCTGACCGGTGTCGCGGTCAACGCGTTCGCCGGCGGACTCATCGCCTTCTTCACGTTCGTCGCGTCCCCTGCCGCGCGCGATCAGATCGTCTTCTGGCAACTGGGCAGCCTCAACGGGGCCACCTGGAGCGCGGTCGCGGTGGTGGCCCCGATGACGGTCGCCGGGATCGCCGCCACCATGATGATCGCCGGGAAACTCGATCTGCTCTCGCTCGGCGAGAACGCGGCCCGTCACCTCGGCCTCGACGTCGAACGGCTGCGTCAGATCGCGGTGCTGATCGTCGCCCTGCTCGTCTCGTCCAGTGTGGCCTTCACCGGCATCATCCTGTTCGTCGGTCTGGTGGTCCCGCACCTGATGCGGATCGCCGTCGGCCCGGGCCACCGGGCCCTGATTCCGGCGAGCGCGCTGTGCGGTGCCGTCGTACTGCTGCTCGCCGACCTGGGCGCCCGGTCGCTCGTGGCCAACGCGGACCTCCCCCTCGGCATGCTGACGGCCCTCGTCGGCGGGCCCTTCTTCTTCTGGTTGCTGCGCCGCACGCGGGCCAGTCAGGGCGGGTGGGCATGAGTCCGTCGTTCCGCACCCGCGTCGGCGAGGTCCTCGAGCAGAACCTGTTCCGGCGGACCGATCCGGTACCTCCGCCGCGACCCGCGGGGGCCGTGACCCTGCGGGCGGACGGCATCGCCGTCACCCGCGGTGGCATACCCGTTCTCGACGACGTGTCCGTGGACGTGCGGATCGGGGAGGTCCTCGTTCTCGTCGGCCCCAACGGGGCGGGCAAGTCGACGCTCCTCGCGGCGCTGTCGGGGGATCAGGACGTGCACGCGGGCAGCGTGCAACTCGACGACCGGAACCTCGGTGAGTGGACGGCACTCGAGATGGCCCAGCGGCGGGCGGTCCTACCCCAGCAGAACACGGTCGGATTCTCCTTCACCGCACGTCAGGTGATCACGATGGGCCGGTCCCCGTGGGCGCGCACACCCCGCACCGACGACGACGACGCCGCGATCGCCGACGCCATGCGGATTTGTGACGTGGCGGCGTTCGCCGACCGGCCGTTCACCGCGCTGTCGGGTGGCGAACGCGCCCGCGTGGCGCTGGCCCGGGTGCTGGCGCAGCGGACCGAGACGATCCTGCTGGACGAGCCCACCGCGGCCCTCGACCTCGGCCATCAGGAGACGGTGATGCGCCTCGCCCGCTCCCGCGCGGAACAGGGCACCGCGGTGGTGGTCGTGCTCCACGACCTCGCGCTCGCCGCGGCGTACGCGGACCGGATCGTGGTCCTCGAGCAGGGCCGCATCGCGGCCGACGGGCCGCCCGGCGACGTCCTGTCCGAGGAGTTGCTGACCCGGGTGTACGGGCACCCCGTCGAGGTCATCGCGCACCCGGTGACCGGCGCGACCCTCGTCCTCCCCCGCCGCGACCACCGCTAGTGGACGGCGGTCACAGCCCGTCGATGACCGCTCCGAGACGGCTGAGGACGGCACGCACGGTGATTCCGTCCTCCGTCGCGGATCCCAGAGAATCGGGATCGGACACGGCATCTCTCACGACGGCGACGATGCTGCGCTCGTCGGTCAGGTCGATCTCCCGGACCGAGCGCCGCGCCGACGCCACGATGTCGTCCGGGTCCGGGACCTCGGTTTCCACGTCGGCCCGGTAGACCTCGACGTGCATCGTGCTCTTGCGCACGCGGAATGCGTAGGAGTTACCTTCTGCGGTCCGGCCGAAGCCGTGTGCGTGCGGTCCTACCGAGATGTCTTCGACGGTGAACGTCGGTGTTTCGGGTATTTCCACGGTCTGCTCCTCGATGACCTGGGCCGGCGGTCGGGAAACCGCCGGGCGCGGGGTCGATGTTTCTCACGGTATCGCCTCGGCACCCGCTCGGCACCGACCGAATTCGTGGGCGTTTCGCGGATCAGGGATGCTAGTGGACAGTTGTGCAGGTGTAGGTCGTTGAGAGAACCCCGAGGAGCAGCACATGGGTAGACCGGGAGCGCGCGTCGTCGCCTCGTGTATCGGAGCGGCATTTCTACTGGTCACGGGTTGTTCGTCGAACTCCGACGAGGATCAGGCGATCACGATCGCGCCCGCGACAGCCGCGCAGTCCCCGGCGCAGAGCACCACGCCCGCAGGCGTCGTCCACCCCGTGGGCGTGCCGATCGAGTCGACCACCTTCGACCCCGAGACCCGCACGACCGTCGTCCTCGGCGGCGAAGGCAACGAGATCCTGCTGTTCCCGGCCGGCGATTTCACGGCGGCTCCGCGCACGATTCCGGTCGACGGGGCCGTCGCCCAGGTCTCCCTCGCCCCCGGCGGCGTGGCCCTTCTCGCGATGAACACGCAGGTAGGACGACTCGACCTGCGCACGGGTGAGGTGACGTTCGTCCCCGCCGACGGCGACGTCCGCTCGGTCGCGCAGTTGCCCGACGGTCGGCTGGCGATGGGCCTGGGCAATGGCGAGATTCACATCGTGAACACCGAGACGAACGAGTCACAGGTGATCGACGGCCTCACCTCCGTCGACGGACTGGCCGTCGTCGGCAACTCGCTGACCGCCCTCGACCGCGGTCAGACGTCCGTCACCGCCGTCGACGTCCCCGGTTCCGCGCTCGGCGTCGCGCTGCGCGCCGGTGAAGGTGCGACGCACCTCACGACCGACCACTACGGGCGCATCCTCGTCACCGACACCACCGGCGACGAACTGCTCGCCTACACCACCGACACCCTGATGCTCCGCCAGCGGTTCCCGGCCGGACTCGCGCCGTACGCCGTCGCCTACGACGACACGGCCGACCGGGCGTGGGTCACGCTGACCGGGACCAACGAGGTGGTCGGATTCGACCTGTCCAGCGGTGTCGGCGTGGAAACGGCCCGGTATCCCACCGTCCGGCAGCCGAACTCTGTCAGTGTGGATACCGTGAACGGTGACCTCCTGATCGGTTCCGCGACGGGAGACGGCTTGCAGCAGATCCCGACGAGGAGTTCGTAGATGGCATCGCATTCACGTCGACTCCCCTCCGGGTGGGAGATCGAATCCGAGGACTACGAGTACGTACCGCTTCGGCTGCCACCCGACGTCACCCGAGTCAGCGCTTCGATGCGTCTGGCCATCCAGGCGGAATTCGGCGGCTGGGAGCTGTCGCGGGTCCGCCTGTACTCCGACGGAAGCCGCCGAGTTCTGCTCAAACGAAGGAAGACCGCTCACCATGTCCCCGACCCCGCAATCTAGGGAGACCTCCTTGTACCACCTGCTCTTGCGGGTGATGTTCCGCCTTCCTCCGGAGCGGATTCATCACCTGGCCTTCGCTGCGATGCGCCTGGTCACGCGGTTCTCGCCGCTGCGCCAACTCGTCGGCAGGGTTCTCGTGGTGGACGATCCGGTACTGCGGAACACCGTGTTCGGACTCGACTTCCCGGCGCCGCTCGGGCTGGCCGCCGGGTTCGACAAGGACGCCACCGGCGTCGATGCCTGGGGTCCCCTGGGATTCGGGTTCGCCGAGGTGGGGACCGTCACCGCCCAGGCGCAGCCCGGCAACCCGGCTCCGCGTCTGTTCCGGCTGCCCGCGGACCGCGCCCTGATCAACCGGATGGGGTTCAACAACCACGGCGCAGGCAACGCGGCCAACCACCTGCGTCAGCGCCGGGCCGGTGTCCCGATCGGCGCGAACATCGGCAAGACCAAGATCGTCGACGCCGCGGACGCCCCCGCCGATTACACGGCGAGCGCGCAACTGCTCGGACCGCTCGCAGATTTCATGGTGGTCAACGTCAGCTCACCGAACACCCCGGGACTGCGCGACCTGCAGGCCGTCGAATCCCTCCGGCCGCTGCTGCGTGCGGTTCTCGACACCGTGACCGTGCCGGTGCTGGTGAAGATCGCCCCGGACCTGTCCGACGACGACGTCGACGCGGTCGCCGATCTGGCTCTCGAACTCGGCCTCGCCGGCATCGTCGCGACCAACACCACCATCCGCCGCGACGGGCTGAACACCCCGGACGACGAGGTGGCCGCGATCGGCGCGGGCGGCCTGTCCGGCCCCCCGGTCGCCGAACGATCCCTCGAGGTCCTGCGCCGGCTGCACGCGCGGGTCGGCGATCGCCTGGTGCTGATCTCCGTCGGCGGGATCGAGACGCTCGACCAGGCGTGGGAACGCATTCTGGCAGGGGCGTCCCTCGTGCAGGGGTACACCGGCTTCATCTACGGCGGTCCGTTCTGGGCTCGCCGCATCCACAAGGGGCTGGCCAGGAAGGTGCGCGAGGCCGGTTACTCCTCGATCGCCGATGCGGTCGGCGCCGGCGCCGTGCGCTGACACAACCCGCACCGAGACCGGTGGGAGGGGGAATCCGGAGAGTCGCTCGTCCCCCGGCTGTTTTTGCACCCACCGAAGTT
>NZ_JBHVEY010000013.1:241859-249451 GCF_042802055.1 Rhodococcus sp. NPDC057529
TAAGGATGTTGCTTGCCTCCCAGGTTCCAGGTGTTGTCGGTCCTGGCCCCGGGCACGAACACCACCCACCCCGAACCGGTTGCCTGGCAATTCCCGAGGATTCGCCGGCCACCGGTCTGTTCCGGAACTACCGGAGTTACTGCTCGTACGTCCCCTGGATCGTCGCGCGGGCGATCGCGTGGGAGAACAGGTTGAACCCCAGGAACGCGGGCGTCGACTCGGCCGTGACGCCGTCGAGGGTCTCCACGTCGACCGCGTGGACGACGATGATGTAGCGATGCGGGCCGTGACCTGCCGGCGGGGCGGCGCCGAGGAAACGGCTCAGTCCGGCGTCGTTCTTCAGCGTGATCGCACCGCTGGGGAGCCCGGTTCCCTCGTCGTCGCCTGCGCCGCTCACCAGCGTGGTCGTGTCGGCCGGGATGTTGGCGACCGCCCAGTGCCAGAACCCGGACGCCGTCGGCGCGTCGGGGTCGTACACCGTCACCGCGAAGCTCTTGGTCTCGGCGGGGAACCCCGACCACGACAGCTGCGGGGAGTTGTCGTGGCCGCCGGCGCCGAAGATTCCGCTGACCTGTTCCTTCTTCAGCGGCTGCCCGTCGACGACGTCGGTGGAGGTCAGCTCGAAACTCGGCAGGTCGGGAAGTGCCTCGTACGGATCGTGTGACATGCGGTTCCTCTCTTGTCGCGTATCGGTTTTCGATCAGCTGTGGAGCAGAAAATGTTCCAGCACGCGTGTACCGAACAGTAGTGCGTCCACGGGTACCCGTTCGTCGACGCCGTGGAACAGCGCGCCGAAATCCAGGTCGGCGGGCAATTGCAGCGGTGCGAATCCGAAGCACCGGATGCCGAGCTTCGCGAACGCCTTGGCGTCGGTTCCGCCCGACAGCATGTACGGGACGGTCCGGGCGCCGGGGTCGTGCGCGAGGATGGCGTCGTTCATGGCGTCGACCAGGTGCCCGTCGAACGTGGTCTCGTAGGAGTCGAGTTTCGTGATCCACTCGCGCTGGACGTCCGGTCCGATGAGTTCGTCGACCGCCGCCTCGAACTCGGCCTGCCTGCCCGGCAGGATCCGGCAGTCGACCACGGCCTCCGCCGTCTGCGGGATGACGTTGGCCTTGTAGCCGGCGGAGAGCATGGTCGGGTTCGCGGTGTCGCGGAGCGTGGCACCGAGGATGTTGGAGATCTTGCCGAGCTTCGCGAGGGTGCCGTCGAGGTCGGGCGACGTCGGGTCGAAGTCGAGGCCGGTCTCCTCCCCGGCCGCTTCGAGGAATTCGGCCACCGAATCGGAGATGACCAGCGGGAACGTGTGTGCCCCCAGCCGGGCGACCGCCTGCGCGAGGATGGTGACGGCGTTGTCGGCGTGCAGGAACGAACCGTGGCCGGCCCGTCCCTTCGCGGTCAGCCGCATCCATCCCAGACCCTTCTCCGCCGTCTCGACGAGATAGAGCCTGCGGTCGATACCGTCCGGGCGGGCAACTGTCAGGGAGAAGCCGCCGACCTCGCCGACGGCTTCCGTGACCCCCTCGAACAGATCGGGACGATTCTCGACCAGCCACTGGCAGCCGTATTTGCCACCGGCCTCCTCGTCGGCGACGAACGCGAACACGAGGTCGCGGGGCGGGACGATGCCCTCCGCCTTGAACTGCCGGGCGACCGCCAGGATCATCCCGACCATGTCCTTCATGTCGACGGCGCCGCGACCCCACACGTAACCGTCCTCGACGGCTCCGGAGAACGGGTGGACGCGCCAGTCGGCCGGTTCGGCGGGTACGACGTCGAGGTGACCGTGCAGCAACAGTGCGCCGCGGTCGGGATCGGAGCCCTTCAGCCGCGCGAACACGTTGCCGCGGCCCGGTGCGCCCGACTCCACGTATTCGGTCTCGTAGCCCACTTCCTGCAGCTGGGACGCCACCCACTCCGCACACTCGCGCTCGCCCTTCGTCGTCGCGAGCTCTCCGGTGTTGGACGTGTCGAAGCGGATCAGTGAACTGACGAGATCCACGACTTCGGCTTCGGCGCGACCCTGGCCTGGGGTTTCCTGTGTAGTTGGCACTCCACTTTCCTACCACCGGGCAGGCGGAAACGCTCAGGTGAGAGGGACGATTTGGGCCGTGGCGGTTCATCGGTTAATCTTTTGCAGCACCCAGGAAATGGGGGCAGGCAAGTCCGAGTGGCGGAATGGCAGACGCGCTAGCTTGAGGTGCTAGTGTCCTATTAACGGACGTGGGGGTTCAAGTCCCCCCTCGGACACTCTGAGTTGAGACAGACGAAAAGGCCCCGGTTCATCGAACCGGGGCCTTCTTCGTGAGAGGGCGAAGTTCGATGGGTGAGACAACGACGATCGATCCGGCAGACCTCGAGACCTGCCTGAAAGTTCTCGATCTGGCGGCGGAACTCGACGACGCGGATCCCGATTCCGTCACGGTCCAGCGTGCCGTCGGTCACCTGTTCAAGAAGTTGAAGAAGCGCAGGCGGATCGCGGCCCGCGACGCCGTCTCCGAGGCCGACCGCAAGGTCGTCGCCGCCACCGCGACGGGCTCCCCCGACCGGATCGACGACGAGACCGCGGGCATCCCGCTCACATCGAACGCCGACGGCGCGTCCGCGGGCACCCTGATCCGGCCCCGCCCGTGCTACATCTGCAAGCAGCGATACACCCGGGTCGACGCGTTCTACCACCAGCTGTGCCCCGACTGCGCGACGAAGAGCCGCGCCAAGAGGGACGCGCGCGCCGACCTCACCGGACGCCGGGCGCTGCTGACCGGCGGTCGCGCCAAGATCGGCATGTACATCGCTCTGCGGTTGCTCCGTGACGGCGCCCACACCACGATCACGACCCGTTTCCCGAACGACGCCATCCGCCGCTTCAAGGCGATGGAGGACAGCAGCGAGTGGATCCACCGGCTGCGGGTGGTCGGTATCGATCTCCGCGACCCGGCGCAGGTCGTCGCGCTCGCCGACTCCGTCGCCGCGCAGGGCCCGCTGGACATCCTGATCAACAATGCCGCCCAGACGGTGCGACGTTCGCCCGGCGCCTACAGTGCGCTGGCGGACGCCGAGTCCGGTGCGCTTCCCTCCGGCGACCTTCCCGACGTCCTGACGTTCGGCAAGACGAGCGACGCTCACCCGGCGGCGCTCGCCGGGTCGCTGTCCGACGTGTCCGTGATGGCGGGCGCCGCGCTGTCCCCCGACGCGGTGAGTTCGCTCGCACTGGTCGCGAAGTCGGCGTCTCCCGACCGGATCGACCGGGGTCTCGCGATCGACGCCGGCGGTCTGCTGCCCGATCTGGCGCACACGAACAGCTGGGTCCAGACGGTCGAGGAAGTCGACCCGATCGAGCTGCTCGAGGTGCAGTTGTGCAACTCGGTCGCCCCGTTCATCCTCGTGTCCCGGCTGCGGCCCGCGATGGCGGCGGCAGGTGCCCGCCGCAAGTACGTGGTCAACGTCTCCGCGATGGAAGGCCAGTTCAGCCGCGCCTACAAGGGTCCCGGGCATCCGCACACCAACATGGCGAAGGCCGCGCTGAACATGCTGACCCGCACCAGCGCGAAAGAGATGCTCGAGGACGGCATCCTCATGACCGCGGTGGACACCGGGTGGATCACCGACGAGCGGCCGCACTACACCAAGATGCGCCTGGCAGACGAGGGTTTCCATGCCCCCCTCGACCTCGTCGACGGCGCCGCCCGCGTCTACGACCCCATCGTCCAGGGCGAGCAGGGCGTCGATCTGCACGGCTGCTTCCTCAAGGACTACGAGCCCTCACCCTGGTGATGGAGCACCACCCGGATCGGCATGCGAGAGCATCGACACAGCGGGAGCACTCTCCGGCGCGGGGATAATGGACGTGGTACCGATCCCTGAATATGGAGGCGCTTCATGGCGATAGCCGTTGTCCACCGAGACAGCCCGGAAGGCCGGGCGGCCATCGTCCACGCCGCTCGCGAGGCTGTGCAACGACGGGAACAGCTGCTCGTCCTCCACGTCCTCGACGACGACCCCGGACAGGATGCGGAGTCCGACCGGTCCGCTCTGCGCGCCGAGATCCAGGCGACGCTCGAGAGCGGCGGGGTCGGCGAGTCGTCGTGGGAACTGCGCACCAACGACCACGACGGTGATCAGGTGAGCGCCCTGCGCGCGCTGGTCGACAGCAGCGGCGCGGACCTGCTCGTCGTGGGTACCCGGCGTATGTCCCCGGTCGGCAAGTTCCTCCTGGAACGGTGGCTGCAGCGTCTCCTGCTCGAGGTCGACATTCCGATCCTGGTGGTCAAGGAAGAGGCGCGCGGACCCGCCTGAGTCCGCCGCCGAGCCCGTTCCCCCGTGGACCCGGCAACCCGCGCCTACGATGGCGTTGGGGGGACACTTCGGAGGTCAGGGGTACATCGATGGGGAGCGCGGTCTTCTACGAGGTCGTCGCCGACGCGACGGTCGTCGCACACCTGAGCTTCATCCTCTACGTCGTGTGCGGTGGTTTTCTCGCCTGGCGGTGGCCGCGCACCATCGCACTGCACCTGGCCGCGGTCGCCTGGGGATTCACCGGCCTGATCGTCGGGATCGACTGCCCGCTGACGCATCTGGAGAGCTGGGCCCGGGTCCGCGCCGGGCAGGACCCGCTCCCCTCGTCCGGATTCATCTCCCACTACCTCACCGGCGTGGTCTACCCGGAATCCGCCGCGGCAGCGGTCCAGACTCTCGTGGCGCTGGGCGTCGTCACGTCGTGGGCCGGTTACGTCGTGCTGCGGGTCCGCACCCGTGCACCTCTCACACCGACCCGCCCCGGCGCCGGACTCTGACCCCACCTTCCCTACCGACGAGTAGGGTCGTGTCATGACAGACAGCACGCGTGAATTGGATCTCGTCGTCTACGGGGCCACCGGCTTCGTCGGCAAACTCCTCGCCGACTATCTCGCCCAGCACGCACCGGACGGTGTCCGGATCGCGCTCGCGGGACGAACGGCCGCCAAACTGGAAGCGGTGCGGTCCGCACTCGGTCCGCGCGCGGCCGACTGGTCCGTCATCGTCGCGAACTCCGACGACGCCGCGTCACTCGCCGCCCTGGCCGGTCGCACCCGCGTGGTCGCGACGACGGTCGGCCCGTACGCCAAGTACGGACACGGCCTCGCCGCAGCCTGCGCCGAGGCGGGCACCGACTACGTCGACCTCACCGGAGAGGTGCTGTTCGCCCGCGAGAGCATCGACGCCAACCACGAACGGGCCCGCGAGACCGGCGCCCGGATCGTCCACTCCTGCGGTTTCGACTCCGTCCCGTCCGACCTCGGCGTGCACGTCCTGCACGCGAAGGTCCGGGAGGACGGCGCCGGCGAACTCACCGACACCACCCTGGTGGTCACGTCGCTGCGGGGCGGCGTCAGCGGCGGCACGATCGATTCGCTCCGCACTCAGGTGGACGTGTCGAAGAAAGACGCGGCGTCGCGCCGTCTCG
Organism: Rhodococcus sp. NPDC057529; assembly: GCF_042802055.1. Taxonomy (NCBI): domain Bacteria; kingdom Bacillati; phylum Actinomycetota; class Actinomycetes; order Mycobacteriales; family Nocardiaceae; genus Rhodococcus; species Rhodococcus sp. NPDC057529. Next base: position 247,303 of record NZ_JBHVEY010000013.1, read on the forward strand.
CGGCCTCGCCGTACTCGCTCAGCCCCGACCGGTCGAAGGAACCCGATCTCGGCAAGCAGTCCGACATGGGCATTGTCGACGGCAAGACCATCGCGCCCGGGGTCACTGGCTGGAAGGCGCCGTTCTTCATGGGCCCCTACAACACGCGGGTCGTGCGGCGCAGCAACGCACTCCGCGACTGGGCGTACGGCCGGGAATTCCAGTACCGCGAAGTCATGAGCGTCGGCAGTTCCCCGATCACGCCGGTGATCGCGGGTGCGGTGACGGCCGGCCTCGGCGCGTTGATCGCCGGCATGGCCCTCCCGCCCACCCGGTACGTCCTCGACCGCGTTCTGCCCTCACCGGGCGACGGTCCCAGCGAGAAGGCGCAACGCAACGGCCACTTCACCGTCGACCTGTACACGACCACCACCACGGGCGCGCACTACACGTCGCGGGTGAAGGCGAAGGGCGATCCCGGCTACCGCGCCACCGCGGTGATGCTCGGCGAATCCGCGTTGAGTCTCGTCCTCGGCGGCGACGCGCTTCCGGACGCGGCAGGTGTACTCACTCCGGCGACGGCACTCGGCGACGTGCTGGTTGCGCGGCTGCGCGACGCGGGCATGGAGATCTCCGCGCGAAAGCTGTGAACGGGTGGGCGCGTGTGAAGATGACACGCGCCCACCTCTCCCGCTAATGTCGAGCCTTGTGCGCGGACGGCCGTGCACCCGACGAGAGACACGGGAGTTCGAGTGAACGGCACGAGCGCGCAGGCAGGCCCCGCGGCCTCGCTCGCCCTCATGCCCTTCTGGCCCTCCCGCCGAGGCCACGCCTTCGACCAGGGATGTTGCTGACCAGCCTGCTCGCTGGTCTTTGCTGCCCTGACGGTTCACTCTCTCGGTCGGAGTCTCGATGTTCAAGCTCTTGATTTTCACGCTCGTCGGCGTGGGTGCCCAACTGGTCGACGGCGCTCTCGGCATGGCGTTCGGCGTGACTGCGACCACCCTGCTCGTGTTCAGCGGCGTCGGGCCTGCCCACGCCAGCGCGGCGGTGCACTTCGCCGAGGTCGGCACGACACTCGCCTCCGGTGCGTCGCACTGGCGGTTCCGCAACATCGACTGGCCCCTCGTGCTCCGCCTGGGCGTCCCCGGCGCCATCGGCGCGTTCCTCGGCGCGACGGTGCTGTCGCAGTTGTCGACGGCCGCCGCCGTCCCCGTGACGTCCACGATCCTGCTGGCGATCGGCGTCTACGTTCTCCTCCGCTTCTCGATTCGCCCTCCCGCCGTCAACGACGCCCGGACGTCGCCGCACACCGCGAAGTTCCTCTCACCGCTCGGACTGTTCGGTGGATTCATCGACGCGAGCGGTGGCGGCGGCTGGGGGCCGATCACCACCAGCACGCTGCTCTCGCGCGGCAAGACCGCACCGCGCACGGTCATCGGCTCGGTCAGCGCGTCGGAGTTCCTGGTGTCCGCCGCGGCCAGCATCGGATTCATCTTCGGGCTCGGCAGCGACTTCTTCGACAACATTCCGATCATCGCGGGCCTGGCGCTCGGCGGAATCATCGCCGCCCCGGTCGCCGCATGGCTCGTCAGCCGGGTGCCCGCGACCCTTCTGGGCACCGGTGTCGGCGGCATCATCATCATCACCAACGCGCAGAAGCTGTTCAAGACGTTCGACGTGACCGGCGTCCCCGCCACCCTCGGCTACGTCTCCCTCGTGGCGGTGTGGGCCGGACTGCTCGTCGTCGCATGGCGTCGCTCGCGTCTCAGCGCCGCGGAGGCCGCGGGCGATCTGCACCGCATCGACGCCGAGATCGACACTCTCGGCGAGCCCGAAGTGCAGTCCCTGGAGCCGTCCACCGGCGAGAAGGCCTGAGCCCACCTCACGCCTCCGCCCGGATCGAGAAGTCGCCGGACATCTGCCACACCGCATCCTTACCAGCGGGTAACATTGGTCGCGGTTTATGGCACCCGTCCGGTGCTCCGATAGCGGAACAGTGAGGCTTTTCATGACTGAGCGTGTTGAGGTCGGCGGTCTGCAGGTCGCGAAGGTGCTCTACGACTTCGTGAAACAGGAGGCGTTGCCGGGGACCGGGATCGACGTCGACGGGTTCTGGTCGGGTGCGGTGAAGGTGATCGAGGACCTGGCGCCGAAGAACCGGGCCCTG
>NZ_JBHVEY010000014.1:0-114795 GCF_042802055.1 Rhodococcus sp. NPDC057529
CCCGTGAATTCTCCCTCGTCACGGCTGCGCAGCCAACGCCGCACGGTGGCCCGGGTGAGGTTGTGCTCGCGCAGCAACCTGGTCCTGGCGCCCCGGGCGGTCGCAGCATCCCATTGGTGGATGAACTCGAGCCGAAAGGCAATCGGGAATTGCCTCCCGCCGGTCGGGGTGCGCCCGATCTCGATGTCGATCATGCATCACTCGCTTCCCCGCGCCCCTGCCACGATGTGTCTCACGACCACCCTGGCAACAAACGGAAAACGGGTGCGGATGCAGAGAAGGGGTGCGGATTCGCGCAGACTGTAAAGGTGAGGTTATTGCTGCTCGCCGACACTCATGTCCCGAAACGGGCGCGAGACCTGCCCGTCCGGGTGTGGGACGAGGTCGACCGCGCCGACGTGGTGATCCACGCCGGCGACTGGGTCGACCTGCCCACATTCGAGGCGCTGCGCTCACGCTCGGCGCGACTCGTGGCGTGCTGGGGCAACAACGACGGCGACGACCTGCGCGCCCTGATGCCGGAGCGGGCCGACGTGACCCTGGACGGTGTCCACATCACCGTCGTGCACGAGACCGGGGCCTCCGCGGGCAGGGAGAAACGGATGTCCGCCGCATACCCGGACACCGACGTCCTGATCTTCGGGCACAGCCACATTCCCTGGGACACCACCACCGAAACCGGGCTGCGACTGCTGAACCCGGGATCGCCGACGGACCGACGCCGTCAGCAGTACTGCACGTACATGACTGCCACCGTCCGCGACGGGGAACTCGGCGCCGTCGAGTTGCACCGGTTGTGACCGGCCCCGGACGCACATCGGCGAGCAGGCCCGGAGCCTGCTCGCCGATGTGCGTGCGCTGAAAGCCGCTGAATCAGACCCGCTCGAACACCGCGGCCAGACCCTGGCCGCCGCCGATGCACATCGTCTCCAGGCCGTAGCGGGACTCGCGACGGTCCATCTCCCGCAGCAGGGTGGCGAGAATGCGGCCGCCGGTGGCTCCGACCGGGTGGCCGAGCGAGATGCCGGACCCGTTGGGGTTGAGGCGTTCGTCGGTGGGGTCGAGGTCCCAGCTGCGGAGGACGGCGAGGGTCTGCGCGGCGAAGGCCTCGTTCAGTTCGATGACACCCAGGTCGGACAGCGACAGCCCGAGCTGACCGAGCGCCTTCTCCGTGGCGGGCACTGGGCCGATGCCCATGGTGCGCGGCGGGACGCCGGCCACCGCCCACGACGCCATCCGGGCGAGGGGCTTCAGTCCCAGTTCCTTCGCCTTCTCGGCGGTCGTGACGATGCACACGGCGGCGCCGTCGTTCTGGCCGCTGGCGTTGCCCGCGGTGACGGTGGACGCGGGGTCGATCTTGGAGCGGATGGCGCGGAGCTTCGACAGCGATTCCACGGTGGTGTCGGCGCGTGGGTGCTCGTCCTTGTCGACGACGAGCGGGTCCGACTTACGTTGCGGCACCGTCACTCCGACGATCTCCTCGGCGAAGCGACCCGACTCCTGCGCGGCGACGGCACGCTGGTGCGACTGCACGGCGAGCGCGTCCTGGTCTTCCCGGCTGATGTCGAATTCGGCGCGCAGGTTCTCGGCGGTCTCGATCATGCCGCCGGGCACCGGGAAGTTCGCGCCGCCGGCGGTGACGCGGGCGCGGGCGAGCCGGTCGGCGAGTTGCACCCCTTCGCCCTTGACGCCCCAGCGGATGTTCGGGTTGGTGTAGAACTCGGCCTGGCTCATGGATTCGGCGCCCCCGGCGAGCACGAGATCGTTGCCGCCGGACGCCACCTGCAGCACGGCGGTGATGACGGCTTGCAGACCGGATCCGCAGCGGCGATCGACCTGCATGCCCGGGACGTCGATGCCGAGTCCGGCGTCGAGGGCCGCGATCCGGCCGATGGCCGGGGCCTCGCCGCCCGGGGACGCCTGACCGAGGATGACGTCGTCGATCTGGCTGCCGTCGATGCCGGTGCGTTCGACGAGCGCCGTGATGACGGTGGCGGCGAGGCTCTGGGGAGTGATGTCCTTGAACACTCCACCGAACCGCCCGACCGGCGTCCGGAGGGGCTCGCAGATGACGACGTCACGCATGAAAAGGCCTTTCGTGAAGATTCCTCGGGCACAGCGTCAGCGGTTGACGGTGGCGAGGTCCTGTTCGATGTCGGTTGCGGTGACCCGCAGCGACGGGATGAGATCGGAATGCAGATCGTCGAGGCTGTACCGCGCGGCCGGGGTGGAGATGTTCACCGCGGCAACGGTGAGACCGGAGGCGCCCCGGATCGGTGCGGCCATCGACCGCAGGCCTGCCTCGAGTTCCTGGTCGAGAACACAGATGCCGTCCGCACGGACCGCGAGGATCGCGGCCTTCAGGTCGTCGCGGGCCGTGATCGTGCGCTCGGTGAGGCGCTGAATGTCGAGCTTCTCGAGGTACGCGTCGAGTTCGTCGTCCGGCAGTCCCGCCAGCAGGACCCGGCCCATCGACGTCGCGTACGCCGGCAGCCGGGTGCCGATGGTGATGCCTACCGTCATGATCCGGCTGACGGGCACACGGGCGACGTACACGATGTCGGCGCCGTCGAGGATCGACACCGACGACGACTCGTGGACCTTGTGGCTCAACTTCTCGAGGTGCGGCTGCGCGACCTCCGGAAGCGACAGACTCGACAGGTAGCTGTAACCGAGTTCGAGGACCCGCGGCGTGAGCCAGAATGCGGAACCGTCCGTGGCGACGTAGCCGAGTTCGACGAGGGTGAGCAGGAACCGGCGCGCGGTGGCGCGGGTCAGGTCGGTGGCGCGGGCGACGTCGCTGAGCGTGCGCCGCTGATTCTGGTGGTCGAAGCAGCGGATCACGGCCAGGCCCCGGGCCAGCGATTGCACGTAGTCGGGGGACGGGAGGATCTTCTCCGTCGGTTCGGTAGCTGTCATGTCTGCGAATCCTCCACTGTCGACTCGGCGGCCAGGTCGGCGAGGGCCTGCTTGCCGAGGGCGAACCCGAGATTGCTGTTGGGCACTCCCGCGTAGACGGCGGTGTGGAGGAGTACTTCGCCGATGGTGTCGGCGTCGACGCCCGCGCGGAGGGCGGCCCGGATGTGCATGTCGAGTTCGTGCTCGTTGCCGACCGCGGTGAGGATCGCGATCGTGAGCAGTCGGCGCAGTTCGTGGTCCAGCGCGGGACGCGACCAGATGTCGCCCCACGCGGTGCGGGTGATGAAATCCTGGAACGGTGCCGTGAAGTCGGTGGTCCCGGCGAAGGAGCGGTCCACGTGGGCGTCGCCGAGCACCGAGCGGCGCACGGTCATGCCCTGTGCGTGCGCGGCGCGTCGTCCGCGCGCGTACCCGCCGCCGGCGATGTGTTCGCGCAGCAGCGCCGTGACGGCACCCGCCTGCTCGAGGTTCGCGACGTGGGCGGCGGGGGAGAGCACCTCGAACCGGGCACCGGTGATGCCGTCCGCGAGGACCTGCATGACCGACGGCGGAGTGGACGGATCCTCCTCGCCCGCGATCACCAGTGTCGGTGCGCTGATCCGGGAGAGGTCGGCGGTGAAGTCCCAGTCGGCGAGGGCGTCGCAGCACGCGGCGTATCCCTCGGGCGACGTCGACGCGATCATGTCGCGGTAGTGCCGGACGAACTCCGGGTCCCGCTTGGCCAGGCCCTCACTGAACCAGCGTGCGACGACGGCATCGGCGAGCGACTCGGGGCCGTCGGCGCGGGACGCCGCGGCCCGCTCGATCCATCCCTGCGGTTCGCCGAACTTCGCGGCGGTGCACAGCAGCGACAGCGACAGCACCCGCCGCGGGGTGTGCGCGCCGAGCCACTGGGCGATCGCGCCGCCCATGGACAGTCCGACGAAATGGGCGGCGTCGACTCCGAGGGAGTCGAGCAGTGCGAGAACATCCTCGGACAGTTCGCGGACGGAGTACGGCCCGTCCGGTGCGGGCGACTCGCCGTGGCCCCGCTGATCGACGGCGACGACCCGGCATTCGTCGGACAGCGCCGCGATCTGCGGGTCCCACATGGACCGGTTGGAACCGAGCGATCCGAGCAGGACGACGACGGGGGCGTCGGCCGCGCCGCTGCGGGGTCCGGAGATTTCGTGTGCAAGTGCGACTGTCATCGCGTTCCTTCCCGGCCGCGGGCCACTGTCTCCAGTGCGCGGTCGACGATGTCGTGGGCGTGGCCGAGGTACCCGGCAGGGTCGAGCAGGGCGCGGATCTCGTCCGCGGGCAGGTAGTCGAGGAGCCCCGGATCCTCGTCGAGACGGTGCCCGCTCCTGCAGGCGGCGGTGACGAGGTCGCGCGCGTTGTCGGTGTGGGCGGACAGGGCTCCGGTGACCCGTTCCGCGAGGAGCAGGCCGCCGGTGATGTCGAGGTTGCGGGCCATCGCGTCGGAGTGGACGTTCAGTCCGCCGAGCGAGTCGGCGATCCGCGCGACGGCGCCACCGGTGAGGCGCAGCAGGTCCGTGACGGTTTCCCACTCGGCATGCCAGGGGCCGGCGGCGCGCTGCTGCTCGTGATCCATCGAGCCGAGGATCGTCGCGACGAGCCCCGAGGTGCGGCGGGCCGCGGCGCGGGCGGCGATCGCGGCCACCGGATTGCGTTTGTGCGGCATGGCCGAAGAACCGCCGGGCGATCCCTCGCTGACCTCGCCGACCTCGGTGGACGACAGGAACACGACGTCGGTGGCGATCTTCGACACCGCGCCCGCGGCCGTTCCGAGCGCCGACGCGAGCAGCGCGATGCGGGTGCGGTCGGTGTGCCAGGGCACGTCCTGGCGCGCGAGTCCGAGTTCGTCGGCGAGCACGTCGGCGACGTCGAGGCCGTGCGGGTAGAGCGCGGCGGACGTTCCGGCCGCGCCTCCCAATTGCACGGGAAGGCCGTCGAGTGCGTCGAACAGTGCGCGAGAAGCCCTGTGCAGTGCGGTCATCCACCCGGCGGCGAGCACGCCGAACGTGGTGGGCAGCGCTTGCTGGCCGAGGGTGCGGCCTGCGATCGGGGTGCCGCGCTGGGCTCGCGCGAGGGCCTCGGCGCACAGCACCGCCTCGTCGAGGGACGCCAGGACGTGCGCGCCCGACCGGCGGCACAGCAGCATCAGGGCCGTGTCGAGAATGTCCTGACTGGTGGCGCCCTTGTGCACGTGGCTTCCGGGCACCCCGGCCTCGGTGGCCGCGACCTCGCTGCGGAGCAGTGTCACCAGCGGGATCACCGGATTGCCACCCGCGGCCGACGCGTCGCCGAGGGCCCCGACGTTCACGGAGCCGTCGGCGACGATGCGCGCGAACACGGAGGAGATCGCGTCGGCGGACGCGGCGGGGATGACGCCGCACTTCGCCTCCGCCCGGGCCAGTGCCCCCTCGACCTCGACCATCGCGGTGACCCACGCCCGGTCGGAGAGCAGCGCCGACAACTCGCCGGCACCGAACGTCGGATCGAACAGGGCACCCCGGGAGGTCTCCGGAGAGTTCACACGCGACACCTTTCTGGGTTTGCGGCCGATTACAGGGCGAAGAACGGGGTTTCCCGTCCGTCCGTGTTCTGCACGTGGATCGTCAGGTGGTATCCGCGATCGGTCTTCTCCGCGATCAGCTTGGGGCGGTCGGCTTCCGGGACGGCGGCGAGCACGGGGTCCGACGCGTGGGCGTCCGTGTCCTCCGGGAAGTAGAGACGCGTGTAGAGGCGTTCGAGCATGCCGCGGGCGAACAGTCCGACGTTGATGTGCGGGGCCTCGACTGCGCCGTCCTCGGCGGGGAGGGTGCCCGGTTTGACGGTGTGCACCACGATCGTGCCGCTCTCGTCGGCGAACACGCGTGCCAGGCTGCGGAATCCGGCGGGGGTCGCCTCGGCGGCACCGCGCGGGTCGGCAGGACTGTCGAACCGTCCCGCGGCGTCGGCTTGCCAGGTTTCGATCATCGCGTCGCCGATGGGCTGACCGGCGCCGTCGATGACGTTGAAGGACACGGTGATTCGTCCGGGAGCATCCTCGGGGACGGCGTCGCCGCTGTTCTCCCACGTGGGGAACAGGCCGATGTGGACGTACGGTCCGACGGTCTGGGACGGGGTGACGCCGAACGGCACCTCGTCCTGGCTCCGGGCGAAGACCGGGTACCGCGGGGCGTCCGGGTTCTGGGTGTCGATCATCAGTGGCCTTCCGCATCTTCGAACGGGGTCGCGTCCTGGCCGCGCAGGACGATGTCGAACTTGAATCCGACGGCCCAGTTCTCCCGGGTCTGGTCGTAGTCGAACGTGCTGATCATCCGCTCGCGCGCCGCTTCGGGCACCGAGTTGTAGATCGGGTCCTGGAAGAAGAACGGATCGTCCGGGAAGTACATCTGCGTGACCAGGCGCTGGGTGAACGCCTGACCGAAGAGCGAGAAGTGGATGTGCGCGGGCCGCCACGCGTTGTGGTGGTTGCCCCACGGGTACGCGCCGGGCTTGATCGTCGTGAACTCGTAGTGGCCCTGCTTGTCGGTGAGGCAGCGCGCGACACCGTTGAAGTGGGGGTCGAGCGGCGCGGGCCAGGAATCGTTCTTGTGGCGGTAGCGGCCGCCGGCGTTGGCCTGCCACACCTCGATGAGGGTGTCGGGGATGGGCTTCCCGGCGCTGTCGAGGACGCGGCCGTGGACGATGATGCGCTGACCCTGGGCCTCGCCGCCGTTGGCGCGGGTCATGTCGTTCTCACCCTGGGTGACGTCGGCGTCGCCGAAGACTGGACCGGTGATCTCGCCGAGCCGCTGCGGGATCAGGATCAGGTCGTTCTTGGGGCTGCGCAGCCGAGTCGTCTTGTACTCGGGGAACAGCAGCGGGGCATTGGCTTCGTGCCCGGCTTGGTAGTGGGCTGGCAGATGCAGCATGGAAGAAGATCCTCACGTTCTCGATGTGAACAGTCGGCCGCTATTCGCACATAGTAGTCGCGTTCTGTGATGGGGCCAACAGGCGGGGCGCAATTTGTTCGCAATGTGGATGGGTGTTCACTACTCGAACATTTTGCGGTAGCCTGGGTCACATGGTCAACAAAGTCTTCGCAACGGCGGCCGAGGCCGTTGCCGACGTCCCCGACGGAGCGTCCCTCGCAGTGGGTGGCTTCGGCCTCGTCGGTATCCCCTCGGTCCTCGTCGACGCCCTCCTCGCACAGGGTGCGACCGACCTCGAGACGGTCAGCAACAACTGCGGCACCGACGGTTTCGGTCTGGGTCTGCTCCTCGAGCAGCACCGGATCCGGCGCACGATCAGCTCGTACGTCGGCGCCAACAAGGAATTCGCGCGGCAGTACCTCAGCGGCGAGCTGGAGGTCGAGCTCACCCCGCAGGGCACGCTGGCCGAACGCATGCGCGCCGGGGGAGCGGGCATCCCCGCCTTCTACACCCCCGCCGGTGTCGGAACGCAGGTCGCCGACGGCGGTCTGCCGATCCGCTACGACGGCAAGGGCGGCATCGCGGTCGCCAGCAAGCCCAAGGAGACCCGCGAGTTCGACGGAGAGTCCTTCGTCCTCGAACGCGCCATCCGCACCGACTTCGCGCTGGTCCACGCGTGGAAGGGCGACCGGCTCGGCAACCTCGTGTACCGGGAGACCGCCCGCAACTTCAACCCCGACGCCGCGGGCGCCGGTCGCATCACCATCGCGCAGGTCGAACACCTCGTCGAGCCCGGCGAGATCGACCCCGCCGAGGTGCACACCCCCGGCATCTTCGTCCAGCGTGTGGTCGAGGTCGGCAAGCAGGAAACGGGAATCGAGAACAGGACGGTGCGGGCATGAGCTGGACGCGTGACGAGATGGCGGCCCGGGTCGCAGCCGAACTCGAAGACGGACAGTACGTCAACCTCGGCATCGGCATGCCGACCCTGATCCCCGGTCACATCCCGGCGGGCAAGGACGTCATCCTGCACTCGGAGAACGGCATCCTCGGCGTCGGGCCGTACCCCACCGAGGACGAGGTCGACCCCGAGCTGATCAACGCGGGCAAGGAAACCATCACCGTGGTGGCCGGTGGGGCCTTCTTCTCCTCGTCCGACTCGTTCTCGATGATCCGCGGCGGCAGCGTCGACGTGGCCGTTCTCGGCGCGATGCAGGTCAGCAGTCACGGCGATCTGTCCAACTGGATGGTCCCCGGCGCCATGGTCAAGGGCATGGGCGGCGCGATGGACCTCGTCCACGGTGCGGGCAAGGTCATCGTGATGATGGACCACGTCACCAAGAAGGGTGAGCACAAGATCCTCGAGGAGTGCACGCTGCCGTACACCGGCAAGCGCTGCGTCCAGAAGATCGTCACCGACCTCGCCGTCATCGACGTCACCCCCGACGGCCTGCGGCTCGTCGAGACCGCGCCTGGTCACAGCGTCGAGGACGTCCAGGCGGCGACCGGCGCGAAACTTCTCGTCGACGCCACGGTCTAGACGCCCGTCGTTCCCGCGCGCAGCCCTCGTGGACCCGTACCCTCTGGGCATGGGTGTGAGCGTGCGGGCCGCGACCAAATCCGACATCCCCGAACTGGCGCGGGTCCTCGCCGACGCGTTCTTCGACGATCCCGTGATGGTGTGGATGTGGCCGGATCCCGAACGCAGGCGGCGCGGCCTGCCGAGGCTGTTCGGCGTGGAGATCCGCCACCACCATCTCGCCGGCGGAGGCGCCGAGGTCGCCCAGGACGGTGACGGCGTGATCCGCGGCGCCGCCATGTGGGATCCGCCGGGCGGCTGGAAGCAGTCGACGTGGTCGTCGCTCCTCAGCCTGCCCGGGCTGATCCGCGCGTTCGGTCCGCGCCTGGGCGTCGGCGCCGCGGTGAGCGGAACCGTCGAAGACGCGCACCCGGTGGATCCCGTGCACTGGTACCTGGCGACGATCGGGACGTCGAGCGCGGGGCGGGGTGGCGGCTACGGGACGGCGTTGTTGCGGTCGCGGCTCGACCGGTGTGACGCCGACGGCATCCCGGCGTACCTGGAGTCGAGCAAGAAGGACAACATTTCGTACTACCAGCGGTTCGGCTTCGACGTCACCGGTGAGATCCGGATCCCGGACGGCGGGCCGACACTGTGGGCGATGTGGCGGGATCCCGTCCGCGCGAACCCTTAGGCTAAGCTCGGCAAGCCTTACCTAAGTGGATCGAAATACCTGGTAGACGAGAGGGTCGCCGCATGATCGTGGGTCAACAGAGGATCGGCCTGAGCCGACGCGGATTCCTCGTGGGCACCGGGGGAGCGCTGCTCGCGTTCGCCGCGGCCTGCACCAGCTCCGACGGCGACGGCGACGGCAACGAGCCCGCCGGCCCCGTCGTCGCCCACAAGTACGGCGAGACCCAGGTGCCCGTCGACCCGCAGCGCATCGTCAGCGTCGGCTACAACGACCAGGACACGATCCTCGCGCTCGGCGGCCCCCTGGCAGGCACGTTCGACTGGTACGGCGACTACCCCTACGGCGTGTGGCCGTGGGCGCAGGACCTCCTCGGCGACGCGAAGCCGGAGATCGTCGGCACGGCGTCCACCAACATCGACTTCGAGAAGGTCGCGGCCGTCGCACCGGACCTGGTGGTCGGCACCTACTCCGGCCTCACCCAGGCCCAGTACGACAAGCTCAGCGCCATCGCGCCGACGGTCGCACAGCCCAAGGAGTTCGCCGACTACGGCGTCCCGTGGCAGGACCAGACGCGGATTCTCGGCGACGCACTCGGCAAGAAGGACAAGGCCGCCGAACTCGTGTCCGGTGTCGAGACGCAGTTCGCCGACGTCCGCGCCGCCAACCCCGCATTCGCGGGCAAGACCGTCCTCGTCGGTGCGCTCAAGGGACAAGGGCAGTTCGGCGTGTACGGCCCGGAGGACCCGAAGGTCCGCTTCTTCACCGAACTCGGTTTCGTGAACCCCCCTGTGACGGAACAGATCACCGGCAACTTCGCGGAGATCAGCACGGAGCAGCTGTCGCTGGCGAACGTCGACCTCCTCGTCTGGTACGCGGGCGGCGGCTACGGCGACAAGCTGCGCGCGGAACTCGACAAGACGCCGATCTACCAGGAACTCGACGTGGTCAAGGCCGGTCGCACGATCACGCTCGAGGACGCCGCCGCCGAGGCGATGGCGTGGAGTACCGTACTGAGCCTGCCGTACGCGCTGAACGAGATCCCGCCGCGGGTCGCGCCCCTGCTCGCCTGAGACGCGGATGTCCGACGGCGTGAGCCCGGTTCGTGATAACAACGACTCGTGACCGCCATTCCTGAACTCCACGCCGGAACTCCTTTCGACGACCTCGACGACTATCTGGCGCTCGGCCGCGTCGGCGGCCTCGCGCTGTCTGCGGACGGGCGACGGCTCGTCGTCGCGCAGTCGACGCTCGACGAGAAGTCGACGAAGTACGTCACCGCCCTGTGGGAGATCGATCCCACCGGCGAGTTCGCGGCGCGCCGGCTCACCCGGGGCCGCACCGGGGAGTCCAACGCGACGTTCACCAGCGACGGCGACCTGCTCTTCACATCCTCCCGGCCGACGCAGGACGAGGACGACCTTCCCGACGACCTGTGGCGACTGCCCGCGCGGGGCGGCGAGGCGGTGATCGTCGCGCGACGCGGCGGCGGCATCACCGGGGTCCGTGCCGCACGGTGCGCGCCGCGTTTCGTCGTGACCACGGGCGTTCTGGGGAGATCCGGCGAGTCCACCGACGACGAGCGGGTGCGCGCCGAGCGCAAGGAGAAGAAGGTCTCGGCGATCCTGCACACGGGCTACCCGATCCGCTACTGGGACCACGATCTCGGCCCCGACGTGCCGCACCTGCTGTCCGCCCCGCTGGACGCGCTCACGGAGAACGGGCAGGAGCCGCAGCTCACCGATCTCACGCCGATGCCGGGTCCGGCGCTACGGGAGGCGAATTACGCGCTGAGCGACGACGGCACGTTCGTCGTGACGTCGTGGACGGTTCCCGGCCCGCTGGCGTCGATCCGGAACATCCTCGTGCGTGTGGACACCGAGACGGGGGCGCGCACCGTCCTCGTCGACGACGGCGACGCCGACCTGTCGGACCCGGTGATCTCCCCGGACGGACGGCACGTCGTGTTCACGCGGGAATCGCACGCGACACCCGACTCGGCGCCGCGATTCACGCTGCACCGGTACAGCTTCGACACCGGCACCGTCACGGACGTGGCGCCCGGGTGGGACCGGTGGGCCACGTCCGTGGTCTGGTTGTCCGACGGCTCGGGTCTGCTCGTGACCGCCGACGACCGCGGGCGCGCACCGATCTTCCTCCTCCGCGACGGCGCGGACCCCATGCCGGTCACCACCGACGACTTCGCCTACACCGACCTGCAGGTCGCTCCGGACGGGTCCACGGTGTTCGCGCTGCGGGCGTCGTACGCGGCGCCGCCGCACCCGGTGCGCATCGACATCACCACCGGCGCCGTGTCGCTGCTGAAGGCGCCCGCGGACTTCCCCGAACTCCCGGGCACGCTGACGGAGGTCGAGACGGTCGCCGCGGACGGCGCGGTGGTGCGCGCATGGCTCGCGGTGCCGACCGGCGCCTCCGCGCACGCGCCGGTGCCGCTCGCGCTGTGGGTGCACGGCGGCCCCCTGGGTTCGTGGAACACCTGGTCGTGGCGGTGGAACCCGTGGCTGCTGGTGGCGCGGGGATACGCCGTGCTGCTGCCGGATCCGGCCCTGTCCACCGGCTACGGGCAGGAGTTCGTCGAACGGGGCTGGGGGAAGTGGGGGAAGGCGCCGTTCACCGACCTCATGTCGATCACCGACGCCGCGGTGGCCCTGCCCGAGATCGACGAGAAGCGCACCGCGGCGATGGGCGGATCGTTCGGCGGATACATGGCCAACTGGATCGCCGGGCACACCGACCGGTTCAAGGCGATCGTCACCCACGCGAGCCTGTGGGCGCTGGACCAGTTCGGCCCCACCACCGACGCCGCCTGGTACTGGCAGCGGGAGATGACCCCCGAGATGGCCGTGGAGAACTCACCGCACCTGTACGTCGCGGACATCGTGACGCCGATGCTGGTCATCCACGGCGACAAGGACTTTCGCGTCCCGATCGGCGACGGGCTGCGGCTGTGGTTCGAGCTGCTGTCCGAGTCGGGATTGCCCGCGGACGACGACGGGGTCACCGACCACCGCTTCCTCTACTTCCCCGACGAGAACCACTGGATCCTCACCCCGCAGAACGCGAAGGTCTGGTACCAGGTGGTGCTGTCGTTCCTCTCGGAGCACGTGCGGGGCGAGGACGTCGCGCTGCCCGAGATCCTGGGCACGTAACCGGTTCGCAGGGGCCGCGTCGAGGTGGTGTCACGCCCGCCTCTCGCGGCCCCGGTCGAATTCCTTGCCGCCCCACACCCCGGACTGAGCGGTCGCCCTGGCGAAGAGTTCACAGCGGATCCGCAGCGCGCAGTGCAGGCACACGTCGCGCGCGTACGCGAAATCCTCGGTCGGGAAGGGGAACCACCGGTCCGGCTCGGGGTCTTCGCGGCACGCCGCGTCGACCCACCCGGCGGGATCGTCGGAGACGGGCAGCAGTGTGGACAGAGTCGTGTCCAGGACGTCGGTCATCGGGAGATCTCCCCTTTCCGGGAGAAGTCGGTCGGTGGAGGCGGAATGCCCGGGGATCTCGCGGCTACACCGCCGCGAGATTCCGCCAGATCTGCCGTTGCGCCTTCTCGATGTGCCGCGGCGCCTTCGGCTCCCACAGGAGCGGCATTCCCGCCTCCTCGGGTGTGCGATCGGCCTTCCTCTGGTTGCAGGGGGCGCAGCACGCCACGAGGTTGGCCCACGTGTTCGGGCCGCCGCGGCTCCTCGGCAGCACGTGATCGATGGTCGTCGCGACGGGCTCGGCGCAGTAGCCGCAACGATTGCGGTCGCGCCGGAACACGCCCGCGAACGTCGCGCGACTGCTGTCGGTCACCAGCACGGAGTGCTGGACGTACACGTACCGCAGCAGGCGGATCGTCTGCGGCAGGGTGATCTCGACGTGCTGCGACCGGATCGGGAACGGCGGCTCTCGATCGGCGACCGTCTCGGCGGCGCCGACACTGATCAGCACCACCGCGCGTTCCGCGGGAATCTCACAGAGCGCCTCGAATGTCACGTTGAGGACCAGCACGGCGGCACGCGACCAGGTGCGGGCGTCGAGCGCGGTCGAGGGCGGGTTACGGGAGAGGTGCCTCACGGGTGTTCTCGGTTCTGTCGTCGGTTCGCGGCGGTGGAGGCACGCCGGGCGACGATCGTCGATTCGGGCGTGTCAGGCGGTCCGCTGGGGCTTCGCGGCGGGCATGATCCCGCGTTCGCCTTGCAGGCCGGCGAAGGAAGGGGCGTTGCCCGGGTCTGACGGGCGCAACGCGACCGCGTGGGCAGTGGGCCGTGCGCGCATCGCAACTTCCTTCCTCGAGTCGACGTGTGAACCGATCGGAACCCGTCGAGCATGGCACACCGCCGCACTCGTGTCCTGGCATTTTTCGTGCCGTGGGAGCCGCGAACAGGGGCCCGACGAATCGGACAGGACGCGCGACACGTCCGATGGATGCGGTGAAGTGGCCGTTCGATCGCTACGGTGTTCGATACGTACCCCGAATGAAGGAGACATCGTGGCACTTCCCCAGCTCACTGACGAACAGCGGGCAGCAGCTCTCGAGAAGGCCGCCGCCGCTCGTAAGGCACGCGCAGAGCTCAAAGACAAGCTCAAGTCCGGTGACATCACCCTCAAGCAGGTCCTTTCCAAGGCCGATGTCGACGACATCATCGGAAAGACCAAGGTCAGCGCCATCCTGGAAGCCCTGCCGAAGATCGGCAAGGTCAAGGCCCAGGAGATCATGGCCAACCTCGAGATCGCGCCGACCCGTCGCCTCCGTGGCCTCGGTGACCGTCAGCGCGACGCCCTGCTGGCTCACTTCAGCTGACACGTTTCCCGGGTGCCCGCCCCACGCCGTCCGGCGTCGGGGTGGGCACCCGGATGCGTTTCCCCTCATTCTTCCGATGGAGTGCAA
This sequence comes from Rhodococcus sp. NPDC057529, assembly GCF_042802055.1. Lineage (NCBI taxonomy): Bacteria > Bacillati > Actinomycetota > Actinomycetes > Mycobacteriales > Nocardiaceae > Rhodococcus > Rhodococcus sp. NPDC057529. Next base: position 13,944 of record NZ_JBHVEY010000014.1, read on the forward strand.
CCTGAGGGTTGCGCAAGGAACCGCCGATGTGCAACCGTGGGGTAGCACATTGTCGAGAGGTGAGGATGATCATGAGCGTTCCGGATGCGTCCCAGGACAGGATCGAGCGCGAGATCCAGATCGACGCCCCCATCGAGCGGGTGTTCCGGCTGGTGAGTGAACCCGGCTGGTTCATCGGCGACGGAGATCCCGGCAAGACCACCACCACACGCGAAGGCAACGTCTTCGTCGTGGAGTTCCCCCCGTACGGACGCTTCCCGATACTTCCCGTGAAGTCCGACGCACCCCACTACGTCTCGTTCCGCGGCGGAGACGATCCCGCGCAGCCCCTCGTCGAGGGCACGTCCACCCTGGTCGAATTCTTCCTGTCCGAGCGGGACGGCGGCACCCTCCTGCGCGTCGTCGAGTCCGGATTCGCCGCCCTGTACCCGAGCGCCGAGTGTCGCGCGTCCGCCCTCGAAGGCAACATCGAAGGCTGGGAGATTCAGCTCGCGTTCGCCAAGCGGGACGCCGAAAGCGGCCGGGGCGAATAGTCCGGCGACTGATGCGTCGACCTCGCCGACCGCAGTCGGGGGTTGCGGTCAGCGAGGTCGGTGTGCCGCCGGTTCCGGCGGGCACGCCCGGATAGTCGTCGGGCCCGCGTGATTCGTTACGCGTCCACTTTCCACTGATGGCGACGGGACGACATCGGGGAGTACGGACTCGGGTCGATGTCGGGTCGCCGTTCGTCCACGAGGTCCGCGAGGATGCGCGCCGAGCCACACGCCATGGTCCAGCCGACATGGCCGTGACCGGTGTTGAAGTACAGGTTGTCGTGGCGTCCCAGTCCGATGATCGGCGGGCCGTCAGGCGTCATCGGCCGCAGGCCGGTCCGGTATCGGGCCGTGTCCCAGTCGACGGCGCCGGGAAACAGTTCGTTCCCCGCGTTCACGATCCCCGCATAGTCGGCGGGGGAGTGACTCCGGTCGTACCCGACGAATTCCGCGGTCGCCGACATTCTCAATTCGTCCCCGAACCGCGACCAGGCGACGAGCGTCTTCTCGTCGATGCCGCCGACCACCGGCGCGCGCTCGGGGTCCTTGACGGTGGCGGTGAGCGTGTACCCCTTGGCCGGGTAGACCGGCAGGCGCAGGCCGACACTCCTCGCGACGAGAGCGCTCGCGGCCCCGGCAGCGAGGACGAACGCGTCCGCGCGAATCCTTCCCTGGTCGGTGACGGCGGACGTGATGGCCGCGCCGTCGGTCTCGAGGCCCGCGACGGACGTGCCCAGATGGAACCGGACCCCCAGCCGCCGGCATTCCTCGGCGAGTCCCACCGAGAATCGGTGCGGGTCGCCGGTGCCGTCGGTGCGGTCGTGGATCGCCCCGGCGAACGTGGCCGTCCCGTGCCGGAGGGCGGGCTCCGCGGCCGCGATCTCGTCGGGGCCCAGCACGTCCTGCAGCTGTCCGTGGTCGCGGAGCAGCTGCGAGTTCGCCTGCGCTCGTTCGAGTTCCGCTTCGTCCCGGTACAGGTACAGCACGCCGGAGTCCGTCCGGAGGTACTCCAGGTTCTCGCGGACGGCGAGTTCGTCCATCAGCTGCTGGCTGTACCGGGCCAGGCGCAGCTTCGCGAGAGTGTTCGACCGCGACCGGGAGGCCGTGCACTCGCGAAGGAAGCGCACACCCCACCGGGCGAGGTCGACGTCCGCCCGGGGCCGGACGCGGATCGAGGTCGACGCGCCGAGCAGCGATCGGATCAGCATGGTGGGAGCCGACGGCGACGCCCACGCGTACGAGTGGCCGGGGGCGATCAGCCCGGCGGTGCTCGCACTGGTGTCGGACGCGACTTCGCTGCGCCGGTCGTAGACGTGAACGTCGTGTCCGCGCTCGGCGAACGCGTGGGCGGTCGCGACCCCGACGACCCCTGCTCCGAGTACTGCCACCTTCATTCCGTGTCCTTCCCTTCGTTCGAGCGCCGGCCCGTGACGGCGATGGCCTGAATCTCGACGAGCAACCGCGGGTCCAGGAGATCTGCGACCACGGTCGCCCTGGCCGGGCGGTGCTCCGCGCCGAACCAGCGCATCCATTCCTCGTTGAAGCGGGCGGCGTCGCCGGCATTCGTGAGATACACCGTGGCCGAAGCGATGTCGTGCAGGGTGGCCCCGGCGGCGGCGAGAACCCGGCCGAGCCGGGTGAGCGAGTTGCGTGTCTGCTCCACCACGTCGGTTCCGGCCACGCGGCCGGCGTCGTCGAAGGAGACCTGGCCGGAGACGAACACGAGGTCGCCCACCCTGCGCGCCGACGGGTACGGGCTCGAGGCGGTGGTCACGCCGGGAACGTCCACGAGGTCACCCATGGTCGTGTCCGGTGTTGTCGCTGCCGCCGCGCAGCACCTCTTTGACGTAGAAGCGCCAGCCGAGGAAGCCGACCCACAGGGTGACGGTGACGACGGCGGCCGGCACGCCGTAATAGAGGAGGGCGGGGATCATGCGAATTCTCCTTCGGTGACGCGGACGGCAGGCTCCTGCCTGCGCGGATAACGGGACGAGGTGGCCACGGCGACCGTGACGAAGACGAGAAGGTTGGCGACGACGCCGGGAACCAGTCCGTCCAGTCCGAACGGTGCGTCCAGACCCCATTGCCACACCGCGGTGACGATCGCGCCCGCTGCGATCGCCGACAGTGCCGCGGGGGCGGACCGCACGCCGAACAGCACGGCGCCGAACAGTGGAACGATGACCGTCGGAGCCCACAGCGTGTAGCTGTAGAGCAGCGCGTCGACGATGGACGGAACGCTGAGGGCGAAGATGGTCGCCCCGGCGCCGACGACGACACTGGTGGCCCGCTCGATGGTGAGCCGCCGGGGCGGCGGCAGTTCGGTGGGGCTGAGTGGCTGGTAGATGTCCTTGGTGAGGACGACGGCGGTGGAATTGAGATACGAACTGGCCGTCGACATGACGACCGCCATCAGTGCCGCGACCACCAGGCCGAGAACACCGACCGGCATCAGGTTCATCACCACGGTCGGAAGCGCCTGATCGCTTTCGATGTCCGGGTACAGGACGAGTGCGATCAATCCGAGTGACGCCGAGGTGAAGAAAAAGAAGAACGAGAAGAATCCGGCCAGTGCATAGCCCTTACGGGCGTGCCGCGAGTCGGGGGTGGAGAACGTCCGCTGCGCGTATGGCGGGACCAGCGTCTCGCCGAGCAGCAGGGCGGCGAACAGCGTGAGGAACTGTGCGGGGGAGTAGTCGCCCATGAACGAAAGGTGCTCGGCGGGAACACTGTCCAGGAGCGCCGACGGTCCGCCGACGGCGTCGAGCCCGATGAGGAGCGCCACCGGCAGCAGCACCCCCAGGAAGACGAACTGCAACAGGTCCGTCTGGATGACCGCCCAGGCGCCGCCGAACGAGGAGTAGAGGATCACCACTCCCATGCCGATGATGACGGCGGGGACGGTGGGCACGTCGAGAGTGGCGTTGACGACGGTGCCGATGGCCAGGGCCTGGGCCCCGAGGATGCCGGCGCACAGGACCACGGACAGTACGCCGGTGACCAGTCGCGCCGGTCGGCCGTAGTGGGCCTCCATGATGTCGCCGAGGGTGTGGGCGCCGACGTAGTTCTTGAGTCTGGGCGCGACGAAATAGCCGACGAGCACCGTCTGCACGCCGAAGGCGCAGAACGCGAACATGTACACGTAGCCGTCGCGCATGGCGGCGCCTGCGACGCCGAGTGAGGCTCCGCCGCCGAGGAAGGCCGCGGCCAGGCTGCCGAAGAAGACCGGCCAGATGATTCGGTTGCCTGCCACCGCGAAATCGTCCGGGGACTTGACGCGTCGCATGGTCTGGACGCCGATCAGGACGAGTAGCAGGAAGTAGGCACCGAGAAGTATCCAGTCGAGGATTGCCATGTGAACTCCTAGTTGGGATGAACCCATCGTAGGAACGGCTGTGACCGTGGTCACTAGGCAAGTTGACCTTGATCTACACTGAAATCAGTCCGTGCTTGTGCGACATGCACAGTCAACCAGAAGGGCCGGGAGGGTCGTCCATGCTGAGTGAGGCTCTGGCGCAACAGATCGCGAACGAGATCACCGACGTCATCGGGTTCAACGTGCTCATCACGGACGCGTCCGGCACGGTGGTGGGCAGCGGGGACGAGCGTCGCATCGGTCAGTTCCACGAGGCGTCGATCGAGGTGATCCGCGCGCGGCGGATGATCGCGCACTCGGCCGCGGACGTCCGCGACCTCGTCGGCAGCCTGCCCGGCGTCACCATTCCACTGGTCATCGACGGTGAGGTGGTGGGCACGATCGGGCTGTCCGGCTCACCCGAGCAGGTGGAGCAGTTCGGACTGGTGGTCAAGAGGCAGACCGAGATCCTGATGCAGGAGGCCTCGCGGATCGGTACCCGGCTGACCTACGAGCGGGCGGCGGAAGAACTGCTCCGCGACATCTGCGACTGGCACCGGGCCACGTTCACCGAGGCTCAGATCCATAGGCGAGCAAAGGGTCTGGGCTACGACCTGCGGCTGCCCCGGGTCGTGGTCCTGATCAGCTACGACCGGCACACCGGCGACGACGCCGTCGACGGGCAGCCCGTGTCCCTCGAGGTTCTGCGCGCCGTGCAGGCCACCTTCGATTCCGCGACCGATCTGGTGGCACCGCTCGCCCGGCAGGTCATCGCCGTCACCACGGTGGTGAGCGCGCCGACACCGGCCGCGGATGCAGCCCTGGCGGATCGGTGCCGGAGGATCGTGACCCCGGTGCGCGAGCAGGGATGGGACACCCGGGTGGGCATCGGCTCGATCGCGCACGGGGTCGAGCAGCTCAATCTCTCGTCCCAGGACGCGTACGACGCGCTCCGGCTCGGCGCTGCCCTCGACCCACGTGCGCAGGTCCACGACATCGTCCGGTTCCGTCTCCACCAGGCCGTCTCGGTGATCCCGGCCGAAACCCGCGACCGGCTGTCGCGGGCCGTGCTCGGCGCGTTGACCGGCGACAACGACTGGCCGCACCTGCAGGACACCCTGATCGCGTGGGGGGAGTGCGGGTTCAACTCCAGCCGGGCGGCGAAGCGGCTGCACGTCCACCGCAACACCCTCGCCAACCGGCTCGACAAGATCGCCGGGCTCCTCGGCCGGCCGCTGGACGAACCGGGCCTGGGGATGACGCTGTACCTCGCGTGTGTGGTGGCGCAGCGGTCCGGCTGAGCCCGTTGCCGGTGCCGGTGGGAACACCACCGGCGCGCCGTCGCCGTGTCGCCGCCGATCGGCGGGGGTTTCGATGCATACTCGACATTCTCGAGTGGTTGCCGCATCGGATGCGGCAGACGAACCGGAGGAATCCCTTGAACGACCACCACGTGCAGCTCTTCTCCGAGCTGCACAGCACCGCAGGATCCCAGGCAGGCGGCGAAGACGCCGGCGAGGCGCTGCGTCCCGTCGACCCGGAGCACCGCACCGCCACCGAGGTGCACCGCGCGCTGTTCAGCGACCAGTAGCGGGGCCGCACGGTAGCCCCGTCGTGGGTCGTCGGTGCGTTCATTAGACTCGACGGGTGACCAGTGCAGCTCCAGAAAATCCCCAGAACCGTGCCGATGCCCTCCCGAAGAGCTGGGACCCCAGTTCTGTCGAGGACGATCTGTATCAGGGCTGGGTAGACGCCGGTTACTTCCGCGCGGACCCCCACAGCGAGAAGCCGGGATACTCCATCGTTCTGCCGCCGCCGAACGTGACCGGCAGCCTGCACATGGGTCACGCTCTCGACCACACGTTGATGGACGCACTGAGCCGCCGCAAGCGGATGCAGGGCTTCGAGGTGCTGTGGCTGCCGGGCATGGACCATGCGGGCATCGCGACGCAGACCGTGGTCGAGAAGCAGCTCGCCGTCGACGGCAAGACGAAGGAAGACTTCGGCCGCGAACTGTTCATCGACAAGGTGTGGGACTGGAAGCGGGAGTCCGGTGGCACCATCGGCGGCCAGATGCGCCGCATCGGCGACAGCGTCGACTGGAGCCGCGACCGCTTCACCATGGACGACGGGCTCTCCCGCGCCGTCCAGACCATCTTCAAGCGCATGTACGACGACGGTCTGATCTACCGGGCCGAGCGACTCGTCAACTGGTCGCCCGTGCTGCAGACCGCGATCTCCGACATCGAGGTGAAGTTCGAGGACGTCGAGGGTGAGCTGGTCTCCCTGCGGTACGGCTCCCTGAACGACGACGAACCGCACGTCGTGGTCGCCACCACCCGTGTCGAGACGATGCTCGGCGACACCGCCGTCGCCGTCCACCCCGACGACGAGCGCTACAAGCACCTGATCGGGACGACGCTCGAGCACCCCTTCACCGGCCGCGACATCCCGATCATCGCGGACGAGTACGTCGACCCCGAATTCGGCACCGGCGCCGTCAAGATCACCCCGGCGCACGACCCCAACGACTTCGAGATGGGCCTGCGGCACAACCTGCCGATGCCGACCATCATGGACAAGACCGGCAAGATCGCCGACACGGGAACGCAGTTCGACGGTCTCGACCGCTTCGAGGCGCGGGTCAAGGTGCGGGAGGCGCTCGCCGAGCAGGGTCGCGTGGTCGCGGAGAAGCGGCCCTACCTGCACAGCGTCGGGCATTCCGAGCGCACCGGCGAGTCCATCGAGCCGCGTCTGTCGCTGCAGTGGTGGGTGAAGGTCGAGTCCCTGGCGAAGGCGGCGGGTGACGCGGTCCGCAACGGTGACACCGTCATTCACCCGGCGAGTCAGGAACCGCGATGGTTCGCCTGGGTCGACGACATGCACGACTGGTGCATCTCGCGGCAGCTGTGGTGGGGTCACCGGATCCCGATCTGGTACGGCCCCGACGGCGAGGTCGCGTGCTTCGGACCGGACGAGACCGCGCCCGAGGGCTGGGTGCAGGACCCCGACGTCCTCGACACGTGGTTCTCCTCCGGGCTGTGGCCGTTCTCGACCATGGGCTGGCCCGAGAAGACGCCGGAGCTGGAGAAGTTCTATCCCACAAGCGTTCTCGTCACCGGTTACGACATCCTGTTCTTCTGGGTGGCGCGGATGATGATGTTCGGCACGTATGTGTCGGAGGACGACGCCGTCGTCGCAGGCAAGTCCGGACCGCAGATGCCGTTCCGGGACGTGTTCCTGCACGGCCTCGTTCGCGACCAGTTCGGCAAGAAGATGTCGAAGTCCCGGGGCAACGGCATCGACCCCCTCGACTGGGTCGACCGCTTCGGCGCCGACGCGCTCCGCTTCACGCTGGCCCGCGGCGCCAACCCCGGCAGCGACCTGTCCGTCGGCGAGGACCACGCGCAGTCGTCCCGGAACTTCGCGACCAAGCTGTTCAACGCGACCAAGTTCGCCCTCATGAACGGGGCCGCGCCCGCGCCGCTGCCCGCCCGCGGCGAGCTGACCGACGCGGACCGGTGGATCCTCGACCGCCTCGACCGGGTGCGCGGCGACGTCGACGCAGCGTTCGACCGGTACGAGTTCAGCAAGGCGTGCGAGGCGCTGTTCCACTTCGCGTGGGACGAGGTCTGCGACTGGTACCTCGAGTTGGCGAAGGTGCAGTTCGCGGAGAACGACACGGTCGCGGCGACCACGCGGGCGGTGCTCGGCAACGTCCTCGACGCGCTGCTGCGCCTGCTCCACCCCGTCATCCCGTTCGTCACGGAGACCCTGTGGAAGGCGCTCACCGAGAACGAGTCGATCGTCGTGGCGCAGTGGCCGCAGTCGAGCGGGGCCGCGGCGGATGTGGTTGCGGCGCAGCGTGTCGAGGACATGCAGCGCCTGGTGACCGAGGTGCGCCGGTTCCGCAGCGATCAGGGACTCAAGCCGTCGCAGCGGGTGCCCGCACGGATCAGCGGGATCGCCGAGGCCGATCTGGGCACGCAGCTCGCCGCGGTCACGTCGCTGGCCCGGCTGACGGACCCGGAGGACGGGTTCGCCGCGTCGGCCTCGGTGGAGGTGCGCCTGAGCAAGGCCACCGTCACGGTCGACCTCGACACGTCCGGCAACGTCGACCTCGGCGCCGAGAAGGCGCGGCTCGAGAAGGACCTCGCGGCCGCGCAGAAGGAACTCGCCGGAACCACCGCGAAACTGTCCAACGAGGCGTTCCTGGCCAAGGCCCCCGACGCCGTCAAGGACAAGATCCGGACGCGTCAGCAGATCGCGACAGAAGAAATCGACCGCATCACCAAGCGATTGAAGGAGCTGGAAGGCGCGTGAGCTCGCCCGACTTCACGCCGGAGGAAGTCAGCCCCGTCGACCTCGCGGAGTTGACGCTGGTCGAGGCGGAACTCGACAAGCGGTGGCCCGAGACGAAGATCGAGCCGTCGCTGAGCCGGATCGCGGCGCTGATGGACATCCTCGGGTCACCGCAGCACGGGTACCCGGCGGTCCACGTCACCGGCACCAACGGCAAGACGTCGGTGACGCGGATGATCGACGCACTGCTCACCGCACTGCACCGGCGCACGGGCCGCACCACCAGCCCGCACCTGCAGCTCGCCACCGAGCGGATCAGCATCGACGGACGCCCGGTGTCGCCGCGCCGCTACGTCGACACGTACCGGGAGATCGAACCGTACGTGCAGATGATCGACCAGCAGTCGCAGGCGGCGGGCGGCCCGGCGATGAGCAAGTTCGAGGTGCTCACCGCGATGGCGTACGCCGCGTTCGCGGAGGCGCCCGTCGACGTCGCCGTCGTCGAGGTGGGCCTCGGCGGGCGTTGGGACGCAACGAATGTCATCGACGGGCAGATCGCGGTGATCACCCCGATCAGCCTCGACCACGCGGAGTATCTCGGCGACGACCTCGCCGGGATCGCGCGGGAGAAGGCCGGCATCATCAAGAAGGGCCGCGAGGACGCGCTCGTGCCCCGCGACACGGTTGCCATCCTCGCCGAACAGACGCCGGAAGTGATGGACGTGCTGCTCCGCCGTGCCGTCGAGGTGGATGCCGCGGTCGCGCGGGAGGGCTCCGAATTCACGGTGCTCGCCCGGCAGATCGCCGTCGGCGGCCAGCAACTCGAACTGCAGGGCCTCGGCGGCGTCTACACCGACATCTTCCTGCCCCTGCACGGGGAGCATCAGGCGCGCAACGCGTCGCTCGCGCTCGCGGCCGTCGAGGCGTTCTTCGGTGCCGGCCCGGAACGGCAGCTCGACCAGGACGCGATCCGGGCGGGGTTCGCCTCGGTCGTCAATCCCGGCCGGCTCGAACGCGTGCGCAGCGCCCCGACCGTCTTCCTCGACGCCGCGCACAATCCGGACGGCGCCCGCGCGCTCGCCGCCGCGCTGACCGCCGAATTCGACTTCCGCAAGCTCGTCGGCGTCGTCAGCGTGATGGGGGACAAGGATGTCGACGGCATCCTCACGGCACTGGAACCGGTGTTCGACGAGCTCGTGGTGACCCACAACGGTTCGGCGCGGGCCATGGACGTCGAAGACCTCGCCAACCTCGCGGTCGCGAAGTTCGGCGACGAACGCGTCGTGGTGGCGCCGACCCTCGCGGACGCACTGGAAACGGCCATCGGACTGGCCGAGGAGGTCGCCGAGCCCGGTGAGGCAGTATCGGGGGCGGGCGTCGTGGTCACCGGATCAGTGGTGACCGCCGGTGCGGCCCGCACCCTCTTCGGAAAGGACCCAGCGTGAGCGAGCAGGACCCCCGTGCTTCGGAACCGGAGTTCGGCCCGCCGACCAGGGACCCGTGGAAGGGCTTCCGCGGCGTGGTCGCGGGATCTCTGATCCTGGAAGCGATCGTGGTGCTCCTCGCCCTGCCGGTCGTCGCGACGGTCGGCGGCGGACTCACCTGGTGGTCGGGAACGTACCTGGTGGGGCTGGCGGTGCTCATGATCCTGGGGGCGGGTCTGCAGGGCCGTCCGTGGGCCATGAAGTACAACCTGTTGTTGCAGGTGGGGCTCCTGCTCGGGTTCTTCGTCCACGTGTCGATCGGTGCGGTCGGGGTGGTGTTCGCCATCCTGTGGGGCTACCTCCTCTACTTCCGCCGGAATGTGCGTCAGCGAATGGAGCGGGGCCTGCTGCCGGGGCAGCGCGGCTGACCATTTAGGCTGTGCGCCGTGACTGAGCGCACCCTTGTACTGATCAAGCCCGATGCCGTTGCCCGCGGATATGTAGGAGAAATCCTCGGTCGTATCGAGCGGAAGGGTCTGACGATCTCCGCGCTCGAGCTGCGCACCGCTCCCGGCGACATCGCCGCCGCCCACTACGCCGAGCACGAAGGCCGCCCGTTCTACCCCGGCCTGCTGGAATTCATCACGGGCGGCCCGCTCGTCGCGGCCGTCCTCGAAGGCCCCCGGGCGATCGCGGCGTTCCGTCAGCTCGCCGGCGGCACCGACCCGGTCGAGAAGGCTGTTCCGGGCACGATTCGCGGTGATTTCGGGCTCGAAGCCCAGGAGAACCTCGTCCACGGCTCCGACTCGGTCGAGTCGGCCGAGCGCGAGATCGCACTCTGGTTCCCGCAGCTCGCCGCCAACTGAAACACCCCTCTCCACCCACCCCTCGATCCACCGACCTGCCCTCCGGGCCGGCGGCGCCATCGCGAACGGAACATGTTCCAGAACGATACGTGCGCCGCTGGCACGGACCGCGGCACACGTGTGGGATACTGAGGGTGGTCGGACCGCAATTTGTGCACCACGTGGCTTCGACCGGATGACACCACGGCTCGATGCCCTTCATCGCTGCCCCTGCGTCAACAGGAAATACCTGGGCGTATCGGCACGCTGGATGATCAGGCGCTCGCACCGCGGACCACGGCCATCCGCAAGGCACTACACGGGTGTGCAGTGAAAACGGACACTGCACGCGCTGTGTGGAGCGAGACCAGACAATCTCGCGCTCACATCTGGGGCGCGAGTACACATACTGCGCCCTCGCGTGGCCGCGTGACATTCCCAGACAGGGAGTGGACGCGCCCGGGGGCTGAGGAGACTACGTGGCCGATCAAGCGCCGCCCACAAATTCAGAGCCGAACGATACGGCCACCGCCGGAAGCGCGGTTCCCGCTCTTCCGGAGAAGATTCGTGTTCACGCCCTCGCGAAGTTGCTGGGCGTGACGAGCAAGCAGGTTCTCGCCGAGGCCGCGGCCCTCGGATTGGAACTGCGCAGCGCGCAGTCGAGCCTGCAACGCGACGTCGCCGAGCGGGTGTACGCCGGATTCACCGCTGCGGAGACCGCTCCTGCCGAGGCACCCGCCGAGGTCGCGCCGGAGGCTTCCGCCGAGGAAGCCCCCGCCGAGGAAGCCCCCGCCGAGGAAGCCCCCGCCGAGCAGGCTGCGGCACCGGAAGCCCCCGCCGTGGAAGCCCCCGCCGAGCAGGCTGCGGCACCGGAAGCCCCCGTCGAGCAGGCCCCGGAACCCGTCGCCGAGGAGGCCGCGGTTTCCGAACCCGACCTCGGGCACGACCTGTTCACCACGGCCGCCTACCCGGCCGAGGCGCCCGCTGCCGAGGAGCCCGCCGAGACTCCCGCCGTCTCCCAGGTGCCGCTCTTCCTGCAGCCCGACCTCGCGGCGGTCGAGACGCCGCCGCGTCGACGGCGCAGTCGCCGGGATGCCGGAACGCCGGAACCCACCACCGAGCAGCCGCCCGTCGCCGAGTCGCGCGAGGAGGTCGCCGAGCCCGCGAAGGCCACGGACACCGGAACCGCCGACACCGAGTCGGACGAGTCGGACGTCGACGGCGATCAGCCGAGGCGTCGCCGTCGCGGCCGTCGCGGCCGTGGCCGCGGGCGGGGCGAGCAGCCGAACGAGCAGGACACCGACACCGAGGGCGCCGAGGCCGAGGAGTCCGCGCGCGAAGACAAGGTCACGGACAAGGGTGCGGAGACACCGAGTCGGGAGCCGGAAGAGACGCCGAAGAAGGAGTCCGAGGAGAAGCCCGCGGACGCCGAGCAGGCGGAGGCGGAATCCGGAGACGAAGAGACCGGTGAGGGCGACTCCGACGGTTCGAGCCGTCGCCGCCGCCGTCGTCGTCGCCGCAAGTCCGGTGGCGAGGGCGCGGGAGACGCCACGTCCGAGGACGACCCGCCGAACACCGTCGTGCACGAACGTGAGCCTCGCAACAAGAGCCGCTCGAAGGACGAGGTCCAGGGCATCACCGGTTCGACGCGGCTCGAGGCGAAGCGTCAGCGTCGCCGCGACGGCCGCGATGCCGGTCGCCGCCGGCCGCCGATCCTCACGGAATCGGAGTTCCTGGCACGCCGCGAGGCCGTCGACCGCGTCATGGTCGTGCGCGACCGCGTGGCCACCGGGCAACCGCACGCGACGACGCAGGTGGCCGTGCTGGAGGACGGCGTCCTCGTGGAGCATTTCGTGACCACGTCGGCGTCGGCCTCGATGGTCGGCAACGTGTATCTCGGACGCGTCCAGAACGTGCTGCCCAGCATGGAGGCGGCGTTCATCGACATCGGCCGCGGCCGCAACGGCGTGCTGTACGCCGGCGAGGTGAACTGGGAGGCCGCCGGGCTCGGTGGCAACTCGCGCAAGATCGAGCAGGCGCTCAAGCCCGGCGACCAGGTGCTGGTCCAGGTCAGCAAGGACCCGGTCGGGCACAAGGGTGCGCGGTTGACCACGCAGATCAGCCTCGCGGGCCGGTTCCTCGTGTACGTGCCGGGCGGCACGTCCACCGGGATCAGCCGCAAGCTGCCCGACACGGAACGCAAGCGCCTCAAGGACATCCTGCGCGACATCGTGCCTTCGGACGCCGGAGTCATCATCCGGACCGCGTCGGAAGGTGTCAGCGAGGAGGAACTCGCCCGCGACGTGACGCGTCTGCAGGAGCAGTGGGCCGGGATCGAGGCTCAGGCTGCGAAGGCGGAGTCCGGCAAGTCCGGTAACCCGCAGGCCCTCTACGAGGAGCCCGACCTTCTCGTGAAGGTCATCCGCGACCTGTTCAACGAGGACTTCTCCAAGCTCGTGATCGAGGGCGAGAAGGCCTGGTCGACGGTCGAGTCGTACATCAAGTCGGTCGCGCCCGACCTCATGCCGAGGCTGAAGCAGCACACGTCGGACAACGGTGTCGACGTCTTCGAGGCGCACCGCATCGACGAGCAGCTGGCGAAGGCGCTCGACCGCAAGGTCTGGTTGCCGTCCGGCGGCACGCTCGTGATCGACCGCACCGAGGCCATGACCGTGGTCGACGTCAACACCGGCAAGTTCACCGGCGCCGGCGGAAACCTCGAGGAGACCGTCACCCGGAACAACCTCGAGGCTGCCGAGGAAATCGTCCGGCAGATGCGCCTGCGGGACATCGGCGGCATGATCGTCGTCGACTTCATCGACATGGTGCTCGAGTCGAACCGCGACCTGGTGCTGCGACGTCTGACCGAGGCCCTGGGCCGCGATCGCACCCGCCACCAGGTGTCCGAGGTCACGTCCCTCGGGCTCGTGCAGATGACCCGGAAGAAGCTGGGCACGGGCCTGGTCGAGGCGTTTTCCACGACGTGTGAGCACTGCCACGGCCGCGGCATCATCGTCCACGCCGAGCCGATCGAGGTGAAGACCTCCGAGGACACCGGTGCACGCGGGTCGTCCCGCGGCGGCGACTCCGGGGGCTCGCGCAAGAAGCGGGGCCGCGACAAGTCGTCCGGCGGGGACACCCCGCAGGCTCCCGCGCACGAGGAGACCCCGACGGTGGACGCCACCGTCAAGCGCGCTCATCCGGTCGCTCTCGCGATGGCACACCACCATCACGAGGAGGAGGCGGCCCATGCGGCCGCGGCTGCCGAGCCGGTGAAGCCCGAGACTCGGGCGGCGGATGAGGCCGGAACTGAGCCCGCCGGGACGCAGGCCGCGGACAAGGCGGACCTGCCCGGGATCGAGGAAGCCGTGGCCGAGGCACCTGCAGCGGTGGCCGCGGAAGCCGTCGTGGCACCCGAGGCCGAGGTAGCCGTCGTCGAGGAAGCCGGGGACGCTGTGGCCGAGGCGCCCGTCGTCGAAGCCGCACCGGCCGAAGCCGCCCCGGTCGCCGAGACCCCGGAACCGGCCGTGGAGCGCGCACCCGAGCCCACACCGGAACCCGAGCCCGCACCGGAGCCGGTGGCCCCGACGCGGCGCAGAAGTCGCCGGGTGTCGAGGGCAGCGGCGGCGCCGGTGTCCGAAACCCCGAGCGCCGGGACCGTGTTCGTGATTCCGACGCCGGAGCACGCCCCGGAACCGGAACCGGCCATGTCGGCTTCGACCGTGAGCGGACCGGCGGCGTCCTCGCCGGACGGCACGGATCCGCAGGCGGCGCCGCGTAAGCCGCGGCGCAGGCGGGCCGCGGCACGTCCGGCGGGCCCGCCGGTCGACGCCGACCACTGACGAGGGAACGCGGGAAGGCAATCGTCGCCGGTTTGTACGGAACGGTTGCCTTCCTGTAACCTTGACCAGTCGCTACTCGGCGATGAAGGTCAGCTGTGCCCTCACCTGTGAAGGCTGCGCGATCTCGACCGAGCTAGCCGTCACACCAGACCAGTCGCGCACACTGTGGCGCGAGCAAGTTCGAAGAAGCAAGGGGTAGCCCTCCGATGGCAACGTACGCGATCGTCAAGACCGGCGGAAAGCAGTACAAGGTCGCTGTTGGCGACCTCGTCAAGGTCGAGAAGATCGAGGGTGAGCCCGGCACTGCTGTCTCGCTTGCTCCCGTTCTCGTCGTCGACGGATCCGATCTGACGACCGACGCCGACAAGCTGGCCAAGATCTCGGTCACGGGTGAGGTCGTCGAGCACACCAAGGGCCCGAAGATCCGGATCCACAAGTTCAAGAACAAGACCGGCTACCACAAGCGTCAGGGCCACAGGCAGAAGCTGACGGTCCTCAAGGTCACCGGCATCAAGTAGCTAGAGCTTCAGAGCTGATTTCACCCGAGGAGGGTCAAGAACATGGCACATAAGAAGGGTGCATCCAGCTCCCGTAACGGTCGCGATTCAAATGCTCAGCGACTCGGCGTGAAGCGTTTCGGCGGCCAGTCCGTCAGCGCCGGCGAGATCCTGGTGCGTCAGCGCGGAACCCACTTCCACCCCGGCGTCAATGTCGGTCGTGGCGGCGACGACACGCTCTTCGCACTCTCCGCCGGTGCCGTCGAGTTCGGCACCAAGCGCGGACGCAAGACCGTGAACATCGTTCCGGCGGCGGCAGAGGTCTAGTCCTGCCGCGAGTATGCATCGTCCCGTGAGGGACGTTTCAAGCTCCCAATAGGGGCGGACCTGGGTCGAGATACCCGGTCCGCCCCTATTGTTTGTTTCAGAGTGAGATCAACACAATTGACTGAGGAAGGATCCGGCAGTCATGTCCCGATTCATTGACCGCGTCGTGCTGCACGTCAGCGCCGGAAAAGGCGGCAATGGCTGCGCCTCCGTACACCGGGAGAAGTTCAAACCGCTCGGTGGCCCGGACGGCGGCAACGGCGGGCGTGGCGGTGACGTCGTGCTCGAGGTGGACGGCAACGTCCACACCCTCCTCGACTTCCATTTCCACCCCCACGCGAAGGCCACCAACGGCAAGCAGGGGATGGGAAGCAACCGCGACGGCGCCCAGGGCGACGACCTGATCCTGAAGGTCCCCGACGGCACTGTCGTCCTCGACGAGGACGGCCGTATCCTCGCCGACCTCATCGGTGCCGGCACCCGCTTCGAGGCCGCCCAGGGCGGCCGCGGCGGGCTCGGCAACGCTGCCCTCTCGTCGAAGGCGCGCAAGGCGCCGGGTTTCGCCCTCCTCGGTGAGGACGGCGTCGAGCGCGAACTGGTCCTCGAACTGAAGTCCGTCGCCGATGTCGGGCTGGTCGGATTCCCGTCGGCGGGCAAGTCCTCGCTGGTGTCCGTGCTGTCGGCCGCAAAACCGAAGATCGCCGACTATCCGTTCACGACCCTCGTGCCGAACCTCGGCGTCGTGTCGAGCGGCGACACCACGTTCACGGTGGCCGACGTGCCCGGTTTGATCCCCGGCGCGAGCGACGGCCGCGGACTGGGCCTGGACTTCCTGCGCCACCTCGAACGGTGCGCCGTGCTGGCCCACGTCGTCGACTGTGCGACGCTCGACCCCGGCCGCGACCCGGTCTCGGACATCGATGCGCTCGAGGCGGAACTCGCCGCGTACAAGGGTGCGCTGTCCGGCGACGCCGGGCTCGGTGACCTCGCGGACCGGCCCCGCATCGTGATCCTGAACAAGGCCGACGTGCCGGAGGCGGCCGAGTTGGCCGAGATGGTCACCCCCGACCTCGAGGCCCGCGGGTGGCCTGTCTTCACCATCTCGGCGGTCAGCCGAGAGGGATTGCGCCCGTTGACGTTCGCGCTGGCGAAGCTGGTGGCGGATTACCGTGAGGCGCACCCGAAGGCCGCGCCGAAGCGGCAGGTGATCCGCCCGGTGATCGCCAACGAGAACAGCTTCAGCGTCGTCGCCGACCCCGAGATCCCCGGTGGGTTCATCGTCCGCGGCACGCGGCCGGAGCGCTGGGTGCGGCAGACGCAGTTCGACAACGACGAGGCCGTGGGCTACCTCGCCGACCGACTTGCGCGGCTCGGTGTGGAAACCGAACTCGTCAAGCAGGGTGCGGAGCCCGGTGCGTCCGTCACGATCGGCAACGTGAGCTTCGACTGGGAGCCCCAGACACCGGCCGGCGTCGATCTCACCCGCACCGGCCGCGGCACCGACCCGCGTCTGGATCAGGTGGAGCGCATCGGCGCGACCGAACGCAAGCACGCATCCAGGGTCCGTCGCGGTCTCGAAGGCCTCGACCCCGAAGACCAGTGAGCGCCACCCGGCGCACGGTCGCGTCGGCGGGCAGCATCGTCGTGAAGATCGGCTCGTCCGCGCTGACCAGTCTGGTCGGCGGGCTCGACGTCGGTCGGCTCGACGCGCTGGCCGACGCGATCGAGGCACGGATGCGTGCCGGTTCCGACGTCGTCGTCGTCTCCTCCGGCGCCGTGGGCGCCGGCCTGGCCCCGTTGGGGCTGACGAAGCGGCCACGGGACCTGGCGACGAAGCAGGCCGCGGCGAGTGTCGGCCAACTGGCGCTCGCCCACGCCTGGGGCACCTCGTTCGCCCGGTACGGGCGCACGGTGGGGCAGGTGCTGCTCACTGCGGACGACATCGCCCGCCGAGCGCAGCACCGCAACGCGCAGCGCACCCTCGACCGTCTGCGCGCCCTGCACGCGGTCGCGATCGTCAACGAGAACGACACCGTCGCCACCGCGGAGCTGCGGTTCGGTGACAACGACCGGCTCGCGGCACTCGTCGCGCACCTGGTCGGCGCCGACGCACTCGTGTTGCTGTCGGATGTCGACGGGCTGTACGACGGCGACCCGCGCAAGGGCAATGCGACGCTGATCCCCGAGGTGAACAGCCCCGAGGATCTGGACGGGGTGGTCGCGGGCTCGGGCGGCGCCCTCGGTACCGGAGGGATGGCGTCCAAGCTGTCCGCGGCGCGCCTCGCCGCCGACGCCGGTGTGCCGGTGCTGCTCGCGGCGGCCTCGGACGCGGGGGCGGCGCTGCGGGACGCCAGTGTGGGGACCGCGTTCGCGGCCCGGCCGTCCCGGTTGTCGGCGCGTAAGTTCTGGGTGCGGCACGCCGCGGACGAGCAGGGGGTCCTGCACATCGACGAGGGGGCAGTCCGCGCCGTCGTCACCCGGCGGCGGTCACTGCTGCCTGCGGGCATCACGGCGGTTTCGGGACGGTTCTACGGCGGCGACGTCGTGTCACTCCTCGGCCCCGAGGAACGTCCCGTGGCCAGGGGAGTGGTGGCGTACGACTCGGCGGAGATCAGCGACATCCTCGGCAAGTCGACCCAGGAACTGCCTGCCGAGATGCAGCGGCCCGTGGTCCACGCCGACGACCTGGTGCCGCTCTGACGGTCAGGCGGGTAGCGCGGACGACGCGTCGAGCAGCGCGGTGAGGGCTTCCGAGCAGCCGGCGTGCACGGTGAGGGTGGCGAACTCGTCGCCGCGCGTCGCGCCCCGGTTGACGATCGCGATGGGGATTCCGCGTTTGGCGGCGTGCCGGACGAACCGCAGTCCCGACATGACAGTGAGCGACGACCCGGCCACCAGCAGTGCCTCGGCCTCGTCGACCACGTCGTAGGCGGCCGCGACCCGCGGTTTCGGGACGGACTCGCCGAAGTACACGATGTCGGGTTTGAGCATGCCGCCGCATGCCTCGCAGTCGACCATCCGGAAATGCTCGGTGCTGGTGACGACCGCGTCGGCGTCCGGTGCGATCTCCACTCCCTGTGCGGCGGCGACGGTTTCGGCGAAACCCGGGTTCGCACGCTCGAGCCGGTCGGCGAGCGTGGCCCGCGAGATCAGTGCATTGCACGCCAGGCACCGGACCTGGGCGTACGTGCCGTGCAGGTCGATCACCCGGCGACTGCCGGCCTTCGTGTGCAGAAGGTCGACGTTCTGGGTGACGACCGCACATGCGACACCGGCCCGTTCGAGCGCCGCCAGGGCGCGATGGCCGGTGTTGGGCCGGGCGGCGTCCATGTGCCGCCAGCCGAGGTGGTTCCGCGCCCAGTAGTGGCGGCGGAAATCGGGGTCACCGGTGAACTGCTGATACGTCATGGGAGTGCGCGGGGGCGAATCCGGACCGCGATAGTCGGGGATCCCGGAATCCGTGGAGATGCCGGCACCGGTGATCACACACAGGCGCCGGCCCCCGAGTACGTCGATCAGTGGGGCGAACACGCTCTCCAGAATAGCGCCGGTTCAGTACCCGACCACGGGATCGATCAGAGCGGTGAGATGCTCACCCGCGACGAAGCGGGTGACGTTCAGCGCCACGTGCTCGGCGAACGCCGGGGGGCGGACGGCAGGCGGGTTGGAATCGTGCGGGGTGATGATCACGTTCGGCAGATTCCACAGCGGGTGACCGTCGGGGAGCGGTTCGGGATCGGTGACGTCGAGTCCCGCACCGCCGATCGTGTTGTCCCGCAGCGCTTTCACCAGTGCGTTGGTGTGGACGAGTGAGCCGCGCGCGACGTTGATCACCCACGCGGTCGGCTTCATCTGCGCGAACTCCGCCGCCCCGACCAGATGATGGGTGGCGTCGGTGGCGGGAGCCCCGAGCACGAAGTGGTCCGCCCGGGCCCACACCTCGCCCAGGCGGGTGGTGGGAAGCGTCTCGATCGCGCCCGGCACCGGGCTGCCGGAACGATTCACCGCGATGACGTCGGCGCCGACGCCCGCGAGCATCGGGATCAGCGCCCGGCCGATTCCGCCGGCGCCCACGATCGCGACCGTGGTGCCGCGCAGGGTGCCGACCTTCGAGAAGAACTCGTGCTGGCGCCAGGTCTTCGCCTCGAGGTGCTCGGGCAGCGCCCGCACCCCGGCCAGCAGCAGCGTCAGCGCGTGCTCGGCGACCGTCGCGGCGAACGCGCCCGCCGCCGACGTCCACAGCACGGTGGAGTCGGGTCTGATCACCTTCGCGGCGAACCATTCCTCGACACCCGCGGAGTTCAGCTGCACCCAGCGGATGTTCTCGGGAAGCGGGTCCGGGAACCCGATCGGACCGGTGGTCCAGACCAGGGCGTCCGCGGACTCGAGGGGTGCCACACGGGCACCGCCCCGGCGCACCGCATCCTCGAGGAGCGGGTCCGGGGCGGGTCCGATGGCTATAGCTGGAACAGCAGCGTCGTCGGCCATGGGGTCGAACTTACGCGGGAACCTCGATCAAGGGGTAGACACCGTTTTCGTCGTGGACCTCACGGCCGGTGACGGGCGGGTTGAACACGCACAGCATCCGCATTTCGGTCTCGGGCTCGACACGGTGACGCTCGTGACCGTTGAGCAGGTACATCGAACCGGGACCGAGTTCGTAGACCGTGTCGTTGTCGAGGTCGATCAATTTGCCGGTTCCCTCGACGAGCCAGACGGCCTCGACGTGGTTGGCGTAGTGGAACTCGTTGACCGAGCCCGCCTTGATCGTGGTCTCGTGGAACGAGAAGCCCACTTTGTCGCCGCCGAGGATGATGCGCTTGCTGCGCCAGTTGCCGTCCTCGCTGGTGATGTCGCGCTCGGTGTCGGTGATTTCTGCGGTGGTGCGAACGATCATGGGTGTCAGTCCTCTCTCTAGCTGCAGACCTTGCCGGTGGCGTCGGCGAGAATCGCCAGGCCGTGGTCCAGTTCCTCGTCGGTGATGGTGAGCGCCGGCAGGAGTTTGACCACCTCGTCGGACGGTCCGGACGTCTCCGCGAGCAGTCCCTCGTCGAACGCGAGCTTGCAGACCTTGCCCGCGTGCTCCGGCTCCTCGAACACGAGGCCCTGGACGAGCCCGCGGCCGCGGGTGGACACGGAACCCTCGAACTGGTTCGCCAACTCGGTGAACGCCTGGTGGATCTTCTCGCCCTTGGCCAGCGTCGACTTGTGCAGGGTGTCGTCGGACCAGTAGTGGTCCAGGGCGACCTTCGACGTGACGAACGACGGGTTGTTGCCGCGGAACGTGCCGTTGTGCTCACCCGGGCCCCACACGTCCAGCTCACGCTTGAACAGGGTCAGCGCCATCGGGAGGCCGTACCCGCCGATGGACTTCGACAGGCAGACGATGTCCGGGGTGATGCCGGCGATCTCGAAGGAGAAGAACGGCCCGGTGCGTCCGCAGCCCATCTGGACGTCGTCGACGATCAGCAGGATGTCGCGCTCGGCGCACAGGTCCGCGAGGGCGCGCAGCCACTCGGGGCGGGCGACGTTGACGCCACCCTCACCCTGGACCGTCTCGACGATCACGGCGGCAGGACGGTTCAGGCCACTGCCCGAGTCGTCGAGCACGCGGGAGAACCAGTGGAAGTCCTCGGTGACTCCGTCGAAGTAGTTGTCGAACGGCATCGGGGTGGCGTGCACCAGAGGGATGCCGGCGCCGGCGCGCTTCATCGAGTTACCGGTGACCGACAGGGCGCCGAGCGTCATGCCGTGGAAGGCGTTGGTGAAGTTGATGATCGACGAACGACCCGTCACCTTGCGCGCCAGTTTCAGCGCGGCCTCGACCGTGTTGGTACCGGTGGGTCCGGGGAACTGGACCTTGTAGTCGAGACCTCGCGGTTTCAAGATCTTGTCCTGGAAGGTCTCGAGCAGGTCGCGTTTGGCCACGGTGGACATGTCGAGACCGTGCGTGATGCCGTCGCCGACGATGTAGTCGACGAGCGCCGACTTCAGGACGGGGTTGTTGTGGCCGTAGTTCAGCGAACCTGCGCCGGCGAAGAAGTCGAGGTAGTCGCGGCCGTTCTCGTCACGGATCCACGATCCGGACGCCGACTCGAAGACGGCGGGCCAGCCGCGGCTGTAGCTGCGAACCTCGGACTCGAGGCTCTCGAAAATGTTGGTATCGAAATTAGTCATGTTGCTGCATTCCTCCGGGGCATGCTCTTAGCCGATCGTGTACAGATCTTCGGCTTCGTGTCCATCGGGAAAATCGTTAGGGGAGAACAGTTCCTGCTTGTTGATCGCCGTATCTCGGCGACGCGCCAATGCTGTGAACAGCGCGATCGAAGCCTCGTTGTCGGGGCTGATCGTCGTTTCGAGATGGGTAATCCCTTCGGGTGCAAGGCGATCGAGCAGCGCGCTCAGCATGCGACCTGCAATTCCCTTGCCGCGCTGGTCGGCGTCTACGGCAACCTGCCAGACGAACAGCGTCGCAGGGGATTCTGGGCGGATGAAGCCCGAGACGAATCCCACGACGCGCTCGTCGACAACTGCGACGACCGACGATCGGCTGAAATCTCTACACCACAACAGGTATGCGTAGCTCGAATTGAGATCGAGCACTTCCGTGTTCCTGGCGATCTCCCAGAGCCGGACTCCGTCAGTGATCTCTGGACTTCTGAACAACACCGCGTCCGGCGCGGTGGTCGGGATGGCACTCTTCTGAACAGGCGTCATTGGAAATTCGAACCTAACAACCATCCCCTTCGATTTCACGTGCCTCGCGAAATTGGACAGTTCAGGCGGCAGAGCTTTGCAGGTGAGACGTGCAAAGTGATGCTCATCACATTATGTAACTTTTGGGTGAACCGCAAGCGACACACTTCGCCTATTTGAGACTCGCGAGCGCGAAGGGGAGGACCGATGTCGCACCCGCGGAGCGGAGCGTTCGGGCGGCCATCGTGAGGGTCCATCCGGTGTCCGTGAGGGTGTCGACGAGCAGCACCGGACCGGTGCCCTCGGGGACGCCGGGGGACTCCCAGGCATCGACGAGCCCGGCCACCCGGTAGGCGGAGTTGGCCGCGGACACCGGCGGGTGCTCGGGGCGTAGTCGCAGAACCCCCAGGTCGGTGAGGCGGCCCACCGCCGCCAGCTGCCCCGCAACCGACGCCGACAGAAGCGGGTGGGTGGCCGATTCGACCGCCATCACCGCCGTGGGCCGCTCGGCCCAGTCCCAGGACGCCAGTACCTGGATGCAGGCCTTCAGCACCGCGTCGGGCGCCGGGCCGTCCGGTTCGTCGAGCAGGGAGCGCAGGCGCTGGCCCCAGCCCAGATCGGACAGCCGGCCCAGGACGCGACCCGGTTCGGGACCGTCGGAGATCTTCCCGGACAGCGTCACGCCGAGCTTCGCGAGGCCCGTGGGCCACTGTTTGCGGGGCGCCAGATCCACGCCTGGGCGCTCGAGGCGCGCTCGGGTCTGTTGCACCGCCTCGGCGTCGACGGTCGCGTCGTGGCGCTCTCCGGTGCAGTTGTCGCACCGGCCGCAGTCGGACGTGCCCGCCGCCAGGCCCGGGTCGTCGAGCTGTTCGCGCAGGAACGCCATCCGGCACGTGGTGATCCGCTGGTACTCGATCATCGCCTGCTGCTCGGATTCGCGGGCACGCTCGAGACGCTCGTACCGGTCGGCGTCGTACGTCCAGGGCTCCCCGGTGCCCACCCAGCCGCCTCGTACCCGGCGCACGGCGCCGTCCACGTCCAGGACCTTCAGCACCATCTCCAGCCGGGTGCGGCCGAGCTCCACGAGTGGTTCGAGCGCCTGCGTGGACTGCGGCCGGTCGGTGTCGAGGACCTCGATCACCCGGCGCACCACGTGCTCGCGGGGGAACGCGACGGACGCGAAATAGCTCCAGATCTGCTTGTCCTCGGATCCGGGCAGCAGGATCACCTCGGCGCGGTCGGTGGACCGGCCTGCACGCCCCACCTGCTGGTAGTAGGAAATCGGCGACGACGGCGCACCGAGGTGCACGACGAACCCCAGGTCGGGCTTGTCGAATCCCATCCCGAGCGCGGACGTGGCCACCAGCGCCTTGACGCGGTTGCCGAGCAGGTCCTGCTCGAGGGTCTCGCGCTCGGCGGCGTCGGTCTGCCCGGTGTATGCGGCGACCGTGTGCCCCCGCTCGGACAGCAGGCTCGCCAGGTCCCGGGCCGCCGACACGGTGAGCGCGTAGATGATGCCCGAGCCGGGCAGGGTGTCGAGCTTCTGGGCGAGCCACGCGGCCCGGGCGGTGGCCTCCGGAATCTGCACGACCGACAGGTGCAGCGACTCGCGTTCGAGGCCGCCGCGCAGGACGAGGGTCTCCGCGCCACCCACCCCGAGCTGCGTGGAGACGTCGGAGACGACGCGATCGTTCGCCGTGGCCGTGGTGGCCAGCACGGGGATGCCCTCGCCCAGCTCGGCGATCAGCGTGCGGATCCGCCGGTAGTCGGGGCGGAAGTCGTGACCCCAGTCCGACACGCAGTGTGCCTCGTCGACGACGACGAGACCGGCGTCGGCTGCGAGTGAGGGCAGCACCTGGTCGCGGAAGTCGGGGTTGTTGAGACGCTCGGGGCTGACGAGCAGCACGTCGAGTTCGTTGTCCGCGACCCTGGTGTGGATGTCGTCCCACTCGGTGACGTTCCCGGAGTTGATGGTGGCGGCGCGCACCCCGGCGCGCTCGGCGGAGGCCACCTGGTTCCGCATCAGCGCCAGCAGCGGCGACACGATGACCGTCGGACCGTGCCCGTGTGCCCGCAGGAGCTTCGCCGCGATGAAGTACACCGCCGACTTGCCCCAGCCCGTGCGCTGGACGACGAGGGCCCGTCTGCGCCCCACCACGAGCGCCTCGATGGCCGTCCACTGGTCGTCGCGGAGGGTGGCGTGCTCGCCTGCCAGCTCGCGGAGCAGCCGTTCGGCCTCGTCACGGAGTGCGGGTTCGGTGGCGGTCGTCATGCCCCCATGGTGCACGACCGGGGTGACACGGACGATCCAGGCAGGTGCGGGGCACTCAGCCGGGAAGGGCCGCCTCGATCTCGGCGAGGGTGGGCGACGACGTGGACGCGCCACGGCGGGTGGTCGCGAGCGCGCCCGCCGTGCACGCGAACGGGACGGCGGTCTCGGGGCCGTCGCGCCACGCCACGCCGAGGGCGCCCGCGAAGGCGTCGCCCGCGCCGGTCGTGTCGACCACCTCGACCGCCGGGGAGTCGGCGTGGAGAGTGGTGCCGTCGCGGCCCGCGTAGTCCGCGCCCGACGATCCCAGCGTGGTGACGACGTGGGAGACGGCGCCGGTGACGGCGGCGCCGAGTTGCCCGGCCTCGGTCCGGTTCACCAGCAGCACGTCGATCAGCTCCACGAGCTCGGGCGGAAGTGGCTGCGCCGGTGACGCATTCACCATCACGACGGTGCCGTGGGCCGCGGCGTGCGCCGCCGCGGCCACCACGGTGCCCAGAGGTATCTCGAGTTGGCACAGCAGGACGTCGGCGTCCGCGACCGCCGCGAGCTCGGCGGGAGTCAGGTCCACGACGGTGCTGTTGGCGCCGGGGACCACGACGATGCTGTTCTCGCCTGCGGCGTCGACGGTGATCGCCGCGATCCCGCTCGGCCCGTCGACCTCCCGCAGATACCGGGTGTCGACCTCGGCGTCGACGAGGGCCTGCCGCAGGTCGAGGGCGAACACATCGGAGCCGACCGCCCCGACGAACGTCACGGCCCCGCCCGCCCGCGCCGCGGCGATCGCCTGGTTGGCACCCTTGCCGCCCGGGGTGGCAGCGAAGGCGCTTCCCAGGATCGTCTCCCCGGGCCCGGGCAACCGCTCGGTCGCCGTCAGTAGATCCATGTTGACGCTGCCGACCACGGCGACCCTGGGAGCGGACATATCCCGAGACTAGCCCGCGTCGGCGGGCGCCGTCTCCTGTGCGGGCGCAGCGGATGCGTCGCCCGTGCGGCGGAGGCGCTTCAGAATGCGCCGGGCCTCCGCGTCCGTGGACACGGCGGGCGGCGAACCCTCGAGGGGCTTGCGGGCGGTCTCCGAGATGAGCAGCACCGCGATCCCGCCGACGACCGCCGCGGCCATCATGTACATCGGCGCGACGAGGTCGCTGCCCGTCGCGTCCTGCAGTGCCGTGAGCACCAGGGGAGTGGTGCCACCGAATATCGACACCGCGAGGTTGTATCCGATCGCCAGGCCGCCGTAGCGGATCCCGGTGGGGAACAGTGCGGGAAGGACCGACGGGAACACGCCGACGAACAGCAGCAGCAGGCCACCGAGGATCGCGAGGCCCAGGAAGACGGTGAAGTAGTGGCCCACCCCGATCAGCAGGTACGCCGGCAGCGACAACGCGAAGAAGCCGACGAAACCGGCCAGCAGCAACGGTTTACGACCGACGCGGTCGGACAGCTTTCCGACGAAACTGATCGCCACCATCATGATGAGCATCACGATGATCATGAGGACGAGACCGTGCGATTCGTCGTAGCCGAGTGTGTTCGACAGGTACGTCGGCATGTAGCTGAGCAGACCGTAGTGCGCGATGTTGTAGGTGGCGACCAGGATCACGCACAGCACCAGCGGACGCCAGTTGTCCACCAGCGTCTCGCGCAGTTTGCGTCCCGTGGATTCGTCTGCGAGCGAACGCTGTTCGGCCTGCTCCATCTGCTGGAACGCGGGCGTCTCCTCCAGCCGCAGCCGCAGGTACAGGCCGATCAGGCCCAACGGTCCGGCGAGCAGGAACGGAATCCGCCACGCCCAGTCGATCAGGGCGTCGGCGCTCACCACGGTGCTGATGACGGTGACCAGCCCCGCGGCCGCGACATACCCGGCGAGGGTGCCGAATTCGAGGAAGCTCGCGAAGAACCCGCGGCGTTTGTCCGGTGCGTACTCGGCGACGAACGTGCTCGCGCCGCCGTACTCGCCGCCCGTGGAGAATCCCTGCACGAGCCGGAACAGCACCAGCAGGATCGGTGCCGCGAGCCCGATGGATCCGTAACTCGGGATCAGGCCGATGGCGAACGTACTGCCCGCCATCAGGATGATCGTGGTGGCGAGCACCTTCTTGCGGCCGATCCGGTCGCCGAGCGGACCGAAGAACAGTCCACCGAGGGGGCGGACGATGAAGGCCGCAGCGAAGATCGCGAACGTCGACAGTAGCTGTGCGGTGCCGCTGGCCTCGGGAAAGAAGACCTTGCCGATCGTGGTCGCCAGGTAGGCGTACACGCCGAAGTCGAACCACTCCATGGCGTTACCGAGCATCGTCGCCTTGACGGCGCGTGTGACGGAGGCCTCGTCGGTGACCGTGACATCAGGTGATTCGGCCACCTCGGCCGACGTGATCGAGTGATCTGGTGCATTCATGTCGTGCGCTCCCCAGCGCAGTTATCACCCGCACGGGGCACGTACCTGATGCACGCATCTTTTCGTCGCCCGCACGGCGATTGCTGGTCGGGTTCGGCAACCCACGGCCCTTCGGCGCGATGCGGCCCCCGCCGATCGGCTCTGGCTCGTGGGTCGGTCCCGCCCCACCGTCGGGGGTGCGGGACTACCAGCTGTAAGAGCGATTACCGTAGCAAAGGATGCGGGGGCTTGTCGGCCCGAGACTCAGAACGCGCGGGCGTACTGCGCCGGAATCTGCGGCGTCACCTGGGCATTCAATGTGCGTGCCGCTTTTCGCGGCCAGTACGGGTCGCGCAGCAGTTCCCGTCCGAGGAACACAGCGACGGCCTCTCCCGACTCCACGATCCGCTCGGCCTGCTCCGGCTCGGTGATGAGCCCCACCGCGGCGGCCGGGAGCAGAGTCTCGTTCTGGATGCGACGGGCGAACGGAACCTGGTAGCCGGGGCCGACCGGGATCCGCGCGGACGCGACACCGCCGCTGGAGACGTCGACGAGGTCGACGCCCAGATCGGCGAGCGCCTGCACGAGGGCGACGGTCTGGTCCGGGGTCCAGCTGTCCGCGTCGAGCCCGGGCTCCTCGGACAACCAGTCGGTGGCCGACACCCGGACGAAGACCGCCAGTTCGGCCGGCCACACGCCGCGCACCGCCTCGACGACCTCCAACAGGAGACGAATGCGGCCCGCGAAGCTGCCGCCGTACTCGTCCGTGCGGCGATTGCTGACCGGGGACAGGAACTCGTGCAGCAGATAGCCGTGTGCCGCATGGACTTCCACCACCTTGAAGCCGGCGCGCGATGCCCGTTCGGCGGCGGCGGCGAAATCCGCGACCACCTTCCGGATGTCCTCGGTCGTCGCCGCCGCGGGCGGGGTGTGGTCGCCGAAACCGATCGCGCTCGGTGCCACCGTCCGCCACGACAGCCGGTCGTCGTCGGCGAGGCTCCCCCCGCCGCGCCACGGGACGTGCGCGGACCCCTTGCGCCCGGCGTGCCCGAGCTGGATGCCGGGAACCGCGCCGAAGTACTCGAGCTGGGCGTTGATCTGCGCGAAGGCCTCGGTCTGGGTGTCGTTCCAGATGCCGAGGTCGGCCGGGCTGATGCGACCCTCCGGGCTGACCGCCGTCGCCTCGGTGAGGATCAGGCCTGCACCGCCGATGGCCCGCGTCACGAGGTGCGTCCGGTGCCAGTCGTTCGGCACCCCCACGTCGCTGCCGGTCACGTCGGCCGAGTACTGGCACATCGGCGCCATCCACACCCGGTTGGGGACGGTGACTCCACGGAAGGTGACGGGTTCGAACAACACGCTCACTGCAGCACTCCTACCTCTGATGGTCTCGACCAGTCGCAACCCGTCCAGGGGACGAAATCATTCCCGCCCTTCCCGCTCCGCGGGGTGTCCAGCGCTGTATATAGGCTGTGTTCATGACTGCAGTGACTTCCACCTCGTCGGCCGGTGCCACGGTGGATACCCGTGAAGCCGTCCACGCAGCGGCCCGTCGTGCCCGCACCGCGTCGCGGGTCCTCGCGCTGCTCACCACCGCACAGAAGGATGCGGCGCTCCACGCGGCGGCCGACGCCGTGCTTGCCGCATCCACCGACATCCTCGCCGCCAACGCCGCCGACATCGAGGCGGCCAAGGCGTCGGGCACCGAGGACTCCCTGCTCGACCGGCTGCGGCTGACCGCGGAGCGGATCGAGGGGATCGCGTCCGGCCTGCGTCAGGTGGCCGGTCTGCCCGACCCGGTCGGTGAGGTGGTGCGCGGCTCCACGCTCTCGAACGGACTCGAACTGCGTCAGCTGCGGGTTCCGCTCGGCGTGGTGGGGATGGTGTACGAGGCCAGGCCCAACGTCACCGTCGACGCGTTCGGACTGGCCCTGAAGTCGGGCAACGCGGCGCTGCTGCGCGGCTCCTCGTCCGCGGCGAAGTCGAATGCGGCGCTGGTCGTGGCGCTGCGGGCGGCGCTGGCGGCGCAACAGCTGCCGGAGGACGCCGTGCAGTTGCTGCCGAGCGAGGACCGCTCCAGCGTGACGCACCTGATCCAGGCCCGCGGACTGGTGGATGTCGTGATCCCCCGCGGCGGCGCCGGCCTGATCAGCGCCGTGGTGCGCGACGCGACCGTCCCGACGATCGAGACGGGCGTCGGCAACTGCCACGTCTACGTTCACACGGCGGCCGACCTGGAGATGGCCGAACGGATCCTGCTCAATTCCAAGACGCGGCGGCCGAGTGTCTGCAACACGGCGGAGACCGTGCTGGTCGACGCCGCGATCGCCGAGACGGCGGTGCCGAAGCTGCTGCAGGCCCTGCAGACGCACAGTGTGACCGTGCACGGCGACCTGCCCGGGCTGGTGCCCGCGACGGAGTCGGACTGGTCCGAGGAGTACCTCACCCTCGACGTGGCGCTCAAGGTGGTCGGCGACCTGAACGCCGCGGTCGAGCACATCGACCGGTACGGCACCGGTCACACCGAGGCCATCGTGACGTCCGACCTCGCGGCCGCCCGCGAGTTCACCGCCCGCGTCGACGCCGCCGCCGTCATGGTCAACGCCTCTACCGCCTTCACCGACGGCGAGCAGTTCGGATTCGGCGCCGAGATCGGGATCTCCACGCAGAAACTGCACGCGCGCGGCCCGATGGGGCTTCCCGAACTGACGTCCACCAAGTGGATCGTGTGGGGAGACGGGCACACCCGCCCGGTCTAGACCGCCGGACATCCTTCCGTCGAGCCCACTCTGCCCGTCCCCCCCTTCCGAAAGGAGCGAGCGTGGATCGCGCACTGCCCACCACGACGCCGTTCTTCGCCAGTGTCGACGACGTCACCGCTCGGCTCGCCGAAACCGGGTATCTGTCCGACAAGGGCACCGCGACCGCGGTGTTCCTCGCCGACCGGCTCGGAAAACCCCTGCTCATCGAGGGGCCCGCCGGCGTCGGCAAGACCGAACTCGCCCGCGCCGTCGCCGAGACCACCGGCGCCGAACTGGTGCGCCTGCAGTGCTACGAGGGCGTCGACGAGGCCCGCGCCCTGTACGAGTGGAATCACGCGAAGCAGATCCTGCGGATCCAGGCGGGCAGCGACCACAGCTGGGACGCCACCAAGGCGGACGTGTTCTCCGAGGAGTTCCTGCTGTCGCGGCCGCTGCTGACCGCCATCCGGCGCGAGGACCCGACGGTGCTGCTGATCGACGAGACCGACAAGGCCGACGTCGAGATCGAGGGCCTGCTCCTCGAGGTGCTCAGCGATTTCGCGGTCACCGTCCCCGAACTGGGCACCATCACCGCCACGCGCAAGCCGTTCGTCGTCCTCACCTCGAACGCCACCCGCGAACTGTCGGAGGCGCTCAAGCGCCGCTGCCTGTTCCTGCACCTCGACTTCCCCGACGCCGAACTCGAGCGGAGGATCCTCGCGAGCCGGGTGCCGGAACTGCCCGAGGCGGTGGCCGAGCAACTGGTCAAGACGATCCGCGTGCTGCGCGGCATGCAGCTGAAGAAGCTGCCGTCGGTGGCCGAGACCATCGACTGGGGTCGCACCCTCCTGGCGCTCGGGCTCGACACCCTCGACGACGACGCCGTGCGCGCGACGCTGGGTGTCGTTCTCAAACACCAATCCGACCAGCTGCGGGCCGCTGCCGAGCTGCGACTGAACTGAAGGGCTTCGCCATGGCTGCTGGTGGTCCCCTCGCGTCCCGGTCGAAGCCGGGCGGTCCCGCGGCGCCACACGGGCTGCCGGGGCATCTCGTCGACTTCGTCGAAGCGCTGCGGCGGCGCGGGATCACGGTCGGACCGTCCGAGACGGTCGACGCCGGGCAGGTGATGTCGGTCCTCGACCTGCTCGACCGGGAATCCCTGCGGGAGGGTCTGGCGTGTGCGCTGCTGCGGCGGCCCACCCACCGGCCCACGTTCGACGCGTTGTTCGAACTGTGGTTCCCGGCGGCCGTCGGGAACCGGGCGGCCGGGGCGATCGACACGAGCCTGCCGCGGAACGCGAAGGGTGACATCGACTACGAGGCGCTGCGCGAGCTGATCGTCGACCTGCTCACCGACGGGTCACCGGAGGCGATCGAGCTCACCGAGTTGCTGACCGCGCAGATGGTCGAGGAACTGGGGCAGTACCAGTCGGCGAACGGGCCGTCGTTCTCCGCCTACCAGGCGCTGCGGGACGTCGCCCCGGAAACCCTGCTGAAGAAGATCCTCGACGGACTCCTGGGCAATCAGCAGGACACCGGGGCCCGGACGACGGACAGTTACGAATCCGAGGTGGCCAAGCGCACCGCCGCCCAGCGGATCGCCGACTTCCGCAAGATGATCGAGAAGGAGACGCGGCGCCGGTCGGCCGAGAACCTTGGCAAGGAACGGGTCGCGTCGTACGGCGTCCCCCGGCTGGCCGAGGAGGTCGACTTCCTGCGCGCCTCGGACGCCGAGCTGACCGCGCTGAAACGCAACGTCACCCCGCTGGCCCGGCTGCTCGCCAGCCGGCTGGCCGTGCGGCGCAGTAGGGCGAGTGCCGGTTCGATCGACCTCCGCCGGACCCTGCGCAAATCGATGTCCACGGGCGGCGTGCCCATCGACCTCGTCCAGCGCAAACCCCGCCGGGCGCGCCCCGAACTCGTCGTGATGTGCGACGTGTCGGGTTCGGTCGCCGGATTCAGCCACTTCACGCTGCTGCTCGTCCACGCGCTGCGCGAACAGTTCTCCCGGGTGCGGGTGTTCGCGTTCATCGACACCACCGACGAGGTCACCCGCTTCTTCGACGCGGGAGCCGACCTCGGGAGCGCCATGTCGCGGATGATCCGGGAAGCCGACCTGGTCGGCTACGACGGGCACTCCGATTACGGCAACGCGTTCGGGGTGTTCGCCGAGCGGTTCACCCAGAGCATCACGTCCCGCACGTCGCTGCTGGTGCTCGGCGACGGCCGCAACAACTACCGCGACCCGAACCTGGAGGCACTGGCCCGACTGGTGTCGGTGGCGAAGCACGCGCACTGGCTCAACCCGGAGCCCCGCGGTCAGTGGGGATCGGGCGACTCGGCGGCCACGGTGTACAACGAGGTCATCAGCATGCACGAATGCCGATCCGCTCAGCAGCTGGCGTCGGTGGTCGCCGGATTGCTGCCGGTGTGAGCACGTAAGCTCGACACTCGTGGAACAGGGAGCAACGGGCGCGCGTCGGCGCCGCCTGGGAGTCATGGGCGGCACCTTCGACCCCATTCATCACGGTCACCTGGTGGCCGCCAGCGAGGTGGCCGACCGATTCAGCCTCGACGAGGTCGTCTTCGTTCCCACCGGCAGGCCGTGGCAGAAGCAGGGCAAGGGCGTCAGCCCGGCCGAGGACCGGTACCTGATGACGGTCATCGCCACCGCGTCGAACCCGCGGTTCTCGGTCAGCCGGGTCGACGTCGACCGCGAGAAGGTCACCTACACCGTCGACACCCTCCGGGATCTGCGCAGCTACCACCCGAACGCCGAGCTGTACTTCATTACCGGTGCGGACGCCCTGGCGAGTATCCTGTCCTGGCAGGACTGGGAGGAACTGTTCTCGCTGGCGAAGTTCGTCGGGGTGTCGCGTCCGGGATTCGATCTCAACACCGAACATCTGGCCGGGCATCTGGATGCGTTGCCGGAGGACGCGGTCACGCTGATCGAGATTCCGGCTCTGGCGATCTCCTCGACGGAATGTCGGCGGCGCGCCAGCCGCCATCGTCCTGTGTGGTACCTCGTGCCGGACGGTGTGGTCCAGTACATCTCCAAACGGAACCTGTACCGGCCACCGGACTCCGAGCGCCTCGACGGCGCGACGACGATGTCCGAACCGGCCCCGGACAAGACCAAGAGTTAGACAGCACTTTCCGAACGAACTGGGAGAACATCGCGTGAGCGCAACGACCGAAGCCATCGAGATGGCACGCATCGCGGCAGTGGCTGCCGACGAGAAGCTGGCCTCCGATGTGGTGGTGCTCGATGTTTCCGAGCAGCTGGTCATCACCGACTGCTTCGTCATCGCCTCCGCCCCCAACGAGCGCCAGGTGAACGCGATCGTCGAGAACATCGAGGATCGGCTGCGTGAGGCAGGTCACAAGCCGGTGCGGCGCGAGGGCACCCGCGAAGGCCGTTGGGCACTGCTCGATTTCGTGGACGTCGTCATCCACGTCCAGCACAACGAGGAACGCAACTTCTACGCCCTCGACCGGCTGTGGAAGGACTGCCCGGCCGTGCCGGTCGAGGGCATCGGCCAGCACGGCCCGGCCGGCGCGAACGGTGCGGGTGCCGCCGAGGCTGCCGGTGCGGGTGCCGCCGAGGCTGCCGGTGCGGGCGCCGCCGATGCTGAGGAGTCCGAGCTGTGACGGATGCTCCCCGTGCCCCGCGGCGACTGATACTGCTCCGCCACGGACAGACCGAGTACAACGCCGACAACCGCATGCAGGGCCAGCTCGACACCGAACTGTCGGAGCTGGGGCGGTCGCAGGCCCGCGCCGCCGCCACCGCGCTCGTCGGCCGCAGGCCCATCTCCATCGTGTCCTCCGATCTACGGCGGGCCTACGACACCGCCGTCGAGGTCGGCGACAATGCCGGTCTGCCGGTGCAGATCGACGAACGCCTCCGGGAGACGCACCTCGGCGACTGGCAGGGGCTCACGCACCTCGACGTCGACGCGCGGGCACCCGGCGCCCGCGCCGTGTGGCGCGGCGACGCGACGTGGGCGCCGCCCGGCGGCGAGAGTCGCATCGACGTCGCCCGGCGCAGCAAGCCGGTGGTCGCCGAGCTGGTCGAGAAGCACGAGGACTGGGCCGAGAAGCCGGTGGTCCTGGTCGCTCACGGCGGATTGATCGCCGCACTGACCGCCGCCCTGCTGGATCTGCCCGTGGACCGCTGGCCGGTGCTGGGCGGGCTGGGCAACACCAGCTGGGTGCAGCTGAGCGCGTACGGGAACCCCGATTCGCTCAGCTGGCGCCTCGACGTGTGGAACGCTTCCGCGAGTGTGGCCAGTGACGTCCTCTGAGGTGGGTGCCGGTTCCGGGGAACGCCCCGTCCTGCTCGTGCTCGCCGATTCGCTGTCGTACTACGGACCCAAGGGCGGGCTCCCGTCCGACCACCCCGACATCTGGCCCAATATCGTTGCCCGTCAACTCGGCTGGGATGTCGAGTTGGTGGCGCGGATCGGCTGGACCAGCCGCGACGTGTGGTGGGCGCTGACGCAGGACCCACGGGTGTGGTCCGCGGTTCCCCGCGCCGGCGCCGTGGTGTTCGCCGTCGGCGGCATGGATTCGCTGCCGTCCCCGCTCCCGACGGCGTTGCGGGAACAATTGCGTTACGTCCGCCCGCCCGCGCTGCGGCGCGTCGTGCGGGGCGGCTACCAGTGGCTTCAGCCCCGGCTCGCCCCGCTGGGGTGGCCGGTGGCGCTGCCGCCGCGGCTGAGTGTCGAATACCTGGAGAGCTCACGCGCGGCGCTCGAGTACATGCGCCCCGAGTTGCCCGTCATCGGGACTCTGCCGTCGGTGCACCGCAGCGAGGCCTACGGCAAGGTCCACGCGGGGCGTCCCGGTGCCGTCGCCGCCATCACCGCGTGGTCGGAGGAGAAGAACGTGCCGCTCGTCGACCTCGCGGAGGCGGTGCGCGCCAACGTGTTCAGCGATCAGGGAAATCCGGACGGCATCCACTGGGGCTGGGACGGGCACACCGAGGTGGCCGCGGCGATGCTGACCGCGATCCGCGCGGCGGCCGTCGTGCCGGATTCCGCCGAGTGCGCGGTTCCGGCCGACCCGGTGCCGAGCGGAGCCGAGTAGTCCGATGCCCGTCGTCGTCGTCACCGATTCTTCGGCATCGATCCTGCCCGAACACGTCGAGCAGTACGGGATCCGAGTGGTCCCGCTCCACGTCCTCAGTGGCGGCCAGGACTTCCGGGAGGGTATCGACGAGGTCCCCGAGGACCTCGCCGGCGTCACCACGTCGGGCGCATCGCCGAGCGAACTGTCCGAGGCCTACGCCGAAGCGCTGGAACTGAGTGAGGGTGCCGGCGTTCTCGCGGTGCACATCTCGCGGCAACTGTCCGGCACGTGGGAGGCGGGCCGCCAGGCGGCGCAGGAGTTCGACGGCCGCGTGCGGATCGTCGACTCCCAGTCGGCCGGAATGGGATTGGGGTACCCGGTGCTCGAGGCGGCGCGTGCGGCGCAGGCCGGTGCGAACCTCGAGACGGCCTATCGGCGGGCGGTCGACGTCGCGAGCCGTGGGCGTTGCCTGATCGTCGTCGACCGGCTCGACCAGTTGCGCCGCGGAGGGCGGATCGGGACCGCCGCCGCCCTGCTCGGCACCGCACTGGCGATGAAGCCGGTGCTGCATCTCGTGGACGGCCGGCTGGTGCTGAAGGAGAAGACGCGGACCTCGACCAAGGCGATGGCCAGGATGGTCGATGCGGCCGTGGAACTGGCGGGTCTGGACAGGACGGCCGTCGCTGTGCATCACTTGCGCACCCCACGGCGCGCCGAAGCGGTGGCGCAGCAACTGAAAGACCGGATCCCGCAGGTCAGCGATCTGGTCGTCACCGATTTCAGCTCGGTGCTCGGAGCCCATGTCGGGGTCGGCGCGATCGGCGTCGTGCTGTGCTCGGAACCCGCACTGCCCGACGAAAACCACGATTCATCCACAACGTCGCGCTGATCCACAGGCCGATTCGAATGCCGGGTCGGCGCAGCGTTTTCGGGGGCGCCGCACTCTAGCGTCGCGTCCATGGGCATCAGGGAAGAACGTTCGAGAGGCCGGCGCCGGCTCGCGTTCCTGACGTCGGGGGAACGCGACGTGCTGCCGCCCGCCACTCCGGCGGCGCCGGAGTGGCTGGCCGAGCCGAGCGCCACCGGCCTCGACGGCGACGAGACGTGGTCCGCCGCCCACCGAGTCGGCTTCTCGATCCCCGACCGGTGGCGGGACGCACGATTCGACCCCGGGCGGTACGGGGCGATCGTGCTGGTCGTGGTGGGAATCGTCGTCGCGGCGGCTACGGTGCTGGCGGTGCGCAGCGATCGCCCGACGGCGCAGGCCGTTCCGTCGTTACCTGCCGCGGGGGTGCATTCCCTGAATCCGGCGCCGGAATCGACGACCGCCACCGCAGCGGCACCGGCACCCGCACCGGACGAGGAAATCGTCGTCAGCGTGGTGGGTCTCGTGGTGTCGGCAGGCCTCGTCCGGCTGCCGCCGGGCGCCCGGGTGGCGGACGCGCTCGCCGCGGCCGGGGGTGTGCGCGCCGGCGGTGACACCCTCGGATTGAATCTGGCGCAACGACTGTCGGACGGCGATCAGGTACTCGTGGGCGCCGCGACCACCCAGGCGCCACCGAGCGCGGTGGGCGGCACCTCCGCGGGCTCGCCGGGACCCGCGGGTGCGGCGAACACCGCGGCCGGTGGCCTGGTGAACCTCAACACGGCGACGGAGACGGAACTCGACGCCCTTCCCGGTGTGGGACCGGTCACGGCGGCGGCGATCGTGGCGTGGCGCACGACGAACGGCAGGTTCACCGACATCTCACAACTGGGGGAGGTGGACGGGATCGGGCCGGTGCGGCTGGAGAAACTGCGTGCCCAGGTCACCCTGTGATGCCCGAGGGTGAGCCGCGGCTCCTCGACCTCCGGCTGCTCCCGTTCGCCGGGATCTGCTGGGCGGCAACGCTGATCGGCATCCTCGGCGGCTCCCGTGCGGCGTGGATGCTTCTGGCGGCCCTGTCGGGGTCGGCCGTCCTGCTCGCCGCCCGCTGCGCCCTGCGGTCACCGCGACGATGGGCGGCCGGGACGCTCGCGCTACTGCTGTTCGGCTCGTGCTGCGCTGCGGGGGTGGCCTGGCGGGTTCAGGCCGTGGAACGGCACCCGATGACCGAACTCGCCCGCAACGAGACGTGGGTGACGCTCGTCGTCACCCCGGTCGACGACCCCCGGGAGATCGCCGGCTTCGGACGGCACGTCCTCGTGAACGCGAACGTCGTCGAGATCCGCCGGGCAGGCGAGACGATCCACGCGGGCGGCGCGGTGGTTCTCCTCGCCCCGGCGGACGGGTGGCTCGGGCTCTTGCCGGGGCAGGACGTGGTGCTGCGCGGGCAGCTGAGCCCGCCGCGGCACCGGGACCTGAGCCTGGCCGCGGTCCGGGTGTCGGGACCGCCGGCGGAGGTCGGTCCCGCGCCTGCGCACCAGCGGTGGGCCGGGGCCCTGCGGGCACGATTCGCCGCGGCCGCCGCCGTCCTGCCTGCCGCCGAGGCGGGGCTGCTGCCGGGGTTGGTGGTGGGCGACACCTCCGCGCTGCCCCGGGAGGTGAAGGACGACTTCACCGCGACCGGGCTGACGCACCTCACGGCGGTGTCGGGGGCGAACGTCAGCATCCTGCTGGGGGCGGTGCTGCTCGTGGTCCGCGGGATGGGGCTCGGTCCGCGGGCCGGCGCGGCGCTGGCCGCCGCCGCTCTGGTCGCGTTCGTGGTGGTCGCGCGCCCGTCACCCAGCGTGCTGCGCGCCGCCGCGATGGGCTCGGTCGCCCTGCTGGCGCTCGTCGCGGGGCGGCGGAAACAGGCGATGCCCGCGCTGGCAGCAGGTGTGATCGCCCTGCTGGTGTGGGCGCCGGCACTGGCGGTGAACTTCGGTTTCGTTCTGTCGGCGGCGGCCACCGCCGGGTTGATCGTGATCGCGCCCGTGTGGGTCGACGCGCTGGTGGGCCGCGGGTGGCCGCGGGCGGTGGCGGAGACGCTGGCGGTGTCCGTCGCCGCCTTCGCCGTGACCGCGCCGATCGTGGCCGCCATGGCAGGCACCGCAAGTCCGGTGTCGATCTGCGCGAACATCCTGGTGGCCCCCGTGATCGGCCCGATCACCGTGGTGGGCGCGATCACCGCGCTGATCGCGGGCGTCAGTGTGCCCGTCGCGGAAGTGGTGGTGCGCCTGACCCAGTGGCCGCTGTGGTGGCTGGTGACGGTGGCCGAGCGGGGCGCGCGGATCCCCGGGGCCTCGGTTCCGGTGCCGTCGGGGCCCGCCGGTGCGGTCCTCGTCCTCGGTGCCGTGCTGGCAATCGGTGCAGCGCTGCGCAGCCGGGGAACCCGGCTGGTCCTCGCGGGAATCGTGATCGGGGTGCTGGTGCTGTGGGCGCCGATCTGGCCGTCCTGGCTGGGTCGCCTCGCGTGAATACACCCGAATGCGAACGTGAATCCAGTTGTGCTGCAGTGGTTTGTGCCGCACTGCTTCTGCGGGGGATGGGTGCGGAGGAAGGCCGGCGACACGCGGAAATTACGGGGGAGGGGCGATTTCTGTATCGTTTCGAATTCGATTCCCGATGTGCGTATGAGACACCCGAACACCGACTACCATCCGGTGGCAGATGTCGAGGGCGAACGGTCTTGGAACACACCCGCATTGGAGGGCGAGATGTCGGAATCGGAGCGGACGGATCTCGACGTGGACGACGAACTCGACGCCGGGCAGGTGTGGAGAGCGCAGCGGGTCGTCGCTGCCCAGTCGCTCGACGCCGCGGATTGCCGCATGCTGCTGTCCATGCTCGGCATCGCGGGCAACCCCGATTCGCCGGAGCCGGACTGACCGCGGTCAGGTCATCTTCCGGTGATGGTGCGCGACGATCTCCTGCGCCACCGTCGCCAGTTTGAGGTTCATGTCCTGTGAGGTGGTGCGGAGAATCTCCATCGCCTGGGTCTCGGAAATGTTGTGGAACGCCATCAGCAGTCCCACCGCCTTCCCGATTTCGCGGTTGCTCACGAGGCCGGCGCGCAGGGTCTCGGCCTCGAGGTGCTCGTGTACCGCTGCCAGTGCCACCGCCGCGAACGAGGCGAGCATGATGCCCTGCTCCACGGACGTGGTGTTCAGGGCTCCCGGCGTGTCGGAGAACAGATCGAGGGCGCCGACCTTGCGTCCCAGGATGACGAGTCGGAATCCGGCCGCCCCACGCACCGGCGTCTCGGCCAGTACCCGCTGGGAGAGCCGCGGCCATTGCGTCGACGTGGACAGGTCCGTTTCGAACTGGGGAGTGTCGCTGACGATCGCGTCGACGCACGGCCCCTCGTTCTCGAGGCGCTCGAGCTCGTCGACGCGGGCGGCGATGTCGTCGCTGGCCGCCACCGTCACGTAACGGGTGCCCTGCCGGAGCATCAGGCTCGCGTGCTGACAGCCCTCGACGAGGAGCGGTGCGGCGTCGCAGACGGCCTGGTGGACCTGCCCGAAATCCTGGCCCGCGTAGAGGAGATCGGCGAGGGTCGCGAACGTGACCGCCGACTTGCCGACGGCCTGCAGGCGTGTCGTATCGGGCGCGGTGTCTCGCATCGGTTCCTCCAGCGTGCGGGCGTGGGCCCGGCTCACTGATTCAGTCTGCCAGAGTGGGCGGTCGGCGCCGCTCCGAGCCGGAAGAATTCGCGAACGGACTCCGGGGGCGGCCGGCCCGGGCCAGGATGACGTCATGGTTTCGCACACCGAGAACCCGCTCGTGGCCGTCGCCCAGGGCATGCTGCGAGGCGTCCAGGAGGGCGGTGTCCTGTCGTGGAAGGGCATTCCCTACGCCGCGCCGCCGATCGGTGAGTGGCGGCTCCGCGCGCCGCGCGCACCCGGATCTTTCGACGGGGTGCGCGACTGTTCCAGGTTCGGTCCGATCGCGCCGCAGAACGAGCACGGGCCGCTGCCCATCGATCCCGGTCTGACCATCGACGAGGACTGCCTCACCCTGAACGTCTTCGCGCCGGCCGCCGATGCGGGGCAACCACGGCCGGTGATGGTGTGGATCCACGGCGGGGCCTATTACCTGGGTTCGTCCGGGCA
Organism: Rhodococcus sp. NPDC057529; assembly: GCF_042802055.1. Lineage (NCBI taxonomy): Bacteria > Bacillati > Actinomycetota > Actinomycetes > Mycobacteriales > Nocardiaceae > Rhodococcus > Rhodococcus sp. NPDC057529. Next base: position 53,244 of record NZ_JBHVEY010000014.1, read on the forward strand.
GCGCATGTACGATCCGGCTCGGCTGATCGAGCGCGGCGACGTCGTGGTGGTGACATTCAATTACCGGCTCGGTGCGCTGGGGTTCCTGGACTTCTCCGCGTTCTCGACCGACGAGCACCCGTTCGACACCAACCTCGGCCTCCGCGATCAGATCGCGGCCCTGACCTGGGTCAGGGACAACATCGCGGCGTTCGGCGGCGACCCGGGCGACGTCACCCTGTTCGGGGAGTCGGCCGGCGGCGGCTCGGTCACCACGTTGATGACGTCGCCGCAGGCGGAGGGGCTGTTCCACCGCGCGATCGCCGAGAGTTCGCCTGCGACGTCCGTGTACGGCAGTGCGCGAGCCGAGAGCATCGCCGAGTCGTTTCTCGAACTGCTCGACATCGCGCCCGCCGACGCGGGCCGTCTGCGCGACCTGCCCGTCGACGTACTGACGAAAGCGTGCATCGAACTCGTCCAGCAGGTGCCCGCGCGGGTCCCCGGCACCCTGGCGGTCGCCCCGACCGTCGACGGGGACGTGGTCCCGCACTACCCGGTGGCGGCGTTCCGCAAAGGCCTCGCGCATCGGATTCCGCTGCTGATCGGGACGAACAAGGACGAGTCCTCGATGTTCCGGCTGATGAAATCGCCCCTGATGCCGATCACCCCGGACGCCGTCCATCAGATGTTCGTGGCGATCGCCGCCGACCATCCCGACCTTCCCGCCGACGAGGAGCAGGAGGTGGCCGCGGCGTATCCCGACTACCCGAAGAAACGCTCGGCGATGGAGATCTCGCGGGACGCCGCGTTCCGGATGCCGACGCTGTGGATCGCGGAGGCGCACAGCCGTGTCGCGCCTACCTGGCTGTACCGATTCGACTACGCCACACCGTTCCTGCGCGCCGCTCGGATCGGTGCCACCCACGGCACCGAGGTGCCCTATGTGTTCGGCAATTTCAATGTCGTCCCGCACGACCCCACGTTCAAGCTCGGTGGGCACCGGACCGCCGGTCACGTGTCGGAGCGGATCCAGCGCCGGTGGCTGTCCTTCGCCACCGAGGGCACACCGGACGGAACCGGAGCGGAGACCGACTGGCCGAGGTACGACGAGGTGGACCGCACGACCCTGCTGATCGGCCGCTCCGATGCGGTCGCCGACGACCCGGACCGGGAACTCCGCCGGGCGTGGGGTGAGGAAGTCATCGGCTTCACCTGAACGGCGCCCGGTTTCGTCTCCGCCGAACTCGGGGATACCTGCTGAATGAGCGCTGCAGCAACGGAATCGGATCGCGACCTCAGCGTGGGGGTCGAGGAGGAGTTCTTCCTCGTCGACGAGTCCGGTCACCTCTCCTCCTCCGGACCCGACGTGGTCGCGGAGGCCGGCCACGACATTCACGGGCTCCAGCGCGAGCTCGCCCGGTGCCAGATCGAGACGGCGACGGGCGTGTGCCACACCGGGGAGGAACTGCACGAGGAATTGCGCAGTCTGCGACGCCGGCTGATGAAGGCCGCCGCGGGCCGTGACCTGTTGCTGGTGCCCAGCGGAACCTCGCTGATCGCCGAGGGGCTGCCCCCGGCGATCACCCCGAGCCCGCGGTACGAAGAGATGGCCCGCCACTTCGGGTCGATCGTGGACACCGTGACCACGTGCGGCTGTCACGTGCACGTGGGGATCCCGAGCCGCGACGTGGGTGTGCTGGTGAGCAACCAGGTGCGCAGCTGGCTCCCGGTTCTTCTCGCTCTCGCCGCGAACTCGCCGTTCCACAGCGGGCACGACACCGGGTACCACAGCTGGCGGCACATCATGTGGTCGCGGTGGCCGTCGGCGGGACCGCCACCGCACTTCGATTCCGCGGACGAGTACGAGTCGTCGGTCGGCGCCATGATCGGAACCGGCGCCGCCATGGACCGGGGAATGATCTACTGGCACGTCCGGCTCTCCGACAAGCAGCCGACCATCGAGGTCAGGATTGCGGACGTCGCCATGACCGCTGCGCACGCGGCGCTCTACGCAGTGGTGGTGAAGGGCCTCGTCGGGTGGGCGCTGCGGTCCGTGGCGGACGGCGACACCGTGCCGTGGCTGCGCGTCGAGTTGCTGCGGGCGCAGTTGTGGCGTGCGGCCCGGGACGGACTCGACGGGGAATGCACCAGCCCGGCGACGGATCGGTCCCTGCCGATCCGCAGGCACCTGGAACTGCTGAACGAATGCGTGGCCCCGGGACTCGGTGCGAGCGACCGGGCCTTCCTCGAATCGGGCCTCGACACGGTGCTGCGGGACGGCACCGGGGCGGAGAGGCAACGGACGGAGTTCGCGCGCGTCGGCACGCTGGCGGCGGTGGTCGACCTGCTGACGCGCGAAGTGGTCAGCTGAGCGGTGGTGGCGGAGTCAGCTCGGTGAGACCGGTTGCGGTGGTGGAGCCGAGGTAGCCGGGGTGCAGCAGCCGGGTGGAACCGGGCCCCGCGAGCAGGGTGCCCGCACTGGAATCCGGTCCGGTGCGCAGCGGACCCGGATCGTCGATCAGCGCCTCCACCGTCGCGGTGTCGGCGAGGCTGAGGTCGATGCGCTGCGCCTCGGGGTGATAGACGGCGAGGACGACCGGTTCGGGATAGTGGGCGGCGGTGCGGCGCATCACCTGGAAGGCAGGATCGGTGCCCAGGGCGAGGACGGTGACGTTCGCGAACGACGCGAGCCGGTCGGCGACCACACGGCCGGCGGCGCTGCGCCACGTGCGCCCGTACAGGGCGAGCGCGTCGGACAGGTGACGCTGCTCGCCTTCGCCTCGCGGGCTGCCGCCTGCCGGGTCGAGCAGCGACCGCCACTGGTGCTCGTACACGGCGCACGCGGCGTCGAAGTCGTCGTCGGCGCCGTTCGCCGTGCCCACGCCGAGTACCGGCTCGAGGGCGGATCGACCACCGGCGAACACGGCCTCGGCGTGCCCGGAGACCGAGCAGCGGGCCACCAGTTGCACCGACCACCGCAGAAGCAACCCGTCGCGGCAGGTGTACCGGAAACTCAGTTCGTACCGTTGCCCTGCCGCGCGGTCGTCGTCGAGGTCGATCGTGTGCGCGAAGCCGTCGCGGGTGACGCCGTCCACCTCGGATTCCGCGGTCATATCACGAGTGTCCACCGCCGACGCGGTCGTTGCGTGCTGATCGCCGGTGTTCGCCTGCCCGTCCCGCCTCGGGGTGTCCGTGAACGTGTCCGCCCCACGTGGCACGATCTTCGCGTGAGCACTCCAACTCAGCTCGAACAGCTCCATCTCGTCCTCGGTGACGAGGAATTCCTCGTCGAACGCGCGGTGGCGCAGGTCGTCGGTCAGGTCCGCGCGAGCGCGAACGTGGCCGCCGGCGCCGAACTCCCCGTCAACCGGCTGCGGGCGGGCGACGCCGGGGCGGCCGAACTCGCCGAACTGCTCAGCCCGTCCCTGTTCGCCGAAGACCGCGTGGTGGTGCTCGAGGCCGCGGCGGAGGCGGGCAAGGACGCGGTGGCACTGGTCCTCGACGCCGCAGGCGACCCGCCTCCGGGCGTCGTCCTGGTGGTCCTGCACTCGGGCGGTGGGCGTGCGAAGGCGATGACCGGCGCGCTGGAGAAGCTCGGGGCCGTGGTGCACCCGTGCGCCAAACTGAAGTCCGGCGAGCTCATCGGGTTCATCCGCGGCGAGTTCCGCACCCTCGGGGTCCGGGTGTCGCCGGATGTCGTGCAGAGCGTGTTCGAGGGGGTCGGCTCGAATCTGCGGGAACTGGCCGCCGCGTGCTCGCAGCTCACGGCGGACACCGGCGGCAAGATCGACGTCGCCGCCGTGCAGCGGTACTACTCGGGTAAGGCCGAGGTGAGCGGATTCGACGTCGCAGACAAGGCCGTCGCCGGCGACACCGCGGGCGCGATCGAGGCGCTGCGCTGGGCGATGCTGCGGGGCGTGCCCCATGTGCTGCTCGCGGACGCACTGGCCGACGCGGTGCACTCGATCGCCCGGGTCGCTCCGGCCGGGCGGGGCGACCCGTTCCGGATGGCGTCGGAACTAGGCATGCCGCCCTGGAAGATCAAGAAGGCGCAGGCCCTCGCGAAGGGATGGACCCCGACGTCGGTCGGGGAGGCGCTGCGGATCGTCGCCGCCCTGAACGCCGACGTCAAGGGCGCGGCGGCCGACGCGGACTACGCCGTCGAGAGCGCCGTGGGACGCGTCTCCCGGCTACGCCAGATCTGACGGCGACACGACGACGGAGACACGACAACAGCCGCTCGGTCTGAGGACCGAGCGGCTGTTGGAGAGCCTACGACGGAAGAACCGTCAGATCTTGTTGACAGCCTGCGCGAGAGCAGACTTCTTGTTGGCAGCCTGGTTGGCGTGGATGACGCCCTTGCTGGCTGCCTTGTCGAGCTTGCGGCTGGTGGCGACGAGGAGCTCGTTGGCCTTGTCCTTGTCACCGGCCGCCGCAGCCTCGCGGAACGAGCGGATCGCCGTGCGCAGCGAGGACTTCACCGACTGGTTACGGAGTCGGGCCGCCTCGTTGGTACGGATCCGCTTCACCTGGGACTTGATGTTGGCCACGCGTAAAATCCTGTCGTCTTAAGCTGGTTACGGTCGAGAAAGCTCTGGGCGCACACATATGCACCGACAGGCGAGATTACCAGTGATCGGTGTCCGATCTCAAACCGGTGCCGGACGCGCCGACGAATCCTGCGGCTGTGCTGCTGAACGGGTGTGCATGTAGCAGCATGTCTGGGATGACGCCCCCAGCATCGAAGTCGTCAACAATAACGAAGTCGTCGGCAACCTCGAAAGCCCCCGGCCGAAAATCGGGGGGCAGCACGCAGGCGGGTGGGAAGGCTGCGGGAACCACGCCGCGGACACGGGTGACCGCCCGGCCGCGCAAGCCCGCGGAACCCGCGCACGTCTTCGACGGATACACCGACATCGGGCGCTACGGACTGGCGTTCGACGAGATGTTCGACCGCGACGGCACCGTCCGCCCGCCCTACAAGGGCGTCTTCAAGGCGCTCGAGCCCGCGGACAGGGCCGACCTCGCCGCCCGATCCGACGCCCTGGGCAGGGCGTTCATCGACCAGGGCGTGACGTTCTCGCTGTCCGGTCAGGAACGGCCCTTCCCGCTCGACCTGGTGCCCCGGGTCATCGCGGCGGCGGAGTGGACGCGTCTCGAGAAGGGCATCAAGCAGCGGGTGCAGGCGCTCGAGATGTTCCTCGACGACGTGTACGGGGAGCAGCGCATCCTGCGAGACCACGTGCTGCCGAAAAGGTTGGTCACCTCGTGCGAGCACTTCCACCGGGAAGCGTCGGGGATCGTCCCGCCGAACGGGGTGCGGATCCACGTCGCCGGCATCGACCTCGTCCGCGACGAGAACGGGGTGTTCCGCGTGCTCGAGGACAACCTGCGTTCGCCGTCGGGAGTGTCCTACGTCATGGAGAACCGCCGCACGATGGCGCGGGTGTTCCCCGACCTGTTCATGTCGCACCGCGTGCGGTCCGTCGGGGACTACGCCTCGCACCTGCTGCGGGCGCTGCGAGCGTCCGCCGCCCTCAACGAGGCCGACCCGACCGTCGTCGTCCTGACCCCGGGTGTCGCGAACTCGGCGTACTTCGAGCATTCGCTGCTCGCGCGCCAGATGGGCGTCGAACTCGTCGAGGGTCGCGACCTGTTCTGCCGCGACAACATGGTCTACATGCGCACGACCGAGGGCGAACGGCAGGTCGACGTCATCTACCGCCGCATCGACGACGACTACCTCGACCCGATGCACTTCCGGCCGGACTCGGTGCTCGGGGTGGCCGGTGTGCTGAACGCGGCCCGCGCGGGCAACGTCGTCATCTCGAGTGCCGTCGGGAACGGCGTCGGCGACGACAAACTCGTCTACACGTACGTGCCGCAGATCATCGACTACTACCTCGGGGAGAAGCCGCTGCTCGCGAACGTCGACACGTTCCGCTGCTGGCTCGACGAGGAACGCGAGGAGGTGCTGGACCGGGTCGGCGAACTGGTGATCAAACCGGTGGAGGGTTCCGGTGGCTACGGCATCGTCTTCGGCCCCGACGCGTCACCGAAGGAGCTGAACACGATCACGAGGAAGATCAAGGCCGACCCCCGCGGCTGGATCGCGCAGCCCGTCGTCCAGCTGTCCACGGTGCCGACGAAGGTCGGGGACGAACTGGTTCCGCGGCACGTCGATCTGCGCCCCTTCGCCGTGAACGACGGCGACGACGTCTGGGTGCTGCCGGGCGGTCTGACCCGGGTGGCCCTGCCGGAGGGATCGCTCGTCGTGAACTCCAGCCAGGGCGGCGGCAGCAAGGACACCTGGGTGCTCGCGAGCAGGAGCTCCGACGAGGAACGCGAACTCGCGGGCGAGGAGCTGGTGGCCGCACCGGCGCAGTCCGCCGAGGCGGAGCAGGGACCCGAACTCAGCACGACCCAACTCCAGCAGCAACAACAGCAACAGCAACAACAGGGCCGCCAACGACAGGGCCGGGGAGGTGATCGCTGATGCTGGCCAGGAACGCCGAATCGTTGTACTGGATCGGCCGGTACGTCGAGCGGGCCGACGACATGGCCCGCATTCTCGACGTCGCCGTGCATCAACTCCTCGACGACGCGTCGGTGGACCCGGACCGCACGTCCCGGTTGCTGCTGCGGGTGCTCGGCATCGAGGCACCCGACACCGAACTCGACGTCCGGTCGGTGACCGAACTGGTGGCGTTCAGCCGCAACCAGGTGGGCTCGATCATCGACTCCCTCGCGAGCGCCCGGGAGAACGCGCGCGGTGCCCGCGAGGTCACGTCCAGCGAGATGTGGGAGTGCCTCAACACCACGTACAACGGCCTCGCCGAACGGGAGCGGGCGTCCAAGCGTCTCGGCCCGCACGAGTTCTTCCGGTACGTGGAGGAACGAGCGGCGATGTTCGCGGGCCTGGCCGACTCGACCATGAGCCGCGACGACGGGTACCGCTTCCTGCTGCTCGGCCGCTCGATCGAACGTGTCGACATGCTCGCGCGGATGCTGCTGTCCCGCGCCGGCGACCGCCCGTCCTCGCCCGCGTGGGTGACGGTGCTGCGCTCCGCCGGTGCCCACGACACCTACCTGCGCACGTACCGCGGCGCGCTGGACGCCAACCGGGTGGTCGAGTTCATCCTGCTGGACCGGCTGTTCCCGCGGTCGGTGTTCCACGCCATCCGGCAGGCGGAGCTGTGCCTCGCCGAACTCGACCACCAGCCCGACAGCCGCGTCGGGCCCCGGGCCGAGGCGCAGCGCCTGCTCGGCCGGGCCCGGAGCGAACTCGAGTTCCTGCCGCCCGGAGTGCTCCTCGAGGATCTCCAGGATCGGCTCGCGGGATTGCAGGAGACCTGCCGCGAGCTCGGAGAAGCGATCGCACTGCAGTATTTTCACGCCGCGCCGTGGGTGGCGTGGACCGATGCACGGGCCGTCGGCGGCGAATCCGTCGTGGAGGGAGAGCTGTGAGCTGGCGAATGAGAGTGGTGCACACCACCGGATATGCCTACGACGCACCGGTGACGTCCTCGTACAACGAGGCGCGGCTCACCCCTCGCGGTGACAGCAGGCAGACGGTGATCCTGAATCGGGTGGAGACGACGCCGGCGACCCGGTCGTACCGCTACACCGACTACTGGGGCACCGCCGTCACCGCGTTCGATCTCCATGCGCCGCACAAGGAACTGGAGGTCACCGGACTGTCCGTCGTCGAGACCGAGCCGTTCTGGGAGCCGGAGGAGAAGGCGGACTGGGACGAACTGGCGAGCCCGCCGCTCACCGACCGGTTCAACGAGCAGCTGAGCAACACCACGTTCGTGCCGCGCAGTCGCAAGCTCGACACCATCGCGCGGGATCTGCGCAAGGGGCGCACCCCCGACGAAGCCGTTGTGGCGGCGGCGGACTGGGTGCACCGGGAGATGGATTACGTCCCGGGCACGACGGGCGTCCACACCTCCGCGGTCGACGCGTGGGCCGAACGGCAGGGCGTGTGCCAGGACTACGCGCACCTGACTCTGGTTCTGTTGCGCAGCATGGGAATTCCGAGCCGCTACGTGTCCGGCTATCTGCACCCGAAACCCGACGCGGCGGTGGACGAGACGGTGGCGGGGGAGAGCCACGCGTGGGTGGAGGCGTGGACCGGCGCGTGGTGGGGATACGACCCGACCAACGCCGTGGCGGTGAACGAACAGCATGTGTCCGTGGGTATCGGACGGGACTACGCGGACGTTCCGCCGCTCAAGGGCATCTTCTCCGGTGGCCGGGCAACCGACCTCGAAGTCGTCGTGGAGATCACCCGCCTGGCGTAAAGTGCCACCCAGATCTATCTGTGGAAAGCAGGACTAACGATCCATTTCGACGAAGGTGGGTTCAATGTCTCCAACCGCACAGGAATACGTAGAAGTCGAACCGATCTCGGATCTCAAGAAATACGTAGCAGAGGCGGTCGGTACGTTCGTCCTGGTCTTCGCGGCGGTGGGGACGGCGGTCTTCGCCGGCGCCAAGGTCGGGAACCTCGGTGTGGCACTGGCATTCGGACTGACCCTGCTCTTCCTCGTCTACGCCATCGGGCCGATCTCGGGCTGCCACGTCAACCCTGCCGTCACGGTGGGGCACCTCGCCCTCGGCCGGTTGTCCGTCGCGAAGGCGGGTCTGTACGTCGTCGCGCAGGTCATCGGTGGTCTCGTCGCCGGTGTGGTGGTCTACGCGATCGCGCAGAGCCTGCCGTCGTACAACCGCGCCGACGACGGTCTCGGCGCCAACGGCTGGGGCGCCCACAGTCCGTCCGCCATCAAGGGACCGCTCGGCGGAGTCATCGAGAACGGGTACGGCATCGGCGCCGCGATGATCGTCGAGGTCCTCCTCACCGCGCTGCTCGTGTTCGTCGTCCTCGCGTCCACCGACCAGATCTCCGACGTCCCCCTCGCCGGCGTGTCGATCGGCTTCACGCTCGCCGTGATCCACCTCGTGTCGATCCCGATCGACAACACGTCCGTCAACCCGGCCCGCAGCCTCGCCGTGGCGCCCTACCAGAACGGTGCGCTCGCGCAGGTGTGGTTGTTCATCGTGTTCCCGTTGATCGGTGGCGCGGTGGGTGCGCTGGTCTACCGTTCGCTGTTCGGCCGGTACGACCGACTGCAGAGCTGAGCACCGACCGGTCCGGGCCGGGTGCCCGGGGCCTGCGGGCCGGAATTCTCGTGTGCGCGGTCGTCGCGCTCACCGGAACGGTCCCCGCGACCGCGACCGCCGAGGACGCGCTCCGGCCGGGACCGTCGTATGTCGCCCTCGGCGACTCCCGCGGGTCCGGACCGCTCATCGAATTCTCGGAGCACCGCGACCTGTGCCTGCGATCGCCGGACCTGAACTACCCGGCGAAGCTGGCGCGGCTGATCGGCGCCGCCACTCTCACCAACGTCACGTGCTCCGCCGCCACACCTGCCCACGTGATCAGCACCGCGCAATTCGTGGGGACGCGCTTCGTCCCGCCACAGATCGATGCGCTGCGGGCGGACACCGACGTCGTGACGCTCAGCATCGGGGGCGGCGGTTCCAACCACCTGCCCGTGTCGGTGCGCTGCGGCGCCCTCGTTCCCGGCGCCGACGCCGACTGCCGCGACGACCCGCGGGCGGAGCAGCTCACGGTCGAGGGGATCGCGAGGATGGCGCCGCAGGTCGATGCCGTGGTGGCCGCGATCGTGGCGAAGGCACCGCACGCCGAGGTCTACCTGATCGGGCACGGCGGGTCCGTCGGCCGACGCGGCTGCTGGCCGAACCTGCCTGTGTCCGACGCGGACGCGGTCTGGCTCGAGCGGTACTTCGAACGGTTCAATCAGATCTACGTCGACGCCGCCGCCCGGTACGAAGTGCACTACATCGACATCGCGAAGGCCGCCGTGGACGGCGGACACGACGCGTGCGCGCCGACGGGGCAGCGGTGGTTCGAGGGCCTCGCGCCGCAGTCACCCGCCGAACCGGCGCATCCCAACGCACTCGCGATGACCGCGATCGCCCAGATGATCTCCGAAGACCTGGGTCGGTGACGGCGTCACTGCCAGCTGAAGTCCCTGCGCAGACGCTGCGCGACGATCTCGAACTTGTCCCGGTCCATGACGGCGCCCTCGCGGCGGATCCCCGCCTCCGGAACGTCCAGCACCCGGTCCAGCCGGATCCAGCTCGGGCGGCCCTCCGCGTCCCACGATCCCGAGCCGACCGCGATCCAGTCCCGGTCGCCGTCGTGCTTGCTCTGCGAGGACAGCATCAATCCCAGCAGGGTGTCGCCGTCGCGCCCGACGACGAGCACCGGCCGGTCCTTGCCCTGACTCGCGTCCTCCTCGTACGCCACCCACGTCCAGACGATCTCGCCCGGATCCGCGCGACCGTCCAGGTCGGGGGAGTACTCCACCTTCCGTGCCCGATGGGCGGTGGGGGCGGAGCCGGCGGTGACGGGACGGCCCGGCGCCGGCTTCGGTGCGGCGGCCGTCGACCCGGTCAGGACACCGGCCGCGCGGTCCAGCGCGCCGGACTTCTGCAGCTGCGCCAGCAGCTGCGGTCCCTTGTCCCGTGCAAGTCGGCCCAACGTCTTCCCGATGCTGCTCCACGTGCTCGCCATGGCCGCCGAGCTTAGTGCGTGTATGCCGCAGCAGCCGCAACGCGGTGGCTTGGATATCCTGACAGGTGACAGTGGCCCGGAACCGGGCCGGTGCCGGTCCAGGTAAGGGGTCCCCCATCAGCAGCTTCGCCGACAAGACGTTCACGGATCCTGCCCGGATCCGGAATTTCTGCATCATCGCGCACATCGATCACGGCAAGTCGACGCTGGCCGACCGCATGCTCCAGCTCACCGGTGTGGTCGAGGAGCGGCAGATGCGTGCCCAGTACCTCGACCGCATGGACATCGAGCGTGAGCGCGGCATCACGATCAAGGCGCAGAACGTCCGGCTCCCGTGGAAGGTGGGCGACGAGGAGTTCGTCATCCACCTCATCGACACCCCCGGGCACGTCGACTTCACGTACGAGGTCTCCCGCGCGCTCGAGGCGTGCGAGGGCGCGATCCTGCTGGTGGATGCCGCGCAGGGCATCGAGGCGCAGACCCTCGCCAACCTGTACCTGGCGATGGAGAAGGACCTCACCATCATCCCGGTGCTCAACAAGATCGACCTGCCCGCCGCCGATCCCGACCGGTACGCCGAGGAGATCGCGCACATCACCGGGTGTGAACCGGGTGATGTGCTGCGCGTGTCCGGCAAGACCGGCATGGGCGTGAAGGAACTGCTCGACGAGGTGGTGCGGCAGGTCCCCGCGCCCGTCGGCGACCCCGACGGTCCGGCGCGCGCCATGATCTTCGACTCGGTGTACGACGCGTACCGCGGTGTCGTCACGTACGTCCGCGTCGTCGACGGCCGGATCTCGCCGCGCGAGAAGATCACCATGATGTCGACGGGCGCCACGCACGATCTCATCGAGGTCGGCATCATCTCGCCCGAACCGAAGGCCAGCATCGGTCTCGGTGTCGGCGAGGTGGGTTACCTCATCACCGGTGTGAAGGACGTCCGGCAGTCGCGTGTCGGCGACACGGTCACCGCCGCCCGCGGCGGTGCGACGGAACCCCTCGTCGGGTACCGCGACCCCAAGCCGATGGTCTACTCCGGCCTCTACCCGCTCGACGGTTCGGACTACCCGGTGCTGCGCGACGCCCTCGACAAGTTGCGTCTCAACGACGCCGCCCTGGCCTACGAGCCCGAGACGTCGGTGGCGCTCGGGTTCGGGTTCCGGTGCGGCTTCCTCGGACTGCTGCACATGGAGATCACCCGCGACCGCCTCGAGCGCGAGTTCGGGCTCGAACTGATCTCGACGTCGCCGAACGTGGTGTACCGGGTGGTGATGGAGGACGGTGCCGAGCACGTCGTCACCAACCCGTCGTACTGGCCGGAGGGCAAGATCCGCGAGGTGTACGAGCCGATGGTGAAGTGCACGGTCATCGCGCCGAGCGAATTCATCGGCGCGATCATGGAGCTGTGCCAGAACCGGCGCGGGGAACTCGGCGGCATGGACTACCTGTCCGAGACCCGGGTCGAGCTGCGCTACGAGATGCCCATGGGCGAGATCATGTTCGACTTCTTCGACGCCCTGAAGTCGCGCACCAAGGGTTACGCCAGCCTCGATTACGAGGAGGCCGGCGAGCAGCAGGCGGATCTGGTGAAGGTGGACATCCTGCTGCAGGGTGAGGCCGTCGACGCGTTCTCGTCGATCGTGCACCGTTCCGCGGCCGGCGCGTACGGCGGGCGGATGACGTCGAAGCTGCGGGAGCTGATTCCCCGCCAGCAGTTCGAGGTGCCGATCCAGGCGGCCATCGGCTCGAAGATCATCTCGCGTGAGAACATCCGCGCCATCCGCAAGGACGTGCTGGCCAAGTGCTACGGCGGCGACATCAGCCGGAAGCGCAAGCTGCTCGAGAAGCAGAAGGAAGGCAAGAAGCGGATGAAGACCATCGGCCGGGTCGAGGTTCCGCAGGAGGCCTTCGTGGCGGCGTTGTCGTCCGAGTCCGTCGGGGACAAGCCGAAGAAGTAGGCGCCCGATCCTGTTGTCCGTCGACGTCTGATCGAAAGTAGGTGCGGCACGTGGCCCTCGGAACCTGGCTGACCCGGACACTGGGAATCGAGGTGCCGATCTTCGGCGCCCCGATGGGCGGACGGGCCGGTGGGACCCTCGTCGGCGAGGTGTCGAAGGCGGGCGGGCTCGGACTGCTCGGCGCGGCCCGCTACGCCACCCCGGAGTGGGTGGCGAAGGAGACGGCGGTCGCGCGGGGCATCGGCGGCGACGCGTTCGGAATCGGATTGATGACCTGGGCGCTCGACGACGACGACGCTCTCCTCGGCGCCGCTCTGGCGGAGAATCCGCGGGTCGTGTCGCTGTCGTTCGGGGACCCCGCCCCGTACGTGGAGCGGATCCACGCCACGGGGGCGCTGGTGGTGTCCCAGGTGAACACGATCGACGACCTGCGGGTCGTGGAGGCGGCGGGCGTCGACTTCGTGATCGCCCAGGGCGGCGAGGCGGGCGGCCACACCGGCAGGATCGGAACGCTGCCGCTGTTGCAGGAGGTCCTGGAGGCCACGACGCTGCCGGTGCTCGCCGCGGGCGGTATCGCGACCGGTCGGGGTCTCGCGGCGGTGCTCGCCGCGGGCGCGGAGGGCGCGATGATCGGGACCGCGTTGCTGGCCAGCCCGGAGACCATCGGGCCGGAGTACGCCCGCGGCAAGCTGATCGCGGCGGGCAGCGCCGACACGGTGTACACGTCGGTGTTCGACCAGGCGCGCAGCCAGCCGTGGCCGGCCCGGTGGGGTGGGCGGGCGCTGAGCAACGCCTTCACGTCGCGCTGGCACGGCGCGGAGGCGCCAGGCGCCGACCTCGCCGCCGCCTACGATCCGGCGGACCCGGACCTCGGCGTCGTGTACGCCGGGGAAGCGGCGGGTCTCGTCACGGCGGAGCGGCCGGCGGGGGCCGTGGTGCGGCAGATCGCGGCCGACGCGGAGCGGTTGCTGCATCGCTTCGCGGAGTAACCCGCAGCGCCCGAACCACCGAGGGTGCGAAGGCCAGCCTTCGCTGTCGCGCCTGATCAGACCGTGTTGTGGGCGGGCTGGAATCCGCCCGCCGCGGCCTCTTCGGCGCGAATGACGTGGACCACCGCGTTGATCAGCGCCAGATGGGTGAACGCCTGCGGGAAGTTGCCGAGGTGCCGCCCCGAGTCGGGATCGATCTCCTCCGCGTACAGCTTGAGGGGGCTGGCGAATCCGAGGAGCCGGTCGCACAGGCGTTTCGCGCGGTCGAGTTCACCGATCTCGACGAGCGCGGACACGAGCCAGAACGAGCAGATCGTGAACGTGCCCTCCTTGCCGCTCAGCCCGTCGTCCGTGGTCTCCACCCGGTAACGCAGCACCAATCCGCCCTCGGTCAACTCGTCCGCGATGGCGAGCACGGTCGCGCGGATCCGCGGATCGTCGGCCGGCAGGAACCGGAGCAGCGGTGCGAGCAGCAGCGACGCGTCGAGGCTGTCGCTGCCGTACCGCTGCGTCAGGACGCCGCGTGCGTCGACGCCGTGTTCGAGGATGTCGTCCTTGATCTCGTCGGCCAATTCGGACCACTGCTGCGCGTAACTCGTCTCGCCCTGCTGGTCGGCGAGTTTCGCGCCGCGGTCGAGGGCCACCCAGCACATGATCTTCGACGACGTGAAGTGCTGGGGCTCGCCGCGGACCTCCCAGATCCCGCGGTCGGGGAGGCGCCAATGCTTGACCGCCTCCTCGACCTGGCGTTTGAGCATCGGCCACAGGGTTTCCGGTACCCGCTCACGGGATTTCACGTGCAGGTACACCGAATCGAGGATCGTTCCCCAGATGTCGTGCTGGACCTGGTCGTAGGCGCCGTTTCCGATCCGCACCGGTCGCGCGCCGTCGTAACCGGAAAGGTGGTGCAACTCCGACTCCTCCAGCGTCTGCTCCCCGCCGACGCCGTACATCACCTGCAGCGGATGGTGGTTGCCGTCCTCGGCGCTCGACACGTCGTAGATGAACGAGAAGAAGTCGTTGGCCTCGCGGTCGAGTCCGAGGCTGTACAGGCCCCACAGCGCGAACGTCGAATCCCGCACCCATGCGTAGCGGTAATCCCAATTTCGTTCGCCGCCCGGGGTTTCCGGGAGCGATGTGGTCGACGCCGCGAGCAGGGCGCCGGTGGGGGCGTACGTCAACCCCTTCAGTGCGAGAGCGCTGCGCTGCAGGTAGCCCCGCCACTTGTGGTCGGGAAAGCGGCCGATGGTGATCCACTCGCGCCAGCACTTCGCCGTCTGCCACATCTTGTCGGCCGCCTCGTCGAACGTCTGCGGCGCCGGCATGTGCGCCCACGACAGGGCGACGAACACATTGTCGCCTTCGACCATCCGGGTCCGGGCCCTGGCCTCCCGTCCCTCGAGTCCGATCTTCATGTTCGTCGTCAGCCGCAGTGTCGGGTGGTCGCCCGGGCGGCTCGACTTACACGTGGCGGTGGCCTCCTCGTAGACCTTGCCCGTGTACTCCCAATGCGCCGCGCCGCGGTGGTAGTCGAACGCGGGCTCGCAGCTCATCTCCAGTTCGACGGTCCCGTTGACGCACTTCACCGTCCGCAGCAGGATGTGTTCGGCGTCCCAGTCGGTGGGGGTGCGGCGGTGCGAGCGCGAGCGCTGCTCGACGTTGTGCCACGGGCCGAGCACGAGGGCGTCGCGCACGATCAGCCAGCCCGTCTCGGTCTGCCACGTCGTCTCGACGATCAGTCCGCCCGGCAGGTAGCGGCGGGCGGCGGGCACGTTCTGCCCGTACGGCCCGATGCGGAAGTGGCCGGCGCTGCGGTCGAGGACGGCGCCGAAGATGCTGGGGGAGTCGGGCCGGGGAATGCACATCCACTCGACCGAGCCGTTGCGGGCGATCAGGCAGGTGGACTCGCAGTCCGACAGGAACGCGTAGTCGTCGATCGGCGGGAACGAATGGTGGTGATGATGCGGGGCCGCATGCAGCCGCCCGTGGGAGTGCGCGTCGCTGGACACCATGTGATCATCATCGACCGCCGCCGCCCGGCCGTCCACCTGTCTGCCGTCCACCTGTCTGCCGGTCACGAGACGGTCGACGATAGGCTGGCCCGGTGGACCGGATGGCGAGTTGGTGGGACGGCTTCGAGCTGTGGATCGCCGGACTCCCGTTCGTTCCGCAGGTCGCCCTCGTGCTGCTGGTGATGGTGCCGGTGTGCCGGGGACTGGCGTGGCTGCTCGATCGTGGGCTGGCCGCAGTCTTCGTCCTGCTCAGGCGGGACGTCTCGAAGGTGGAGGAACCCTGATGCCGCGCTCACGCGTCACACTCGCGCTGCTCGCGCTGATCGTCCTCGTCGTCGTCGCCTGGCTGCTCACCCGGTAAACCTGTTCGATGTGGGACGTCGGTTCAGGCTCTGCTACATTTCACGGCGTGTCTGAAGCCGCTGTACACCAGGTCCGCCATGAATTGGCGTTGATCGCTGTCGGCATGCTCGCAGTCGCCGACATCGACTGTTGTTGATTTCTCCTCGCACACAGACCTGCGCCCGGGTGGCACCGCGCACGCCCGACCCCCCTCGCGGTGCCGATCGTCGTTCGCATTCCCGATCCACTCGGTCGATCCCTGCGTTCTCCCCTCTCGCGCACCACCTCCCTTGTTTCGCACCACCACTCTGTGACAGATCCCCAGGAAGGTTTCTCCCATGAAACGCCGTTCTCGTAGTCTTCTCACGGCCCTCGTGACGCTCGGAGCTGTTGCGCTGACCGCGTGCAGCGGCGGCGCCAGCGACACCGCCGGCGGCGACTCCGCCGGTGCCGACGGCAGCGCGGGCACCATCAACCTGTACGCATACGCCGTGCCGAAGCCGGGCTTCGACAAGCTGATCCCCGCGTTCAACGCCACCGACGAGGGCAAGGGCGTGGCGTTCCAGCCGTCCTACGGCGCCTCCGGTGACCAGTCCCGCAAGGTGAAGGACGGCGCCGAGGCCGACTTCGTCAACTTCTCCGTCGAACCCGACATCACCCGCCTCGTCGACGCCGGCCTGGTGGACAAGAGCTGGAACCAGGACGCCTACAACGGGATTCCGTTCGGTTCCGTCGTGACCATCGTGGTGCGTGAGGGCAACCCGAAGAACATCCGCGACTGGGACGACCTGCTGCGCCCCGACGTCGAGGTCGTGACCCCCAACCCGTTCAGCTCCGGATCCGCGAAGTGGAACCTGCTCGCGCCGTACGCGGCGAAGAGCAACGGCGGCCAGGACCCGGCGGCCGGACTCGACTACATCACCGCGCTGGTGAACGACCACGTGAAGATTCAGCCGAAGTCGGGCCGCGAGGCGTCGGAGGCGTTCCTGCAGGGCACCGGCGACGTGCTGCTCAGCTACGAGAACGAGGCCCTGTTCATCGAGGGCAACGGTGACCCCGTCGAGCACGTGACCCCGCCGACCACGTTCAAGATCGAGAACCCGGTCGCGGTGCTGTCGAACAGCAAGAACCTGGAGAAGGCCAACGCGTTCAAGGACTTCCTGTACACCACCGAGGGTCAGAAGCTGTGGGCCGAGGCCGGATTCCGTCCGGTCGATCCGGCGGTCGCGACGGAGTTCGCCGACAAGTTCCCGGCGCCGGCCAAGCTGTGGACCATCGCCGATCTCGGCGGCTGGGCCAAGGTCGACTCCGAGGTGTTCGCCAAGGACACCGGGTCCATCGCAGTGATCTACGACAACGCAACCAAGTAAGACCGACGTGAGCGACACAACGACGACGGCGGGCGGACGCGGCATCACGGTGCCGCCTCCGCCCGTTCCGCCTACGCGCAAGAAGGTCGCCCGGGTCACCGGTGCCGTGGGACCGCTCGGCATCGGCATCGCAACCCTGTGGCTCAGTGTCATCGTGGTCCTGCCGCTCGCCGCACTCACCGTCGCGTCGTTCGGCGACGGGATCGGCGGCTTCGTGGACGCGATCACCTCGCCCGTGGCGGTGGCGTCCCTGCGCGTCACCGTGATGGTGTCGGTGGTGGTGGCCGTGATCAACGTGATCATGGGCACGCTCATCGCATGGGTTCTCGTGCGCGACGAATTCCCCGGCAAGCGCGCCGTCAACGCGCTGATCGACCTGCCGTTCGCGCTGCCGACCATCGTGGCCAGCATCGTCCTGTTGTCGTTGTACGGCCCGGAGAGCCCGATCGGCGTGCACCTCAACGCCACGCAGCCCGGCCTGATCGTGGCGCTGGCGTTCGTGACGCTGCCGTTCGTCGTCCGCTCGGTGCAGCCGGTGCTGATCGAGGTGGACAAGGAAGTCGAGGAGGCCGCGGCCTCCCTCGGCGCCGACAACGTGACGATCTTCCGCAAGGTGGTGCTGCCGACCCTGACTCCGGCGATCATCAGCGGCGCGGGGCTCGCGTTCGCCCGCGCGATCGGCGAGTACGGCTCCGTCGTCCTGATCGGCGGAAACATTCCCCGGGAGACTCAGGTCGCTTCCCAGTACATTCAACAGCAGATCGAAATCGACAGGCCGGCCGCCGCGGCGGCCGTGTCGGTGGCCCTCCTGGCCATCGCGTTCGTGACGCTGTTCGCCCTCCGGGTCTTCGCCAGCCGGGGGCAGCGTCGTGAGGAGCAGGCGGAATGAAGCTCTCTGGGTCCACCCGGATCACCCTGCGCACGGTCGCGCTGCTCTACCTGTTCGGCCTGCTGGTGGTGCCCATCGTCATCATCCTGTTCCGCACGTTCGAGAACGGGATCGGCGCCTTCGTCGATTCGATCAGCACACCCGCCGCGATCTCCGCGCTGAATCTGTCCCTGCTGATCGTGGCCATCGTCGTCCCGGTGAACGTGGTGTTCGGGATCGTCACGGCCCTCGCGCTGGTGCGGGGCCGGTTTCCGGGCCGCGGTCTGGTGCAGGCGGTGGTCGACCTCCCGTTCGCCGTCTCACCCATCGTGGTCGGGGTGTCGCTGATTCTGCTGTGGGGCGCCAACGGCTGGTTCGGCGGGCTCGAATCGCTGGGGTTCAAGGTGATCTTCGGGCTACCCGGGATGGTCATCGCCACCCTGTTCGTGACGTTGCCGTTCGTCGTGCGGGAAGTGGAGCCCGTCCTGCACGAGATCGGCGAGGAACAGGAACAGGCCGCCGCGACGCTCGGCGCGAGCCGCTGGCAGACGTTCTGGCTGATCACCCTGCCCGCCATCCGCTGGGGTCTGACCTACGGCGTCGTCCTGACCGTCGCCCGTTCGCTGGGCGAATTCGGTGCCGTGATCATGGTGTCCTCCGGTTTCCCCGGGGTGTCCCAGACCCTGACCCTGCTCGTGCACTCGCGCTACATCGACGACCACAACACGTTCGGTGCGTACTCCGCAGCCACCCTGCTGATGGGCATCGCGCTGATCACCCTGCTTCTGATGACTCTGCTCGACCGCAAGAGGAGCACCACATGATTACCGTGACCGGCGCCCGGAAGAACTACGGGTCCTTTGCTGCTCTCGACGACGTCTCCATCGACATCCCCTCGGGTTCGCTGACCGCGCTCCTCGGGCCCAGCGGGTCGGGCAAGTCGACGCTGCTCCGCTCCATCGCCGGACTCGAAGCCCTCGACTCCGGCACCGTCGTGATCGGCGGGAACGACGTCACCGACATCTCCCCGCAGAAGCGGGACATCGGTTTCGTGTTCCAGCACTACGCGGCGTTCAAGCACATGACGGTGCGCGACAACGTCGCGTTCGGTCTGAAGATCCGCAAGCGGCCGAAGCCGGAGATCGACAAGAAGGTCAACGAGCTGCTCGAGATCGTCGGCCTCGACGGCTTCCAGCACCGCTACCCGGCGCAGCTGTCCGGCGGTCAGCGCCAGCGGATGGCGCTCGCGCGGGCACTGGCGGTGGACCCGAAGGTGCTGCTCCTCGACGAGCCGTTCGGTGCGCTCGACGCGAAGGTCCGCACGGACCTGCGCACCTGGCTGCGCCGGCTGCACGACGAGGTGCACGTGACGACGGTGCTGGTCACCCACGACCAGGAGGAGGCGCTCGACGTCGCCGACCGGATCGCGGTCCTCAACAAGGGCCGGATCGAGCAGATCGGGGAGCCGGAGGACCTCTACGACCGTCCCCGCAACGACTTCGTGATGTCGTTCCTCGGGTCCGTGGCCAAACTCAACGGGCAGTTGGTCCGGCCGCACGACATCCGCCTCGGCCGCGACCCCGACCTGGCCCTCGCGCAGCAGGCGGGGACGGCCGAATCGCTCGGGGTCACACGGGCCACGGTGGAGCGCGTGGTGCACCTCGGGTTCGAGGTGCGGGTGGATCTGCGCAACGAGGCCACCGGCGAACCTTTCTCCGCCCAGGTGACCCGCGGCGACAGTGCAGCACTCGGCCTGCGGGAGGGCGAGACCGTCTACGCGCGGGCGACGCGGGTACCCGAACTCCCGGAGGCCGAAGTTCCGGTCTCCCTGTAACTCCCCGCCGATGTAGGAGGCGACTGTGGCGACCCCGGTGAATCCCGTCCGTGACAACGTTCTGATCGTGCACTGGCACGATCTGGGCCGTCACCTCGGGTGTTACGGCGCGTCCGGGGTGCGCAGCCCGAACCTCGACCGGCTCGCCGCGGAGGGTGTGCTGCTGACCGACGCGCATGCGGCGGCGCCCCTGTGCTCGCCCTCGCGCGGCGCCCTGTTCTCGGGCCGGTACCCGCACAGCAACGGACTGATCGGGCTCGCGCACCACGGCTGGCAGTACCACGACGACGTCCGCACGCTGCCGTCCCTGCTGGCGGAGGCGGGGTGGTACACGGCCCTGTTCGGGATGCAGCACGAGACCGCGTATCCCAAGCGGCTCGGCTTCCACGAGTACGACGTGTCGAACTCGTTCTGCGAGTACGTCACCGATCGGGCGTCGCGATGGCTGGCGCGGTTCCCTCCGCACCCGTTCCTGCTGACCGCAGGCTTCTTCGAGACGCACCGCCCGTACCCGGTCGACAGGTATGCACCCGCCGATCCCGAGGGTTTCGACGTGCCCCCGTATCTGCCCGACCGTCCGGAGGTCCGTGAGGACCTGGCCGGATTCCACGGGTCGATCGAGGTGGCCGACGCCGCGGTCGGGAGGCTGCTGCAGACCCTCGCGGACGAGGGGCTGGACGACAGCACGTGGGTCGTGTTCCTCACCGACCACGGCGAGGCGTTCCCCGGTGCGAAATCGACGCTGTATGCGCCGGGCACCGGTATCGCGACGATCATCCGCCCACCGCGGAGGCTGCGGGCGGCCCCACACGTCTACGACGACCTGTTCAGCGGGGTGGATCTGGTTCCCACCCTCCTCGACCTGCTGGGTGTCCCGGTCCCCGCGGCCGTGGAGGGCGTCTCCCACGCCGCGCAGTTGCTGGGCCGGTCGGAGTCGCCCGCGCGCGACGTCCTGTTCACCGAGAAGACGTTCCACGACAGCTTCGACCCGATCCGCGCGGTACGCAGCAAGCGGTTCAGTTACATCGAGAACTACGCGCCACGGCCCAGGCTCGACCTGCCCCTCGACATCGAGAACAGCCTGTCCGGTGCGGCGCTGGGCACCGAGCATCTCCTGCCGCGTCCGAGCCGGGAACTCTACGACCTGGCCGCCGACCCCGATGAGCGCGACAATCTCGCCGACACCGAGGACTTCGCCGAGACGCAGGCCGAGTTGGCACTCGAACTCGCGACGTGGCGACGGACCACGGGCGACTCGATTCCGAGCGAGGAGGAGGGAACGGCGTACGCGCGGAAGGCGATGGAGGAGTATCTCGCCACGCTCGGCCGGGTGCCGGACGTGCGTTCGGCCTACAGCGAGGAACGCGGAATCCTGGACGAGCCCCGGAGTGGCGTGGAGACGTAGCGGCGTCGAGAGGCAGGCGCCGCGGGTCGATGATCGCGGTTCCGTCGCCGCGACCTGCACACCGGTGGTGCACTGGGAGGGTGAGCGTCGACTGCCCGCGGTTCACACGGCCGAGGCCGCTGCACGAGGTGCTGGGCCGCCTCGGCCGGCCGGCGACCCTGTGCGGCACGGGCGGCACCGCGGTGACGGGGATCAACCAGGATTCGCGTCTCGTCCGGGCCGGGGACGTGTACGCGGCGCTGCCGGGCCGGCACCGTCACGGGATCGAGTTCGTGGCCGAAGCCGCGGCGCGCGGCGCGGTCGCGATGCTCAGCGACCGGAAGTCGGACGTCCTGCCGACGATCGTGGTGGATGATCCGCGCCGGGTCCTCGGTCCGCTGGCGTCGTGGGTGTACGGCGATCCGTCCCGTGCGCTCGACGTCTACGGGGTGACCGGGACGAACGGGAAGACGAGCACCGTGTACCTCCTGGACGCGGGACTGCGCGCGGCCGGGGCCGCCGCCGGAATGATGACGGGGATCACGGTCCGCGGGCCCGGAGGATCCCGGGCCGCGACCCGGACGACACCCGAGGCGTGCGAACTCCAGCAGACGCTCGCCGCATTCGCCGAACAGCGGATCGGGGCGGTCGCGATGGAGGTGTCGAGCCACGGTCTCGCCCTGCACCGGATCGACGGGACCTCCTTCCGGGTGGGGGTGTTCACCAATCTCGCCCGCGACCATCTGGACTTCCACCCCGACATGGACGCGTACTTCGCGGCGAAGGCCAGACTGTTCGACTCCCGGCACTGCGCGGCGGCCGCCATCGGCATCGACGACGAATTCGGGAGCCGCCTCGCCGCCACCGTCACCGTGCCCCGGCTGACGTTCTCGTCGAGGACGACGGCGGCCGACATCCACGCGTCGGGTGTGCGCGCGGACGAGGGCGGCACGTCGTTCACGCTGCACGGCGCCGGCGACCGGAGGTCGGTGCGGCTGCGGTTGCTCGGCGTGCACCAGGTGGACAACGCGCTCGCCGCGATCTCCGCCCTCCTCGCACGGGGCGTCGACCCGGACGCGGCGATCACCGGGATCGAGAACCTCGACACCGTCCCGGGACGACTGGAGTCGGTGGACGCGGGGCAGCCCTTCCTCGCCTTCGTCGACTACATGCACAACACTGCCGGGCAGCGCCGGCTGTTTCCCTACCTCCGTTCGCTGACCGGCGGCCGGGTCATCGCCGTCGTCGGGGCGACGGGTGAGCGCGACCCCGGCAAGCGCGCCCCGCTCGGCGCGACGGCGGCCCGTTTCGCCGACACCGTCGTCGTCACCGACGAGAGCCCGTACTCCGAGGACGCGCAGCGCCTGCGGGAGGACGTGGCGCGCGGAGCGCGCAGCGGCGGCACTGCGCACGTGCTGGTCGTCCCCGACCGCGCGGAGGCGATCGCGGCGGCGGTCAAGATCGCCGCGCCGGGCGACGTCGTGGTGGTCGCCGGCCGCGGGCACGACCGGGTCCAGGCGTACGGTTCCCGCCTGCGCGTGTTCGACGACCGGACAGCGCTGCACGAGGCACTGGTCCGCTCGCTGAGCTAGGTCTGCAGCCCCTCGTGCCGGGCGAGTTCGGTGAGAATCCGGGCGACGAGGTCGTCGAGGTCGGCGCCGGTGGTGTCGAAGGCGAGGTCCGGGTTCTCGGGCGCCTCGTACGGTGCGTCGATCCCGGTGAGGCCGCGGAGTTCGCCCGCCCGCGCCCGGGCGTAGAGGCCCTTGGGGTCGCGTCGCTCGCACTCGGCGACCGGGGTGCTGACGTGGATTTCGAGGAACGGCAGGTCCGCGGCCTCGTTCAGGGCGCGGGCGATCGCGCGGTCCGATCGGAGCGGCGACACCATCGAGGCGATGGCGACCACTCCGGCGTCGGCGAACAACCGGGTGAGATGACCGACGCGGCGGATGTTCTCGGCCCGGTCACCGGGGGAGAATCCCAGATCGTCCGAAATGCCGTGCCGGACGTTGTCGCCGTCGAGCAGGTAGGCGGTCCGGCCGGCGTCGACGAGCGTCCGTTCGAGCGCGACCGCGACGGTCGACTTTCCGGACGCCGGCAGCCCGGTGAGCCAGACGGTGGCGCCCCGCTGCCCGGTCGCGGACCAGCGTCGATCCCGTTTCAGCGACGACGGGTGCCACTTGATGTCGTGCCGGGTCTGCTCCCCAGGAACCACTTCCCTTGTGTCGCTGACGGTTCCGGCGCCGACGGTGTCGTTGCTCTGTTCGTCGATGAGGATGAACGCGCCCGCGTCGCGGTTGGTGGCGTAGGGGTCGGCGAGCACCACGGTGCTCGTCCGGAGCGTGATCCTGCCGATGTCGTTGAGGGCGAGTTCGCTGGGGGAGTCGTGTTCTTCGAGGGTTTCCGGGTCGAGCCGGGTGTGCAACTCCTGCACCGTGGCGCGCACGGTGCGGCTGGTGTGCTTGAGGGCCACCCGGTCGCCCGCCCGCAGCGGGGTTTCGCTCAGCCAGCAGACGGTCGCGTCGATCTCGCGGGCCGGGACCGGTGCGGTGGCCTCGGTGGCCGCGCTCACGACGAGGTCGCCGCGGGCGACGTCGACGTCGTCGGCGAGTTCGAACGACACCGACAGCGGCGCGACCGCGACGGCCCGCTGCGGATCGAGGGTGTCGAGGGCGGTGACCGTGCTGCGGGAACCAGCCGGCAGCACCAGCACCTCGTCCCCGACGGACAGGGTGCCCGCCGACAGCCGGCCGGTGTAGCGGCGCCGCTGGTGGTCCGTGGGACGTGCGACCCACTGGATGGGCAGTCGCAGTTCGGACGCGACGGCCGACGGCGCGGCGAGTTCCACCCCTTCGAGGTACTCGAGGAGCGTGGGTCCGTCGTACCAGGGTGTCGAATCCGACCGCGTGACCACGTTGTCACCCCGGGTGGCGGACACCGGGACCACCGTGAGGTCGCGGCCGCCGAGGCGCTGCGCGAGCAGACCGAGTTCGGATTCGACTTCCTTGAACCGGGTCTCGTCGAAGTCGACGAGATCGATCTTGTTGACCACGGCGACCAGGTGCGGGACACCGAGGAGGTCGGCGATCCGGGCGTGGCGCCGGGTCTGCCGGAGCACCCCGGTGCGGGCGTCCACCAGCAGCACGGCCACGTGGGTGTTCGACGCCCCGGTGAACATGTTGCGCGTGTACCGTTCGTGCCCCGGTGTGTCGGCGAGGACGAAACTCCGGGTAGGCGTGGAGAAGAAGCGGTAGGCGACGTCGATGGTGATGCCCTGCTCGCGTTCGGCACGCAGCCCGTCGGAGAGGGCGGCCAGATCCGCCTCACCGTCGGCGTTCGTCACCGCCTCGAGATGGTCGGTGGGCAGACTTCCGGTGTCGTGGAGGAGGCGGCCGATGAGGGTGCTCTTCCCGTCGTCGACGCTGCCCGCGGTGGCGAGTCGCAGCAGTTGGCGAGGCCGGCCGGTGGTGGTCATCAGAAGTACCCCTCGCGCTTGCGGTCTTCCATCGCGGCGACGGAAGTCCTGTCGTCGGCCCGGGTTTCCCCGCGTTCGGAGACCGTGGCCGCGGCGATCTCCTCGATCACGCCGGCGACGTCGCCGGCCTCCGAACGCACCGCCCCGGTGATGGTCAGGTCTCCGACGGTGCGGTACCGCACCCGGAGTCGTTGTACCAGTTCGCTTTCGGTGGGCAGCGTGTACTCGGACAGCCCGAGCAGGATGCCGTCGCGTTCGAACACCTGCCGCTCGTGGGCGAAGTAGATCGACGGCAGCGCCAGCTTCTCGAGTTCGATGTAGCGCCAGATGTCGAGTTCGGTCCAGTTGCTGAGCGGGAACACCCGGACCTGCTCGCCGCGGCGGATCCGCCCGTTGTACAGCGACCACGGCTCGGGTCGCTGCGAACGCGGATCCCACTGCCCGAACTCGTCGCGGAAGCTGAGCACCCGCTCCTTCGCCCGGGCCCGTTCCTCGTCGCGGCGCGCGCCGCCGAACGCGGCGTCGAAGCGGTGCTCCTCCAGGGCGTCGAGCAGGGTCCGGGTCTGCAGCCGGTTCCGCGACGTCCCGGGACCGCCCGTCTCGGTGACGCGGCCCTTGTCGATCGACTCCTGCACCGACGCGACGATCAGCCGGTGACCGTCCTCCGCGAGCCGGCGGTCGCGGAACTCGATCACCTCGGGGAAGTTGTGCCCGGTGTCGACGTGCAGGACGGGAAACGGCAACGGGGACGGCCGGAACGCCTTCTCCGCCAGCCGCAGCAGCACGATCGAATCCTTGCCCGCCGAGAACAGCAGCACCGGTCGCTCGAGTTCCGCGACCACCTCGCGGATGATGTGCACGGCCTCCGCCTCCAGCGCACGGAGTTCGTCGACGTGTGCGTCCGTGTCGGTGGACGGTGCGGCGGTCACAGCGGAAGTCCGTTCGCGGCGGCCTCGGACCGGTACCGCTCGACCCATTCCTTGGAGCGGCCGTCGCTCTGCCGTTTCAGCGGCGGCGGGGGCGCGAGGTCGGCGTCGAGACCGAGTTCGACGAGCACCTTCGCCGCCGTCGCCTGCGGGGCCGCGACGAGATCGTCGAAGCTGACGTCGATGTGGTCGAGCCCCTCGGTCTCGAACCAGGTGCGCCACTGCACATCCTGACCGCGGAGGATGCGGACGAGGTGGGCGATGCCGTCCGCGTGGTACTCGGCGCCGTCGTGTGGGGCGGGCGGGGTGGCGTCGTCGCGCCACACCTGGGTCTGCACCGCCCGCCACATCGACACCGCCTGTGCGACGACGTCGCGCCGGAAGACGTGGATGAAGACCAGGTCGCGGCCCAGGATGTCGCCGAGGGCGGACCTCAGGTCGTCGCCCGACCGGTCCGGAAGTCCGGCGGCGCGGTCGAGGACGAGCGGCACCTGGTTCCACATCAGCTTGCCGCCCCACACGCCGTTGGGGGTGCGCCCGACGCTGAGCAGTTGATCGCGCCACTGCTCCGCGGTGCGAGTGTCGGCGGTTCCAGGTTCCAGCGGGGCGAGCAGGGAGAGCACCGTCTCGTCGGTAACCGACTCGAACCACTGCCGTGGCTGCGGTGACCGGCTGGTGGACGGCAGGTACTGGAAGAACTCCTCCGGGTTGCCTGCCACGGTCGTGGCGCGAAGAGATTCGACGAGCAAGGTGCTGCCGCTGCGCTGCGACGCGCAGACGAGATATGAGCGTGGCTCCGACATGCCGGAAACTATAAAGGCGAAATTCGGTGCCGCAATCGGGGCGAAATCGAATTTGCGTGATGGAAACACTTGCATTTCCGCTGCCGATGATCAGGTGAAGATCAGGGCGCGCGGCCGTGTGGAAAGTGCCAGTTCAGGGCCGTTTCCGGGCAGTCGCACGTGGCGCGCTCGTTGTCGGCGACATTGTGGCGCGACGGGCGAATATGAATCACGCTGATCGAAACCGATGGTCAGCCTTTTCGGCAGATGAGGACCGGGCACCGGGCGTGGTGGATGAGGCTCTGGCTCGTCGAACCCACGATCGACGCGGTGAACGGATTTCGCCCGTGGCTGCCGACGGCGATCAATTGCGCGCCGAAGGTGTACTCGAGGAGCACCTTCATCGGCCCACCGCGTTCGAGGCAGCGGGTTACCTCGACATCGGGATACTTCTCGCGCCACCCGGCGAGGCTCTCGGCGAGCCACGCCTCCTCGTGCTGCACCAGATCGGACCAGTCGGTGAAGCGACGCTCCTCCGAATACCACGCCCCGAGGGTCGAGTGCTCGGCCCACGTGTGGACCGCGACGAGGGGAGCGCCGAAGAACGCCGCGAACTCGAACGCATGGGCCACCGCCATGTCGCTCAGTTCGCTGCCGTCCACACCGACCACGACGGGACGCGTCTCGCTGACCTCGTGGCCCTGGATGCCGCGCCAGACGACGACGGGGCACTCGGCTCGATTCGACACCCGGACCACGTCGGAACCGGCGACCACGGATTTCATCTCACTCGTGGCCGCGGGCCCGAGAACCAGCATCCGGGCCGTCTTGGACAGTTCCACCAGCGCGTGCGCGGGCGGGCCGGGGTGGGTACTGCGCTCCACTTCCAGGTCGTGCTGCCCGTCCAGGACGATGCGTTCGGCGGCGTCGAGGAACTCGTCGCCTTCTGGGTGACCGTCCGCGGAATTCGGATGCTTGGGTAACACGTGGACGAGGCGCAGCGGCTCCTCGAAGCGCCGAGCGGCGGACGCAGCCCACGCCGCCGCCTCCAGTGCGCCGTCCGATCCGTCGATGCCTGCCACGATGCCGCGTCGAATCCGTGCTGTGCTCATGGGGGTGCTCCTCACCTCCTTTCCAGTTTGATCCAGGACGGCGGCGACGCGCCAGAGGTAAATCGGCGGGCGGCCGATCCCGGTGCGATCGATGTGGTCCGCGGGGATACTCGGGTGACCGGCGAGCGAAGACGAACCGAAGGGGCGACGGACCACATGGCGAAGCGGACGAGCGGCTCGGACGGGGGACGAGGAGACTCTCCCTCGCAGCTGATAGATGCGCGCATCGAGGAGCTGGGGGACTGGCGGGGTGAGTTGCTCGCCCGGATCCGGGCGCTTGTCACGCAGGCCGACCCCGACGTGGTCGAGGAGTGGAAGTGGCGAGGGGTCCCGGTGTGGTCGCACGCCGGAATGATCTGCACGGGTGAGACGTACAAGAACGCCGTGAAGGTGACGTTCGCGAAGGGCGCGTCGCTGGACGACCCCGCAGGTTTGTTCAACTCCAGCCTGGAGGGCAACACCCGGCGCGCCATCGACTTCCACGAGGGCGACACGGTCGACGAGAAGGCGTTCCAGGCGTTCGTGCACGCTGCCGTGGCACTGAACACCTCCCGACGCGCGTAATCGCTCCGTTTCCGTGGTGCGGTGAACCGGAGGCGCGGGTGAACCGTGTGTACTGCTGGGAGGTGGTGACCGATGCCGGATGCCCAGACGGAGCTCATGCACGCCCTGTACGAGGAACATGCCCCCGCCGTGTGGCGGTATGCGCTCCGGCTGACCGGCGACCGCGCCCGCGCCGAGGACATCGTGCAGGAGGTATTGCTGCGCGCCTGGAAGCACCCGAGCGTGCTCGACCAGTCGGAGTCCTCGGCGCGGGCGTGGTTGTTCACGGTTGCCAGGAACCTCGTATTCGACGAGCACCGCAGCGCCCGTTCCCAGCGTGAGATCGGGATGAGTTCGACACCGGAACGGGCGGCCCCGGACGGTTCGGACGGCGCACTCGACGCCTGGATGATGGGGGATGCGCTGGCCCGGCTCAGCGCCGATCATCGTGCGGTCCTCGTGCTCGGCTACTACCGGGGGATGTCGACCCACCAGATCGCCGGCGAACTCGGAATACCGGAGGGAACGGTGAAATCCCGCATGCACTACGGATTGCGGGCCCTTCGATTGGCTCTGCAGGAAATGGGGGTGACCCGATGACGCTCGACGACTTCGAGTCGCACGACGATCCCTACGTCCGCTGGGACGCCTCCTACGTGCTCGGTGCCATGTCGGCCGCCGATCGGCGGGAGTACGAGGCCCACCTCGCTCACTGCGCACAGTGCTCGCGGGCCGTGTCCGAATTGGCGGGCATGCCCGGTCTGCTCGCACTGATCACGCCGGAAGAAGCGTTCGGCACACTGTCCGGGAACGGTGCGCCCGAAGACGAGGAGCTGCCCGCACCGCGGGTGCTGACCGGGCTGGCAGAGACGGTGCAGCGGCGCAGACGCCACCGGCGGGCGGCGACGGCCCTCGCCGCAGCGGCCGCCGTGATCGCCGTCGTCGTTCCCGTCGGGGTGCTGGCGACCCAGGACCGGACACCGGCCGCCCCGGCGACGGCCCTGCCCGTCCCGGACCGGGCGAACACCACCGAGGCGGTGTTCGCCCCGGTGGTTCCGACGACGATCACCGCGAGCGCGTCCGTCGTGTCGACGTCCTGGGGCACGGTGATCTTCGTCGAGTGCTCCTACGAGGACACATGGCCCGGCGACGGACGCTACGGCGCCGGCGCCGAAGGGTACGCGCTGACCGTGACCGATCGCTCCGGAGTGGTCACCACCGTGGCCACCTGGACCGGGGACGCCGGGCAGACGGTGCGGCCCACGGCCACCACCAGCCTGCCCGTCGACGCGATCGCGAGCATCGACGTGCGATCCGACGACGACCATCAGGTATTGCTGACCACGACGTTGTGAACGGGCCGCAGGGAGCCGGCCCGGTTTCCGTACTCCCTGCAGGCAGGGCCGCCGTGTCTCGCTCGTCACGACCGTTTCCGCAAAAATGTTCTGCCACCGGTGAACCCGGCCGGCACGTGGTTCGTGTGTATATCCAGTGGGTGATCACAGTTCGCCTCATCCGATCCACGACACGGGGGTCTGCCGATGAATCTCACGCATCACGAGCCACGGAAAACCGGTCGGAGCATGCGCGTCGCCGACCACATCGTCGCGGTACTGGCCGCGGAGGGGGTCGAGCACGTCTTCGGTGTCGGAGGCGCGAACATCGAGGACCTGTACGACGCGCTGCACCGCTCCCCGGACGTCGAGGGTGTCGTCGCCAAACACGAGTTCTCGGCGACGACCATGGCCGACGGATACGCCAGGACCTCGAACCGGACAGGTGTGGTCGCCGCGACGTCGGGCGGTGGCGCGCTCAACGTGATCGCCGGACTCGGTGAGGCGTTCGCGTCCCGGGTGCCCCTGCTGGCGTTGATCGGGCAACCGCCGACGTCGCTCGAAGGGTCGGGCGCGTTCCAGGACACGAGCGGGCTGGCGGGGTCGATCGATGCGTCCCGGTTGTTCGGCGAGGTGTCGCTGTACTGTGCGCGCGTCGAATCACCGCTCGACCTCGACCGCCAGCTCTCCGAGGCGCTCGCCGCGGCGCGTCGCGGCGGACCGGCAGTGCTGCTGCTGCCGAAGGACATTCAGCATGCGACCGGCGAGTTCCCGGAACCGCACCGAACGGTCCCGGCCGCACCGCGTACTGCCACCACGGACGTCACGCGACTCGCCGAGGCACTGCGCGACGACTACGGCCGCATCACCGTCATCGCAGGCGACGAGGTCGCGCGGGCAGGCGCGCGAGCGGAACTCGCGGAACTCGCGCACGTGCTCGGGGCGAGGGTGGCCGTCACACCCGACGCGAAGGACGTGCTCGACCCCGCGGCGCCGGGACGACTCGGGATCACCGGTGCGATGGGGAACCCGGATGTGATCGACGCACTGCAGGAGTGCGACCTCTGCCTGCTCGTCGGCACCCGGCTGCCGGTGATGGCACGGGGAGGGCTCGACACCGCGCTGGAGAAGACACTGGTGTACAGCGTCGGGTCGGCGACGCCGTATGTGCAGGCGCGGCACGTGCCGACCCGGGATCTGCGGGCGACGCTGCGCGCACTCGTCGCCGACATCGGACCGGCAGCCTCACCGGTACCCGTCGCGCACTGCGCTCCGACTCCGATCGACGTACCTCGATCGGGCACGTCGGGCCTGCACTACACGGACGCCGTGACGGCGCTCGCCGCGGCGCTGCCCGGCGGCTCCGACGTGTTCGCCGACGCCGGGAACACGGGCGCCGCTGTGGTGCATCACCTTCCGGTCGCGAGTGGAGGCCGGTTCGTGGTGGCCCTGGGCATGGGCGGGATGGGCTACACCTTCGGCGCCGCGATCGGTTCCGCGTTCTCGCGGGGCCGCCGCACGTTCGTGATCGCCGGCGACGGCGCGTTCTACGCGCACGGACTCGAGATTCACACGGCCGTCGAGTACGACGTGCCGGTCACGTTCGTCGTGTTCAACAACAACGCGCACGCGATGTGCCTCACCCGCGAACAGGTGTATTACGAGGGCACCTACACCTACAGCCGGTTCCGTCCCGCCCGCATCGCGGCCGGAGTCGGCGCACTGCTCCCCGGACTGCCGTGCCACACGGCCGACACCGACGCCGCCCTTGCCGACACGCTGCGGTCCACGACGGAGTCGACGGGACCCGCTGTCATCGAGGTCGTCTGCGACGCCGACGAACTACCGCCGTTCCTGCCGTTCCTGACCGCACGCGGCACCGCCGAGAGAATCGAACCCCGAGAAGGAGCACGCCGATGACCGCCCACGAGATCGCACCGCTGCCCGACCTTCCCGCCGACCTGCCCGGCCTCGTCCGTATCGAGACCTCCGACCGTCACGCGACGACGCCGGTCATCATGGACATGTTGAGGTCGGTGTACCCGCACGATCAGGTGTTCGGAAAGTACTGCACCGTCCAGGAATACATCGACTGCCCGCCGGACGAGGTGTTCGGCTACCTCTCGCACACCCGGAGCCTCGAGGAGTGGACGTACAGTCTGCGCGGGTTCACCCCGGCGGGAGAACCCGGGCTGTGGCTCGCGTACGACCGGCTGGGTGACACGACCGAGATCTACACGCGCACCGTGGCACACCCCGCCGCGATGACCGTCGACTATCACTGCGCCTGGGACCAGGGGAAACACCTGTGGATGGTGTACCTCATGCGGGTGGTGGACGCGCGCACGGTCCTCGACGTCGACGGATCCGTCGTGCTGTGGACCAACTGCCACCACCCGTTCTACGACGAGAATCCCTACCCCGAGACGGCTCCCGCGGACCGGGTTCCGTGGGTGGGCGACTTCTGGGAGATGTTTTCTGCCGGACACCAGCTCGAGATGAGCAATCTCAAGGCGATCTGCGAATACCGGTGGGCGAACGACCTGCCCGTGACCCCGACCTGGATGAGTGAGTGAGACATGGACACCGTCAGCCTGATCGACATCGCCGGCTACCTGCCCGAGAACCGGGTGGGAGCAGACTATTTCGCCCAATTCGCCGACTCCGACCGGCTCGCCGAGAACATCATGTTCCGGGCGCCGAAATTCCGCCACCACATCGCGAGCGACGAGAACGCCGTCGACATGGCCGAACGCGCGGTCGCCCCGCTGATCGAACGGAACGGCTCCGAACTCGTCTCCAACGTGGATATCCTCATCACCCACACCCAGCTGCCGGATGTCCCGGTCCTGGGCACCGGCGGAGAACTCGCGCGCCGGCTGGGGATCACCCCGGACTGGGTGGTGGACCTCCACAACGGGGGCTGTGCATCATTCGTGTACATGATCACGCTGGCGCGGCAGATCATGCAGACCGGTGACGCCTCGACCGCCCTGATCGTGTCGGTGCAGAACAGTGCCGGTCAGATCTTCACGCAGTCGGACGTGCGCGTGCTGGCGCAGTCGGCGGTGCCGGGTGACGGCGCGGGCGCGTGCCTGCTGGTCAAATCGGAGGCCGCGCCGGTGCTCGGACTCGAATGCCGGACCTACCCCGAGTTCGCCGGGGACATGACGGCCGCCGTCGATCCGCCGCGCAAATACTGGGAGGCGGGAACCGGCCAATTGCACATCGGGTTCACCGAAACGAAGATCGCGAAGGTCTTCGCCCGCGGGAACCGCCTCGTTCCCGAGGTGGCGCTCGCGGTGTGCAATCAGATCGGCATCACCCCGGACGAGATCGACACCCTGGTCACCAACCAGCCCAACCGGCTGTTCCTCCGCAACTGGCGGGACGCACTCGAGCTTCCGGCGGAACGGCACCCCGACACGTTCGACGAATGTGGGAACCTGTTCGGCGCCGCGATTCCCGTCACCCTCGACCGCGAGAACCGGGCGGGCCGGATCCCCAACGGTTCCCTGGTGATGATGTCCGCCTTCGCGCACGCGGGTGACTTCGCCGGCGCCGGGGCCATCCGGTGGGGTGCCGCCCCGGCGGGGGTATGAGATGACGGCGCCGACCCTCGCCGGGCCCGACGTGAGATTCGATCTGGCGCTGAGCGAGAACCCCTTCGCCCCGTTGCCCTCCGTGCTCGCCGCGCTCGACGGTGTGATGCGGCAGGCGCATCGGTATCCGGAGTTCCTGCCCGACCGGCTGGTCGGCGTCATCGCGGAACACGAGGGGCTCGAACCCGATCAGGTGGTGGTGGGCGAGGGTGCCACCGGCGTCGCCCTGCAGATCATGCGCTCCGTCGCCGGGCCGGGGGAGCGGATCGTGTTCACCGCCCCGACATTCGACGGGTACCCGATCCTCGCGCGGATCGCGGCACTGGGCGCGGTCCCGGTACCCATACTCCCGGACGGCGGGCAGGATCTGGCGGCGATGGCCGCCGCGCTCGACGACCGCACCCGGCTCGTCGTCGTGTGCCGCCCGCACAATCCCACCGGAACCCTCGTCGATGGCGCCGAACTGGCAGATTTCCTCCGCCGGGTGCCGCAGCGGGTGGTCGTCGTTCTCGACGAGGCGTATGTGGAGTTCGTCGACCGCCGACTGCTCCTGGACGCGCACCGCATCGTCGCCGAACACCCGAATGTCGTGTTTCTGCGCACGTTCTCCAAGGCGTACGGTCTGGCCGGGTTGCGGATCGGATTCGGCTTCGCGAATGCGGCTCTCGCACGGAGGATTCGAACGCTGCAACTGCCGTTCGGGATGGGCAGCGGCGCCGTTCCCGCGGTCACGGCGTCGTACGCCGCCGAGCACGAACTTCGGACCCGGGTGTCCGCCATCGTCGCCGAGCGCGAGGAACTGTGGCGCACGTTGCGGGCGGCGGGAATGCCGGTCCCGCGCAGTCACGCCAACTTCCTGTACGTCCCCGGATCGGGCGTCGGTGACGCACTCGCCCGCGCCGGGATCCACGCGCGCACGTATCCCAACGGTGACGTGCGGATCTCGGTCGGGAACCCGGAGGCCGGGCGTGCGGTGGTCGACGCGCTCAGGCCGACAGGGCGCGGTACCGCTGCAGTTCCGCGTGCGTCTGCGAGTAGCGGTCGAGCATGACGTCAAGCAGCCGGGTGTGTGGTCCGATGGTGGCCGCGTAGGTGATGCCGGGCCCGCAGGATTCCGCGGCGCGGCTCAACCGGTCCGTGAGCAGTCCCGGCGCGAGGAACCACGGTGCGATCACGATGCGTTCGGCGCCGTTTCGCCGCAGCTTCGAAATCGCTTGCTGCACCGTGGGTTCCGCCGCGGTGGCGAAGCACGCGACCGCGCCCGACCATCGGGTGCCCGCGACGACCGCCCCGGCCAGTGCGCGCGTGCGGTCGTTGGCAGCCGGGTCGGAGGAGCCGACCGCGGCGAGGACTATCCCGAGTCCGGGTTCGCCGGTCGCACCGACGGCCTCACCGATCCGGTCCCGGACGGCCTCGACGAGCCGGGCGTCGTGCCCGAGAACGTCGGCCTGGCGGACGTGCAGGTGGGGATGGCGGAGGCGGGCGGCGTCCAGCAGAGCGGGAAGGTCGACGCGGGCGTGGAACGCGCTGCCCAGCAGCATCGGCACCACGACGGCGGAGGAATGCCCCTCGGCGGCGACCGCGTCGATCACCTGGTCCACGGACGGCGCGTTGAGGTCGAGGAAGCACAACCGGACGTCGAGGTCCGGGCGCCGCTCCCGTAGCGCCGACACGGCAGCCGCCACCACCCGCGCACTGCGGGGATCGCGACTGCCGTGGGCGACAGCGATCAGCGGAGTCATCGCACTAGACGCGCTCGCCGAGCTCCACCGCTGCGATGGCGTCCCCGACGAGGCCGGCCGCGAGCGTGTTACCGCCGGCCGGATCGATCAGCAGGAAGCTGCCGGTGTGGCGGTTCACGGTGTAGTCGTCCGCGACGATCGGCTCGGCGACCCGCACCGAGATCTTGCCGATCTCGTTGAGCTCCAAAGACTCCGGGGCGGCCTCCGACGTGAGCTCCTGCTCGTTGAAACGCTCGACGAGCGTGCCCACGATGGCCTGCGTGGTGCGGGTGCCGTGCTTGAGCAGCAGGCGGGCGCCGGGACGCAGCGGCTTCTCGGCCAGCCAGCAGACGGTCGCGTCGAACTCGCCGAGCGGCTCCGGTGCGTCGGCGGGGGAGGCGATGACGTCGCCGCGGGAGACGTCCACGTCGTCGGCGAGCACGAGAGTGACGCTGCGGCCGGCATGGGCGCTGTCGAGTTCGCCGTCTGCCGTGTCGATGCGGGTGACCGTGGTGCGGACACCCGACGGCAGGATCACGACCTCGTCGCCCGGGGTCACCTCGCCCGCGGCGACCTGTCCGGCGTACCCGCGGTAGTCGGGGAACTCGGCGGTCCGCGGACGGATCACGTACTGGACGGGGAACCGGAGACCGACCCGGTGGGGTTCGGCGTCGACCGGCACCGACTCGAGGTGCTCGATGAGGGTGGGGCCGTCGTAGTACGGGGTGTTCTCCGACCGCACCGCGACGTTGTCGCCGTGCAGGGCCGACACCGGGATCTCGACGACGTCCTCGGATGCCCAGCCGAGCGAACTGGTCAGCGAGTTGAACTCCGCCGAGATGGTCGCGAACACGCTGGCCGGGTCCTCGACGAGGTCGATCTTGTTGACGGCCAGCACCAGCTTGGGGACGCCGAGCAGCGCCAGAACCGCGGCGTGCTTCCGCGTCTGCGAGATGACACCCTTGCGCGCGTCGACCAGCAGGATCACCAGCTGCGCGGTGGATGCACCCGACACCGTGTTCCGGGTGTACTGCACGTGCCCGGGAGTGTCGGCGAGCACGAACGAGCGTCGGGGCGTCGCGAAGTACCGGTACGCCACGTCGATCGTGATGCCCTGCTCACGCTCCGCGCGCAGGCCGTCGACCAGCAGCGACAGGTCGGGGGTGGACAGTCCCTTGTCCACCGACGCCCGGGTGACTGCGTCGATCTGGTCGGCGAGAACCGATTTCGTGTCGTACAGCAGACGGCCGACGAGGGTCGACTTGCCGTCGTCCACACTGCCGGCGGTGGCAAGCCTCAGAAGATCACTCATGATCAGAAATAGCCCTCTCGCTTGCGGTCTTCCATGGCCGCTTCGGAAACTCGGTCGTCGCCACGGGTTGCGCCGCGCTCGGTCAGCCGGGACGCCGCGACCTCGGCGAGGATCGCCTCGTTGTCGCCCGCCTCGGAAAGAACTGCGCCCGTGGTGGACCCGTCGCCGACGGTGCGGTACCGCACCGACAGCGTCTGCAGGTCCTCACCCTCGGACGGCCCGCCCCACACGCCGGGCGTCATCCACATGCCGTCGCGCTGGTACACCTCGCGCTGGTGCGCGTAGTAGATGCTGGCCAGCTCGACGTTGTCGCGGGCGATGTACCGCCAGATGTCGAGTTCGGTGAAGTTGCTGAGCGGGAAGACACGGACCTGCTCGCCGGGGGAGTGCTTGCCGTTGTACAGGTTCCACAGTTCGGGGCGCTGCTTCTTCGGGTCCCACTGGCCGAAACTGTTGCGCAGCGAGAAGATGCGTTCCTTCGCCCGGGCCCGCTCCTCGTCGCGGCGAGCGCCACCGAACACCGCGTCGAAACGGTTCTCGGAGATCGCGTCGAGCAGGGGAACGGTCTGCAGCGGGTTCCGGATCCCGTCGGGACGCTCGGTGAGCCGGCCGTCGGCCAGGTAGTCCTCGACCTTCGCCACGTGCAGGCGCAGGTTGTACTTCGCGACGACGTGATCGCGGAAGTCGAGGACCTCCTGCAGGTTGTGACCCGTGTCGACGTGCAGCAACGCGAACGGCAGCGGCGCAGGCCAGAACGCCTTGATCGCCAGGTGCAGCAGCACCGTGGAGTCCTTGCCGCCGGAGAACAGGATCACGGGGCGTTCGAACTCGCCCGCGACCTCACGGAAGATGTGGATCGCTTCCGACTCCAGCGCATCGAGCGTGTCGAACTGCGACCCGTCCAACTGCGGCCGGGCGGCGGCTTCGGCGAGGGAAGTGGAGATGTCGATGGTCATGAGGCGTGCAACCCGCATTCTGTCTTGGCCTGACCGGCCCAGCGACCGCTGCGCGGATCGCTGCCGGGGGCTGGCTTGCTGGTGCACGGAGCGCACCCGATGGACGGATAGCCCTCGTCGACGAGAGGATTCACCAGAATCGAGTGCTCGTCGATGTAGGACTGCATGTCTTCGTCGGACCACGCGGCGATCGGATTGATCTTCACCAGACCGAACGCGTCGTCGAACGAGATCAGGGGGGCGTTGGCGCGGGTGGGGGCCTCGACCCGGCGGATGCCGGTGACCCACGCCTTGTAGCCGGCGAGCGTCTTCTTCAGCGGGGCGACCTTCCGCAGTGCGCAGCACCGGTTGGGTTCGCGGGCGAACAGATCCTTGCCCTCCGCCGCATCCTGCTCGGCGACACTGGCCTCGGCCCGCGCGTTGATCACGTTGACGCCGTACACCTGCTCGACGGCGTCACGGGTGCCGATGGTCTCCGCGAAGTGGTAGCCGGTGTCGAGGAACAGCACGTCCACGCCGGGATGAACCTGGGCGGCGAGGTGAACCAGGACACCGTCCTGCATATTCGACGCGACGATGTAGTCACTGCCGAACGTGTCTTCCGTCCACTGCAACAATTCCCGAGCGGATGCGCCTTCCAGACTTGCCGCCCCCTGCGTGGCAAGGAGCCGGAGGTCGTCCTGTGTGGCTGTCGCGAGATTCAACGCAAGTCTCCTTCGTCTGCGCGCACGACCCATTCCGCGAAGCGTTCACCCTCGTTGCGGTGCTTCACGAAGTGCCGGACGACGCGATCGATGTAGTCACCGAGTTCGGCGCTGGTGACCTTGTGCTGGCGAAGCTTCCGGCCGAACGCCGAATCGAATCCGAGGCTGCCGCCGAGGTGGACCTGGAAGCCTTCCACCTGGTTGCCTTCGCCGTCGTCGACGAGCATTCCCTTGAACCCGATGTCCGCGACCTGCGAGCGGGCGCAGGAGTTGGGGCAGCCGTTGATGTTGATCGTGATCGGCACGTCGAGCTGCGCGTTGATGTCGGCGAGCCGCTGCTCGAGCTCGGGAACGAGCACCTGCGAGCGCTTCCGGGTCTCCGCGAACGACAGCTTGCAGAACTCGATGCCCGAGCACGCCATCAGGTTCTTGCGCCAGTGCGACGGACGTGCGGGCAGACCCACCTCGTCCAGGTCGGCAATCAGCTGCTCGAGCTTGTCGTCGGCGACGTCGAGGATGATCAGCTTCTGGTACGGCGTGAAACGGATCTTGTCGCTGCCCGCACGCTCGGCGGCGTCCGCGACCTTGGCCAGGATGGTGCCGGACACGCGACCCGCGATGGGGGCGACACCGACGGCGTTGAGACCGTTGCGGGTCTTCTGCACACCGACGTGGTCGATCGGGCGGGTGGGCTTCTCCGGCGCGGGGCCGTCGATGAGCTTGCGCTTCAGGTACTCGGTCTCGAGGACCTCGCGGAACCGCTCGATGCCCCAGTCCTTCACCAGGAACTTCAGGCGCGCCTTGTTCCGCAGCCGGCGGTAGCCGTAGTCGCGGAAGATCGACACGACGGCTTCCCACACGTCGGGAACCTCGTCGAGCGGCACCCAGACGCCGACGCGCTGCGCGAGCATCGGGTTGGTGGACAGGCCGCCGCCGACCCACAGGTCGAGGCCGGGACCGTGCTCGGGGTGGTTGACACCGACGAACGCGACGTCATTGATCTCGTGCACCACGTCCTGCTGGCCGGAGATCGCGGTCTTGAACTTGCGCGGCAGGTTGGAGTACTCGGGCTTGCCGATGTACCGGCGGACGATCTCGTCGATCGCGGGAGTCGGGTCGAGGACCTCGGACAGCGACTCGCCTGCCAGCGGTGAACCGAGGACGACGCGGGGGCAGTCGCCGCACGCCTCCGTGGTCTTGAGGCCGACGCCCTCGAGACGCTTCCAGATCTCCGGGACGTTCTCGACCTCGATCCAGTGGTACTGGACGTTCTCGCGGTCCGAGAGGTCGGCGGTGTCGCGGGCGAACTCGGTGGAGATCCCGGCGATGGTGCGCAACTGCTCGACGTTCAGGGCGCCGGCGTCGCAGCGGACCCGCATCATGAAATACCGGGCTTCGAGCAGGTCGATGTTCTCGTCACCGGTGAACGTGCCGTCGTAGCCCTGCTCGCGCTGGGTGTACAGACCCCACCAGCGCATGCGGCCGCGCAGGTCGCCCTTGTCGATGCTGTCGAAGCCCTGCTTCGAGTAGATGTTCTCGATGCGGGCCCGGACGTTGAGCGGGTTGTCGTCCTTCTTGGCCTGCTCGTTGGCATTGAGGGGCTCGCGGTAGCCGAGGGCCCACTGGCCTTCGGCACGTCGCCGGGCCGGCTTCGCCGTGCGCGTGCGCGCGGGTGCTGCCTGGGCGGCAGCGGGGGAGGCGTCGGTGGTCGACGTCATGGAGCACTCCTGAATCTCACGATGCACCGGCTGAGGCCGAGGAGGAGGGCTGATCCTCGCTCGGGCATTCGAATCCGGCCGGAAGTCGAGAAGAAAGATGAACGGGCTGACAGGCTGAATTACTGCGCGAGACAGGGCAGACAACAACAGCTGCAGACACGCTTGAGATCGACGTGACGACGCGCCACAAGTCGCACTCCGGGTCCGGTCATGTCGACCATTGTGCCACGTCAGATCGCTCACGCAGAGCCGGGCACCGATTTCCACCATTTTTGCGGGAAATATCACGACGAGGGCCCGCGGACAGTCGGGTGGGGACCGCGGGTCGAGAAGCCTGGGAGACTGGAACCGTGAACGGAACGAGTACTTCCACGGTCGGTCGCGACGAGGCGGCGGCATTCGCTCTGCCCGAGAGCGCCCTGGGCGGTGTGGGGAGCCGCCCGTTCGGGATCTACGTGCACGTGCCTTTCTGTGCCACACGCTGCGGATACTGCGATTTCAACACGTACACGGCGGGTGAGCTGGGGACGTCGGCGTCGCCGCAGTCGTGGATGGAGGGGTTGCGCCGCGAACTCGACCTGGCGGCGCAGATGACGGGCGGCCCGGCCGTCGACACGGTCTTCGTCGGCGGCGGCACGCCGTCCCTGCTCGGCGGTGACGGCCTGGCGGACGTCCTCGGTGCGGTCCGCTCGAGTTTCGGGCTCGCGGACGGCGCCGAGGTGACCACCGAGTCGAACCCGGAGTCCACGTCGCCGGAGTTCTTCGAACGGTTGGTCGCGGGCGGATTCACGCGGATCTCGCTGGGCATGCAGTCGGCGGCGCAGCACGTGCTGAAGGTCCTCGACCGCACCCACACGCCGGGACGGGCGGTGGCGGCGGCGCTGGAGGCGCGGGCCGCCGGGTTCGGGCACGTCAATCTCGACCTCATCTACGGGACGCCGGGTGAGCGCGACGAGGACCTCGACCTGTCGCTGGACGCGGTGCTCTCCGCGGGGGTGGACCACGTGTCCGCGTATGCGCTGATCGTCGAGGACGGCACCGCCCTGGCGCGGAAGGTGCGCCGCGGGGAACTTCCCGCCCCCGACGACGACGTGCTCGCGTCGCGGTACGAGCGGATCGACGCCCGGCTCGCCGAGGCGGGCCTGACCTGGTACGAGGTGTCGAACTGGGCGCGCGAGGACGCGGCCTGCCTGCACAACCTGGGCTATTGGGACGGCGGCGACTGGTGGGGCGCCGGGCCGGGCGCGCACAGCCACGTCGGCGGTGTGCGCTGGTGGAACGTCAAGCATCCGGCGCGCTACGCGGACCAGCTGGCGGCGGGAAGCCTGCCGGTCGGGGGCAGCGAGCAGCTGACGGAGGAGGACGTCCACGTCGAGCGGGTGATGCTGACGGCGCGGCTGCGCACCGGGCTTCCCGTCGCGGAACTGGATCCTGCGGAGCGGCGCGCGGCCGAAGCGGTGGTGGCCGACGGACTGCTGGTGCATGCAGGGGAGCACTTGGTGCTGACCGACCGTGGGCGGCTCCTCGCCGACGCCGTGGTCCGGACGGTCCTGCGCTGACGTGCAGCGGCCGGCTCAGGCCGTGACGATGCCGGGCATCTCGTCGTAGTCGAACACGCGGGCGTGCAGCACGACGCGGTTCCGCAGCGCCGAGCGCACCGCCCGGTGCAATCCGTCCTCGAGGTAGAGCACCCCGTGCCACTGCACCGCGTGCGGGAACAGGTCGCCGTAGAACGTCGAGTCCTCCGACAGCAGCCGGTCGAGTTCGAGAACCTTGGTCGTGGTGACGATCTCGTCGAGCCGCACCTGCCGCGGCGGGATCTTGGACCAGTCGCGCAGCGACAACCCGTGGTCCGGGTACGGCTTGCCGTCCATGACACCTTTGAAAATCATCGCCTCGTCATCCGCCCGTGGTGGTTGCCTCTGCTCGTCTCCGCTCCCCACAGTAAGGCCTGAACCGGTATCGGCGACGCGACGATTAGACTGGACCGAGCCGAGACGCACGTGCATCTGCGCGTAGCTCAGGGGATGCGACGGCCGACCCGAACGAAGGTTCGGTGACGTCGCTGCTCGTGACGATCGAGAACTGGAGGTGGACGGCGATGTCGAGTACGGACGACAGACGGTTCGAGGTTCTCCGCGCCATCGTCGCCGACTACGTCTCGACCCAGGAGCCGGTGGGATCGAAGGCACTGGTCGAGCGGCACAATCTGGGTGTTTCCAGCGCGACGGTGCGCAACGACATGGCGTTCCTCGAGAGCGAGGGCTACATCGCCCAGCCGCACACGAGTTCGGGCCGCGTCCCCACCGACAAGGGGTACCGGCAGTTCGTCGACCGCATCGCCGACGTGAAGCCGCTGTCGACGGCGGAGCGCCGCGCGATCCTCGATTTCCTCGAGTCCGGGGTGGACCTGGACGACGTCCTCCGGCGCGGTGTGCGCCTGCTCGCGCAACTCACACGCCAGGTCGCGGTTGTGCAATATCCCACACTCTCGGCGTCGTCGGTCCGGCACCTCGAGGTGGTCGCGCTGACCCCCGCCCGTCTGCTGCTGGTGCTCATCACCGATTCGGGCCGAGTGGATCAGCGCATCGTCGAACTCGGCGACGTCCTCGACGACGAGGACCTGGCGCGGCTGCGCGGACTGCTCGGCGGCGCCCTGGACGGCAAACGGCTCGCGGCCGCGTCCATCGCCGTGTCGGAGCTGGCCGACGAGGCACCCGAGGATCTGCGCGACGCCGTGGTGCGTTCGGCCACCGTGCTGGTGGAAACGCTCGTCGAGCATCCCGAGGAGCGACTGGTCCTGGGCGGCACCGCGAACCTGACCCGCAACGCGGCCGATTTCACGGGAATCAGCGGATTCCCCGGTTCGCTGCGCGCGGTGCTCGAGGCGCTCGAGGAGCAGGTGGTGGTGCTCAAGCTGCTGGCCGCCACCCAGGACGCGGGCACGGTGACGGTGCGGATCGGCGAGGAGACCCAGGTGGAGCAGATGCGCGGCACCTCCGTCATCTCGACCGGCTACGGTGCGGCGGGCACCGTGCTCGGCGGAATGGGCGTGCTGGGACCCACCCGGATGGACTATCCGGGAACAATCGCGTCGGTGGCAGCCGTTGCGAGATACATCGGCCAGGTGCTCGCCGAGCGGTGACGGCCTGCCGGGCGACAGCGCCGCGCGAAGACAGCGCGCACGGACCAGTGGCGAGATAACGAAGTAGAGAAGGACGAGAGACTCAACGTGGCACGGGATTACTACGCAACGCTCGGCGTCGATCAGAAGGCGACCGATCAGGAGCTCAAGCGCGCGTACCGCAAGCTTGCGAGGGAACTGCATCCCGACGTGAACCCCGACGAGGCGGCGCAGGCCCGGTTCCGGGACATCTCGACGGCCTACGAGGTGCTGTCGGATCCGGAGAAGCGCCGCATCGTCGACCTCGGCGGCGACCCCCTCTCCTCGGGCGGCGGCGGGGGCGGTGCCGGCTTCGGCGGCGGTTTCGGTGGCGGCCTCGGCGACGTGTTCGAAGCGTTCTTCGGCGGCGGAGGCGGTGCGGGCCGCGGACCGCGCGGCCGCGTCCAGCCGGGCGCCGACTCGTTGCTGCGCACCAAGCTGACGTTGGCGGAGTGCGCGACCGGCGTCAGCAAGCACGTCACCGTCGAGACGGCGATCCTGTGCGACAGCTGCACCGGTTCGGGCACCAACGGCGATTCCA
This sequence comes from Rhodococcus sp. NPDC057529, assembly GCF_042802055.1. NCBI lineage: Bacteria > Bacillati > Actinomycetota > Actinomycetes > Mycobacteriales > Nocardiaceae > Rhodococcus > Rhodococcus sp. NPDC057529. The sequence goes on from NZ_JBHVEY010000014.1 coordinate 96,472, forward strand.
CGCCGGTGCGCTGTGAGACGTGTGGCGGCGCGGGCGAGGTCCAGTCCGTGCAGCGTTCGTTCCTCGGTCAGGTCATGACGTCCCGGCCGTGCCCCACCTGCCGCGGCGCGGGCGAGACGATTCCCGACCCGTGCCACAAGTGCGGCGGTGACGGCCGGGTGCGCGCCCGCCGCGACATCACGGTGAAGGTGCCCGCCGGTGTCGCGGGCGGCATGCGGATCCGGCTCGCCGCGCAGGGCGAGGTCGGCCCCGGCGGCGGACCCGCAGGCGACCTGTACGTCGAGGTGGTCGAGCAGGCGCACGAGGTGTTCGTGCGCGACGGCGAAGACCTGCACTGCACGATCCGGGTTCCGATGATCGACGCCGCCCTCGGCACGACGGTGACGATCGACACGATCATCGACGGGCCGAAGGAGATCACCATCGAGCCGGGCACCCAGCCGGGGTCGGTGACGGTCCTGCGCGGGCACGGCATGCCGAAGCTGCGGTCCGGTATCCGCGGCGACGTGCACGCGCACCTCGAGGTCGTGGTGCCGTCGCGCCTCGACCACAAGGAGACGAAGCTGCTCCGCGAACTCAAGGACCTGCGCGACCGCGACGTCGCCGAGGTCGTCTCCACCCAGTCCCAGCACAGCGGCGGATTGTTCTCGCGCCTGCGTGAAGCGTTCAGCGGTCGCTGACCGTGGCGGCGACGGTCTTCTTCCTCGACCCGCTGCCCGAGGTGGGGAGCACCGCCGTCCTGGACGGCCCGGAGGGCAGGCATGCCGCGACGGTGCGCCGGATCGGTGTCGGGGAGCGGATCGTGCTGGCCGACGGCCGGGGTGGTCTCGCCGACACCGAGGTGACGGCGGCCGGGAAGGACCGGCTCGAACTCACCGTTCACGAGCGCCGTCAGGTGACGGCGCCGTCGCCGAGTGTGACCGTGGTGCAGGCGCTTCCGAAGGCGGAGCGGTCCGAACTGGCGGTCGAACTGGCCACCGAGGCCGGGGTCGACGCGATCGTGCCGTGGCAGTCGTCGCGGTGCGTGGCGCGGTGGGAGGGCCCGAAGGTCGCGAAGGGTGTCGCCCGCTGGCGTAGCGCGGCTCTGGCCGCCGCCAAGCAGTCCCGGCGGGCGATCGTCCCCGAGGTGTCGGACCTGCACCGCACTGCCGGAATACTCGCCGTCGTCCGCGAGGTGGCCGGCCGCGGCGGAGTCGTCGCCGTGCTGCACGAGGCGGCGGCGCAGGGCCTCGCCGAGCTTCCGCTGCGTTCGGCCGCCGAGATCGTGCTCGTCGTCGGTCCCGAGGGCGGCATCTCCGAGGAGGAGATCACCGCGCTGACCGAGGCGGGCGCCGTGCCGGTGCTGCTCGGCCCGCACGTCCTGCGGACCTCGACCGCCGCCGCCGTCGCGCTGGGCGCCATCGGCGTCCTCACCGACCGCTGGGGCGCGGCCCCGCTAGCCTGACTGTCCGTGGACCGCATTCGCATCGCCTACGGAACCGAACCGCAGCAGTTCGGGCACTTCTATCCGCCCGAGGAACCGGTATCGACCCCGGTGCCGGTGGTGATGGTGGTCCACGGCGGTTTCTGGAGCGGGAAATACCACCTGAACCTTGGCACGAGTTTCGCGGTCGACCTCGCGCGGCACGGCGTCGCCGTGTGGAACATCGAATACCGCAGGCTCGGCGCGGGCGGCCGGTGGGACGAGATGTCCGCCGACGTTCACGCCGCGCTCGACGCGATCGCCGGTCCGGTCGCCGAGCGGTCGCCCGTCCCGTTCGACCTGTCGAAGGTCCGGGTCGTCGGTCACTCGGCCGGCGGGCAACTCGCGGTGTGGCTGGCCGGTCAGCGGCAGACGGCGGTCCGGCCGCAGAAGGTCGTGTCCCAGGCAGGCGCCCTCGACCTCGCCTCCGCGGGGGAACGCGGCAGGCGGATCGGGTACATCGAGGATCTCCTCGGGGTGCCGTTCGACGAGGACCCGGACCGGTACCGCGCCGCCTCCCCGCTGCACCGCATCCCCACCGGGGTGCCGGTGGTGTGCATCCACGGCACGGAGGATGCGCAGGTCCCGGCGAAGGTGAGCGTCCGGTACGGCGAGGCGGCGCGGGCAGCGGGCGATCCGATCGCGCTGCACGTCGTCGAGGGGGAAGATCACTACGCGTTCCTGAACCCCGGGACCGAGTGCTGGAAGATCTCGCGGGACGCCCTACTGTCCGACGACGGCGAGTTCTGAACTGCGGTCACCGGATTCGGGTGTGACCGTGCGTCCGGGCAGGACGAGCGCCACGACCAGCGCGCCGATGCCCAGTGCGAGTCCACCGATCAGTCCGGCCTGGGAGACGGCACTCGCGTACGCCGTTCCCGCGGCGTCGAGAAGCGCCTGTGACTGCGACGCGAACAGCGGGTCGGCGCCCAGTTCCGCGGCCACCACGGAGGCCCCGCCGATCGAGTCTCCCGCGACGTCCACCGCCCGGGCGGCCTGCGCGGCCTGCTCCCCGGACAGCTGATCGACGGGCAGCGTTCCGAGGAAACCGGCGATGCCGTCCTTGTACGCCGACGCGAGGACCGAGCCGAGGATCGCGATCCCGAGCGATCCGCCGAGTTCGATCGCGGTGTCGTCGATGCCGCCCGCGGCGCCGAGGTCGCTCTCGGGGAAGTTGCCCATGACGGCGTCCGTGGCGGGCGACACGCTCAGGCCGATTCCGGCGCCGAGCAGGATCAGCGGGGCGAGGAAGTCGAGGTAGCCCGCACCGCCGTCCACGGTGGTCGTCAGCAGCACACCCGCGGCGGCGATCACCATGCCGGCGACGACGGTGATCCGGGTACCGAGCCTCGGGTGCACCCGGCCACTGAGCAGCGAGCCGACCGATACCGCGGCGGCGAGCGGCAGCAGGTGGACGCCGGTGGCGAGAGGGCTGAGCCCCAGCACGAACTGGAATTCCTGCGACACGAAATAGATCGTCCCGAACGCCGCGAGGAACAGCAGCAGCACGGCGAGAGTGGACCCACCCACCTCGCGCCTGCCCAGCATGCGGACGTCGAGCAGCGGCTGCGGATGGCGTAACTCCCACGCGACGAACAGTCCGAGACCCACGGCCGCGGTGACCGCCGCGCCGACCGCGCCTGCGCCCCAACCGAAGTGGAATCCGTCGATGATCGCGTACACGAGCGACCCGATGGTCACCACGGACAGCAGCCCACCCAGCCAGTCGATCGGACCCCGGCCGTCGGCCTTCGACGGCGGCACGAGCATCAGTGCCGCGACCGTCGCGACCGCGGCGATCGGCACGTTCACGAGGAAGGTGGCGTTCCACGAGTGGCTCGCCAGCAGCCAGCCGGCGAGCAGCGGCCCGAGGGCGATGGCGAGACCAGACGTCGCGGCCCAGGCGGCGATGGCCCCGGCCCGTTCGGCGCGCGGGAACGTGGCCACGAGGAGAGACAGTGTGGCGGGCATGATGATCGCCGCTCCGACGCCCATCACCACGCGTGCGGCGACGACGGCCGTGGTGGTGTCGGCGAGGCTGCCGACGACGGCTCCGGCGCCGAACACGAGCAGTCCCGCGAGCAGTGCGCCGCGCCGGCTGTACTTGTCGCCGATCACGCCGAACAGGAGCATCAGCGCGGCGTAGGGAACGGTGTAGCCGTCGATCACCCACTGCAGGTCGGAGCTGGTCAGGGCGAGGTCGCGGGTCATGTCGGGGGCCGCGACGATCAGGGCGGTGTTGGCCATCACGACGATCAGCAGACTCAGGCAGAGCACGCCGAGCGCGGCCCAGCGCCGGGGGTACGGCCCGTCCATCCGGGAGACCGGTGTGTTCATCACGATGCTCATGTCGACGCTCCTCGGGTTGCGCTCGATCGGACCCGCGCAATTGATTTGCACAGTGATGTGTAAGTTAGCTACTTGCACACTGGTGTGCAAGTACGATTGACGGGGATCACACCAACCAGCGAGGGGGTTCCGCCCGTGTCGGTTCCGACCAAGTCGCCCGGTGACCCCGGGAAGACCCGCCGAAGTCACGCGCGCGCCAACCGGGCGCGGATCCTCGACGCCGCAGTCGCCGCGTTCGTCGCCGACCCGGACGCGAGCATGGACGACGTCGCGCGCACCGCCGGAGTGGTGCGCCGCACCGTCTACGCGCACTTCCCCAGCCGCGAGGCGCTCGTCGAGGGCATCGCCGACGAGGCGTCCGCCGCCCTCGTGGCCGCCATGGGGGACGAGGCGCGGCAGCCGGAGCGTCCCGACCTCGCGGTCGCGGTGATGGCGCTGCGGACGTGGCCGATCGGCGACCGATTCCGCATGCTGCTGTCGTTCGCTCGCCGCGAACTCGGCGAGCAGCGTATCCACGACCTCCTCGGGGTGGTCCGCGACCGGGACGTGCGGGTGATCGAGCGCGGCCAGAAGTCGGGTGTGTTCGCGTCCTACCTGCCGTCGACGGTGCTGGTGGCCCTCGCGGAAGCGATGACGATCACCCTGCTGGACCAGGCGAATTCCGGCGAAGTGCAGGATTCGGGCGAGTCGTTCGCCGTCGCGTATCTCGCGGTGCTCGGGCTGACGCCGGCCGAGGGCGCCCGCGTCGTGGACGAGGCGCGGCGGTGGCTGCGTGAGAATCCGGACGTCCCGGATCGGTGACGGCGTCGCGTAATCGAGTGGGCGCTGTGACCTGCGAGCGATAGACTTCCCTCATCGCGACGACCGTCGTGACCGACCAGGAACCGGGAAGAAGGCCATATCCCTCACGTGAGCGAACAAGACCAGAACGGCGAGACGTTCGGCGCCACGCGTCCGGCGGAACGCACCGTGCGTTCGAGTATCGATCTCCCACCCGAAACGGTCCCGCCTCTCCTCGGTTCTTCCGACGAGAATCTGCGCGCTCTCGAACGGGTCCTGGACGCAGACATCCATGTACGCGGTAACGCCGTCACGTTGACGGGACGGCCGGGCGACGTCGCGCTCGCCGAGCGGGTCATCGCCGAACTGGGCGCCATCGTCGGTCGCGGGCAGCCGCTGACCCCCGACGCGGTGCGCCGCACGGTCGGCATGCTCACGCAGGGTCTCAGCGAATCGCCTGCCGAGGTCCTCACCCTCGACATCCTGTCGCGTCGCGGCAAGACGATCCGGCCGAAGACGCTGAACCAGAAGCGGTACGTCGACGCGATCGACGCCAACACCATCGTGTTCGGCATCGGGCCCGCGGGCACCGGCAAGACGTACCTCGCCATGGCGAAGGCGGTGCAGGCGCTGCAGACCAAGCAGGTGTCGCGGATCATCCTCACCCGCCCCGCGGTCGAGGCGGGGGAGCGGCTCGGGTTCCTGCCGGGCACGCTGCACGAGAAGATCGATCCGTACCTGCGGCCGCTGCACGACGCCCTGCACGACATGATGGACCCCGAGGCCATCCCGAAGCTGATGCAGTCGGGTGTCATCGAGGTGGCGCCGCTCGCGTACATGCGCGGCCGCACGCTCAACGACGCGTTCATCATCCTCGACGAGGCGCAGAACACCACCGCCGAGCAGATGAAGATGTTCCTCACCCGCCTCGGCTTCGGTTCCAAGGTCGTCGTCACCGGCGACGTCACGCAGGTGGACCTTCCGGGCGGCGCCCGGTCCGGGCTCCGCGCGGCCACCGAGATCCTCGGTGACATCGACGACATCTACTTCGCCGAACTCAACAGCAGCGACGTGGTCCGGCACCGGCTGGTGTCCGACATCGTCGACGCGTACGAGCGTTTCGAGGCGGACCGGGACGGCAAGGTCGAGCTCGGGAACCGCGCACAGCGGAGAGCGGCGCACTCGCGTTCTCCACGACGGTAGGGTGAGTGTCGCCGGAACCAGGAGGAAGCGACACACATGAGCATCGAAGTCTCGAACGAATCGGGCATGGACGTCTCCGAAGAGGAGCTGATCAGCGTTGCCCGCTTCGTGATCGCGAGGATGGACGTGCACCCCGCGGCCGAGTTGTCGATGGTCCTCGTGGACTCGGCCACCATGGCCGACCTCCACATGCGGTGGATGGACCTGCCCGGTCCCACCGACGTGATGTCGTTCCCGATGGACGAGCTCGAGCCCGGCGGCCGCCCGGATTCACCCGAGCCGGGACCGTCGATGCTCGGCGACATCGTGCTGTGCCCGTCGTTCGCCGCGGACCAGGCCGACAAGGCCGGTCATCCGCTCGCCCACGAACTCGCTCTGCTCACCGTGCACGGTGTGCTGCACCTCCTCGGCTACGACCACGCCGAACCGGAGGAGGAGAAGGAGATGTTCGGCCTGCAGAACCAGTTGCTCGACGACTGGTACGAGGATCTGCGCCGGGCCGAACGCGACGCCGCGCTCGCTGCCCGGGACCAGAAGCTGCTCGGCAAGGCCGGGTTCTTCGACGCCCCGGATCAGTAACCGCCACGTGAAGGGTCTTCTGTGAGTAGCGCCATCGCGCTGATCGTCCTCGCGATCGTCCTCGTCCCTCTCGGTGGTGTCTTCGCCGCCGTCGATTCCGCACTCAACACGATCTCGTCCGCGCGCATCGAGGAGATGGCGAAGGAGGATCGCCCCGGCGCCACCCGGGTGCTCCGCATCCTGTCGGATCGTCCCCGGTACGTGAATCTCATGGTGCTGCTGCGCATCCTGTGTGAGATCACGGCGACGGTGGTGCTCGTCGGAGGCCTGTCCGATCTCCTCGAACCCGTGTGGGCGCTGACGTTCACCGCCGTCATCATGGTGCTCGTCGACTACGTGGTGATCGGGGTCGGCCCGCGGACGCTCGGCCGCCAGCACGCCTACACGATCGCGCTGATCACGTCGTTCCCGCTGCAGGTCATCGGAACCCTGCTCGGCCCGATCAGCCGCCTGCTCATCCTGATCGGCAACGCGATCACCCCGGGCAAGGGATTCCGCAACGGCCCCTTCGCCTCCGAGATCGAACTGCGCGAACTCGTCGACATGGCGCAGGAACGCGGTGTGGTGGCCGACGAGGAACGCAGGATGATCCAGTCCGTCTTCGAACTCGGCGACACCTCCGCCCGCGAGGTGATGGTGCCCCGCACCGAGATGGTGTGGATCGAGAGCGACAAGAGCGCCGGGCAGGCGACGTCGCTGGCCGTCCGCAGCGGACATTCGCGGATCCCGGTGATCGGGGAGAACGTCGACGACGTCCTCGGGGTGGTCTACCTCAAGGACCTCGTGCAGCAGACGTATCACTCGCGTGACGGCGGACGCAGCGTCCTCGTCGGCGACGTGATGCGGCCCGCCGTGTTCGTGCCCGATTCCAAACCGCTCGACAGCCTGCTCGCCGAGATGCAGCGCGACCGCAACCACATGGCCGTGCTGGTCGACGAATACGGCGGCATCGCAGGCCTGGTCACCATCGAGGACGTCATCGAGGAGATCGTCGGGGAGATCGCCGACGAATACGACCAGGACGAGACCCCGCCGGTCGAGGACCTCGGCGACGGCATGTACCGGGTGTCCGCGCGGCTGCCGATCGAGGATCTCGGTGAACTGTTCGGCATCGAGGTGGAGAACGACGAGGTCGAAACCGTCGGTGGGCTCATCGGATACGAACTCGGCAGGGTGCCGCTCCCGGGATCGGAGGTCGTCTCGCACGGTCTCGTCCTGCGCGGTGAGGGTTCGCCCGACGTGCGCGGGCGGGTGCGGATCAGCACGGTCTTCGTGCAACGCGCACCGATCGACGAGGATGACGACGTCAATGGCCGTGAACGGGAGGGCGACGATGACTGAACTGGACGCCGAGGACGCGAAACTGGTCGTGCTCGCGCGAGGCGCGTTCGGCCGCACCGGAAGTGGCCAGGGCGCCGCCGTCCGCGATCTCGACGGCCGCACCTACTCGGCCGGCGCGGTCGCGTTGACGGCGCTGTCGCTGACCGCGCTGCAGGCGGCCGTCGCGGCGGCGGTGTCGAGTGGTGCCGAGGGTTTCGAGGCGGCAGCCGTGATCGGCGGGAACCCGGACGACCCGGGCATCGCCGCGCTACACGAAGTCAGTGCGCAGGCGGCCGTCGTCTTCGCGCGAACCGATGGATCCGTGATCGAGGAGCACCATGAGTAAATCCGAATTCCGTTCCGGATTCGTCTGTTTCGTCGGACGGCCCAACACGGGCAAGTCCACACTGACCAACGCGCTGGTGGGCAGCAAGATCGCGATCACGTCCTCGCGGCCGCAGACCACCCGGCACACCATCCGCGGCATCGTGCACCGCGACCACGCGCAGCTGATCCTCGTCGACACCCCGGGGCTGCACCGTCCCCGGACGCTCCTCGGCCAGCGCCTCAACGACCTCGTGCGCGACACGTACTCCGAGGTCGACGTGATCTGCCTGTGCATCCCGGCGGACGAGAAGATCGGCCCCGGCGACCGGTGGATCGTGCAGCAGGTCCGGCAGATCGCGCCGAAGACCACGCTCGTCGGCGTCGTCACGAAGATCGACAAGGTCAGCAAGGACATGGTCGGGCAGCAGTTGCTGGCGGTCTCGAAGCTCCTCGGGCCGGAGACGGACGTCGTGCCGGTGTCCGCCGCGTCCGGTGAGCAGGTGGAGGTGCTGGTCGACGTCCTCGCGTCGAAGATGGAGGAGGGGCCGGCGTTCTACCCGGACGGCGAACTCACCGACGAACCCGAAGAGACGCTGATGGCCGAACTCATCCGCGAGGCCGCTCTCGAGGGGCTCGGTGACGAACTGCCACACTCGCTGGCCGTGGTCATCGAGGAGATCATCCCCCGCGAGGGACGCACCGAGAAGCAGGGCGAACTGCTCGACGTGCACGCGCTGCTGTACGTCGAGCGGCCATCGCAGAAGGGCATCGTGATCGGCAAGGGCGGCGCCCGCCTTCGCGAGGTGGGGACCAAGGCGCGGCTGCAGATCGAGAAACTGCTCGGCACCAAGATCTTCCTCGAACTGCACGTCAAGGTCGCCAAGGACTGGCAGCGAGACCCGAAACAGCTCGGCAGGCTGGGGTTCTAGGCGGCTCCGCCGCCCGTGCGTGGTTAACGAGTCCAGGGACTCGTCAACCACTCACGGGGCCGGCGGCCCGCAGGAGAAGCAGCACCGACGCCGCGAAGTCGTGCTCCCCGTCGCTGCCGGTGGCAAGTCTGCGCAGCTGCAGACCGGCGATCGTCGCCACGACCGTGGGGGCGACGGACTCCGCATCGGGGACGCCGAGGGCGGTGAGGATCGTCACCGTCAATTCGTCGTACGCGGCGAAACATTCGGCGGCGGCCTGACGGAGTTCGTGATCGCGGCCCGCCTGGATGTACAGCTCGAACGGGGCGATCCGCTCCGCGGAGAACGCCAGATCCTTCGCGACCTTCTCGGTCAGTGCGGCGACGGCCTCGAAGCTGAGCCCCTTGTCGCGGTACCCCTCCGCCAGCTCCGACAGCCGCTGCGTCTCCTCCGTCACGAACCCCGACAGCGCGGCGCGCAGCAGGTCCGTCTGCGTGGGGAAGTGGTACGTGATGGAGCCGAGCGACACCCCGGCCTGCGCCGCGATCCGCCGATTGGTCACGCCGGGAATGCCTTCCGTGCCGACGATGTGCAGCGCCGCCGCGAGGATGCGGTCACGGACGTCCGTCGACGCCATGGTCACCACCACTTCCCGGGACGGTACAGGTCCCACCGGAGCACCGACTCGAGCTGGGCCGCAACGGAAACCAGGAGCGGCTCCGCGTCGTCGTGCCCCATCAGCTGGGCGCCGATCGGCAGGTTTCCGGACGTGAACCCGGCCGGGACGTTCACGCTCGGCCAGCCCAGCACGTTCCACGGCCACGCGTACGGGCAGACCGCGGTGATCGCCTTGTCAGTGGCCCACGAACCGATGCCGTCGATGCCGTCGACCCTCGGCGGGGGAGTGGCGGTGGTGGGGGCGAGGACGAGGTCGTACTCGTCGAAGATCGCACCGACACGTCGCCGCATTCTCGGTTCGGCCGCCCGGGCGGCGCGCAGCGGTGCCCCGCGCAGCAGCCGCCCGGTCCGGGCGTTGCCCTTCGTGCGCGGGTCGACGAGGGACGGGTCGGGGACCTTCCGCATCCAGTCGTCGATGCCGACCATCGACCGGGGGAGGAAGCCGAGCCCGAACATGATCCCGTAGTCGGGGTCGTCCACCACGACGCGGTGCCCGAGCCCGCGCAGTGCCTCGGCGATCCGCGCGACGCCCCGGCGCACCTCGGGGTGCAGCGTCGCGGGGGTGGCGGTGAACGGGATCCGCAGGGACAGCGCGATGCGCAGCGGACCGGGGTCGCGGCCGACGGCGTCGCTGACGGTGACCGGCGGCGGTGTGTGGAGGTCGCCCTCGTGCGGTCCCGCCGCGACGTCGAGGAGCAGGGCCGCGTCGGCGACCGTCCGGGCCAGCGGGCCGTTGACGGTGAGACCGTAGAACGCCTCGGCGGCAGGCCAGGTGGAGATGCGACCGCGTTGCGGTTTGATGCCGACGAGGTTGGTCCACGCCGCGGGGATGCGGATGGAACCGGCACCGTCGGAGCCGATCGCGGCGGACACGAGGCCGGCGGACACGGCCGCCGCGGCGCCCCCGGACGACCCGCCCGGGGTGTGATCGCGGTTCCACGGATTGCGGGTGTGACCGAACGCGGGTCCGCCGGTCAGCGGCCACTGCCCCAGTTCGGGACTGTTGGTCTTGCCGACAACGACGGCACCGGCGGCGCGCAGTCGGCGCACCATCTCGGAGTCCCGCGCCGCGGGCGGGAAGTCGCCCGGGCAGCCGAACGCGGTGGGCTCCCCGGCGACGTCGACGTCGTCCTTGACGGCGATCGGGACTCCGAGGAGCGGGAGGCGTTCACCGGCGGCGATCCGGCGGTCGGCCTCGGCGGCCTCGGCGAGGGCCTTGTTCCGGCGGACCACCTTGAACGCGTTGAGCGTCGGCTGGCTGGCATCGATGCGGTCGAGGGCGGCGCGGGTGGCCGCGACCGATGTGGTGTCGCCGGAGGCCAGGGCTTCCGCCTGTTCGACGAGTCCCGGTGACCGATCGCCTTCCTCGTCGCGGCGCTGTTCACTGCCCAGTTGTCCCGTGCTCATCTCGCCCCTCCCCGTAACTGTTCGTTCGAACGAACAGTATCAGTGGAGGTGCCGGCGGACTACCCTTCCGATCGCCTCGGCGGCCCCGCGAGCCTGCGATTCGGGCAGGCGTGCGTACCCGCAGACCAGCCCGCGCGGACCGGCGTCGGTGGTGCGGTAGTCGGCGAGACTTGGCACCGTCACCCCGTGGTCCTGCAGTTCCGCGGCGAGGGCGACGTCGTCGACCGAGCGCGGCAGTGTCAGGACGACGTGGAGACCGGCCTCGATGCCGGCGACCCCGACCCCGTCCGTGCCCACCACGGACAGCTGCTGCTGCAGCGCGGCGACGAACGCCGACCGGCGGGCCGCATACGTGCGGGAGGCGCGGGCGAGGTGCCGCGACAACGCACCCGAGTCGAGGAAATGCGCCAGCGCGAGGGCCGTGATCGCACAGCAGGCCTCGCCGGTCGTGTCCAGCGCCCGGACGATCCCCGGCCGCAGCGCCGCAGGGGCGATCACCCACGCCACCCGGACCGCGGGAGTGAGGATCTTCGACGCCGTGCCCACGTACGCCACGCAGTCGGACCCGCGGTCGATGCTGCGCAGGGCGGGCAACGCCGACACGTCGTAGCGGAACTCGCCGTCGTAGTCGTCCTCGATGATCAGCGTCCCGGATGCCGCGGCGTCGGCGACGAGCCGGGCCCTGCGGCCCACCGGCATCCGGGCGCCCATCGGATACTGGTGGGCCGGCGTGCAGTAGGCTGCCGCGTCGGCGCCGCGCAGCAGTGCGGGATCGAGGCCGTCGTCGTCCACTGGCACGCAGCGTGTCCGCGCGCCCGCGGCCTCGAGAACCAGGCGGGCCCGGCTGTAGCCGGGTTCCTCGAACACCACGTCGCGGCCGCTCAGCCCGGCCGCGGCGACGAGAGTCCGGAGCGCGGAGCCCACTCCCGGAACGATCACCAGTTCGTCGGGCCGCGCCGCGATGCCCCGGGTGCGGCGCAGATGCCCCGCGAGGGAGCGCCGCAACTCCGGGTGCCCGTCGGGGCCGGGAACGTCGGACGTCACCGGGGCGGCCGCGGCCGACCGCCACGCCCGGCGCCAGTCGGTGGTCGAGATCAGGCCGGGGTCGGGGTGGCCCGGGGTGAGGTCCCACCGCGCCTCGGGTGTCGCGGCAGCGGCCTGCGGCGCCCGTTCCGACGTGCGCGTGATCGTGTGCGAGGCGACGTGGGCGCGGGCCGCCACGTCGGCGCCCGGCGCGATCCGGGTGCCCGAACCGGCGCGCGCGTGCGCGTATCCGGACGAGCAGAGTTCGTCGTACGCGTCGACCACCGACGCCCGCGCGACCGTCAGGTGGCCCGCGAGCGCCCGCGTGGAGGGCAGTGGGTCGCCGGGCCGCATGCGGCCGCCCCGGATCTCGTCGAGGATCGACTCCGCGATGCGGTGGCGAAGCGGTGCGTCGGTGTCGGGGAGCCGCAATGTCAGGTGCAGTTCGGGGCTGATCCGGGGCATGGACCCCACAATACTGGTCTGTCGATATTCGCAATTGTGGATCTGGAAGCTGATCCACATCGGGGCGAGGATGGTCTCGTGGACAAGATCAGGAGATACCCCGACCGTGCCCGAACCCAACGTGCGCAACTCGACGCCGTCCTCGACGCCGCGCCGATGGGCACGCTCGCCACCGTCGTCGACGGCCTGCCCTGGGCCGTGCCGATGCTCTACGCCCGCGACGGCGACAGGATCCTGCTGCACGGTTCCACCGGGGCCGGAGCGCTGCGGCAGGTCGCGGCGGGCGCCCCCGCCGTGCTGTGCGTCGCGATGCTCGACGGAATCGTCGTGGCGGACACGCTGTTCGACTCGTCCGCGAACTACCGTTCCGCGGTGGTCCGCGGCAACCTCGTGACACTGGACGAGGACGAATCCGCCGGCGCCCTCGACGCGCTGTCGGACGTCCTGATCCCCGGTCGCAGCCGAGAGGTCCGGGGGCACCGGCGCAAGGAACTCGCCGCGACGCTGGCCCTCGCCCTCCCGATCACGCCGGGGCAGTGGACCGTCAAGGTGCGGGACGCGCCGCCGGGCGAACCCGCGGAGGCGAGCAGTGCGTGGGCCGGCGTCGTCCCGGTGCGGTCGGTCGCAGGTGCCCCCGTCCCGGCGCCGTGGGTGGCCACCGGCACACCGGTGCCCGCGTCGGTGTCGCGGCTGACCCGGACGGCGTAAGGAAAGCGTCAAGAGCCCTGGACGCCCCGTAAGCGCTTCGTCAGCGAGGCCTCTGTCGCCCGGATCCGGCGCGATGCTGGCATGACGCCCCGCAACCGTGGGGTGTCATGCCTGCGCTGAACCGCAGGATCAGTACGAAGAGGGATCCTCACATGGCCGACGTGGCCTACGTTGCGCTCGTCCTCGGCGGGTTCGCCTGCTGCGCGCTCGTTCTCCGTGCCCTGCAGACCGGACGCGTGAAATGACCGGCGCCGGAATACTCGCCGTCGTCCTCGTCGCGATCGCGGCGGCGCTCGTCGTGTACTTGCTGGTCGCGCTCATCGACCCGGAGCGGTTCTGATGACGCCCGCCCTCGCGGCCGGCCTGCAGATCGCGTTCGTGATCGCGGTCCTCGCGGTGCTGTACGTGCCGGTCGGCGACTACATGGCCCGCGTCTACGAATCCCGCCGACACCTGCGCGTCGAGTCCGTGCTCTATCGCCTGTGCCGCATCAACCCCCACACGGAGCAGACCTGGTCCGGCTACGCGGGCAGCGTGCTGGGCTTCTCGATGGCCGGCGTGCTCTTCCTGTATGTCCTGCAACGCATTCAGGGTGTGCTGCCGCTGTCCGGCGACCTGTCCGGGGTCAGCCCCGCGGTCGCGTTCAACACGGCCGTGTCGTTCGTGACCAACACCAACTGGCAGTCCTACGCCCCCGAGACCACGATGAGCAACCTGACCCAGCCGGTCGGGCTCGCCGTGCAGAACTTCGTGTCGGCGGCGGTCGGCATAGCCGTCGCGGTCGCACTGATCCGCGGGTTCGTCCGCGTGGCCCGGGGCGGTGAGATCGGCAACTTCTGGGTGGACCTCACCCGCGGCAGCCTGCGCATTCTGCTGCCGTTCTCCTTCGTGATCGCGTTGATTCTGTTGAGCCAGGGCGTGATCCAATCTTTCCGCACGGGCTTCGAATCCACCGGACTGGACGGCAACACCGTCACCAACGCACTCGCGCCCGTCGCCTCGCAGGAGGCGATCAAGGAACTCGGCACCAACGGCGGCGGCATCCTCGCCGCCAACTCGGCTCACCCGTTCGAGAATCCGACCCCGGTCAGCAACATCGTCGAAATCCTCGCGATCCTGCTGATCCCGGTCTCGCTCACCCGCACGTTCGGCACCATGGTCGGCGACCCTCACGACCGAGCGAGCAAGGTGTCCGGGCACCGCCAGGGTCTGACACTGCTCGCCGTGATGGGCATTCTGTGGGGTGCGCTCCTCGCCGTCACGCTCGCCGCCGAATCGGGACGACGCGGCGTCGCTGCCACCGCGGCCGGGGCGATGATGGAAGGCAAGGAAGTCCGCTTCGGAATCCCCGGCACCGCGCTGTTCGCCGTGAGTACCACCGGAACATCCACGGGCGCGGTGAATTCCGCCCACGACAGCCTGTCGCCGCTCGGTGGCGGGGCCGTGTTGCTGAACATGCTGCTCGGGGAGATCGCGCCCGGCGGTGTGGGCACCGGCCTCTACGGAATCCTCGTCCTCGCCCTCATCGCCGTCTTCGTCGGCGGACTCCTCGTCGGCCGCACACCGGAGTACCTGGGCAAGAAACTGCGGCAACGGGAGATCACCCTCGCCGCACTGACCGTGCTGGTGATGCCGGCGCTGGTCCTGATCGGGACCGGCATCACCGTGATCCTGTCCTCGACCACCGGTTACCAGGGCAACAGCGGCGCCCCCGGCAGTCCCGGATCGATCCACGGATTCTCGGAAGTGCTGTACGCGTTCGCGTCGGCGTCGAACAACAACGGCAGCGCGTTCGGCGGGCTGACGGTCACGAGCGACTGGTTCCAGACCGCGCTCGGCGTGTGCATGCTGTTCGGCCGGTTCCTGCCGATCATCTTCGTCCTCGCGCTCGCCGGATCCCTGGCGTCGCAGAAGAAGACGGCCGCGGGCGCCGGAACCCTGCCGACGGCGGGCCCGATGTTCACCGGGCTCCTCACCGGCACCGTCGCGCTCGTCGCGGCGTTGACATTCTTCCCGGCCCTCGCGCTGGGACCGATCGCGGAGGCTCTGCAGTGAGTGTGAACGTGACCAGTCGTCCGGCGACCGAGCCGACGACGACGGAGGGCGGCCACGACCCGGCGCCCGTCAAGGCCGGGATCTTCAGCCCCGCCCAGCTGGTGACGGCGCTACCCGGCGCGCTCCGCAAACTCGACCCGCGGCACCTCGCCCGCAACCCGGTGATGTTCGTGGTGTTCGCCGGTTCCGTCGTCACCACCGTCATGGCCGTCGCCGACCCGTCGGTGTTCTCCTGGGCGGTCACCGCGTGGCTGTGGTTCACCGTGCTGTTCGCGAACCTCGCCCAGTCGGTCGCGGAGGGGCGGGGCAAGGCGCAGGCGGCGAGCCTGCGGAAGGTGAAGCAGGACACGGTCGCCCACCGAATCACGGCGAGCGGCGCCCTGGAAGCGGTCCCGGGAACCGACCTCGTCGTCGGCGACCGCGTGGTCGTCGTCGCCGGTGAGGTCATCCCGGGCGACGGCGACGTCGTCGAGGGCATCGCGACCGTGGACGAGTCGGCCATCACCGGCGAGTCCGCGCCCGTCGTGCGAGAATCCGGCGGCGACCGGTGCGCCGTCACCGGCGGAACCACCGTACTGTCCGACCGGATCGTCGTCCGCGTCACCGCGGCCCCCGGGCAGTCCTTCGTGGACCGGATGATCGCCCTCGTGGAGGGGGCGGCGCGGCAGAAGACGCCGAACGAGATCGCGCTGAACATCCTGCTGGCGTCGCTGACGATCATCTTCCTGCTGGCCGTCGTCGCCATCGGCCCGATGGGACTGTACGCGGGGCAGGAACAGGATCCGATCAAACTGATCGCGCTGCTGGTGTGCCTGATCCCCACCACGATCGGCGCCCTGCTGTCGGCCATCGGCATCGCCGGAATGGACCGGCTGGTGCAGCGGAACGTCCTGGCGATGTCCGGGCGGGCGGTGGAGGCGGCCGGCGACATCGACACGCTGCTGATGGACAAGACCGGCACCATCACGTTCGGCAACCGGCAGGCCACGGCCCTGCATCCCGCGCCGGGAGTCTCCGCGGTCGAGCTGGCGACGGCCGCACGGCTGTCCAGCCTCGCGGACGGCACTCCCGAGGGGCGCAGCATCGTGGACCTGTGCGCCCGGGACTTCGGGTTGGACCCCGCGCCGTCCGAGGCGGAGAGAGCGGCGGAGTTCGTGCCGTTCACGGCGCAGACCCGGATGAGCGGGCTCGACATCCCCCACGTGAGTGCTAAAGAGTGCCCCGGCACACGACGCCACTCACATGGGGCCGAGTTCGACGGCACCCGCATCCGCAAGGGCGCGAGCGACGCGGTGCTGAACTGGGTGCATTCGCTCGGCGGACACACCTCGCCCGCGGTCACCGACGCGGTGAACGAGATCGCGCAGGCCGGCGGGACCCCCCTCGTGGTGGCCTCGGTCCACGCGGATGCGCCGACGGTGCTCGGCGTGATCGCGCTGTCGGACGTGGTGAAGCCGGGCATCGCCGAAAGGTTCGCGGAACTGCGGGCCATGGGAATCCGCACGGTGATGGTCACCGGCGACAATCCGCTCACCGCCAAGGCCATCGCGGAGGAGGCCGGTGTCGACGACTTCATGGCGGAGGCGACACCCGAGGACAAGCTCGCGCTGATCCGCAGGGAACAGGAGGGCGGACGGCTCGTCGCGATGACCGGTGACGGCACCAACGACGCCCCGGCCCTGGCCCAGGCGGACGTCGGGGTGGCGATGAACACCGGCACGTCGGCGGCGAAGGAAGCCGGGAACATGGTGGATCTCGATTCCGATCCCACCAAGCTCATCGAAGTGGTGGAGATCGGAAAGCAGCTGCTCATCACCCGCGGCGCGCTGACCACATTCTCCCTCGCCAACGACCTGGCCAAGTACTTCGCCATCCTCCCCGCGTTGTTCAGCGTCATCTATCCGCAGCTGGACACGCTGAACATCATGCGCCTGGCCACCCCGGAATCGGCCATCCTCTCGGCGGTGATCTTCAACGCCGTGGTGATCGTCGCCCTGATCCCGTTGTCGCTGAAAGGTGTTCGCTACCGGCCGTCGTCGGCGTCGACGCTGCTGGGCCGCAACCTGCTGATCTACGGTCTCGGCGGCGTGATCACACCGTTCGCCGGCATCTGGCTCATCGACCTCGTCGTCCGTCTCATTCCCGGAATTGGGTGACTTACCATGCGATTTCTCCTCGGACTGCTCCGGCAGACGTGGGCCGGACTCCTCGTCCTGCTCGCACTCACCGCCGTTCTCGGCGTGCTCTATCCCGCCGCGGTGTGGGGGGTGAGCCGGATCGGCGCCGGCGCGGCGGAGGGTTCGCCGGTCCGCGACACCGCCGGGTGCGTCGTCGGGAGCCGGTGGGTCGGTGTCGACCCGCAGGTGCCGGCGGGCGAGCCGGACCCGTTCTTCCACAACCGGGTCACCGGATCGGTGGCCGAACAGGATCCGTTCGCGCCGGGCGACCCGGCCACCGCGCTGCCCACCAACCAGGGGCCGAGCAGCGAGATCCTGGCGGCGTTCGTCACCGAGCGCAGGAACGCGATCGCCGCCCGCGAGGGCGTGCGACCCGAGTCCGTACCGGCGGACGCGGTCACCGGATCGGGTTCCGGCATCGACCCGCACATCAGCCCTGCATACGCGGCGGTGCAGGTGCCCAGGGTCGCGCAGGTGAACGGCCTGAGCGAGAGCCGCGTCCGGCAGCTGGTCGACGAGAACACCGAGGGAAGGCAACTCGGGTTCCTCGGCGAGCAGCGGGTGAACGTCCTTGAGCTGAATCTCGCGCTCGGCCTCACCGCTCCTCGGTGCACCGCCCCCACAGCTGGTGGATGATGGCGAGGTGAGTGGTACCCGACCCGAAGGCGAACGCCGGCGCGGCGAACTGCGCATCTATCTCGGTGCCGCACCGGGTGTCGGCAAGACGTTCGCGATGCTCGGCGAGGCGCACCGCCGGCGCGAACGGGGGTGCGACGTCGTCGCGGCCGTGGTGGAAACCCCCCACCACAACCACCCAGCGGAGCAACCCCGTGGACCCGAAACGACTTCCCCGCCAATTCTCGCCCCCCCCGGTCCCCCCAAA
>NZ_JBHVEY010000014.1:114805-188555 GCF_042802055.1 Rhodococcus sp. NPDC057529
CCTGTCTCGTATAATATAGCCGCCAGAGACTAGCGATAATTTCTGAGAGAGCACACCGACGCGTACCGGGGGGGGTGCCCTTTGTCGCGTTCTTTGGCACCCCCCCCCCCCCGCGACCGCACGGCGGCGCAACTCGGTGACCTCGAACTGATTCCGCCGCAGGTCATCGCCTACCGCGGCACCCTCGGCCGCGAACTGGACGTCGACGCGGTGCTCGCCCGCAGGCCGGCGCTGGTGCTCGTGGACGAACTCGCGCACACGAACACCCCGGGCAGTGTCCACGAGAAACGCTGGCAGGACGTGGAGATCCTCCTTGCCGCGGGCATCGACGTCCTCTCGACGCTGAACGTCCAGCACCTCGAAAGCCTGGGCGACGTGGTCCAGCGGATCACCGGGGTGGTGCAGCAGGAGACGGTCCCCGACGAGGTGGTGCGCGCCGCCACCCAGGTGGAGCTGGTGGACATCACCCCGGAAGCGCTGCGCCGCAGGCTCTCCCACGGCAACATCTACGCCGCGGAGAAGGTCGACGCCGCGCTGAGCAACTACTTCCGGACAGGGAACCTCACCGCACTGCGCGAACTGGCGTTGCTGTGGGTCGCCGATCAGGTCGACGCCGCCCTCGCGAAATATCGTGCGGAGAACAAGATCACCGACACGTGGGAGGCTCGGGAACGAGTGGTGGTCGCGGTGACGGGCGGACCGGAATCGGAGACACTGGTCCGGCGGGCAGGGCGGATCGCGTCGAGGTCCAGCGCCGAGCTGATCGTGGTGCACGTGGTGCGCGGCGACGGCCTGGCGGGCGTGTCGGCCCCGGAGATGGGGAAGGTGCGGACGCTCGCCGCGAGCATCGGGGCGAGCCTGCACAGCGTCGTCGGCGACGACGTCCCGACCACACTCCTCGACTTCGCCCGGACGGCGAACGCCACCCAGTTGGTGCTGGGCACGTCGCGACGCTCGAGGTGGGCGCGGATCCTCGACGAGGGAATCGGCGCGACCGTTGTGCAACAGTCCGGGTCGATCGACGTGCACATGGTCACGCACGGCGAATCCCACCGGCCGAGGCGGTTGTCGCCGGTGGGATCGCGGTCCCGCACGATGATCGCCTGGATCGCCGCGGTCCTCGTGCCGTCGGTGGCGACCGTGGTGATGAGCGCCATCGACCGCTGGCTCGGGCTGGTCGGCGAGGGCGCCCTGTTCTTCATCGTGGTGCTGCTGGTCTCGCTGCTCGGCGGTGTCGCCCCCGCGGCGTTCTCGGCGCTGATCTCGGGATTGTTCCTCAACTACTTCTTCACGCCGCCGGTGCGCAGCTTCACCATCGCCGAGCCGGACAACTTCATCACCACGGTCGTGCTGCTCGTGGTCGCCGTCGCCGTCGCGGTCCTGGTCGACGCGGCCGCCAAGCGTTCGCGGGAGGCCAGGCGGGCGTCGCAGGAGGCCGAGTTGCTCGCGCTGTTCGCCGGATCGGTGCTGCGGGGGGCCGATCTCGGCACGCTGCTCGAGAAGGTGCGCGAGACGTACGGTCAGGAGTCGGTGAGCGTCCTGCACCGGGACCGCGGTCTCGTGGGGTCCGTCGGGCCGCATCCGCCGGCGAGCGTCGACGATGCCGACACGGTCTGCGAGGTGGGGGAAGGGGAGTACGCGCTCGCCCTCCGCGGCAGCGAACTGCGCGCACGGGACCGCCGCGTGCTGCTCGCCGTCGCGAACCAGGCCGTGGGGATGATCCGGCAGACGGAACTCGCGCAGGAGGCGGGGCAGGCTCAGGCGCTGGCCGAGGCCGACCGGCTGCGGCGGTCGCTGCTGTCCGCCGTCAGCCACGACCTCCGGACCCCGCTGGCCGCGGTCAAGGCCGCCGCATCCAGCCTGCGCAGCGACGACGTCGACTTCTCCCCGGAGGACACCGCCGAACTGCTCGCGACCATCGAGGAATCGGCCGACGTCCTGACCTCACTCGTGGGCAACCTGCTCGACTCGTCCCGGCTCGCGGCGGGAGTGGTGACCCCGACGCTGCGGCCCGTGTATCTGGACGAGGTGGTGCACCGGGCGCTGGTGGGGCTGGGTATCGGCGGCCGGACCGGGACGCGGGCCCGCGAACGGGTGGAGGTCGACGTCGGGACGGTCGCGGCGATGGCGGATTCGGGCCTGCTCGAGCGGGTGCTCGCGAATCTGATCGACAACGCACTCCGCTACGGTGAGGACTCCGTGATCCGGGTCGGCGCCGCGGCGGTGGGAGACCGCGCCGTCGTCACCGTCGCCGACACGGGGCCGGGAATTCCACGGGGGCGGGCGGAGGAGATGTTCGCCCCGTTCCAGCGGCTGGGGGACCGCGACACCACCACGGGAGTCGGGCTCGGGCTCTCCGTCGTCCGCGGATTCGTCGACGCGATGGGCGGCACCATCAGCGCCACCGACACCCCCGGTGGTGGTCTGACGATGGTGGTGGAACTGGCAGGCGCGGGAGGGGAGCACCCATGACGAGAATCCTCGTCGTCGACGACGAACCGCAGATTCTCCGCGCCCTGCGGATCAATCTCAGTGTGCGCGGATACGACGTGGTGACGGCCGCATCCGGCGCCGCCGCACTGCGCGCCGCGGCAGAGCGGACGCCGGACGTGATCGTGCTCGACCTCGGGTTGCCCGACATGGACGGCACCGAGGTGCTCGCGGGCCTGCGCGGATGGTGCCCGGCGCCGGTGATCGTGCTGTCGGCCCGCACCGATTCCGCGGACAAGGTGGAAGCCCTCGACGCGGGCGCCGACGACTACGTCACCAAGCCGTTCGGGATGGACGAGTTCCTGGCCCGGGTGCGGGCCGCGGCCCGCCGGGCGACGACGGCCGTCGACACGGGCGAGCCTGTGGTGGAGACGGATTCGTTCACGGTCGACCTGGCGGCGAAGACGGTGCGGCGGGCGGGGGCCGAGGTGCACCTGACGCCGACGGAATGGGGGATGCTCGAGATGCTCGTGCGCAACAAGGGCAAGCTGGTGGGGCAGAAGGAACTGCTGCGGGAGGTGTGGGGTCCGGCGTACGCCACCGAGACCCATTACCTGCGGGTGTATCTGGCGCAGTTGCGGCGCAAGCTCGAGGACGATCCGTCGCACCCGCGTCACCTCATCACCGAGGCCGGGATGGGATACCGGTTCCAGGTGTGAGGCCCACCCGGCGGGAGGGGCGGACGGGTCCCCGCCCAGTGCGTTGGTTAGCCTTGCCTTATGAGGATGAGAAGTCTCGTGTCGGTGTCCCTGCTGGTCCTGGCGCTCGCCGGCTGCGGGAGCGGCGGCGGGGAAGAATCGGAACCGGCGGCGGGAGCCGCTGACGGCGCCTTCCCGGCCGTGGTCGCCACGAAGTTCGGCGACGTCACGGTCGAGTCGAAACCGGAGCGGGTGCTCGCGATCGGCTGGGGTGACGCCGAAACCGCGCTGGCGCTCGGTGTCGAACCCGTCGGAGCCAGCGACTGGGTCGCGTTCGGTGGCGACGGCGTCGGACCGTGGGCGAAGGGGAAGTACACCACGGCGCCGACGATCATCGGAACCCTCGAACCGTCGTACGAGCAGATCGCGGCGCTCGAACCGGACGTCATCCTCGACACCAAGAGCGCCGGAGACGAGGAACGCTACGGCCATCTGTCGCAGATCGCCCCGACGATCGCACTGCCGGAAGGCGCTGACAACTACAAGACGCCGATCGAGAGTCAGGTGTCGATGGTCGCGACCGCCCTCGGCGTGCCGGAGCAGGGGAAAGCGCTGCTCGCCGACATCGACCGGCGGTTCGCGGACGCCGCCGCGGCTCACCCCGAATTCGCGGGGAAGACGATCACCGTCGGTGCCTACTCGGGCACGGGATGGGGCGCCTACACCGCGGACACCGAGCGGCTCCAGTTCATGAAGAAGCTCGGATTCGTCAGCAACCCGGCGGTGGACGCGCAGCCGGCGGTGAAGTTCTCGGTCCCGGTGTCGGAGGAGAATCTCGGCGTGATGGACGCCGACATGGTGGTCGTCTTCCCGATCGGCAGGCCCGCCGCCGACGCCGCGAACCGGCCGCTGTTCCAGGCCATCCCCGCTGTGCGCGACGGACGGTACCTCGTGTTCGACGATCAGGCCGTCTCCAAGGCGTACTCCACCAACTCGGTGCTGTCGCTGCACTACGCCCTCGACACCGTCGTACCCCTGGTGTCCGAGCGGCTGCGGTGACGCTCAGTAGAGCAGCGTCCGGTAGTACTCCTGCCTGCGGGGTGTAGCCGGGTCGTGTTCCAGCTCGTGTTGCTCGGCGTGCATTTCCCGCAGCGACGGGATCTCGTCGGGGTCGGGCCACGACTCCGGGTCCCACATCCGTGACCGGAGTATCGCCCGGGCGCAGTGGGTGTAGACCTCGTCGATCCGGACCACGACCCCGAGGTTGGCCGGTTTGCCGTTGATCGACATCGACTGCAGCAGTTCGGGATCGACGGTCAGGGTGGCGGTGCCGTTGACGCGCACCACTTCGTCGATCCCGGGCACCACGAACAGGACGCCGACGTGTGGGTTCGCGAGGATGTTGCGGTACGAGTCGGCGCGCCGATTGCCCGGGCGGTCCGGGATCACCAGGGTCCGGTCGTCGAGGAAGATCGTCTTCGGCGTGAGGTCTCCGCGCGGCGAGCAGTCGCAGTGGCCGTTCGCGTCGGCGGTGGCGAGGACGAAGAACCGTGCTTCGGAGATGAAGCGGCGGATCAGCGGCATCGTGTGATCGGTGTGCTTGGTGGCGATCGACGGGTGCGGAACGCCCAGTATCTGCTCGAGTTCGTCGAGCGAGGTGATCGTGTGCTCCGGTGAGGGGGCGTGCGCTGCCACTGAAGTGTTCCGTTCGTCGAGGGCGGTCCGAAGTTAGGGTAACCTTCGGCGGCCCTGCCTGGACCCGCAGGCCCCGCGGCCCGGGCTGCGGAATGTGGCCGCCCGGGCGTGGGAGACTGGACCGGTGAGGTTGTATCGAGACAATGCGGTGGTCCTGCGCCAGCACAAGCTGGGCGAGGCCGACCGCATCGTCACACTCCTCACTCGGCAGCACGGTCTGGTGCGCGCGGTCGCCAAGGGAGTGCGCCGCACGAAATCCAAGTTCGGCGCCCGGCTGGAGCCGTTCGCGCACATCGACGTGCAGCTCTACCCGGGCCGCAACCTCGACATCGTCACCCAGGTCCAGACGGTCGACGCCTTCGCGACCGACATCGTCGACGACTACTCGCGGTACACCACGGCGTGCGCGATCCTCGAGACCGCCGAGCGGCTCGCCGGCGAGGAGCGGGCCCCGGCGCTGCAACTGCACCGACTGACGGTCGGGGCACTGCGGGCGGTCGCGGAACACCACCGGCCGTGCGAGCTGATCCTCGACGCCTTCCTGTTGCGGGCCATGGGTTTCGCGGGGTGGGCACCCGCCCTCGACGACTGCGCGCGGTGCAGCGCACCCGGGCCGCACCGGGCATTCCACGTGGCCGCCGGGGGAGCGGTGTGCGTCCAGTGCCGGCCGCCGGGCGCCGCCA
Organism: Rhodococcus sp. NPDC057529; assembly: GCF_042802055.1. Taxonomy (NCBI): domain Bacteria; kingdom Bacillati; phylum Actinomycetota; class Actinomycetes; order Mycobacteriales; family Nocardiaceae; genus Rhodococcus; species Rhodococcus sp. NPDC057529. The sequence continues at coordinate 120,312 of NZ_JBHVEY010000014.1, forward strand.
CCCCGTCGCCGGGTGTCCTCGACCTCATGGACGCGCTGTTCCGCGGCGACTGGGCGAGCACCGAGCAGGTGCCCGAGTCGCTGCGAGGGCAGGCCAGCGGTCTGGTCGCGGCGCATCTGCAGTGGCATCTCGAACGGCAACTCCGCACTCTCCCGCTGATCGAACGCGCACGACCGCATGCGGCGGTAGGGGCGGAGGATTCGGTCAGGCAGGATGGGGACCGTGATTCGACGACGCGAACCTCGAGCCCCGCGTGATTCCGGGGCCGAGCGCCAGGCCCGGCCGCCGGACCCGCATCCCTCGGGCGCCCGCCCGCCGGGCCTGCAACCCGAACTCGTGCCCCGGCACATCGCGCTGGTGATGGACGGCAACGGCCGTTGGGCGCAGGAGCGGGGACTGCCCAGGACCGCAGGCCACGAACGCGGCGAGGCCGTGTTGATGGACGCCGTCTGCGGGTGCATCGAGATGGGCGTCGAATGGTTGTCGGCGTACGCGTTCTCCACCGAGAACTGGAAACGCAGCCCCGAGGAGGTGCGCTTCCTGATGGGCTTCAACCGCGACGTGATCCGTCGTCGCCGTGACGAGATGCACGAGATGGGGGTGCGGGTGCGGTGGGCGGGTCGCAGGCCCAAGCTGTGGCGCAGCGTCATCAAGGAACTCGAGGTCGCCGAGGAACTGACGAAGCACAACACGGTCATGAACCTGACCATGTGCGTCAACTACGGCGGTCGCGCGGAGATCGCCGACGCGGCGAAGGAGATCGGCAGGCGGGTCGCGGCGGGTCAGCTCGACCCGGAGAAGATCACCGAGGCGACCGTCGCCCGCTACCTCGACGAGCCGGACATGCCGGACGTCGACCTGTTCCTCCGGCCGTCCGGCGAGCAGCGCACGTCCAACTTCCTGATCTGGCAGTCGGCCTACGCCGAGATGGTGTATCAGGAGAAGCTGTTTCCCGATTTCGACCGCCGCGACCTGTGGGCGGCGTGCGTCGAATACGCGTCGCGTGACCGCCGGTTCGGTGGGGTGAAATGACCGTCGACGGGGCGCCCGCACTGCTCGGGCGGGCAGCGGACGCACTGGAGCACTTCGCCACCGTCGCCCGGGCCGAGGACGGCTCGCTGAGCTTCGAATACGCCGGGGCGCTGTGCTCGATCAGTGCGATGACCCTCACCGACGGCCTCGACGTGCTGTCGATGACGTGCGTGCTGGCCTGGGATCGTCCGGTCAGCGCCGCGCTGCACAAGAAGGTGGCGGAGCGCAACGGCGCGTTGCAGTTCGGTTCGATCGCGGTGTTCGGTCACGGACGGCTCGCGGACGTCATCCTGCGGTACACGTTCCCCGCCGCCGGGCTCGTGGACGAGGCGCTGACCACGATGCTGCTGCTCGTGCTGAGCGGCGCGGACACCGCCCGGCAGGGTCTGATCCCCTGACGTTCACCGCGGCGCGCTGCAGTCCTTGCAGAGACCGAAGATCTCGATGGTGTGGCTGACGTCGGAGAAACCGTGGGCGTCGGCGATCGACTGCGACCACTGCTCGACGGTCGGCCCTTCGACCTCGACGGTGTAACCGCATGCGCGGCAGACCAGGTGGTGGTGGTGTCCGGACGAGCAGCGCCGGTACACCGATTCGCCGGTGTCGGTGCGCAGGACGTCGACGGTGCCGGCGTCGGCGAGCGTCTGCAGGGTGCGGTAGACGGTGGTCAGCCCGATGCCTTCGCCGCGCTTGCGCAGTTCGTCGTGCAGTTCCTGCGCCGACCGGAACTCCTCGATGTCGTCCAGGAGTGCGGAGATGGCGCTGCGCTGCTTGGTGGCGCGGACTCCCACGACGACGGGCTTGCGCTGGCCGGTGTTCTGGGTCAAGTCGTTCATCCTTCCTCGGCGTGCGCGACGGCGTCCACGACGATGTGGGCGAGGTGGTCGTCCACCAGGCGGTAGAGGACCTCGCGTCCGGTGCGTTCGCCGCGCACGACGCCCGCGGCCTTGAGCACGCGAAGATGCTGGCTGATCAGTGGCTGGGTGACTCCGAGCGCCCCGACGAGTTCGTGCACGCACCGTTCCGATTCGCGGAGCTGGAGGACGATCGCGATGCGGACGGGGGCGGCGAGGGCGCGCAGGATGTCGCCTGCCGCCGTCAGCGTCTCCTTCGACGGCACGGGAGCCGGGGGAGCGGCCTCGAACGGATGCGGGGTGGCCTCGAACGGATGCAGATCCCCGGGATCGACGACGCTCACCAGTGATCTCCTTCGGTGTGCCGGACAATGGACGGGACCGTGGCCGCGTGGCCGTCGGCCCCGGGAGCAACACCCCATCTTATTGCAAATCGATTCCATTTTGATATGCACGAATACGCATGTCAACCGGCGGGGTGAACCGACCACGATCGGGCAGATAGGCTGGGATCCGAAAAGCGCACGTGAACCATGCATCTATTACCCAGATGGAGAGCACCCGAGTGGCACCGAAGTCCAAAGTCGAAACCGTCGTCAATCTCGCCAAGCGTCGTGGCCTGGTCTACCCGTGCGGTGAGATCTACGGAGGCACGAAGTCGGCCTGGGACTACGGCCCCTTGGGCGTCGAGCTCAAGGAGAACATCAAGAAGCAGTGGTGGCGCAACATGGTCACCAGCCGCGAGGACGTCGTCGGCCTCGACTCCTCGGTGATCCTGCCGCGCGAGGTGTGGGTGGCGTCGGGCCACGTCGGCGTGTTCAACGACCCGCTGGTCGAGTGCCTGAACTGTCACAAGCGTCACCGTCAGGACCACCTGCAGGAGGCGTACGCCGAGAAGAAGGGCCTCGACAACCCGGACGACGTCCCCATGGACGTCGTGGGCTGCCCCGACTGCGGCACGGTCGGCCAGTGGACCGAACCCCGCGACTTCAACATGATGCTCAAGACGTACCTCGGCCCGGTCGAGAGCGAAGAGGGCATGCACTACCTCCGCCCGGAGACCGCGCAGGGCATCTTCGTCAACTTCGCGAACGTGCTCACCACGTCGCGGAAGAAGCCGCCGTTCGGCATCGGCCAGATCGGCAAGAGCTTCCGCAACGAGATCACCCCCGGCAACTTCATCTTCCGCACTCGCGAATTCGAGCAGATGGAGATGGAATTCTTCGTCAAACCCGGCGAGGACGAAGAGTGGCACCAGTACTGGATCGACTACCGCATGGACTGGTACACCGGGCTCGGCATCAACAAGGACAACCTCCGCCTGTACGAGCACGCGCAGGACAAGCTGTCCCACTACTCGAAGCGCACCGTCGACATCGAGTACCGCTTCCACTTCCAGGGCAGCGAATGGGGCGAGCTCGAGGGTGTGGCCAACCGCACCGACTTCGACCTGTCGACCCATTCGAAGCACTCGGGCACCGACCTCAACTACTACGATCAGGCCTCCGGTGAGCGGTACACGCCGTACGTCATCGAGCCGGCAGCCGGTCTCACGCGTTCGCTGATGGCGTTCCTCGTCGACGCGTACACCGAGGACGAGGCGCCGAACGCGAAGGGCGGCGTCGACAAGCGCACCGTGCTGCGCCTGGACCGCCGTCTCGCCCCGGTGAAGGCCGCGGTGCTGCCGCTGTCGCGCAACGCGGACCTGACGCCGAAGGCCAAGGACCTCGCCGCGACGCTCCGTCAGCACTGGAACGTCGAGTTCGACGACGCCGGCGCGATCGGCCGCCGCTACCGCCGTCAGGACGAGATCGGCACGCCGTTCTGCATCACCGTGGACTTCGACACCCTCGAGGATCACGCCGTGACGGTGCGCGAGCGCGACTCCATGGCCCAGGAGCGGGTCGCGCTCGACCAGGTCGAGGGTTACCTGGCGCAGCGCCTCATCGGTTCCTGATCCGCGGTCACCTGCGTGCGTCGCAGGTGGCGGTCAGGTAGTTCGTCAGGATTCGGCGGTTCTCCTCGGACACCGGGATGCGCGAGTATTCCGGTGTCGAGGAGCCGACCGCGATCCACAGCGGAAAGACGAAGGGCTTCTTCGCTTCCGCGAGCGCGTGCGGATCGCAGCGTGCCGCGTCGATCGTGATGTCGATGCTGAGCCGGTCCTCGTCCGCCCGCATGGTGGCGGGCAGCGCCCCGTGCAACGCATACAGGACGCTGCCACCGATCTCGTCGACCCGGACGTCGCCCGTCGCCGTTCCCCGGCTCACGACGAGCCGGGCAGGGAGGGGCGCGGCCGGTTCGGGCGGGGCCGGCGCCGGAATCAGGGTCACCGGGACGGCCCGCGCCAGTTCGTCTGCGGCGCAGTCTCCGTCGTGGATTCGGCCGAGGACGTCGTACGGGGTGGCGAGCGGCACCCGCACGGGCGACGCGCCCTGACCGGCGACCCCGATCACGGCGTACGCCGGTTCCGGCCGTGCGTCGCAGCGCACTGCGCCGTACTCGGCTTCGACGTCGATCCGGTTGCCGGGGCCGAGTTCGACCTCGCGCCGGGCCTCGGGCGCCGCCGCGAAGCCCGGGCTGTCCAGCGCCACCGACGTCACGGAGACGGGCACATCGCCGGTATTGGCGATCCGCACGTGAATCCGCCCGCCCGCCGCGTCGTCCTCGCGGCTGCGGTACGCCTCCGCCGACAGCGGGATCGCCGGCTCGTCCTCGGCGCCTCGCCCGCCCGCGCAGCCAGACAGGACGCCGCAGCAGGTGGCCGCGACGCAGGCGAATGCGACGAACGTTCGGGGTGACGTCAGAATCGGCCGCCCCCGCTGATCCGGCCCGAACTGCTCGGCCCGCCGAACGAACGGGGACCGCTGCCGCGCCCGCCGCCGGAGCCGCGGCTACCCCAGTTGCCGCCGCCGCTGAATCCGCCCCGCAGGATGCTGTCGATCAGGATGCCCCCGAGGATCGCGCCGGTGGCATTCCCGCCACCGCCACCGGGCCCGGGGCGCTGACGGGACTCCCAGCGGCTCACGTCGTTCTGCGCCAGCCGCAGCGCGTCGGCGGCCAGGCCCGCGGCGGCCTGGGCGTGCTGCAGCGCGCGGGAGGCGTCGGTGGTGCGCAACTGCTGGGCCCCCGCCAGGTGCCGCTGCGCCTCGGTCAGGCGGGTCCTGGCCTCCGCTCCCACCGCGCCACGGCGGGTGCCGATGAAGTCCGATGCCGCCGTGACCTGCGACTGCGCGGCCACGAGGTCCTGCTCCAGGCGCTGCTGCGCACGCTCGGCCTGCTGCCGCGATTCCTGCGCCTCGGCGAGGACGGCGTCGAGTTCCGCGTCGGCCTTCACGATCTGGGTGAAGCTGCCGAGCGGGTCGGTGTCCGCGGCCGTGCGGGCCGTCGACAGTGCGGCCTCGGCCGCGGTGCGTGCCGCCGTGAGCCGGTCCCCACCCTGCTCCGGGAACTGGGCCGCGGTCGCGATCCCCGCCTCCACGTCGGTGATCGCGGCGGGCAGCGTGGCGATGGCGTGCCGGATGTCCTCCGCGGCGTGATCGACGGCGTCGAGCAGCGTCCGGGCCTGTTCGAGGGCCCCCTCGGCGCCGCGGATCGCCGGTACCGCCGGTCCCTGCTTCCCCGGTGGCAGGGCGACGGCCTCCCGGCCCTCGCCCACGGCCTTCTCGGCGTACGCGAGCCGCTCCTCCGCCATCGTCACGTTGTGGGCGACGGAAGCGAGTGCGGCGGCGGGGAATTCGGTCTGCAGGGTGGCGAGTGTCTGCGTGGAGTCGGGGATGCGCACCGTCAGCGCCACCATGTCGCGGGTGAGCGCGTCGAGCCGGTCGGGGGCGTTGATCAGCAGGTCCCGCAGCCCGTCGAACTCCTGGACCCTCTCGTTGAGTTCGCGGTCGGCGCGCCCGCACGACGTGATGATGTCGATGAGCATCTCCCGCTGCTGCTGCGGGGTCTCGGGGATCGCGTCGTCGAGGCGCTGACGCACGGTGAACGCCGCCGCGAGGGTGGACTTCGCCGTCTCGAACGCCGCCGTGAACGCGGCGGTGGCCTGCTCGCCGAATTCGCCGCGGGCCAGTTCGAGTTCCTCCTGGCTCGTGCGCAGCGCGTCGTCCGTCTCGACGAGCACCTCCTTGGCGCGTTCGTCGAGGGTCGGCAACGGCAGCGCCGTCAGCGCGGCCGTGTCCTCGGGGCTGATGCTGCGCGCCGCCTCGACGCCCGCCCGGGAACGGTCGTGCTTCCTCTTCCGCGAGTACAGCACGACCCCGCCCACACCCACCACGACCACACCCCCGCCGATCAGCAGCGTGCGCACCGACATTCCGCCGCCCGGGCTCATCGCGTCACCGAGCCCGCCCGCCGCGGCGATCGCGCCGCCGGCCCAGTCCTCCTCGCGCAGGGCGGGTTCCACCGCGTCCACCCGGATCGACTCCGCTTCGTCGCTGGTGATCTCGGACAGACCGTCCGGTGCGATGAGAGCGTACTCACGGTCGACCGTCGCGACCGCGAGCAGTGCGTCGCGATCGCCGAGGGACGACGCCTGCGCCGTCTGATCCGCCCACGGGCCTGCGCCCAGGCCGTTGAAGTCGGGAACGTAGACCACCCACAGCCGCACCTTGTGCTCGTCGTAGAGCTGATCGATCGCGGCCTGGACGTCGCTCTGCTGGTCCGCGTCGAGCACCCCGACGGTGTCCGTGATCTGACCGGGCAGACGGAACGGTGCGTCCGCCGACGCGACCGCGGGGAAGAACAGGATCGCCACGAGCGTCAGGAGCGCGGAGACGGCGCCGAGGGCGGCGAACCGCCGGGCGCCGGGGAAAGGGAGTCGGGGGCGGGACGACGGCGTCTGCTCGAGGCGCGGTGCGAGTGGCATGGCAGCAAATCTATCGGGTGTGGCGAGTCGTCATCGGGACAGTTCGGCGACAGCTGGCAGAATCAGGGAGTGAATTCTGCACCCAGCCGTGAACGCCACGACCTCCCGCGCCGTCCCGCGCGCCCGGGGTTCGCAGGCACGCTGGCCCGGTGGACCCGCCGGATCGTCGCCGGTGTCGTTCTCCTCGCGGCGGCCCTGGTGCTCGGCACCGCGGTCCGGGTGTGGCAGGTCGCGCGGATCGACGACACGTCGACGGCCGACGCGATCGTGGTGCTCGGCGCCGCCCAGTACTCGGGAACCCCGTCGTCCGTGTTCGAGGCCCGGCTCGAGCAGGCGTACAAGCTGTACGAGCGCGGGGTGGCCCCGGAGGTCATCACGGTCGGCGGGAAGCAGGAGGGCGACGAGTACACCGAGGCCGCGTCCGGGAAGAACTACCTGATCTCGCGCGGTGTCCCCGCCGACAGCATCACCGCCGTCGAGGAGGGGTCCGACACCCTGCTCAGCATCGAGGCGGTAAGTGAGGCGATGGGTGTGCAGGGCATCGATTCGGCGGTCCTCGTCAGCGACCCGTGGCATTCGCTGCGGACCCGGACGATGGCCCGCGACGCCGGCCTCGAGGCGTGGACGGCGCCCACCCGGCAGGGGCCCGCCGTGTTCACCCGCGAATCGCAGTTGCACGGAATCGCCCGGGAGACAGGGGCGTTGATCTGGTATCAGCTCACGCACTTCTCGGCCGACTTCCCCTACACGGCGGGACAGTAGGCGTTGCGATGACACCACACACGACACCCCTCGGCGAGGTGTACTCCGCGCACGACGTCGCCCGGCGGGTCCGCGAGGCACCGAAACGGGCGGGGATCCCGGGCAGCCAGATCGCGGCCGCCCAGCACCGATCCGTCTTCTCCCGCGACCGTGCCCGGGTTCAGCACTCGGCGGCGCTGCGCAGGCTCGCCGACAAGACCCAGGTGGTGGGCCCCCGGGACGGGGACACCCCGCGGACGCGGTTGACGCACTCGATCGAGGTGGCGCAGATCGGCCGTGGCATCGCCGACGGTCTCGGTTGCGATCCCGATCTGGTCGACCTCGCGGGCCTCGCGCACGACATCGGTCACCCGCCGTACGGCCACAACGGGGAGAAGGCCCTCGACGAGGTCGCGGAAAGCTGCGGCGGGTTCGAGGGCAACGCCCAGAATCTGCGCATCCTGACGAACCTCGAACCGAAGGTGCTCTACCCCGACGGGCGCAGCGCCGGGCTCAACCTGACCCGGGCGTCGCTGGACGCGGCGATCAAGTATCCGTGGACCCGGCCGCGGCCGGGCGCCAAGTTCGGGGCCTACGACGACGACGCCGAGGTGCTCGCGTGGATCCGCGAGGGGGCCCCGGACGGTCACCAGTGTCTCGAGGCGCAGGTCATGGACTGGGCCGACGACGTCGCCTACTCCGTGCACGACGTCGAGGACGGGGTGATCGACGGGCGCATCGACCTGCGTTCGCTCGCCGATCCGGTCGACCAGCGGGCGCTCGCCGAGTTCGGCGCCGCGGAGTTCGCGGGACTCGACGTCGAGGAACTCGTGGAGGCCGCGCAACGGCTGAGCCTCCTGCCGGTCGTCGTCGGCGTGGGCAGCTACGACGGCACGCTCACCAGTTCGGTCGCGTTGAAGAACCTCACCAGCGAACTGGTGGGCCGGTTCGCGACCGCCGCGATCATCGGGACCCGCGACGTCCACGGCGAGAAGCCGGTCGCCCGGTACGACGCCGATCTGGTGGTCCCGCCGGTGGTCGCGTCCGAGGTGGCGCTGCTCAAGACGTTCGCACTGAACTTCGTGATGTCCGATGCCGGCCACCGCGCGCGGCAGGAACGGCAGCGGGACCGCGTGCACCGCGTCGCCGAATGGCTGCTCGCGACCGCACCCGACGGCCTCGACCCGATCCTCGTACCCGCGTGGCATGCGGCGGCCGACGACCCCGCACGGGTCCGGGTCGTCGTCGACCAGATCGCGTCCTACACCGAGAGCAGACTCGAACGCGTCGACAAGTCCAGTCTCGGGGCCCAGGCGAGCTGGGGCTGACGGACACCGAAGTCGGACCAATCCGCCCGCCGCGGTGCTACGAATAGGACTCAGACAGCTTGCACCCCCTACGTGCAGCACACCCGAGGGTCAGGGAGACCGGATGAAGTCTGCAGTGCGCAAGATCATCGGTTCGACGTCCGCAGCGCTGGCGGTGGCGGTCGGTGCCGCCCTGCTGGCCCCACCCGCGGCGCAGGCCGCGCCCGCATACCCGTTCGCGGACCCCGACCCGTTCTACGGTGCGCCCGCCGACGTCGGGGCACGCGCCGACGGGGACGTGCTGGCGAGCCGCCCGGTCGCCGCCACCGGTTTCCCCACCGCCGACGCCTGGCAGGTCAAGTACAAGTCGACCAACTCCGCGGGCGCGCCCATCGCCGCCGTCACCACGGTGCTGGTGCCCCGCGGCACCCCCGCGAACCGCCCGCTGGTGTCGTATCAGCCGTTCGTCAACGCGCTCGGGCTCGAGTGCGCACCGTCGCATCAGCTGTTCACCGGCGGACTCCAGGAGGCCCCGGCCCTCAACGCCCTGCTCGCGCGGGGATGGGCGGTCGCCGTACCCGACCACCTCGGTCCCACCAGCGCATACGGGGCGGCGAAACTCGGCGGCCGGCTCGTCCTCGACGGCGTCCGCGCCGCGCAGCGACTCCCCGAGGCCGGGCTCGGCAGCAGTCCGGTCGGGCTCGCCGGGTACTCGGGTGGCGCCATGGCGACCAACTGGGCTGCGGCGCTCGCCCCCACCTACGCCCCGGAACTGAACATCGTGGGCGCCGCCGAGGGCGGTACCCCGGTCAACATCGGCGAACTGGCCGACCGCCTCGGCGGCACCCGCTCGCAGGCGTTCGGCCTCGGATTCGCGGCCGCCATCGGGCTCGAGCGCGAATACCCGACACGCTCCCCGCTCGGCGACGGTCTCAACGACGAGGGACTCGCCCTGCGCGCGCAGATGAGCAACATGTGCACCGATTCGATCCTCGGCGCCGGGGCAGGCAAGTCGCTGCCCGACCTGACCAACGGTCCGGGGATCCTCGCCGACCCGTCCGGGCGCGCCGTGATGGACGAGAACAGCGTCGAACTGTATCCGGGAGTTCCGCGGACGCCGATGTTCGTCTGGCACGGCAGCGCGGACCCCCTCGTCGCCATCGGACCGGTGCAGAACACCGTCGCCCGGTACTGCTCACAGGGTGCGCGGGTGCAGTTCGACGTGATTCCGGGCGCCGACCACGGCACCGCCACCATGCTCGGCGCCGGCCCCGCCTTCGGCTACCTCGGCGACCGATTCGCCGGGATTCCCGCCCCCTCGAACTGCTGATTCCGAGGCGGAATTCCGGGCTCCGGGAGAGCGCCTAGACTGTCGGGCGTGGCTGGCAGAATCCCTGATCGTGACGTTGCGGCCATTCGCGAGCGCACACGGATCGAGGACATCGTGGGGGAGTACGTCTCCCTCAAGCGCGCGGGCGGCGACTCCATGAAGGGGCTGTGCCCGTTCCACGACGAGAAGTCGCCGTCGTTCCACGTGCGGCCCAACCACGGCCACTTCCACTGCTTCGGGTGCGGCGAGGGCGGCGACGTCTACTCGTTCCTCCAGAAGATCGACCACATCAGTTTCGTCGAGGCAGTCGAGCAACTGGCCGACCGGCTGAACTACACCCTCTCGTACGAGGGCGGCGGCACGTCGGTGCAACGCGACCGCGGCACCCGCGCCCGCCTGGTCGCGGCGAACGCGGCGGCGCAGGAGTTCTACTCGGCGCGTCTGCAGGAACCCGACGCGCAGGCCGCCCGCGACTACCTGACGGAACGGAACTTCGACGCCCAGGCCGCGCAGCAGTTCGGGTGCGGGTATGCGCCCGACGGCTGGGACATCCTCACGAAGCATCTGCTGGGCAAGGGTTTCGACGTCAAGGAACTGGAGGCCGCGGGCCTGTCGAAGGCGGGGCGGCGCGGTCACATCGACCGCTTCCACCGCCGTCTGCTCTGGCCCATCCGGAACCTGTCCGGCGACGTCATCGGTTTCGGCGCCCGCAAACTGTTCGACGACGACACCATGCCCGGCAAGTACGTCAACACGCCGGAAACCATGCTGTACAAGAAATCTCAGGTGCTGTTCGGGCTCGACCTCGCCAAGCGGGAGATCGCCAAGGGGCATCAGGCCGTGGTGGTCGAGGGATACACCGACGTCATGGCGATGCACCTGGCCGGGGTCAAGACCGCCGTCGCCGCCTGCGGCACCGCATTCGGTGAGGACCACCTCTCGATGTTGCGGCGACTGCTGATGGACGACAGCTATTTTCGCGGCGAGATCATCTACACGTTCGACGGGGACGCCGCAGGCCAGGCCGCGGCGATGAAAGCGTTCGAGGGCGACCAGAAGATGGCCGGGCAGACGTTCGTCGCCGTCGCGCCCGAGGGCATGGACCCCTGCGAGCTGCGGCAGAAGTCCGGTGACGCGGCCGTCCGCGACCTGGTGGCGCGTCGCACGCCGATGTTCGAGTTCGTGGTCAAGTCGATCCTCACCGAACACGACCTCGAGACCGCGGAGGGCCGGGTCGAGGCGCTGCGCCGCACGGTGCCGGTGGTCGCCCAGATCAAGGAAGCGACGCTGCGGGACAGCTACGCCGTCCAGCTGTCCGGCTGGGTGGGCTGGGACGACATCGCCGCGGTCCGGCAACGGGTGCGCGACGAGGCACGTAAGCGGGCGTCCACCCGCGGGTCGGTGCCCGCGCCTCCCAAGAAGAAGGCGGCCCGGGACGAGAACCAGGACGCCCCGCAGTTGCCCGTCGGCCTGTCCCGGCCCCGCCCGAACGACCCGACGCTGTGGGCGCAGCGCGAAGCGCTCAAGGGTGCGTTGCAGTACCCGGCCATCGCCGGCACCGTCTTCGACTCGCTGCCGGTGGAGACGTTCACGCACCCGACGTACGTCGTGATCCGCGAGTCGATGATCGCGGCGGGCGGCGCCAGCGCGGGCCTCGGCGGCGGCGAGTGGGTCGACGCGGTCAGCCGGGGAGTCGAGGACGTCACCGCGGCGTCTCTCGTGTCGGAACTCGCCGTCGAACCGTTGCCCGCCGAGGAGGACACCGTCCCGCGATACATCTCCGGCGTCATCGCACGCCTGCAGGAGGTGTGGGTGGGGGAGCAGGTGGCGGAACTGAAGTCCAAGTTGCAGCGCATCTCACCGGCGACGGCGTCGGACGAGTTCCACTCGCTGCTCGGCGACCTCGTCGCCCTGGAGCAGTACCGCCGGAGCCTGCTCGATCAGGCGATCGGCGACACCAACCGGGACGGCATGGCCGGCTGAACCGGCCGCCGTCGGCTATTTCTTCTTGAGCTGGTCCTGGGGAACGAGGATGGTCGTGTCCTCGTCGAGCGGCTTCATCGGTTCGAGCTTCGGCTGGGTGTTCAGCGAGTCGGACAGCTTCTGTCGTGACATCTGCAACACCTTCTTCGTGGCCGGGCTGGTGGCCACGGCCTTGGTGGCCCGGCTGATCTGTTCGTAGCGCGCACGTCCTGCTCGCGTACCCAGCACGTACCCAGCAGCGATACCGATCAACAACCGCATCATTCCCGCTTCCTCCCGACGCACAACGACCGTCCCCATCCTGCCTGATGCATCGACAGGCAGGCGATTTGGTACTGGGGTGGGGCTATGCGCTACAGTTTCTCTCGCATCGCCGGGAACGGCGAAGCACAGCAGAATAATCCCCTGTAGCTCAATTGGCAGAGCTTCCGACTGTTAATCGGACGGTTGCTGGTTCGAGTCCAGCCGGGGGAGCACCGAAACCCCGTCCGGTTCGTCCGGGCGGGGTTTTCTGCTGCGCGCGGCCAATTCGGATCGGTGTGCGTCCCGGGCGAGTACATTCCCGCTGTATCGGCAGCAAGCGATCGCGGGGTGTGCGATGAGCGAGGGCGAGGACGGCGGCGAGACGGCACCGACGCGGCCGGGCGGGCGTTTCGGCACGAGCGACGCCCCGCGGTGGTTGCTGCCCTCGATTCTGTACGTCCTGCTGGCCGTCGCCGCCTACCAGTTGTCGGGGTGGCTGTTCGTCAACCTGCGCGGATTCCTGGGGCTGCTGTTTCTGGCGTGGCTGTTCAGCATCACCCTCGAACCGGTCGTCGACTGGCTCGCGCGCCGGGGACTGCGGCGCGGCCTCGCCACCGGACTCGTGCTGCTGGCACTGTTCGTCTTCGCGATCGCATTCCTGGCGCTGTTCGGGACACTGCTCGCCCAGCAGCTCGCCCAGCTCCTCAAGGCGCTGCCGGGCGCACTGTCCTCCGTCACCGACTGGTCCAATCGTGTGTTCGACACCGACTTCGCGACCGGCGAGGATCTGATCCACCTCACCCCCGAGACCGTCCGGGACCTCGCCGAGCGCTTCACGCCCGGAGTGCTGGGCGTGTTGTCCTCGTTGCTCGGCGTCGTGTTCCAGATGCTGACGCTGCTGCTGTTCGTGTTCTACATGTCCGCGCAGGGACCGGCCCTTCGCCGCACCATCTCGAGCTGGTTTCCGGCGCGGCAGCAGCGGGTCATCTCGGTGGTCTGGGAGATCTCGGTCGAGAAAGCAGGCGGCTACGTCGTGTCGCGGCTCATCCTCGCCGCCATCAGCTCGGTCGCCACCGGCATCTTCCTCGTGGTGATCGGCGTGCCCTACTGGCTGCCGCTGGCACTGTGGACCGGCATCGTCTCGCAGTTCGTCCCCACCCTGGGCACCTACCTCGCGATCGCCCTCCCCGCGATCATCGCCGCGGCGTCCCGGCCCATGGACGGCGTGTGGGTGATCGTGTTCGGCACCGTCTACCAGCAGATCGAGAACTACGTGCTGCACCCGCGCATCACGTCCGCGACGGTCTCGATCCACCCCGCCGTCGCGTTCGGATCGGTGATCGTGGGCGCCTCCCTGTTCGGTGCGGTCGGCGCGCTGGTGTCGGTCCCGGTGGTCGCGGCGATCCAGGCCCTCGTCGAAACGTACGGGCGACGGTACGAACTCGTCGCCGACGGACCGGCGTCGGCCACGTCGGTCGAACAACCCGAACACGCGAGCGACGACAAACGCCGCGATGCCCGGGACGAGTAGGCGTCGACCACGAAAAGCGCTGTCGGGACGGGCTCGTCCCGGCTACGCGCCCGCCGCAGGCGCACGGTAACATCGGCAGGCCGCGATGCGAGTGGTGCGGTGATGGGGCGGTAGCTCAGTCGGTTAGAGCCGTGGACTCATAATCCATTGGTCGCGGGTTCGAGCCCCGCCCGCCCCACCCACTTCCCCGGTCGGTCCGGTCTTCTCGAGTGGGCCCGGATTCGGGCAGTGTGAAGACCATGGAGTTGGCGCGCGAGGAACGGGAAGAATTCGCCGAACTGCTCGCAGGGCTGTCCCCGCAGCAGTGGGAGTCGCCGAGCTTGTGCGAGCGGTGGCGGGTCCGGGACGTGGTCGCGCACGTGATCAGCTACGACGAGCTCGACTTTCGCAGTCTGGCCGCACGGTTCGCGAAGGGCTGGTTCCTGCAGGACCGGGTCAACGAACTCGGGGTCGCCGACCTCGCGGACCGCACCCCCGAGCAGCTGCTCGAGTTGATGCGCGTTCACGCCGAACCCAGCGGTCTGCCTGCCGGTTTCGGTGGGAGGATCGCCCTCGTCGACGGCATGATCCATCAACAGGACATCCGGCGGCCCCTCGAGATTCCGCGGACCATCCCTCCGCGGCGGCTGCGAGTGGCGCTGGACTTCGCACGGTTCGCTCCGCTGATCCGCGGCGCCTGGCGAGCGCGCGGGGTGAAGCTGGTGGCGACAGATCTCGACTGGTCCTACGGCCGGGGACCGCAGGTGAGTGGAAGCGGCGAAGCGCTGCTGATGGCGATGGCCGGGCGCCGTGACGCACTCGGCGACCTTGCCGGCCCCGGCCGGTCGACATTCGCCGCCCACATCGGCGCCTGACCGAGGGCGCAGCACGTGCCGCGTCGTTGTTCTCGGTGCCGGCACGGGGCAGACTGAAAGTCACCCGAGGAGGCCATCGTGGACCTGCAGATCGTGGCGATCGACAAGCCCGACGACATGAACGTGATCGTCGGGCAGTCCCACTTCATCAAGACCGTCGAGGACGTGCACGAGGCGCTGGTGGGGGTGAGCCCGCACCTCCGGTTCGGTATCGCGTTCTGCGAGGCGTCGGGCCCCCGCCTCGTACGCTGCTCCGGCAACGACGACCGTCTCGTCGAGTTGGCCACCCGCAACGCCGTCGCCGTCGGCGCGGGCCACTCGTTCTTCGTGTTTCTGGAGGACGGCTACCCGGTCAACGTCCTGAACACGCTGAAGCGGGTGCCGGAGGTGTGCGGCATCTTCTGCGCCACCGCCAACCCCGTCGAAATCATCGTGGCCGAGACGGAACTCGGCCGGGGCATCGCCGGCGTGATCGACGGGCAACCGCCTGCCGGTGTGGAGACCAGCGCCGACGTCGCCGACCGCAAGGCGTTGCTGCGGACGATCGGGTACAAACTCTGAGCGAGCGACATTCGCCGGGCGCTCTACGATGACCGGCATGGCGATCACCCCCGACACCAAGAACTGGACGTGGGTCCTCGACCGGGCGTGCCCCGACTGCGGGTTCGACTCGGCGGCAACCCGGTACGAGGACATTCCCGCCCTGGTCCGGGCGAACGCGGACGCCTGGTCGCCGGTCCTCACCCGGCCCGACGTGACGGTCCGGCCGGACGAGCAGACGTGGTCGGCCCTCGAGTACGCGGCGCACGTTCGCGACGTGTTCCGGATCTTCGACGCCCGGCTCCGCCTCATCCTCGAGCAGACGGACCCCCTGTTCCCGAACTGGGACCAGGACGAGACCGCGATCGCCGAGCGCTACAACGAGCAGGATCCGGCCGTCGTGGACGCCGAACTGCGTGCGGCAGGCGCCGCGGTGGCGGACGGCTTCGAGGCCGTCCCACCGGAACTCCGGTCGCGGACCGGGCGGCGCAGCGACGGTGCCTCGTTCACGGTGGAGACGCTCGCCAGGTATTTCGTCCACGACCCGATCCATCACCTCCACGACGTGTCGGGGTAACAGTTTCGGATTCCCGGACCCGATTCGGTAGAACGTGTTCCAATTCGGCTCGTTTGTGTCTATCGTCACATCAGCAGATGCGCAGACATGAACGAAGGGTTGGGAGTCACATGAAGACCAAGGGTGCGATCCTGTGGGGCCTGAACGAGCCGTGGTCCGTCGAGGAGATCGAGATCGGCGATCCGGTTGCGGGCGAGGTGCAGATTCGCATGGAAGCCGCCGGAATGTGCCACTCCGACCACCACATCGTCACCGGTTCGATGCCCATGGCGTCCTTCCCCGTGATGGGCGGCCACGAAGGGTCCGGCGTCATCACCAAACTGGGGCCGGGGGTGAAGGACCTCGAGGTCGGCGACCACGTGGTGCTCTCCTTCGTACCCGCCTGCGGACGCTGTCCGGCGTGCTCGGCGGGACATCAGAATCTCTGCGACCTCGGCATGGGGCTCCTGAGCGGGCTCGCGATCAGCGACGGCACGTTCCGCATCCACGCGCGCGGCGAGAACGTCATCCCCATGTGCCTGCTCGGGACGTTCTCCCCCTACATGGTCGTGCACGAGACGTCGGTCGTGAAGATCGACAAGGACATTCCCTTCGACGTCGCCGCCCTCGTCGGCTGCGGCGTCCCCACCGGGTGGGGGTCGGCGACGCGAATGGCAGAGGTGAAGCCGGGCGAATCCGTCGTCATCATGGGTGTCGGCGGCGTCGGCATGAGCGCACTGCAGGGCGCGGTGGCGTCCGGGGCCCGTCAGATCTTCGCCATCGACCCGGTGCCGTGGAAGCGGGAACAGGCGCTGAAGTTCGGGGCCACCCACGCGTTCGAGAGCGCCGCAGCCGCGATCGAACCGATCATCGCGCTCACCAACGGGCTGATGGCGCAGAAGACGATCATCACGGTCGGGGAGATGCGCGGCGAATACGTCGAGGAAGCCCTGCTGCTCACCAGCAAATTCGGCACGTGCGTCGTCACCGCGATGGGCGCGATGACCGACATGGACGTCAAGCTGAACCTGTTCCTCTTCTCGATGCTGCAGAAGGATCTGAAGGGCACCATCTTCGGCGGCGGCAACGCCCGGGTCGAGATCCCGAACCTGCTGGCCATGTACAAGTCGGGGCAGCTGAATCTCGACGACATGATCACCCGCACCTACAGCCTCGAAGGCGTCAACGACGGGTACCAGGACATGCTCGACGGCAAGAACATTCGCGGCGTCATCCGGTACACCGAAGCCGACTGGTGACGGCTCGCCGCAGTTGCTTGGTGCGGCTCTCGTAGTCTGACCGGGTGCAGAGTCTCGATCAGATCGCCCGATGGCCCGTGGACAACGCTGCGGCGGTGGTCCTGTCGCGAGACGAAGGGGTGATCGGCGAGTACGGCGACCAGCAGCGCGTCTTCCCGCTGGCCTCGGTGACCAAACTGCTCTGCGCGTACGCAGTCCTGGTGGCCACCGAGGAGGGGGCCGTCGAACTCGACCAGCCCGCAGGCCCGGAGGGCTCGACGGTGCGTCATCTTCTGGCGCACGCGTCGGGCCTCGCCTTCGACGCGGACCGGGTGCAGACGGCACCGGGACGCAAGCGGATCTACTCGAGTGCCGGCTACGAGGTGCTCGCCGACTTCCTCACCGCGGAGACGTCGATCGACTTCGCCGACTACGTTTCGGAATCCGTGTTCGCTCCGCTGGCGATGACCGCGTCCGCTCTGGTCGGTCCCGCCGGCCACGGAGCGCAGGCGTCGGCCGCAGACCTCGGCCGCTTCGCCGCCGAACTGTTCCGCCCGGCGCTCATCTCGCCTCAGACGTTCGCGGACGCCACTTCGGTGCAATTCCCCGGACTGGACGGAATTCTGCCCGGATACGGCTCACAGCGTCCCAACGACTGGGGTCTGGGATTCGAGATCCGGTCGGGCAAGAGCCCGCACTGGACGGGCACCGGCAACTCGCCGCAGACGTTCGGACACTTCGGTCAGTCCGGCACGTTCCTCTGGGTCGACCCGGCCGCGGGACTCGCGTGCGTCGCGTTGACGGACCGGGACTTCGGCGACTGGGCCAAGCCCGTGTGGACCGAGCTGAGCGACGGTATTCTCTCGGAACGCGAAAGGTGAAGACACACCGATTGCTCGAATCACTGGCGCAACACAGGCATCACAGGGCACACTGGTCAACCGAGCGTGCTGCACACACCGACTGAGGCCGTTGGGGAAGACGTCCCTCGTCGAAGCAGGAGGCTCGAGTGCGCGCATTGAATCAGTTCGCGGACGTGACGGCTGGTGTTGTCTACATCCACTCGTCGCCAGCCGCGTTGTGCCCCCATATCGAATGGGCGCTGACCGCGACCCTCGACTGCCGAGCGAACCTGAAATGGACCTCGCAGCCGGCCTCCAACGGCGTCCTGCGCGCGACCACCAACTGGGTGGGGCCCGTCGGCACCGCCTCGCGGTTGGTCAACGCGCTCCGCGCCTGGCCGATGCTGCGCTTCGAGGTCACCGAGGACGCCAGCGAGGGCGTGGACGGCGAACGGTTCAGTCACGTGCCCGGTATGGGTCTGTGGCACGGATCCACCAGCGCGAACGGCGATGTCGTCGTGGGGGAGATGCGTCTGCGGGCACTGATGGAGGCGGGCGGTGACATCGCCGCCGAACTGGACTACGCCCTCGGAACGGCCTGGGACGAGGCGCTCGAGCCGTTCCGCAGCGGCGGCGAAGGCGCCGAGGTCACCTGGCTGCGCCGCGACGTCGGCTGATCGCGCTCACGGACGCGAAAAGGCCCCCACCGTCGCCGGTGGGGGCCTTCTCTCGATCAATGCTCAGATCACAACGGGATGTTCTTGTGGTCGCCGCGGGTGGCGGGGGCCGCGGCGAGGGCGGCGGTGACGACACTGCGCGTCTTGGCCGGGTCGATCTCCTCGTCCACCACACCGATCGCAACGGCACGGTCGACGCCACCGGCGATGCTCTCGTGCTCCACGGCCAGCCGCTCGTGCAGGGCCTCTCGCTCTTCTTCCGGCGCCGCGGCCAGGGCCCGCTTGTGCAGGATGCCCACTGCCGCCTTGGCACCCATGACTGCGACCTCGGCGTCGGGCCACGCGTACACGGCGGTGGCACCGAGAGCGCGGGAATTCATCGCGATGTAGGCGCCGCCGTAGATCTTGCGGGTCACGACCGTCACCCGGGGCACGGTGGCCTCGGCGAACGCGTGGAGCAGTTTGGCTCCGCGGCGCACGACGCCTTCCCATTCCATGCTCACCCCGGGGAGGTATCCCGGAACGTCCACGACCACGACCAGCGGGATGCCGAACGCGTTGCACAGCCGGACGAAGCGAGCCGACTTCTCGGCGCTCTCCGAGTTCAGGCACCCACCCAGGCGGAGCGGGTTGTTGGCGATGACACCGACGGTGCGGCCACCGAGGCGTCCGAGCCCGGTGACGATGCTGCGGGCGTAATTGCCCTGCAGTTCCTCGAAACTCGACTCGCCCTCGACGTTGTCGAGAAGTTCGTGCACGATCGGGCGGACGTCGTAGGCGCGCTTCGCCGACTCCGGCATGAGCGCACGGAGATCGGTGTCGCCGTGCGCGGCCGCGGCCTGATCGAACTCGCCCTGCTCGCAGAACATGGACACCAGGCGGCGTGCCCGGTGCAGCGCGTCACCCTCGTCGTGGGCGGCGATGTGCGCCACACCCGACTTCTTGGTGTGCGTGTCGGGGCCGCCGAGCGACACCATGTCGACCTGCTCGCCGGTGACGCTGCGGACCACATCGGGTCCGGTGACGAATACGCGGGCCTCGGGCGCCATGATGACGACGTCGGTCAACGCGGGACCGTATGCCGCTCCACCGGCCGCGAAGCCGAGGACGACGGAAATCTGTGGGACGCGGCCGGACGCGCGGACCATGGCCTCGAAGACCAGTCCGACGGCGTGCAGGGCCTCGACGCCCTCGGCGAGACGCGCGCCACCCGAGTGCCAGAGCCCGACGATAGGGGCATCTTCCTCGAGGGCGGTATCGATCGCCGTCACGATGTGCTTGCAGCCCTCGACACCCATGGCGCCGCCCATGACGGTGGCATCGGAGCAGTAGGCGATGGTGCGGACACCGTCGATGTTGCCGGACGCGGCCAGCACACCGGACTTGTCACGCGGATGGAGTGGGACGACCGTCCCGGCGTCGAACAGCTTCTCCAGGCGCGCAAGGGGATCGCGCGGATCGACCGACGCATCGGACTTCGTCGCGGGTGCCAGGATTGTCATCGCGTCCTCCTCTGTAGCGGGCCCCTCGTGGGCTGTCGATGGGTGGAGACCCCTTCACTGAAGGGGTCTCCACCCGCGATCTAGCAGGACCGGCTGTCAGGCCCGGCCGAAGGCGAGCGCGACGTTGTGCCCACCGAAACCAAACGAGTTGTTGATCGCGAAATCGATCTCGCCGTAACGGGCTTCGCCCTTGACGACATCCAGGTCGATCTCTGGATCCTGATTCTCGAGATTCAGCGTGGGCGGAATGACTCCGTCACGCAGACTCAGGACCGTGAGCACCGCCTCGAGCGCACCGACGGCGCCGATCGAGTGCCCCAACGCGGACTTCGGTGCGTACACCGCAGCATGGTTGCCGACGGCAGCCTTGATGGCGTTCGCCTCGGCGGTGTCACCGATCGGCGTGGCCGTGGCGTGCGCGTTGATGTGCTGGATGTCCTTCTTCGTCAATCCAGCAGTCTCGATCGCCCTCGTCATGGCCCGCGCAGCGCCCGAACCCGAGGGGTCGGGAGCGACGATGTGGAACCCGTCGGAGGTGATCCCCGCGCCCATCAGCCGGGCGTGGATGGTGGCGCCGCGAGCCTTGGCGTGTTCCTCGGTCTCGAGGACCATCATCGCTCCGGCCTCACCGAACACGAAGCCGTCGCGATCCTTGTCGAACGGCCGTGAAGCCGCCTTCGGATCGTCGTTGCGAGTGCTCAGCGCGCGCATCATCGCGAAACTCGCGATCGGCACGGCGTCGAGGTAACCCTCCACACCACCGGCGACGATGATGTCGGCGTCGCCCATCACCAGCATGCGGTACGCATGGGCGATGGCCTCGGAACCCGAGGAGCAGGCCGATACGGGAGTGATCACTCCGGCGCGAGCCCCCAGTTCGAGTCCGACGGTGGCCGACGGACCGTTGGGCATCACCATCTGGACGGCGAACGGCGACACCTTGCGGTAGCCACCGGCCTTCATCTTCTCGACGGCGTCGATCAGAGCCTCGCCGCCGCCGAGCCCGGTGCCGATCACGACGCCGAGGCGATCCTTGTCGACCTCCGGGCTGCCCGCGTTCTCCCAGACCTGACGGCCCAGGACGAGCGCCAGCCGCTCGACGAAGCTCATCCGCCGGATCTCGACCCGGGACAGCGACTCGTCGGGCGACACCTTCAGCTTGCCGCCGATCGTCACCGGAAGGTCGTTCTCCGTGACGAACGCTTCCTGGATGGTGTCGATGCCGCTCTCGCCGGCCAACAGGCCTTTCCACGTGGCATCCACGTCACCAGCAATCGACGTCGTAGCCGCGAGGCTGGTGACGACGATGTTGGGGAACTGTCTCCCGTTGGTCGAGGCGGAAGTCACGGCTGAGCTCACTCCTCGTCGTTCTTGGCAGCTTCGAGCTTGGCCTTCACGGCCTCCGCGTCGGCGCCACCTTCTGCTTCGAGCTTCTGGATGTAGGACACGGCGTCACCGACGGTGCGCAGTCCGGCGAGATCCTCGTCGGGAATCTTCACGCCGTACTTGTCCTCGGTCTGGACGGCGATCTCAACCATGGAGAGGGAGTCGATGTCGAGGTCGTCGACGAAAGACTTTTCGATGGTCACCTCGGACGGCTCAATACCGGTGACCTCCTCGATGATCTCCGCGAGTCCGGCGATGATGTCTTCCTGGGTGGCGGCCACTGAGTGGCTCCCTTCTGATTCGATGTAGATGTATCTGGAGTTGTGCAGGCACGTCCCCATCGGCCGCGCCTGCGGGCCCTGCACGCACCGAGGTGCGCGCAGCAAACTAGCCGAGTTCTGTCAGTTCGGCTAGCGCGGAGATATCCCCCGGGGTCTTGAGTGCCAGGGTCGGCGTGCCGCGCATCTCACGCTTGGCGATACCGACCAGGGTTCCGGCTGGTGGAAGTTCCGCGATCGCCGAGACCTGAGCGGTCCGCAAGCTCGCGGTACACAGGTCCCAACGCACAGGTCGGGTTACCTGCGCGGCCAGCTTAGTCAGTGCGTCGGCTCCGGATGCGACCGGTGCGCCGTCGGCGTTGGAGAGCAGAGTGCGGGTGGGTTCACCCGGTGTGATCTTGGACGCAGCCTCGGTGACGGCCTCCTGCGCGGGAGCCATGAACCGGGTGTGGAACGCGCCCGCGACGGGCAGTGCGCGCACCCGCGCCTTCTCCGGCGGGTTGGCGGCGAGTTCCTCGAGCGCCGTCAGCAGACCTGCCGCGACGATCTGGCCGGCCGCGTTGCGGTTGGCCGGTTCGAGGCCCAGCTCGTCGAGACGGGTGAGCACCTCGGTCTCGTCGCCCCCGAGGACGGCGGACATGCCGGTCGGCTCGAGTGCGCAGGCCTTGGCCATCTCCGCACCGCGGACCGCGGCGAGGGCGACGGCGTCGTCGGCGGAGAGGACCCCGGCGACGGCGGCCGCGGCGAGTTCACCGACGGAGTGCCCGGCTGCGATGGTGTCTGCGGGAACCAGGCCACGCGAGTCGAGTTCCTCGAATGCGAGGATCGCGGCGGCCACGACGAGGGGCTGAGTCACCGACGTGTCGGTGATCTCCTCCGCCGTCGCGGTGGTACCGAGGCGGACGAGGTCGAGGCCGGCAGCCTTCGACCACAGTGCGACACGGTCATGAGAACCCGGCAGCTCCAACCAAGGGATGAGCATGCCGGGAGTCTGAGAGCCCTGACCCGGGGCGAGCAACGAAATCACTCTTCAAGAGAACACCGTCAACCGCGTACCGCGAGATGTCGTTGCGAATGAACCTTTGTCGGCGGATTTGTTGGGTTCCCACAAAATTGCACGTGGGCTCCTCGCATCGAATCTGGACAGACGTTCGTTACAGCCCTGCTTCTCCGAATGGGAAGGGTGTGACTGGTGTTAAACGTGATATGGGTTCGTTATGGGAATGTGTCAATCGACCCACGGTGGCAGCCACTCTGAGCACATACGCATCCCGCGGATTCGTCGGATCGCGCCCGGTGACCTCCGCGATTCTCTTGAGTCGATACCGCACAGTATTTGGATGAACAAACAGCTGCCGGGCGCAAGTCTCAACCGCACCTCCACAGTCGAGATACGCGTCCAGAGTGTCGGTGAGAACACCGCCGGCGGCCGCCAGCGGAGCGACCAGATGGTCGTTGAGAGCGGTGACTGCGGCGTTGTCCCCGAGCAGTGCCCGCTCGGGTAGCAACTCGGCCGCGTGGACGGGCCGGGGGGCGCCCCGCCACCCGGCGACCGCCTGCATCGCGGCAAGCGCCTCGACGGCGCTGAAGTGGGCGGCGCCGAGCGTCGGCGTGGTCGGTCCGATGATCACCGGCTCGTCCGAGAACTTGCCGAGCAGGTCGGTCATGAAACTCGAGTGCCCCGACCCCTCCTGCAGCTCGCCGCTGACGACCATCACCAGCCGCGAACCCTGCACGACCGCGAGCGCGGCCCGGCCGTGCCTCTGCGCGATGGTGTGGACGGTGCCGACGACGGAGACGCGTTCGTCCTCGGGAGGTGTGCCGACGATGACCGTGGCGGGAGCGGTGGCATCCCAGTTGAGGGTCGCCGCCCGCGACAACATGTCGGACCCGGTGTCGCCGCGGACCACGGCGTCGACGACGAGGGCCTCGAGCCGCGTGTCCCAGGCACCGCGGGACTCCGCGGCACTCGCATACACGGAGGCGGCCGCGAAACCCAGTTCGCGGCCGTAGCGCAGCACGGCCTCGGTGAGCGCGATCAGCTGCTGATCGTTCCGGGCGAGCGCCGGAAGCCACTGCTCGAAGAACTCCATCGCCACCCGCACCATGTCCACCGTCTGGCTGAGCGTGAGCCTGCGCGCCAGATCCTGCGGAATCACCTGGAACGCGTCCAGGCTGAACCGGATGTCACTGTCCGGGTTCTTCAGCCATTCGAGGAAGTTGACCACCGCGGTCTGGACCAGCAACTGCACGTTGGAACGCTGAGCGGCGTCGAGGTCGTCGAAGAACGGAAGTTGATCCTGCATCGTCGTGACGGCCTCGGTCGAGAGGCGACCGGAGAACTGTTTGACACGACGCAACAGTGCGTCGGGCAACGGATCCCGGGTTTGTCGTCTGCGGGAGACCAGCGGACTCTGCTCGACCATAGTCAAGAACCTACGCGCACCGCCGCCCGTGTTGTCCGACGGACACACGGGCGGCGGTGGGTGAGGACGGCGGTGTTACGCGCTTCCGGTATCCGTGTAGGAGACGGCGGCGGCGCGGACGTCGTCGATGCGGTACTTCGTGGCGGCTTCGACGGCCTTGGAGCGGTCGAGGGTGCCTTCGCCGGCGAGGGCGGACAGGACGGCGACGACGATGGATTCGGCGTCGACGTTGAAGTACCGGCGGGCGGCGGGGCGGGTGTCGGAGAACCCGAATCCGTCGGTGCCGAGGGTGGTGTACGAGCCGGGGACCCATTGGCGGATCTGGTCGGCGACGGCGCGCATCCAGTCCGAGGCGGCCACGAACGGGCCGGCCGCATCCGACAGGGCCTGGGTGACGTAGGGCAGCGGGGCGTCGGTGCCCGGGTCCCGCAGCGCCTGGCGTTCGGATTCGATGCCGTCGCGGCGCAGTTCACCCCAGGAGGTGACCGACCACACGTCGGCGGCCACACCCCACTCGTCGGCGAGCAGTTCCTGCGCCCGCAGGCCCTCGGGCATGGTGACACCGGAGACCAGGATCTGCGCCTTCGGGCCCGATGCTTCGGACTTCTTGAACAGGTACAGGCCCTTGAGCAGCCCGTCGACGTTCAGGTTCTCGGGTTCGGCGGGTTGGGTGTAGGGCTCGTTGTAGAGGGTGATGTAGTAGAAGATGTCCTCGCCACCGAACCCGTCCACGCCGTCGGTGCCGCCGTACATCCGGCGCAGCCCGTCCTTGACGATGTGCGCGATCTCGTAGGAGAACGCCGGATCGTAGGCCACGGCGGCGGGGTTGGTCGAGGCCAGCAGCAGCGAGTGCCCGTCGGCGTGCTGCAGTCCTTCCCCGGTGAGGGTGGTGCGGCCGGCGGTGGCGCCGAGGACGAATCCGCGGGCCATCTGATCGGCGGCGGCCCACAGGCCGTCGCCGGTGCGCTGGAACCCGAACATCGAGTAGAAGATGTACAGCGGGATCATCGGCTCCCCGTGGGTGGCGTAGGAGGTGCCGACCGCGGTGAACGAGGCCGTCGAGCCGGCCTCGTTGATGCCCTCGTGCAGGATCTGCCCGATCTCGGACTCCTTGTACGCCAGCATCAACTCCGCGTCGACCGCCGTGTACAGCTGCCCGTTGCGGTTGTAGATCTTCAGCGAGGGGAACCAGGAGTCCATCCCGAAGGTGCGGGCCTCGTCCGGGATGATCGGCACGATCCGCTTCCCGATCTCCTTGTCCCGCAGCAACTCCTTCATGATCCGCACCAACGCCATGGTGGTCGCGACCTGCTGCTTCCCGGAGCCCTTGCGGACCACGTCGTAGGTGGAGTCCGCCGGCTGCGGCAACGGCGCCGCCCCGGTGCGCCGCTGCGGCAGGAACCCGCCCAGCGCCTTGCGGCGGTCGAGCATGTACTGGATCTCCGGGGCATCTTTGCCGGGGTGGTAGTACGGCGGCATCTTCGGGTCCTTCTCCAACTCTGCGTCGGAGATCGGGATCCGCTGCAGGTCCCGGAAATTCTTCAGGTCGTCGAGGGTCAGCTTCTTCATCTGGTGGGTGGCGTTGCGGCCCTCGAAATGCTTGCCCAGGGTGTAGCCCTTGATGGTGTGCGCCAGGATCACCGTCGGCTGCCCCTTGTGCGCCATCGCCGCCGCGTAGGCGGCGTAGATCTTGCGGTAGTCGTGGCCGCCGCGTTTGAGGTTCCAGATGTCCTGATCGGACAGGTTCGCCACCAGCTCCTTCGTCCGCGGGTCCCGGCCGAAGAAGTGCTCCCGCACGTACCCGCCGTCGTTGGCCTTGTAGGTCTGGTAGTCACCGTCCGGGGTGACGTTCATCAGATTGACCAGGGCGCCGTCGCGGTCCGCGTGCAGCAGGGCGTCCCACTCGCGGCCCCAGACCACCTTGATCACGTTCCAGCCGGCGCCGCGGAAGAACGACTCCAACTCCTGGATGATCTTGCCGTTGCCGCGGACCGGGCCGTCGAGGCGCTGCAGGTTGCAGTTCACCACAAAGGTGAGGTTGTCCAAACCTTCGGTGGCCGCGACGTGCGCGAGGCCGCGGGATTCGGGTTCGTCCATCTCGCCGTCACCGAGGAACGCCCACACGTGCTGGTCGGCGGTGTCCTTGATGCCGCGGTCGTGCAGGTAGTGGTTGAACCGGGCCTGGTAGATGGCGTTCATCGGGCCCAGGCCCATCGACACCGTCGGGAACTCCCAGAAATCCGGCAGCAGCCGCGGGTGCGGGTACGACGGCAACCCGCCGCCGGAGTCGGTGTGCGAGTGTTCCTGCCGGAACCCGTCCATCCGCTCCGCCGGGATCCGCCCCTCCAGGAACGCGCGGGCGTAGATGCCGGGGGAGGCGTGGCCCTGGATGAAGATCTGATCGCCGCCGCCGGGATGGTCCTTGCCGCGGAAGAAGTGGTTGAACCCCACCTCGTACAGGGCGGCGGAGGAGGCGTAGGTGGAGATGTGGCCACCGACCCCCACCCCGGGGCGTTGCGCGCGGGTCACCATCACCGCCGCGTTCCACCGGATGAACGCCCGATACCGGCGCTCGACCTCCTCATCGCCCGGGAACCACGGCTCGTTCTCCGTCGGGATGGTGTTCACATAATCGGTCGACGTCAACGCCGGCAGAGCGACGTGCTTCTCCCCGGCCCGCTCGAGCATCCGCAACATCAGATACCGGGCACGAGTCGGACCGGACCGGTCCAACAAACCATCGAACGATTCCAACCACTCCGTGGTCTCATCCGGATCGATATCCGGCAGATACGACGCAACACCCTCACGGATGACGCGCACGCGTCCGTCGGAACCCGGGGTCGCACTGGGGTTGGAAGGTTGGGCCGCTCCGGCGCCGGGTGTGGCGGAATCCGGTTGAGACGCGGGTCCCTGGATCAGGTCTGACAACGTTGCTCCTCATTGTGGTGGGACGCGCGGTGTGGCGTCCTCTCCATGCGATCGCGGCCTTGTTAGGCCCGATCCATCTCCTTTATGAATATGGCGCGACCCTCATCTTTCCCCATTGCGGCGCGGTCGGCACACCGTGCTCGGGTTACTCTTCGGTAGCGTTTGCGCAGATCCGGGGCCGAATGTTGAATTTATCGATGTCGTCGAAAACATGGGGGAGACGAATGTGCACGTCGTCGCGTCGCTGGGGGCTGCTGAGTGCTGCCGCCGCAGCGATCGCCGGCGCCGGCATCATCGCCGGATGTGGCGGCGCGATCGAGGGAACCGCGCAGCAGAACGACTCCCAGGCGGCCGAGTACGCCGCCGAAGCGACGTCCTCATCGGTGGCCGCGTCGTCCTCGCAGAAGGCCGCGGCCGAGCGGGAGGCGCTCGTGGAGCAGTGCACGATGTTCGTGACCCGTGCCGGTGAGACGATCGACACCTACAACACGTTCATCGACGCCGCCAACGCCGAGGCCGCGGACACCGGCACGAAGGCGAGCGCCGCAGCGGCGGCACTCCGGTCGGCCGCGGACGGCGCGAACGCCGCCACACCCGCACTTCCCCCCGACCTGACCGGACTCCTCACCGATTACGCGAACAACTATCGCGAACTCGCCGCGGCCGTCGACAGCGGGCAGCGCGGAGACATTCTGAACACGCTCGCGAGCCGAGGAGACGAGCTCAGCGACTCGATTCGGGCAGCTTGCCCCACATCGTGACTCCCGCACCGTAGGCTCGGTCGATGACCACGCATCACTACATTCTCAGAAAAATTCGCGTGGTCGGCTTGCGCGAAAGCGTTCGAGCATGTTCGCTTTCACCTAATTGATCTTCATCCGGCAGGTGTTCGGGTATCCGAGCACCGTCAACAAAAGGAGGACCCCACCGTGGTCGCCGCGGCGGACGCCCAAAACTACGCTCAGAAACTCGGGATCACTGCCGACATGGCGGTACAGGAACTGGGCTGGGACGAGGACACCGACGACGACCTGCGTGCCGCGGTCGAGGACACCATCGGTGGAGAACTGCTGGACGAGGATTCCGACGAGGTCATCGACGTCGTGCTGCTGTGGTGGCGCGACGAAGACGGAGATCTCGTCGACGCCCTCATGGATGCCATCGGGCCCCTGGCCGACGACGGATTCGTGTGGGTCCTCACCCCCAAGACCGGCCAGCCCGGTCACGTGGAGCCCAGCGAGATCGCCGAGTCCGCACCCACAGCCGGTCTCACCCAGACGTCGGCGGCAAATCTCGGAGACTGGTCGGGAAGCCGTCTGGTTCAGCCGAAGTCGCGCCCCGCGAACAAGCGCTGAACAGTCTCACCTTTCCCGTTCACTCACCGAAGGAATCACGTCATGCCGCTCGACGTGGGCACCACCGCCCCCGATTTCACCCTCAAGGACCAGAACAACCAGGAGGTGACGCTTTCCGATTATCGCGGAAAGAAGAACGTCCTGCTCGTGTTCTACCCGCTCGCGTTCACCGGAACGTGCCAGGGTGAGCTCTGCAAGGTTCGCGACGAACTGCCGAAGTTCGAGAACGACGAGACGGCGATCCTCGCCCTCTCCGTCGGTGCGTCGCCGACCCACAAGATCTGGTCCGCCGAGCAGGGATACACGTTCCCGCTGCTCGCCGACTTCTGGCCGCACGGCGCGGTCGCGCAGCAGTACGGCGTCTTCAACGACAAGCTGGGCTTCGCGAACCGCGGCACCTTCGTCATCGACAAGGAAGGCATCATCCGGTTCGCCGAGATGAACGGGCCCGGAGAGGCCCGTGACCAGGGAGCTTGGGAGAAAGCGCTCGCCACGCTAGAGTCCTGATGCGCATCCGGCGAGGTTCTCGCCGGATGTTCGGGCGTGTAGCTCAGTGGTAGAGCTCTGGTTTTACACACCAGCGGTCGGGGGTTCGAAACCCTCCGCGCCCACCGTCAGGCAAGGCCCCGATCCACGTTCGTGCGCGGGTCGGGGTTTTCTCGTTTCCCCACCCGTTAGGGGTCAGATGCCGTCTCGCGAGGCCGTCGAACCGCGCCGATCGAGTTCGGCCTCGAATTCGGCGATCCGGCTGGTGACGGTGCGCACCGTTCCGCAGCCGTAGTCGTTCGCGATCGACTCGCCGAGCAGTGCTCGCTGCTCGCCGAGCAGCGCGAGCAGTTCGTCGTCGCCGAGCTTCGTCACGTCGCGGGACACCCTTCGATCGTCCCAGGCGTAGTCGGCGATTCCAATGGCTCGCTGAAATTCCCACCGGACGCGCAGAACCCCGCCGGGCCACGTGGGTGTGTTGAGTCAGCACCGAAGATGTGAGCAGGGCGGGGCCGTGCGCCGCCCCTGAATGGGGGGAACGAGGCGGCAAATACCATGGTAGGCGCACGAAAGGGCGCTTGGCGAGTTCCTCAGGAGAGTTTCAGGTATCAGACATTCCGACCGGAACCTGTCCGTCCGGCCCCGGCGGCGTCTACCGGTTGCGCGTGCCCGGACCCACCGTGTCGTAGGCCTCCGCGAGGAGCGCGGCCAGGGTGTCGTCGAGCTGATCGTCGGAGGTGATCGTCAACCGGTGCGTGATCACCGTCTTCGTGGTGGGAAACGCCTCCCGCAACTGCGGGTGATGGACGCGGCGGCGCAGGTCGAGGGCGATCTCGAGCCGCGACGAATAGATGAACGCGGCAGCGAAGACGCGGGCACGAGCCCACGCGATCTCGGTCCGGTGGACGCGCTCGTCCACCTCGCCGCACGCCAGAACGAGGTCACGGAACTGCAGCAGGCGCTCGGTGGCGTCCGGATCCTTGCCCGCCAGGTACTCGTCGATCGCGGCACTCATGGGACGCTCCTTTACATCGCCTGCAACGTTAGTTGATACAAATAGCGGCGTGCATCGAACCTCCCGTCCCACCACCGCGCGCGCCGCAGGCCTGCTTCTCGGCTTCGCCGCCGACCGCGCGTTCGCCGACCCCGCCCGATGGCATCCCGTGGCCGGATTCGGCCGCACCGCAATGGCATTGGAGAAGGCGACGTACCGCGACTCCCGGTCGGCCGGAATCGTGCACGTCGCCGTTCTGGTCGGTGGAGCGGCCGGTCTGGGGGTCGCCGCGGCCCGGACGGCGCGGCGCGGGGGATGGGCCGCGGAGGCGGCCGCGACCGGCGTCGCAGCGTGGGCGGTGCTCGGCGGAACGTCCCTGGGACGGACCGGGTCGAGCATGGCCGCGTACCTCGCGGCGGACGACCTCGCCTCCGCCCGCGCCCTGCTGCCGTCGCTGTGCGGTCGCGACCCCAGCGTGCTCGGCGTCGACGGGCTCACCCGGGCGACGCTGGAGTCGGTGGCCGAGAACACGTCCGATTCCGCGGTCGGCGCGTTCCTGTGGGGCGCGGTGGCCGGCATCCCCGGACTGTTCGCCTACCGGGCGTCCAACACCCTGGACGCGATGGTCGGCTACCGCTCGCCGAAGTACCGCAACTTCGGCTGGGCCGCGGCGCGATGGGACGACCTCCTCAACCTGCTGCCCGCCCGACTCACGGGTGCGCTGACCGTCCTCGCCGCGCCGGTGGCCGGTGGGTCGCCGACGGAGGCGTGGGACGCCTGGCGGCGCGACGCGTCCCAGCACCCCAGCCCCAACGCCGGTGTCGCGGAGGCCGGCGCGGCGGGCGCTCTCGGCATCTCGCTGGGCGGGCGCACCGAATACGCGCACGGCGTCGAGATGCGACCCGTGCTCGGATCCGGGCCGTCACCCCGGCCCGTCGACCTCGACCGCGCGGTGCGACTGT
Source organism: Rhodococcus sp. NPDC057529 (assembly GCF_042802055.1). NCBI lineage: Bacteria > Bacillati > Actinomycetota > Actinomycetes > Mycobacteriales > Nocardiaceae > Rhodococcus > Rhodococcus sp. NPDC057529. Next base: position 151,227 of record NZ_JBHVEY010000014.1, read on the forward strand.
CGACCGCGGTCCAGGGTGGTGCGGCGCTGGTGTCAGCGGCCCTTGCCGTAGCGGTCGGCCAGTTTCGCTTCCGCCGCCGTCCTCGGCGCTGATTCCACCGGCGTGCTCCGGGTGAACGGCTTCTTCCGGGCCACGGGGGCGGGGGCGGCGTCGTCGGACGCTTTCGCGGACTTCTCCTTGCGGCGTTCACGCCACTCCGCGCGAATGAAGTAGGCCAGGCCGAGCGGCGCCATGATGCCGAACGCCAGCCACTGCAAGCCGTACGACAGGTACGGGCCCGCATCGAGTTGCGGGAGCGGAATGGTGCCGAGGCCGCCCGGCTGATCGGGTTCGAGTTGCACGTACGCGTCGATCAGATCCGTGCCGATGAAACCGCCGATCTGGCCCGCGTCGATGTAGTAGACCTGCCGGAGCCCGTTCTCGTCGATCGGTTCCTTGCCTGCGATGGTGCCCTCGGACTTGCGGACGCGACCGTCGAGCGTCACCGGCCCGGCCGGCGGCGGATCCACCGGCGGCGCCTCGGTGCCCTGGATCGGGCGGACGTAGCCCCGGTTGACCAGGATGGTGCGACCGTCGGTCAGCTGCAGCGGAGTCAGGACCTCGTACGCGGGCTGCGATTCGATGGACCGCAACCGGACCAGCAGATCACTGTTCTGCACGTACGACCCGGTCGCAGTGACGCGGCGCCACTCGTCGTCCGGATTCGCCGCGGCGCCGGACAGCAGAGTCTCCAGCGGGACTGGGTCGGCGTCGACCGAGTCGGCAATCAGCTGGTTCCGGTGCTCCGTGGACGTGTTCTTACCGAGCTGCCACGGCGCGAGCACGTAGAAACACATGAAGGCGAATCCGGCGACCACCACGGCCAACACCAACCAGCCGGGTCGCAACAGAAATCTCAGCCTTCGCACGCCTCCACGGTAGCCGCTCGCAGGTCGGGCCCCTGATCGTGGGTTACCGGCTGCGCACCCAGTCGAGCAGCCCGGGCACCGCGGCCTCGATCTGGAGGCGGACCCGTTCGAAGTCCTCGAGGTCCCCGTAGAACGGGTCGGGCACGGACGCCGTCTCCGCGTCCGGGTCGAAACTGCGCAGCAGCCGGCGGCGCTCGTCGGGCACGCCCATGTGGGCAAGCTCACGGTCGTGGTTGGCCGCGAGAGCGACCACCAGATCGGCGCCGAGGTGGAACGGGCCGACCTCCGCGGCCGTGTGGCCCGTCGGATAGCCGTTCAGCTTCAGGGTCTCGTTGGTGCGGATGTCGGCCTCACGGCCGATGTGCCAGCCGTGGGTCCCGGCGCTGCTCACCATCACCCGATCATCGAGGGCTTCCCGCCGGAGGTGCTCGGCGAAGATCTTCTCGGCCATGGGGGAGCGGCAGATGTTGCCGGTGCACACGAACGTCACGTGCAGCGGGGTCTCAGGCCGCGTCATCGAGCAACTTCCCGAGGTCGGCGACGGTCTGCGCCCTCGTGTGCGCGCGCTCGGCCTCGGCGGGGAATCCATAACCCCACTCGACGAACACCGCGGGGATGCCCCAGTGCGCGGCGCCGAGGACGTCGTGGTCGCGGTCGCCGATCATCAGGACGTCGGCGGTGGCGCCCTCGGTGGCGGTGACTCCCAGGTTCCGCAGCGAATGCGCGATCACGTCCGACTTGGCGCGGCGACTGCCGTCGTCGCTGGCGCCGCCGATGAACTCGAAGTAGTGCGCGAGTTCGAAGTGTTCGAGGATGCGGATCGCGAACCGCTCGGACTTCGACGTGGCGACTGCGAGTCTCCGGCCGCTGCCGCGGGCGGCGACGAGCACCTTCTCGATGCCGTCGAAGACGGCGTTCTCGGCCCAACCCACGCGGTCGTAGCGTTCGAAGTAGGCGGCGATCGCCTGCTGCACGAGGTCTTCGCCCAGTCCCATCGACCGGAACGTGTCGATCATCGGCGGGCCGATGACGGCGTCGATCATCTCGTCGGTCGGTTCCGGCTGACCGATCGCCGCGAGCGCGTGGCGGAAGCCGGCGTGAATGCCGGGCGCGGAGTCGGTGAGCGTGCCGTCGAGGTCGAACAACACGATCGGCGCAGACAGGGCAGAAGAGGCGGTGGACGCGGAGGTGGAGAGAGATGTCACCGGACCATTGTCCCTTAGGCTCGACAATCGTGGACATTCGCGCCGGTAGCCGGGAAAGCCTTCGTCACCACGGAGACGTGGATGCGGGGCCAGGACTCCTCGATTTCGCCGTCAACGTGCAGGGCGACGGGCCGCCGGACTGGCTGCGCCTCCGCCTCGCGGACGCGCTGGCGCACCTGGGCACGTACCCGACGGTCGCGGCCGATCTCGCGGCCCGGACCGCCGTGGCGTCCCGGCACGGCCGGACACCCGAGGAGGTGCTGCTGCTCGCCGGGGGCGCCGAGGGGTTCTCCCTGCTGCCGCGGCTCGGGATCCGGGAGGCGGCGCTGATCCACCCGTCGTTCACCGAACCCGAGTGGGCGCTGCGGGAGGCACAGGTGCCGGTCACGCAGGTGCTGCTCGACGACCCGTACGTCCTCGACTCGGCGACGGTCCCCGAAACGGCCGACCTGGTCGTGATCGGCAACCCGACCAACCCGACGTCGGTACTGCACCCCGCCGAGGCGATCCTGCGGTTGCGCCGACCGGGCCGGATCGTCGTCGTCGACGAGGCGTTCATGGACGCGGTCCCGGACGAGGACGAGTCGCTGGCCGGTCGCGCACTGCCGGACGTCCTGGTGCTGCGCAGTCTCACCAAGACGTGGGCGCTGGCCGGGTTGCGCTGCGGGTACGCGCTCGGGGCTCCCGAGATCCTCGAACGACTGCAGGTGGGACGGGCGCACTGGCCGGTGGGCAGCCTGCAGGTGGAGGCGATCGCCGCGTGCAGCGAACTTCACGCCGTCGCCGCCGCCCGCGACCACGCAGTCGTGCTCGGTGAGTGGCGCGACGACATGATCCGGCGGCTGACCGGGATCGGCGTCGCCGTGCACCGGCCCGCGGTCGCGCCGTTCCTGCTGCTCCGCCTGCCGGACGGCGAACTGATGCGCAAGCACCTGCGCGAACGGGGCATCGCCGTACGCCGCTGCGACACGTTCCCCGGACTCGGACCCGACTTCCTCCGCGTCGCGGTGCGCCCCGCGGAACAGACCGCCGTGCTCGTCGACGCGATGAAGGAGATCCTGTGAACCCGGTGCGTCTCGCCGACGTGATCACCACCCTGGGCGCGGCCTACCCGCCTTCCCTCGCCGAGTCGTGGGATTCCGTCGGCCTCGTGTGCGGCGACCCGGACGACGCGGTGGCGACGGTCACGGTCGCGGTCGATCCGACCGCCGCGGTGGTCGACGAGGCGATCGCCGGCGGCGCCGACCTGCTCCTCGTCCACCACCCGCTGCTGCTCCGCGGAGTCGACACCGTCGGCGCCCACACCCCGAAGGGTGCGCTCGTCCACAAGCTGATCAGGGCCGGCTGCGCCCTGTTCACCGCGCACACCAACGCCGATTCCGCGGACCCCGGCGTCTCCGACGCACTGGCGGCGGCGCTCGGGCTGACCGTCACCGGGCCGATCGAGCCGCAACCGACCGAGAACCTCGACAAATGGGTGGTCCTCGTCCCCGCCGGTGACGCCGACACGGTGCGCCGCGCACTGTTCGACGCCGGCGCCGGACACATCGGCAACTACCGCGACTGCAGCTGGTCCGTCACCGGGCAGGGCCAGTTCCTGCCCACCGACGGCGCGAATCCGGCACTCGGCGCGGTCGGCGCACTCGAACGGGTCGAGGAGAGCCGGGTGGAGGTGATCGCGCCGCGCCGCCTCCGGCCGACGGTGCTCGCCGCGATGCGCGCCGCCCACCCGTACGAGGAGGTCGCGTTCGACGTGTTCGAGACGGCGACGTTCCCCGGCCCCCGCGGACTCGGACGCGTCGGCGAGCTACCCGAACCGCTGACGCTGCGCGAGTTCACCGACCGGGTCGCCGGTGCGCTGCCCGCCACCACGTGGGGTGTGCGGGCCGCGGGCGACCCCGACGCCACGGTCCGCACCGTCGCCGTGTGCGGTGGCTCGGGCGACTCGTTCCTCGACGACGTCACACGCCTCGGCGTGGACGCGTACGTGACCGCCGACCTGCGGCACCACCCCGCCGACGAGCACCTGCGCGCCGGAGGTCCGGCCCTGATCGACGTCGCACACTGGGCGAGCGAGCAACCGTGGTGCGAACAAGCGAAGGGCGTGCTCGACGCCGCGTTCGCGCACACACCCCGGTGGCAGGTGCGGGTGTCGGCGGTGCGCACCGATCCGTGGTCGGTCAGCGCGCCGTCGTCGTAGCGCCGTCCGGCCGAAACCCGTGATGCGCCGGGGTACGGTTGACACCCAGCAATCTGCCGCAGAAGAACCCGTCACAGAAGACAGCAGGAGTTACCACGCGTGAACGTCGAACCACAGGTGCAGTCCAAGCTTCTCGACCTCGCCGGCGTCGATGCGGAGCTGTCGCGGATCGCCCACCGACGCACCGCGCTCCCGGAGCGTCAGGAAGTCGAGCGGCTCGAGGCGGAGCGCGTCACCCGTAAGGATGCGGCCGTGGCCGTGGAGATCATCCTCGACGACCTCGACCGCGACATCCGCAAGCTCGAAGGCGAAGTGGACGCCGTCCGTCAGCGTGAGGACCGCGACCGCAAGCTCCTCGAGAGCGGAACGGTCGGATCGAAGCAGCTCACCGAACTCGAACACGAACTCGGCAGCCTCGTCCGCCGTCAGGGGCTGCTCGAGGACGAACTGCTCGAGGTGATGGAACGGCGCGAGGCGTCGCAGTCCGACCACGATCACGCCGGTGCGCAGCTGTCGCAGATCGAGGAAGACCTCATCGACGCGTCCCGCCGCCGCGACGACGCCGTCGCCGACCTGGACGCCGCGGAGCAGCGCTGTACCCGGGACCGGGCGGCACTCGCCGACCAGTTCCCGACCGACCTGATCACCGTCTACGAGAAGCAGCGCAGCCAGAACGGCGTCGGCGCGGCACTGCTGCAGGCCCGCCGCTGCGGTGCATGCCGTATCGAACTCGACCGCGGCGAGATCTCCCGCATCACCGCCGCCGCACCCGACGTCGTCGTGCGCTGCTCCGAGTGCGGCGCGATCCTGGTGCGCACCAAGGAGTCGGGTCTGTGAGTGCCGGTCGTGTCGTCGTCGAGGCGGACGGTGGATCGCGCGGCAATCCCGGACCCGCGGGCTACGGCACCGTGGTGTTCGCGGCCGACGACGGCGCCGTGCTCGCCGAACGCAAGGAAAGCCTCGGCATCGTCACGAACAACGTCGCCGAATACCGGGGGCTGATCGCCGGGCTCGAGGCCGCCGCCGAACTCGGCGCGTCCGCGGTTGACTTGCGGATGGACTCCAAACTGGTCGTCGAGCAGATGTCCGGGCGCTGGAAGGTCAAACACCCGGACATGATTCCGCTGCAGCGCCGGGCGTCGGAACTCGCCCGGCAGTTCGATTCCGTGACGTACACCTGGATTCCGCGGGCCGAGAACGCGCACGCCGACCGCCTCGCCAACGAGGCCATGGACGGCGCCGAAGGTTCCGGCGCCGAACCGGAACCGGCCGCCCTCGCGGACAAGGCCACGCCGGCGGCGCCGGGCTGGATGGACACGGCGGGCGCCCCCACCCGGATGCTGCTGCTCCGGCACGGGCAGACCGTGCTGTCCGTCGACCGGCGGTACTCGGGTCGCGGGAACCCGGCGCTCACCGAGATCGGGCTGGCGCAGGCGAACGGCGCGGCCTCCCGCTTCGCGGGCAACGACGGCATCGCGGCCGTGGTGTCGTCCCCACTGGGGCGCGCGCAGCAGACCGCGGCGGCCGCGGCGAAGGTGCTCGGGCTCCCGGTCACCGTGCACGAGGGCCTCACCGAAACCGACTTCGGCGCGTGGGAGGGCCTGACGTTCCGGGAGGCCGCCGACCGCGATCCCGCACTGCACCGCAAGTGGTTGTCGGACACGTCGGTGCGACCGCCGGAGGGGGAGAGCTTCGACGAGGTCCGGGAGCGGATCGTGAAGGTCCGCGACGACCTCACCGCCACCTACGGCGGCGCCACGATCCTCGTCGTGACACACGTGACCCCCATCAAGACCCTGCTGCAGCTGGCGCTCGACGCGGGACCGTCGCTGCTGTACCGGCTGCACCTGGATCTGGCGTCGCTGAGCATCGCCGAGTTCTACCCTGACGGCGGCTCGTCCGTCCGCCTGGTCAACGACACCTCCCACCTGTGAGTACTTCTTAACCGCCGGCGGTTGAGAAGTACTCACAGGCCCAGAGGGCGACGACGGCCGCGAGCAGGGTCAGCGGCGTGGTCACCAGCGCGAGAATCGTGAACGTCCGCAGATCCGCGGGCGATCCGGCTCGCGCGGCGACCCGTCGCCACAGCATGATCGCCAGCGACCCCACGTAGGTCAGGTTCGGGCCGAGATTCACCCCGAGCAACATCGCCAGGACGAGGGCGGTCGGCGGGTGGGGTCCGAGCGCCGCCAGCAGGAGCAGGGTGGCGGGGAGATTGTTCACCAGATTCGCGGCGACCGCCGCGACGACGGCCATCGTGAGCAGGGCCGCGAACGACGTGTCGGTCGGCAGCCGTGAGCCGATCCAGTCGCCGATCGGGCCGTTGGCGACGCCGGCGACGACGACGCCGAGGACCAGGACGAACGCGCAGAACCACACGTCGACCGAATACAGGATGCGGCCGAAGTCGGTGCGGCCGTCGCGCAGAGCCACGACGCCGAGCACGATCGCCCCCGCCGCCGCCACCCACGCCGGCGCGATCCCCACGAAGCCGGACACCGCGAAACCGGCGAGCGTCGCCGCGAGGATCGACAGCGCGACGGTCGGTGCGGGTGGATCGCGGGCCGGTTCCGGTTCGGCGTCGGGCCGATCCAGGTGGCGGCGGAAGAACATCCGGAACAGGATCAGTTCGACGACGATCGCCACCGCCCAGGGCAGCGCCATGACGGCGGTGAAATGGAGAAAGGTCAACCCCGTCGCGGAAAAGGCGATCAGGTTCGTGAGATTGGAGACGGGCAGCAGCGTCGACGCCGTGTTCGACAGGTGAGCGCTGGCGTACGAGTGGGGGCGCGGATCCATCCGCAGCGAGCGGGCCGTCGCGATCACCGCCGGCGTCAGCAGCACCACCGTCGCATCGAGACTCAGCACCGCGGTGGTGAGTGCCGCGGCCCCGAACACGAGCGTCAGCAACCTCTTCGGATCCCCGCGGGCCCCGCGCCGCAGCCGGGCCGCGATCCAGGTGAACACACCCATCGCGTCCGCGAGGTGCGCGAGGACGAGGATCGCCGCGAGGAACCCGACGGTCGGGGCCATCTCGGTCACCTCGTCCCGCGCCTGCGCCGGCGTGACCAGACCGGTGGCCAGGGCGACGACGGCGGCCGGTGCGGCCGCGACGATCTCGGGTAACCGGCGAGGCCGGACGACCGCGAAGACGAGGACCGCGGCGACGAGCGCCACTGCCAGAACAGTCACTTCAGGAGCTTGTGGAGGGTGCGCAGGTTCCGCGTGGTGGTGAAGGACTTGAGCTTGGGAGTACCGGTGCTCTTGCCGAACTTGCTCTTCAGCGTCATGCCCCGTTCGACCTCCCAGTACAGGACGCCGTCTCCGGCCTGCACGCGTTCGACCTCCGGGTCCAGGTCGTCCCGGAGCCGCAGCAGCGTGTCCAGGACCTCGGGGTCGGGAGTCACCAGCACGTACGGGTGCCAGCCTTCTCGCTCGGGGTCGAACGGGTAGTCGTCGACGATCTTCCGGATCGTGTCGAGGTCGAGGACGAAAACCCAGGCTTCGTAGTGGAAGTCGGCGCGCAGCGCGGATTCGATGTCGCTCTTCAGCGCGGGGACGTCGTCGCGGTCGGAATCGAAGAGCACGTTGCCCGACGCGAGGACGGTCTTCACGTTCTCGAATCCCAGCTCGGCGAAGGTGCTGCGGAGGTCGGCCATCTTGATGTTGATGCCGCCCACGTTGATACCGCGCAGGAGGGCGGCGTATCGGGTCATGCTCAGACCATAGTGCGGCGGCACGACACGTTCGCGCGAACTGTAGGCTGATCGGGCGGACGAGTTGGCCGGGCGACCGCGGCACGGGGAACCAGCACATCAGTGCGCAGGCCCCGAGTCGAGGAAAGTCCGGACTCCACAGAGCAGGGCGGTTGTTAACGGCAACCCGAGGTGACTCGCGGGACAGTGCCACAGAAAACAGACCGCCGGCGCCACATCCTCCGGGGTGCGGTGTCGGTCAGGGTGAAACGGTGCGGTAAGAGCGCACCAGCACCCCGGGTGACCGGGGTGGCTAGGTAAACCCCGCCCGGAGCAAGGTTGAAGGCCGCATCGGATCCTCCGGGACCCGGTGCGGCTGCGCAGGTGTTCGAGGGCTGCTCGCCCGAGCCTGCGGGTGAACCGCTCGAGGTACCCGGCGACGGTGTGCCCAGATGGATGGTCGCCACCCGGCGCTTCGGCGCCCGGGGACAGGATCCGGCTTACACGCCAACTCGTCCGCCTCGTTCCTGCGCCTGCGGGATCCGCCGCGTGCGGCGGGAGAGCAGGTCACGGCCCTGACTGGCGAGTAACAAACAGACCGGTTAGTGTTTTTCCCGCAGCGGCCCGACTGACCCGAATCGGGGTCGATGCCGGGGCCCGTCGTCCACGTCCGTGGGCGATGGGGCCCCTCGCCGGCGGTGCCGGGAACGGTAGATGTTACTCGAGATAGCGGTAACATCTGCTCATGGACTTGCCTCACGACATCGCCGGTTCCGGCCCCACCCTGGTCCTCGTGCACGGGGTGGTGCATCGCAGGCAGGCCTGGAACGTCCTGCTCGACCAGCTGACCCCCTATCGCCGGGTGGTCACCGTCGACCTTCCCGGACACGGCGAATCGGCGGCACTCGAAGACGGTGCGGACACGATGGACCGGCTGGTCGAGGAATTGAGCGGGTTCGTCCGCTCGGTGACGCCTGCCGGGGAACGGCCGCACATCGCCGGGAACTCGCTCGGCGGCTGGCTCTCGCTCGCCCTCGCCGCCCGGGGCGAGGTCGCCTCGGCCACGGCACTCTCACCGGCCGGCTTCTTCGTCAACCACGCCGATCAGGCCCGCACCATCTACACGTTCCGGGCTCTGCGCGGAGTCACCCGGGCGCTGGGCCCGAACACTCCGAAGGCGTTGCGGTACAGAGCCGTCCGCTATCCCTCACTCGCCGCCTTCTTCGCGCGGCCCAGCCGGGTGCGCTACGAGGACGCCGTGATCGACGCGCAGTCGCTGGCCACGAACGCCCTGGTCGACAAGGGGCTGACGGCCTCGTTCGACCTCCCGCCGGTGGTCGACGCGACGGTACCGGTCACCGTGGCGTGGGGGCGGCGGGACCTGATTCTGCCCGTCTACCAAGCGCGACGGGTGCGCAGAGTGTTCCCGCAGGCGCGGACGCTGATTCTGCCCGGCATCGGGCATGTCCCGATGACCGACGACCCGGACCTGATCGGCACGATCCTGCTCGGCGGCAGCGCCGCGAGTTCCAGCGACTCCCCGAACTGACCGCGCTACCGCGCCTCGGTGACAAATCGGCGCTACCGCGCCTCGGTGACAAATCGGCGCTACCGCGCCTCGGCCACGACGATGGCGCCGAATCCGAAAAGGACGGTTCCCGTGATCCGGTCGAGGACCTTTCGCACCGACGGCTTCTCCAGCGTGGTGCGCGCGCGGGTCAGCAGGATGCTGTACGCGCCGAGCCAGACGATCCCGAGCAGCCCGTGCACCAGCACCAGCAGGGCCAGGCTCGGGGCGGTCGGCCACCCGGGCGGAACGAGCTGGGGGAGCAGGCCGGTGTAGAACACCGCGATCTTGGGGTTCAGAAGGTTGGTCAGGAACCCGGCCCGCCAACTCGACCCCGAAGACGGAACCGGCGCCGGCGCGGTCCGGGCGGCGCGAGGGCGCGTCCGGCTGCGCCAGAGGGTGGACACTCCCAGATACACCAGGTACATCCCGCCGACGATCTTCACGACGGTGTACGCCTCGGCGGAGGCGGCGAGCACCGCACCGAGGCCGACGACGGTCAGGGCGCCCCACACCATCAACCCGGCGACCACGCCGAACGTCGCGCGCAGCGCCGCGCTGCGTCCACCGGACAGTCCGGCGCGGGTCACCACCGCCATGTCCGGACCCGGAATGACCGTCAGGAGCCCGAGCACCGCGAACGCCGTCACCACTGCACCGATCATCGGACCAGTATGTGGGGTGTGGTCAGCGCAGTGAAATCCAGACCTGGGACTTGCCGAGCACGGTGTGCCCGTCGAACGTGACCGTCAGGTCGATCCTCGCGGTGCCTGCGGAGTCGTCGACTTCCGCGGCCTTCGCGACGACGTCGACCACCGCACCCCGGTCCGGGTCGACGATCACCGGCTTGGTGAAGCGCGCTCGGTATCCCGTGACCAGTGCCGGATCGCCGAGCCAGTCGACGACGCACTGCGTCGCCAGTCCCAGCGTGAGCATGCCGTGAGCCAGCACGCCGGGCAGGCCCACCGCGTCGGCGACGTCGTCCCGGTAGTGAATGGAGTTGAAGTCACCGGACGCCCCGGCGTAGCGGACCAGAGAATCCCGGGTCACGTGATACCGGGCCTTGGCGACGGTGTCGCCGAGCAGGATTCGTCGCGGGGACGTCATTCCTCCCCCCTGACGAACAGCGTCGACGTCATCGTGCTCACGTGATCGCCTGTGGCGTCGTGGATCTCGATGTCGGCGACGAGCAGGGTGTGCGGGCCACGCGTGGTCACGTGCGTGACGGTGAGCACGGCGGAGAGTTCGTCACCCGCGACGACGGGGCGGTGGGACGTGGCGTGCTCGGTGCTGTGCACCAGATTGACCGGCTCGATTCCCGACGTCGGGTCGGCGACCAGTTGCGCGAGTGCGCGTTCCTGCACGATGACGGGAAACGTGGGCGGGGCAACGAGATCGGCGTGACCGGCGGCGCGGGCGCTGTCGACGTCGAACGACGTCGGATTGGTGGCGAAGACGGCGCGGGCGAATTCCCTGATCTTCTCGCGGCCGACGAGGTAGGGCTCGGTCGGTGGGTAGACACGACCCTCGATCTCCGGATTCACTCCCATCACGTCAGCCTAGAGACGTGTCGTCCGCTGGGCAGGGCGAAGCGTCACGAATGGGTTGCGGGCCCACCTGCCCTGATGCGACGAAACCCCCGCCGGAGGTGTCCGGCGGGGGTTTCGGGGTATCGACTGATCGACAACCGTCAGACGGGATCGACCATCAGCAGTTGGGCCCAGTAGGTGGCGCCTTCGGCACCGAGGTAGGGAAGTAGCTGATCAAAAATGATCGTCGACATGCTCGCTCCATTCTCTGTTCGGGCACTGCGCGCGGGAAGAACGAGCCATCGGCACCGCACTGACCGGCGCCGGAGACCGTATCACCGGACAGGACTCCGAGGGTAACAGTCTGAGCGTGATCCACAACCCCACACGTCCCACCGGTGCCACACTGAGGGCATGACTGACGAAGATCACCTCTGGTACTACAACGTCGAGGACGGCACCGTCACGCAGGGGAAGGCGGCGTCGTCGATGTCGCGGATGGGCCCGTATCCCGACCGCGCGTCGGCGGAGAAGGCGCTGCAGATCGCGGCGGAGCGGAACAAGGCCGCGGACCGGGCCGACGAGGAGTGGAACAACTAGCGTCACGGGAAGGATGTGCGCGAGGTGCCGATGAGCCGTTTCGTTGCGCGCGGAATCGATTTCGGCACCGTGCGCACCGAATTCCACCTGCCGGACGGGTATCCGCCCGCCGCGGTCGCGCAGGCGCGGACGGCGTCCGACCGGTACGCGTCCGAACGGCAGGACCGCACCGATCTCGCGTTCGTCACCATCGATCCGCCCGATTCGATGGATCTCGATCAGGCGCTGCACCTCGAGCGGACAGCCGGCGGATTCGTCCTGCACTACGCGATCGCGGACGTCGGCGCCGTCGTGGAGCCCGGTGGGGTGCTCGACGTGGAGACCCGCAAACGCGGGCAGACGTTCTACCTCCCCGACGGCAAGGTGCCGCTGCATCCCCAGGAACTCTCGGAGGGATCCGCAAGCCTCCTTCCAGGTGAGGACCGCCCGGCGGTGGTGTGGCGGATCGAACTCGACGAGTCGGCCGAACCGCTGTCGTGCACCGTGTTCCGGGCCACGGTGCGGTCCGTGGCCCGACTCGAATACGCCGGTGTGCAGGCCGATGCGGAGGCGGGACGACTGCATCCGTCCATTGCGTCGCTGCCCGAGTTCGGCAGGCTCCGAACGGCGGCGGCGGTGGCGCGCGGCGCGATCGAACTCCGGCTCCCGGAGCAGGAGGTGGTGCCGGACGGCGACAGCTGGCGTGTCGACCTCGCGCCCCGCACCGAGGCCGACGACTGGAACGCCGAGGTCTCGCTGCTGACCGGAATGTGTGCGGCCGCCATGATGCTCGACGCGAAGATCGGGTTGCTCCGCACCCTGCCGCCTGCCGGGCCGGACGCGGTCGGGGCGCTGCGGCGCACGGCGGCGGCGCTGGGGATCGACTGGCCCGAGAGCGTCGGTGTCGGTGCGCTGCTGGCGGGGCTGGACCCGAATTCGGCGTCGACGCTGGTGCTGATGACCGAGGCGCCGTCGCTGCTGCGGGGAGCCGACTACGCGGCGTTCGACGGCACCCTGCCGGAACTGACCGCGCACGCCGCCATCGGCGCCCCGTACGCACACGTGACCGCGCCGCTGCGCCGGCTCTCGGACCGGTACTCCACCGAGGTGTGCCTGGCCGTGTCCGCCGGAACGCCGGTGCCGTCCTGGGCGCGGGACGCCCTGGGGTCGATGCCCGAGATCATGACCGGCTCGGATTCTCTCGCGAGCAAGATCGACCGGGCCTGCATCGACCTCACCGAGGCGACCGTGCTCGCGGACCGGGTGGGGGAGACGTTCGACGCGACCGTGCTGCGGTCACGGAACGGCAAGCGCACCGCGGACGTGTTCGTCCCGTCGGTGTCCGTGATGGCCAAATGTGTCGGCGACCCCGCCGAGGGCGAGCAGGTGAAGATCAGGCTCGTGTCCGCCGACGTCGCGAAGCGGACCGTCGAATTCGGTTATCCCGCATAGTGCGTCAGGCGAGTGCGTCAGGCGCGGAAGCGGTCCGTCGCCTCGACCAGGTGGTGGACGATGCCCGGTTCCATCGCGGAGTGGCCGGCGTCGTCGACGATCTCGAGCCGGGAACCCGGCCACGCCCGGTGCAGCGCCCACGCGCTGGCCGCCGGGCACACCACGTCGTAGCGGCCCTGCACGATCACGCCCGGAATGCCGTCCAGCGCGGCGGCGTCCCGCAGCAGCTGGCCCTCGTCCAGGAATCCGCGGTGGTGGAAGTAGTGGTTCTCGATGCGGGCGAAGGCCAGTGCGAACCTCGGCTGGGACGTCTCCACCACCCGTTCCGGTTTGGGTAGCAGCGAACTCGTCGCGCCCTCCCACGTGGACCACGCGACCGCGGCCCGCGTCGCGACGTCGGCGTCGTCGGAGTGCAGGAGCCGGTGATAGGCCTCGACGAGATCCCCGCCCCGCTCCGGCTCCGGCACCGGCGCCAGGAACTCGTCCCACAATTCGGGGAACAGGTGTCCGGCGCCGCCGTTGTAGTACCAGTCGATCTCGCTGCGGCGCAGCAGGAAGATGCCGCGCAGCACCAGTTCGGTGACCCGGTGGGGGTACTGCTGGGCATAGGCGAGTGCCAGGGTCGAGCCCCACGACCCGCCGAAGACCTGCCACCGGTCGACGCCGAGATGCTCACGCAGCATCTCGATGTCACCGAGGAGACGGCCGGTGGTGTTGACCGACAGATCTGCCCCGTCGGCGACGTGGGGTGTGGAACGCCCGCATCCGCGCTGGTCGAGCAGCACGATCCGGTACGCCTGCGGGTCGAAGAACTGCCGTTGCGCGGGGTCGGTGCCGCCGCCGGGCCCGCCGTGGAGGAACACGACCGGCTTCCCGTCGGGGTTGCCGCTCTGCTCCCAGTACATCTGCTGGCCGTCGCCGACGTCGAGGTGCCCGAACTGATACGGCTCGAGCGGCGGGTACAGGGTGCGCAACTGGCTCACGTCGGCCTCAGAATCCGATCAGGCCGGATGCCAGATCGGGGATCTCCAGCGCGATGATCGCCTGCTGCCGGATGTCGGGGCAGGCCGCCGTCGTGATGACGTCGATCCGGGCCCGGTCCTGCAGGAAGTCGAGCGCATTGAGGTTGTTCTTCGCGATCCACGTGCCGACCAGGCCGTTCAACCCGGTCTTCCCGATCGTCGGGGTGTAGGTGCGCCAGCTCTGCAACTGCCCCTCGAGGTCGGTGCACAGCTGGGCGGCCTGCGCCTCGGTGACGCCACCCGGCACCGGGCCGGTGCCGGGAACCGCCGTGGTGGCCGGTGGCGGGGGCGCGGTGGTTCCGGGCGCGGGGGCGGGGCCCTGCCCGGCGCACCCCGTGATCAGCGCCGCGGCCGCCACCGTCCCGGCCGCGGCGACGACCAGGCGGTGACGACGTCCGGTGCCGAACACGCGTCGCTGTCCCATGAATCCCCCTCGAGTGTGTGCCGGCCCGGTGAGTCGAGGACGGCCTAGAAGCTGTGCTCTTCCGCCGGAAACGTTCCGGTGCGCACTTCGGCCGCGTAGGCGGCGGCCGCGTTGCGCAACTCGTCACCGACGTTACCGAAGCGCTTGACGAACTTCGCCGTCTTGCCGCTGGTGAAGCCGGCCATGTCCTGCCACACGAGGACCTGGGCGTCGCATTCGGAGCCGGCACCGATGCCCACGGTGGGGATGGTGAGCTTGCGGGTGACCTGGCCCGCGATCTCGGCGGGCACCATCTCCATGACGACGGAGAACGCGCCGGCCTCCTGCACGGCGATCGCGTCGGCGACCAACTGCTCGGACGCGTCGCCGCGGCCCTGCACGCGGAAACCGCCGAGCGAGTTGACACTCTGCGGGGTGAACCCGACGTGGGCCATGACGGGGATGCCCGCCGCGGTGATCGCGGCGATCTGCGGAGCGACGCGCTCGCCGCCCTCGAGCTTGACCGCGTGGGCCAGCCCCTCCTTCATGAACCGGGTCGCCGACGCGAGGGCCTGCTCCGGGGAGCTCTCGTAACTGCCGAACGGCAGGTCCGCGACGACGAGGGCGTGCGGCGCTCCGCGGACGACGCCGCGAACGAGGGGGAGGAGTTCGTCGATCGTGACCGGGACGGTGGTCTCGTATCCGTAGACGACGTTGGCGGCCGAGTCGCCGACGAGCAGGACCGGGATTCCGGCCTCTTCGAAGATGCGGGCGCTGGAGTAGTCGTAGGCGGTGAGCATCGACCAGCGTTCGCCCTCGGCCTTCATGGCCTGCAGGTGGTGGGTCCGGGTCTTGCGCTTGGGAACGTCGTGCGATGGTGCTGATCCGTAGAGCCGATCTTCTGACGTGCTCGCGGACGACTTGCTATCGGACATCGTTGTCCCTTTCTGGCCTCGAGGCCCTCGACGGGTCCCCGGGTGCGGGTGATGACGCCTACAGTCTGCCACCGGCTCGCGGGGGAGCGAAGGGGTCGCGCGGGTGCAATGGGTCACACCTGCGGACCGGTCTCTGACCTGCGGGAAAGCTGCTCGGTGCGGAACCCCTGGCACGATCGACCTATGTCGAAGAGTGCTCGGGTACCGGCCGCGTTCGCGGGGTGCATCGCCGTCGTCCTTGTCGTCGCAGGCTGTGCGGGGGGCGGACAGGGCACCGGTGAGGCGGTCGCCGAACCGTCGGCGGCCGAGGACGCTCCGGCCGGGCCGATCCCCGCCGGGCTCGAGGAGTTCTACACGCAGCAGGTGCAGTGGGGCTCGTGCGACGGGTTCAGCACCGACGGGTCCCCGCTCGGGGACACGCTCGAGTGCGCCGAGGTGACGGTGCCCAACGACTACGCGAATCCCGGCGGGGCGACCGCGCAGATCGCCGTCTCCCGCTCGAAGGCGACCGGCGACAAGATCGGATCGCTGCTCGTGAACCCGGGCGGCCCCGGGGCGTCGGGTATCGGGCTGGCGTCCGTGGCCGACGGCACCGCCATCGCCGAGCGGTTCGACGTCATCGGTTTCGATCCGCGCGGCGTCGGCGCGTCCACACCGCAGGTGACCTGCCTGACCCCGGCGGAAGTGGATGCGAGGCGCAAGGACGACGACGTCGACATGAGCCCCGCCGGAATCGCACGAACCGAGGCCGAGAACCGCGACTACGCGGACAAGTGCGCGCAGCGGACCGGCGTCGACGTCCTCGCCCACGTCGGCACGAACGACGTGGTGCGCGACATGGACGTCATCCGGGCGGTGCTCGGCGACGAGAAGCTGAACTACCTCGGCTACTCGTACGGCACCCGGCTCGGCTCCACGTACGCGGAGACGTTCCCCGGCAACGTGCGCGCGATGGTCCTCGACGGCGCCCTCGACCCGGAGCAGGACCCGACGCAGGAGGTGATCCTGCAGGCCGCCGGATTCCAGTCCGCGTTCGACGCGTTCGCCGCGGAGTGCATGCAGCAGAAGGACTGTCCGCTCGGCACCGACCCGGCGCAGGCGAACGCGAGGTTCCGGGCGCTCGTCGACCCGCTGATCGGCAAGCCCGCCGCGACCACCGACCCGCGCGGACTCAGCTACACCGACGCGATCACCGGCGTCCAGCAGGCGCTGTACTCGCCGAACCTGTGGGGCCCGCTCCGCGGCGGGCTGGAGAGCCTGCAGTCGGGGACGGGTGATTCGCTGCTGATGCTGGCGGACCTGTACGAGGGGCGCGCCGACGACGGCACGTATTCCAACCTCAACGACGCGTTCAATTCCATCCGCTGCATGGACGATCCGCCCGTCACCGACCGCGCGGTCGTCGGGGAGGCGGACGTGCGGTACCGCCAGGCGGCGCCGTTCCTCGACGACGGTCGCGGCACCGGCAACGCGCCGCTGGACGTGTGCGCGTTCTGGCCTGCGCCGAACACGGGCGCGCCGCACACCGTGTCCGCGCCGGGAATCCCGCCGGTCGTCGTCGTGTCGACGACCGAGGACCCGGCGACGCCGTACCAGGCGGGTGTGGATCTGGCGAAGCAGATGAACGGCTCGCTCGTCTCGTACCGGGGCACCCAGCACACCGTCGTCCTCGACGGCGAGGCGTGCGTCGACGACGCCGTCACGGACTATCTCGTCGACCTCGCGGCGCCGCCCGCCGACCTGATGTGCTGACCCGCGCCTGTGACGGGATCGGCCGACGTGCCCGCACGCTGGCCCGATGCGGAATCCGGAACAGTCGAATCAACGAAGTAACACAGATTTAACGAACTTTGCTTACTCTCGCGGACATGGATCGCCAAAAGGAATTCGTGCTTCGCACCCTCGAAGAGCGCGACATTCGGTTCGTCCGATTGTGGTTCACGGACGTTCTCGGATACCTGAAATCGGTGGCGATCGCCCCCGCGGAACTGGAAGGTGCCTTCGAGGAAGGCATCGGCTTCGACGGATCCGCGATCGAGGGCTTCTCCCGGGTGTCCGAGGCGGACACGGTCGCGAAGCCGGACGCCTCCACCTTCCAGGTGCTGCCGTGGAGTTCGAGCAAGGGGCATCAGCACTCCGCCCGCATGTTCTGCGACATCGCCATGCCCGACGGTTCGCCGTCCTGGGCCGATTCGCGGCACGTGCTGCGCCGCCAGCTGAACAAGGCCAGCGATCTGGGTTTCAGCTGCTACGTGCACCCCGAGATCGAGTTCTTCCTGCTCGAGAACGGGCCGATCGACGGCACCCCGCCGAAGCCCGCCGACTCCGGCGGCTACTTCGACCAGGCCGTGCACGACTCCGCCCCCAACTTCCGCCGCCACGCGATCGACGCGCTGGAATCGATGGGCATCTCCGTCGAGTTCAGCCACCACGAAGCGGCTCCCGGCCAGCAGGAGATCGACCTGCGGTACGCGGACGCCCTGTCGATGGCCGACAACGTGATGACGTTCCGGTACGTCGTCAAGGAGGTCGCGATCGCCGAGGGCGTGCGTGCCACGTTCATGCCCAAGCCGTTCAGCGATCAGGCCGGCTCGGCGATGCACACCCACATGAGCCTGTTCGAGGGCGACACCAACGCCTTCCACAACCCGGACGATCCGATGCAGCTGTCGGAGACCGGCAAGGCGTTCATCGCCGGCATCCTCGAGCACGCCAACGAGATCAGCGCCGTCACCAACCAGTGGGTGAACTCCTACAAGCGCCTGATCCACGGCGGCGAGGCCCCGACCGCGGCGTCCTGGGGTCCGTCCAACCGGTCGGCGCTGGTCCGCGTCCCGATGTACACGCCGAACAAGGCGTCGTCGCGCCGCGTCGAGATCCGTAGCCCAGACTCGGCCTGCAACCCGTACCTGACGTTCGCGGTGCTCCTCGCCGCGGGTCTGCGCGGAATCGAGAAGGGCTACGAATTGCCTCCCGAGGCCGAGGACGACGTGTGGGCGCTGACGTCGGCCGAGCGCCGCGCCATGGGTTACCGGGAGCTGCCCGGCAACCTCGACGGCGCACTGCGCGAGATGGAGAAGTCGGAGCTGGTGGCGGAAGCCCTCGGCGAGCACGTGTTCGACTTCTTCCTGCGCAACAAGCGGCGTGAGTGGGAGGAGTACCGGAGCCACGTGACGCCGTTCGAACTCAAGACGTATCTGGGGTTGTGAGCAAGAGCATGGTGAAGCCTCCGGCAGCGCGTTCTGCCGTTCCCGGTCCGGGTCGTCTGGGTCTCGTCGAGCCGACCGCTCCGTCCGAACTCCGCGAGCTGGGCTGGGTCGGTGAGGACAGCATCGAACTGCTGTGGTCGCTGTCGCGGGCCGCGAACGCCGACCTCGCCCTCCGCACACTGGTGCGCCTCAAGGACGGGCTCGGTGAGAGCTGGGCCGAACTCGATACGGCACTGCGCACCGACAAGGGCCTGCGCGGCCGGTTGTTCGGGTTGTTCGGTGCGTCCAGTGCGTTCGGCGACCATCTGGTCGCGGATCCCGCGTCCTGGAAGATTCTCGCCGGCGACGTCCGCCTGCCGTCGAAGGACGAGGCGACCGCCACCATGATGGCCGCGGTCGGCGCCGAACCCGAGGAGGGCGCCCACCCGGACGCCCGCCTGTACCGGGCGAAGGTCACCGGCCCCGATGCCATCGCGGCGCTGCGCAAGACGTACCGCGACGAACTGATGCTGCTCGCCGCCGTCGACCTCGCGGCGACCGTCGAGAACGAACCGGTACTGCCGTACCAGACCGTCGGGCATCAGCTGTCCGATCTGGCCGATGCCGCACTGGACGCCGCCCTCGCGGTGGCCGTCGCGGCCGTCTGCCCGGACGCCCCGTGCCCCGTGCGGCTGGCCGTCATCGCCATGGGCAAGTGCGGTGCCCGCGAACTCAATTACGTCAGCGACGTCGACGTGGTCTTCGTCGCCGAACCCGCCGACGCGATCGCCAGCCGCATCGCCGGCGAGATGATGCGCATCGGGTCCTCGGCCTTCTTCGACGTGGACGCCGCACTGCGGCCGGAGGGCAAGCGCGGGGAACTCGTCCGCACCCTCGAATCGCACGTCGCGTACTACAAACGGTGGGCCAAGACCTGGGAGTTCCAGGCCCTGCTCAAGGCCCGCCCGATGATCGGCGACGTCGCCCTCGGACAGCAGTACGCCGACGCCCTCAACCCGATGGTGTGGACCGCCTCGGAGCGTGAGGACTTCGTTCCCGAGGTGCAGGCGATGCGCCGCCGGGTGGAGGAGATGGTTCCGGCGGAACTGCGCGAGCGGGAACTGAAACTGGGTCGCGGCAGTCTGCGCGACGTCGAGTTCGCCGTCCAGCTCCTGCAGCTCGTGCACGGGCGCGCCGACGAGGCGCTGCACGTCCAGAGCACCATCGACGCGCTGACCGCACTCGCCGCCCGCGGCTACGTCGGCCGCGACGACGCCGCGAACCTGGCCGCGTCCTACGAGTTCCTGCGGCTGCTCGAGCACCGGCTGCAGTTGCAGAAGCTGCGCCGCACGCACACCCTGCCACCCGCCGAGGACGAGGAAGCGCTGCGCTGGCTGGCCCGGGCCGCGCACATGCGTCCCGACGGCAGCAAGGACGCGCTCGGCGTCCTCAACGCGGAGATCAAACGCAACGCGCACCGGGTGCGGCGCCTGCACGCCAAACTGTTCTACCGGCCGCTGCTCGAATCGGTGGCGCGCATCGACAAGGAAGCGCTGCGGCTGAGCCCGGACGCGGCCATCCGCCAGCTGGCGGCGCTGGGCTACACGGCCCCCGAGAACGCGCTCGGCCACCTCACCGCACTCACCAGCGGCGCGTCCCGCAAGGGCCGCATCCAGGCGCTGCTGCTGCCGACCCTGCTCGAATCGCTCGCCGACACACCGGATCCCGATGCGGGCCTGCTCGCGTACCGGCGGCTGTCGGACGCGATGACCGATCAGACCTGGTTCCTCCGGTTGCTGCGCGACGAGGCCTCGGTCGCCGAGCGGCTGATGACGGTGCTCGGATCCTCGGCCTACGTTCCCGATCTGCTGATCAAGGCACCGGACGTTGTGCGGCTGTTCGCCGATTCACCGGCCGGACCGCGACTGCTGGAGTCGAAGCCGGAGGACGTCGCCCGCGGCATCCTGACGGCGTCCGCACGCCACGACGACCCGGCCCGGGCGATCGCGGCGGCGCGCTCCCTGCGCCGCTACGAGCTGGCCCGGATCGCGTCCGCGGACATCCTCGGCATGCTCGACGTGCCGGGCGTGTGCAAGGCGCTGTCGTCCGTGTGGGCGGCCGTGCTCAACGCCGCCCTCGCCGCCGTCGTCAAGGCGAGCGAGAAGGAACTCGGCACACCCGCTCCCGCGACGTTCACCGTGATCGGCATGGGCCGGCTCGGCGGCGGTGAACTCGGCTACGGTTCGGACGCAGACGTCCTGTTCGTGTGCGAGCCGCGCGAGGGGATCGACGAGACCGTCGCCGTCAAGTGGGCCAACAGCATCGGCGACAAGGTGCGGACCCTGCTCGGCGCGCCGAGCACCGATCCGCCGCTCGAGGTGGACACCGGCCTGCGGCCGGAGGGGCGCAGCGGCCCGATGGTGCGCACGCTGGCGTCCTACGAGGCCTACTACGCGCAGTGGGCGCAGGCCTGGGAGATCCAGGCGCTGCTGCGCGCCCATCACGTCGCCGGCGACGCCGACCTGGGTCTGCGCTTTCTGCACATGATCGACAAGACCCGCTACCCGGAGGGCGGGGTGTCGGAGCAGGCGGTCCGCGAGATCCGGCGCATCAAGGCGCGCGTCGACTCCGAGCGGCTGCCCCGCGGCGCCGACCCCGCGACCCACACCAAGCTCGGGCGCGGCGGTCTCGCCGACATCGAATGGACCGTGCAGCTGATCCAGCTGCGGCACGCCCACGAGATCGAGTCGCTGCACAACACGTCGACCCTCGAGACACTCGACGCGATCGGTGCCGCCGAGTTGCTCAGCGAATCCGACGTCGAACTGCTGCGCGACGCGTGGATCACGGCGACGAAGGCCCGCAACTGCCTCGTCCTCGTCCGCGGCAAGGCCACCGATCAGCTGCCCGGGTCGGGACGCGTCCTGTCCGCGGTCGCGCAGATCGCCGGCTGGGGCGGCGGCGACGCCGGCGAGTTCCTCGACAACTATCTGCGGGTGACCCGGCGAGCCAAGGCCGTGGTGGAGAGAGTCTTCGGGGAGTGATCGCCACCTGGGGGGTGCGAGCACTGATCGCCCTCGGGTGGCTCGCAGTGCTCGTCGGCGTGTTCGGTGTGGCACTGCGTTTCCTCGACGTCCAGAATCAGCGTCTGCTCGTGCTGGCGTCCGCGGCGCCGTACCTGATGGCGGCCGCCGCGGTCGGGGTGCTGCTGCTGGGAATCACCCGGCACTGGATCGGGTTCGGGGTCGCACTGACCGTGGCCGCGGTGGCCACCCTGTCGCAGGGCCCGCTGTACGTGGCGAATTCGGCGTCGGCGTCCGGGCCGGAACTGACCGTGATGCAGGCCAACATCTGGCTCGGCAACGCGGACGCAGACTCCCTCGTCCGGCAGATCCGGGACCGCGACGTCGACGTGCTCACCGTCAACGAGCTGACCCCGGACGCCGTCGACCGGCTGGGGGCCGCAGGTATCGCATCGACCCTGCCGTACTCGTTCCTCATGCCCGGCGGCGGCGGTGAGGGAACCGGGATCTGGAGCCGGTACCCACTGACCGACAAGGTCCACCACTCGGAGTTCGTGCTGTCCGCGCTGTCGGCCAGGGTGGAACTCCCGGACGGGGCGAGCACGGCACTGTACGCGTTCCACCCCGTCCCGCCGTGGCCGTCGGATCCGTCGCTGTGGTCACGCGAAATGGACCGCATCAAAGCCATTCTCGACGCCGTCCCCGCCGACTCGGGACCGGTGATCGTCAGCGGCGACTTCAACTCCACCCGCGACCACGTGAAGTACCGCAACCTCGTGACCGGCCGCTACCGCGACGCCGCCGACCAGGTCGGTGCCGGAATTCAGAACACGTATCCCGCGGACCGGCAGCCGCTGCCACCGATGATCGCGATCGATCACATCGTCACGAGCGACGCGCAGGCGCGGTCCGTCGAATCGGTGGTGCTGACGGGTTCGGATCACCGGGGCCTCGTCGCGAGGATCACCCTCGGCGGCTGACCGTCACGGGAGCGTGACGAATCCCTTCTGCACCAGCCAGTCCCGGGCAACGTCCGCCGGTTCCTCGCCCTCCACGTCGACCCGCCGGTTCAGCTCGGTGATCTCCTCGTTGGTCAGGGCCGCGGAGATCGGGGCCATCACCTCCGCCACCTGCGGGTGCGCCTCGGCGAAGTCCTTGCGCATGGTGATCGCCGGGTTGTACTTCGGGAAGAACTGGCGATCGTCTTCCAGCAGCACCAGATCGAGCGCGATGATCCGTCCGTCCGTCGTGAACACCTCACCGAACTTGCACTGCGTTCCGTCCGCGGTGGCCTGATAGATGATGCCGGTCTGCAGGATCTGGCGGTTCGCGCGGGCCGGATCGAAGCCGTACTTGGCGGCCATACCCGGGAACCCGTCCTGGCGGACGTTGAACTCGGTCTCCACGCACGTCGTCGCCGCGGCGGGGTCGCGGTTCACCAGGTCCGCGTACTCCGACAACGTGGTGATCCCGGTCTCCTCGGCGGTCTGCCTGCTCATCGCGAGCGCGTACGTGTTGTTCATCGGGGCGGGATCCACCCACACCATGCCGTTGCGTTCGAGGTCCTCGTCGCGGACCGCCTCGAACTGTTCGGTCGGGTCGGGGATCGGAATCTCGTTGCCGAGGTAGTTGATCCAGCCGGTGCCGGTGTACTCGTAGGTGACGTCGATCTGACCGTCCAACTGGGCGTCCCGCGTGCTGTTGGACCCCTGGATGTTGGTGAGGTCGCGCACGTCGGCGCCTGCGGCGCTGAGCGCGAATTCGATGATGTACCCGAGGGTGACCTGCTCGGTGAAGTCCTTGGACCCGACGGTGATCGGGACGCCCTCCAGTTCGGGCACGGGCTGGATGCTGCCCGGTTCCACCGACAGCGGCAGGGCGCCTCCGGATTCGAGGCCGCAGGACACTGCGAGGACCCCGCAGAACGTCATGGCCGCCGCGGCGATCGCCTTCCGCAGGACGTTCATCAGCGCAGCCCCTTCGGGCCGAGGAACTCCTCGGCGAGGGCGCCGCACCAGTCGACGAGCAGCGCCAGCGCGACCGCGAGCACCGCTCCCACGACCAGAGTGACGTTGTCGCGCAACTTGTATCCGGTGTCGATGAGGATGCCGAGGCCGCCGGCGCTGACGAGGAAACTGAGCGTCGCGGTGCCCACTGCGAGGACCAGCGACGTGCGCAGTCCCGCGAGGATGTACGGGACGGCGAGCGGGAACTCGACCTTGCGCAGCACGAGACCGGCCGTCATGCCCTGCCCCCGCCCGGCGTCGATGACCGCGGGATTGACCTCCTGCAGACCCAGGATCGTGTTCCGCAGCACGGGCAGGAGGGAGTAGAACGCGATCGGGAGCACCCCGATCCAGAATCCGGTGGTCCCCGTCGCGAGGAACAGCAGCACGAGCAGTCCGATGGCGGGCGCGGCCTGCCCGATGTTGGCGATGCCGACGAAGACCGGTGCCAGCTTGGTGAACCCGGGCCGGGTGAGCAGGATCCCGAGCGGGACGGCGACGATGACGACGATCACCACCACGACGACGGTGATCAGCACGTGCTGCCACGTCAGGGTCGCGATGTTCGCGGCGTTGAGACTGCCCTTCTGCGTGGCGGTCAGGTCTCGGCTGAACGCCCAGCCGAGCACACCCACCACCAGGAACAGGACGAGGATCGGCTGGACCAGCAGGCGGGCCCGCTCCGAACGCCGGGCGGCCGGAGCGGTGGGCTTCGCGGTCACGGCGGCCGTCATGACGGTGTCCCGCCCTCACTCGCCCCGTTCTGCTCCGGCTCGCCGGCCTCGTCGTGCGCATGTTCCTCACGCATCGCGGACAGGTGCGCCACCAGCGTGTCGATCGTGATGAGGCCGCGGTACTCGCCGTGCCGGCCGGTGACGATCGTCGACGCGCTGCTCTCCGCCAGCAGTGCCTCGAGGGCGTCCTGCAGCGTCGACTGGGTGGACATCACTTCGTCGATCGGGTCGCCGAGGCCGTGCAGCGAGGTGGCGGTGGCCAGATGGTGCAGCGACACCCAGCGGATCGGCCGGTCCCGCGCGTCGAGGACGATGCCCCACTTGATCTTGCGGGGGGAGATCGCCGCCCGCAGATCGTCCACCGAGCCGTCCTCGTACGCGGTCGGGCAATCGAGGAGTTCGACCTCTGCCACCCGGGTGAGCGTCAGCTGTTTCAGTGACGCGTCGGCGCCGATGAAGCCGGCCACCATGTCGTTGGCGGGATGCGCGAGGATCGCCTCCGGAGTGTCGTACTGCATGATGTGCGACTGGTTGCCCAGCACCGCGATGCGATCGCCCAACTTCACCGCCTCGTTGAAATCGTGCGTCACGAACACGATCGTCTTGCCGAGATCGGATTGCAGCCGCATCAACTCGTCCTGCAGCAGCCCGCGCGTGATCGGGTCGACCGCGCCGAACGGCTCGTCCATCAGCAGCACCGGCGGATCGGCTGCCAATGCCCGTGCCACGCCCACCCGCTGCTGCTGACCGCCCGACAACTGGCGGGGGTAGCGCTCGCGATAGAGGTCCGGTTCGAGTCCGACGAGGTCGAGCATCTCGTCGGTGCGGTCGGCGATCTTCTTCTTGTCCCAGCCGATGAGGCCGGGAACGGTGCCGACGTTCTTGGCGATGGTCAGATGCGGGAACAGCCCGGCCTGCTGAATGGAGTAGCCGATGCCGCGCCGCAGCTTGTCGGGGTCGATGGACAGGGCGTCCTTGCCGCCGATCGTGATCTTGCCCGACGTCGGTTCGATGAGCCGGTTGATCATCCGCATCGTGGTGGTCTTCCCGCAGCCGGACGGCCCGACGAGGACCACGATCTCCCCGGCGGGGATGCGCATCGACACGTTGTCGACCGCCGCCTTCTCCTGGCCGGGATAACTCTTGACGACGTCCTCGAGGACGATGTCGACGCCCGAGACCGTGCTGCCGTTGGTGTGAGGTGTATCGAGATCAGTCACGGATCCCCCTGGAGGTGGTGAGTCGGCCGACGACGGCGAGGACGCCGTCGAGTACGAGGGCGAGGATCACGATGAGCACGGTCCCCGTCAGGGCCTGCGGGATCGCTGTCGGGCTGCCGACGCGGGACAGTCCCGAGAAGATGAGGTTGCCGAGCCCGGGGCCCTTGGCGTAGGCGGCGATCGCGAGGATGCCCATCAGCATCTGCGTGCTCACCCGCATGCCCGTCAGGATCGACGGCCACGCGAGGGGAAGTTCGATTCTGCTCAGCACCGTCGTGCGGCTCATCCCCACACCGCGGGCGGCGTCGGTGACGGCGGGGTCGACGGACGCGAGTCCGAGGATGGTGTTCCGGATGATCGGCAGCAGCGCGTACAGCACCAGGGCCGTCACGGTGGGGGCCACACCGAGCCCGAGGATCGGGATGAGCAGGCCGAGCAGCGCGAACGACGGGATGGTGAGGATCGTGCCTGCCAGTGCGGTCGCGATCGCGGACCCGGCCGGGCTCCGGTACACCAGGATCCCGATCGCCACCGCGACGATGGTGGCGATGACCACCGACTGCACGACGGCACTGACGTGCAGGAGCGAATCCGTGAGAAGTTGCTGTTTCCTGGCGGAGACGAAGTCCCACAGTTGCTGCATGTCCAACCGCGCACACCTTTCTCCAGATGTGAAAACAGACCTCGGTCCTTCACAGTGCTATGTACCCGGACATCGCGCAGGTGAATCGGGAAACTCGCGTCAGGTCGTGGGGATCATGAACAGCAGGGTGCACACGCCGATCGAGATCGCGAACAGCACGACCATGACGGCGTAGCCCAGGTTCCTCCTACGGGTGGGTATCGCCGGGTCCATCCACCACCCGAACGCCTTGAACGCCGCGGGTACCGCCCACCACCCGAGGATCTGGGTGGTGACCAGGTTCCCGATGAACAGGGCGACGGCGATCGGCACACCG
Source organism: Rhodococcus sp. NPDC057529 (assembly GCF_042802055.1). Taxonomy (NCBI): domain Bacteria; kingdom Bacillati; phylum Actinomycetota; class Actinomycetes; order Mycobacteriales; family Nocardiaceae; genus Rhodococcus; species Rhodococcus sp. NPDC057529. Next base: position 177,852 of record NZ_JBHVEY010000014.1, read on the forward strand.
TGCGCCTCGATGAACGGTGCGCTGAAGAAATGTCCCCAGATCACGACCAGCGGGTACAGCACCAGCAACGCCAGCAGGTTGCTGCGGGCGACGGGCACCGGGGGCACTTCGTCGCCGCCCGTGCCGCGGAACCAGAAGTCGAAACCGTAACTCGCTTTGCGGATCCGGAGATTCCGGTTGAACTTCTCGCCCTCCTTCAGAAGGGCGGCCCGCTCCGGTGAATCCATCCACGACCCCAGGTTGTCCTCGGTGTCGAAGCTGAGCACGATCGTCCAGTCCTCGGTGATTCCCTGCACCGGCCGCTCGACCTTGTGCCCCCGGAAGCCGCGGAACCCTGCCTCGGCGGCAGAGATCTTCCGCTGCCAGTCCATGAACGCCGACTCGTCCGAGGGGTCGACGTGGCAGGAGATGACCACCGACGTCGCCGACTGCTCCCGGGTCTGCTCACCGGTGAGCAGGTGAACGTCCTCGTTGCCGATGAAGGCGTGCTTGATCTCCGCCACCAGTTCCGTCCGCAGGTCGCTGTCGAGCCACGCCCGGGCGTCCTCGAGAGTGGCGAACCGCAGCACGTCCACCCAGTCGTCCTGTACGGGCGGCGACGGCGGCACGATGTCCTGGTCGATGAAACCGGGAACCGTCGCGAGGGCGTCCGCCGCGCGTTTCTGCCACAGCGAGTATTCGGCGTAGCGGGCGTCGTCGATCCGGCGTTGAAAGATCACCGACACCGGGGATGCGGCTGGGCTGTGCTGGCTCGGGTGCGGCACGTGAGATCACCTCCGGTCGGTTCGTGGTGCGGGCGCCTCGGCGGGGGAACTGTCCGGCCGCCGCGCGGATGTGGTGAGCAGGAGCAGAATTCCGGCGCCGGCGCCGAGAGCGAGGTAGAGCCAGCCGAGCGGTGCCTGGCTGTTCTCCGGCAGCACGCCCGCGACGGCCATCGCCGCGCTGACGACGAGATAGCAGGCTGCGGTGACGACGCCGCCGATCAGCCCGAGATTTCGGGTGAACAGCCCGAGTGCCAGCCCGTACATCTGCGGGCAGAGCACGCCGCATCCGGCGAGTGCGAGGCAGGCGCCGATCGTGATGGCCGGTGCGGTGACGACGGACATCCCGGCCGTGACGGCCAGTATCAGCGCACCGAGCACGAACACCCACCAGGCGCCGAAGGCGAGGCGGCGGGTGCCGACCCGGACGGCGAGTGCGCTGCAGGCGAGTTCGCCGAGAAGGTTGGCGCCGCCCACGACGAGCGCCACCGCGCCGTACGCGGCGGGGGAGAAGCCGAGGATCTCCTGGTACAGGAAGGGCGCGACGACGCCGAACACCATCTGGGCGGACGCCATCAGCCCGAACACGAGGACGAAGCCCACGAAGATGCGGTGGCGGAGCGCGGCTCGCAGAACCTGCGCAGCCGCGGTGGCGTCGACCGGTGACCGCGACTCCTTCGGCAGCGTCTCCGGCAGTCCCGCGAGAACGAGGGGAACGGCGAGCGCCGCCAGAAGCGCGATCAGCCCGAACACCAGGCGCCACGACATGAACTGCACGAGCACACCGCCGACGGCGGGTGCGAGGACCGGGGCCAGCCCCCACGCCGCCCCGAGGAGACCCGACACGGACGTGAGCCGGGCGCCGCGGTAGCAGTCGGCGGCGATCGCGTACGCGAGGACGAGGCACGCACACCCCCCGACGCCCTGCACGAATCTCAGCCCGAGCAGGACCGTGATGTTCTGCACGAGTGCGCATCCCACGCTGGTGACGACGAGGATCGCCAGGCACGTCAGCAGAGTTCGTTTGCGCCCCACCGCATCCGCGATCAGGCCGACCGGGATGAACGCCAGACTCATGCCCAGCATGTACGCCGTCACCGTGTTCTGCACGACGGCCGCCGACGAGTCCAGGTCGAGCACCATCTGCGGCAGCGCCGGGGTGTAGATGTCGAGCGGGATCTGGCTGAGCGGAATCACCAGCAGCAGGATGACCACGACACGGCGCGGCACCGGGACGCCGGTCGGCGTCGTGGGCACTGACATCCCGCACCACCTGCTTCTCGACCCATAGGGGATGGAGAACGGAGCAAGTTTCCCGAAAGTCTTCACGTGAACGTTCCGCAACGGTCCGTGCGGTCGGTTCCCTGGATCATACGACTGCGGACTGCCGCGCCGCGCCGGTTCGTGCGCCCGCAGCCGGGGGAGCCCGCGACGCAAACGAGCCCACCCATGTCCCCGGCTGCAACAGCCGGCGCCACGGATGGGCTCGTCAGGACGTACCGGCCCGCATGTCGGCGGGCATCACGACTTACACGTCGTAGTACAGCTGGAACTCGTAGGGGTGCGGACGCAGGTTGACCGGAGCGATCTCCTGCTCACGCTTGAGCGAGATCCACGTCTCGATCAGGTCGGACGTGAACACGCCACCCTCGGTGAGGTAGTCGTGGTCCGCCTCGAGGCGGTCGATGACGGCCGACAGGCTGGTGGGAGCCTGCGGGATGTTGCGGGCCTCCTCCGGCGGGAGCTCGTAGAGGTCCTTGTCGACGGGAGCCTGCGGCTCGATCTTGTTCTTGATGCCGTCCAGGCCGGCCATCATCTGCGCCGCGAAGTTCAGGTACGGGTTACCCGAGGAGTCGGGGGCGCGGAACTCGAGGCGCTTGGCCTTCGGGTTGTTGCCGGTGATCGGGATACGCACGGCCGCCGAGCGGTTCCGCTGGCTGTACACCAGGTTGATGGGGGCTTCGTAGCCCGGCACCAGGCGGTGGTACGAGTTGATCGTCGGGTTGGTGAACGCCAGCAGCGACGGCGCGTGGTGCAGGATGCCGCCGATGTAGTGGCGCGCCATGTCGGACAGGCCCGCGTAGCCGGCCTCGTCGTGGAACAGCGGCTTGCCGTCCTTCCACAGCGACTGGTGGACGTGCATGCCCGAACCGTTGTCGCCGAACAGCGGCTTCGGCATGAAGGTGGCCGACTTGCCGTGCTGCCAGGCGGTGTTCTTCACGATGTACTTGAACAGCTGCAGGTCGTCAGCGGCCGCGAGCAGCGTGTTGAACTTGTAGTTGATCTCCTGCTGGCCGCCGGTGCCCACCTCGTGGTGGCCGCGCTCAAGCTCGAAGCCCGCGTTCTGCAGGTTGGTGGAGATTTCGTCGCGCAGGTCGACGTAGTGGTCGTACGGAGCGACGGGGAAGTAGCCACCCTTGGGGCGGACCTTGTAGCCCAGGTTGGGGCTGCCGTCGGCGTTCACGTCGTTGCCGGTGTTCCAGGAACCCGAGATGGAGTCGAGCTCGTAGAACGCGCCGTTGATGCCGGAGTCGTAGCGGACCGAGTCGAAGATGTAGAACTCGGCCTCGGCGCCGAAGAAGGCGGTGTCGGCGATGCCGGTCGACTTCAGGTACTCCTCGGCCTTGCGCGCGACGTTACGCGGGTCGCGGCTGTAGGACTCGCGCGTGAACGGGTCGTGCACGAAGAAGTTGATGTTCAGCGTCTTGGCGGCGCGGAAGGGGTCGATCTGGGCGGTGGCGACGTCGGGGAGGAGCATCATGTCGGATTCGTGGATCGACTGGAAGCCGCGGACGGACGAACCGTCGAACGCGAGGCCGTCCTCGAACACGTCCTGGTTGAACGCGGACGCGGGGATCGAGAAGTGCTGCTGCACGCCCGGCAGGTCGCTGAACCGGATGTCGACGTACTCGACGTTCTCGTCCTTGATGAACTTGATGACCTCTTCGGCCGTGGTGAACGCCACGCTTGTGCTCCTTAAGTCGCTTCAGCCAAGTGGATATTGGCGAAATTCGTCGAGCCGACGGTATGGACTTGGTGTTGCCCGCCGGTCAACCTTTTGTTTCGCCCGTGTTACACGTCGAATCGTCCTGGGCTTTTGCACCGGCTGTGACTGCGCACACAGCCCCACGCTCCGGTGTGAGGCCCTCGGAGAGACGACGCCTATCCTGGACAGCATGGCACGTATCACCGGTTCTTGGCTCTCCGGACCTTCGGCGGCACTGCCGAACGGCGCCGACGAGACGACGCAGTCCTTCCGGGGCGAACGCCTCGGGTTGCAGGCGGAAGGACCCGGTTCACTCGCGAGCACGGGACGCCGTCTGGCCGCCCTGATGATCGACTGGGTGTCGTCGGCGGGCGTCGCGGCACTGATCATCGGCGACAATTTCTTCGACGGTCCGTTCTCCACGATCACACTGCTGGTCTGGTTCGTCGTCGGTGTCGCCACGGTGACGTTGTTCTCCTTCACGCCGGGGCAGTTGTTCCTCGGCATGCAGGTGGCGCGGGTGGACGGCCCCGCCCGCGTCGGCTTCGTGCGGGCCCTGGTGCGTCAGGCGCTGCTCGTGTTCGTCGTGCCCGGCACCATCACGGACATCGACGGTCGCGGCATGCAGGACCGCGCCACCGGTACCGCGCTGATTCGCACGCGCTGACCCCCGAACGTCTTCCGCCCGATGTCGGCTTCGACATCGGGCGGAGTAGGTGTGACGCGGACCGGGTGGAAAGGCGACCGGCTTCTAGCGGCGACGGATGGTGCGCTGCACGCCGCGCATCTTCGCGCCGCCGGGCATCGGACCCTTGGGCAGTGCGGCGCCGCCGCCGCGGCTGCTGAGCGCGGCGAGCCGCGACTCGATGGCGTCCATCCGCTTGGTGTCGATGTTCTTGGGAAGCTTGTTCAGGTGCTTCTGCAGCTGCGACAGCGGGACCTGGCCCTCGTCGTTGCCGATGACGATGTCGTAGATCGGGGTGTCGCCGACGAGGCGCGCCGTCTTCTTCTTCTCCTGGGCGAGGAGCGACTTCACGCGCTGCGGTGATCCCTCGGCGACCAGGATGACGCCGGGGCGTCCGATCACGCGGTGCACGGCGTCGAGCTGGGTGGTGCCCGCGATCGCGCTGGTCACGCGCCAGGAGCCCTGCATGTTGTCGAGCGCCCACGCGGCCGCACCGGCCTGGCCCTCGGCCTTGCCGTACACCGTCTTCTGCACGCGCCGGCCGAAGATGATGAACGCGCCGAGCACGCCGAGGAGGAGGCCGATCGGGAGGAGGAACCACTGCAGGCCCCAGATCAGACCGACGAGGAAGAACACCACCGCGAGTCCGACGAGTGTGCCGAGCATGAGAGGCAACAGCAGCTTGTCTTCCTTGCGCTGCATCTGGAACGCCTGCCAGAGCTGGGTTCTGCGTTCCTTCGACGCCTGCCTGCGGGCTGCCTTGGCGGCTGCCTTTGCTTCTTTACTGGGTTTGCCCGCTTTACCGGATTTACTGCCGTTCGCCATGCTCTTCAGGATACGTCCCTGGCCGTGCGCGGTGATGACCCGTCCGGTGTCGATCACCGCGCACGCGCCGCGGTCAGCGCGCGAGGCGCGCCATGAGGGAACTCGCCTCCTGCGAGGCGTCACCGCCTTCGGTGAGATGCGCCTGCCCAGCGGGCAATTCGCGGCCGTGGTGGGCCATCGCCTGCGCGTAGAGGCGGCCGGCGCGGTACGACGAGCGGACGAGCGGTCCGGCCATGACGCCGGCGAATCCGATCTCCTCGGCGGCCCGGGAGTGGTCGACGAACTCTTCGGGCTTGACCCACCGCTCGACGGGGTGGTGCCGGGGGGAGGGGCGCAGGTACTGGGTGATGGTGAGGATGTCGCAGCCGGCGGCGTGCAGGTCTTCCATCGCCTGGTGGACCTCGTCGGGGGTCTCGCCCATGCCGAGGATCAGGTTGGACTTGGTGACCAGCCCGGCCTCGCGGGCGGCGGTGATCACGCCGAGGGAGCGTTCGTAGCGGAACGCGGGCCGGATCCGTTTGAAGATGCGGGGCACGGTCTCGAGGTTGTGGGCGAGGACCTCGGGGCGGGAGTCGAAGACCTCGGCGAGCAGGTCCGGCTTGCCGTTGAAGTCGGGGATGAGGTTCTCGACGCCGGTGCCGGGGTTGAGCTGGTGGATCTGGCGGACCGTTTCGGCGTAGAGCCAGGCGCCGCCGTCGGGGAGGTCGTCGCGGGCGACGCCGGTGATGGTGGAGTACCGCAGTCCCATCGCCTGGACGGATTCGGCGACGCGGCGGGGTTCGTCGCGGTCGAGGTCGGTGGGTTTGCCGGTGTCGATCTGGCAGAAGTCGCAGCGGCGGGTGCACTGTTCACCGCCGATGAGGAATGTCGCCTCGCGGTCTTCCCAGCATTCGTAGATGTTGGGGCAGCCGGCTTCTTCGCAGACGGTGTGCAAACCCTCGCGTTTGACGAGGCCCTTGAGCTCGGAGTATTCCGGGCCCATCTTCGCTCTCGTCTTGATCCAGTTCGGTTTGCGTTCGATCGGAGTCTCCGCGTTTCGGATCTCGAGGCGGAGCAATTTGCGTCCTTCTGGGGCCACAGTCACGACAGCGATGCTACGCCCGGCCCGACGCGCACGACGGGCCGGGGAGCGGTCGTCAACCGTACTGAACAGTAGTGAAGGTGGGCGCGGCGGATGCCGTCCCGGCCGCGGCGGAGTCGAACGTGACCCGTTCGATGTCGTGGTCGGTCACCGGGAGGGCGCCGTCCAACGCGGCCACGACAGCGGTGGTCACGGCCGGTGTGACCTCCTCGACCGTGACGTCGCGGCCCAGTTCCCGCGACAGCGACGTCACCCCGGCGTCGCGGATGCCGCACGGGATGATCGCGTCGAAGCCCGTCAGAACGGAGTTGCAGTTGAGCGAGAAGCCGTGCAGAGCGACACCGCGCTGCACCCGCACCCCGATCGCGGCGACCTTCCGCTCGGGTAGCCACTGCCCGTTGTCGAGGGACGCCGGCAGCCACACGCCGGAGCGGCCGTCCACCCGGCCGCAGACGATGCCGAGGTCGGTGCACACGGAGATCAGCGCCTGCTCGAGCCTGCGGACGTACCGCACGACGTCGACCGGTTCGGCGAGCTTGACGATGGGGTAGCCCACCAGCTGTCCCGGGCCGTGCCAGGTGATCTTTCCGCCGCGGTCGACGTCGATGACGGGCGTGCCGTCGGTGGGACGGTCCTCCGGTTCGGTGCGGCGTCCCGCGGTGTAGACGGCGGGGTGTTCGAGGAGGAGCAGCGTGTCGGTGCCCACGTTCTCGGCGCGCCGCGCCGCCAGCTCGCGCTGTCGGTCCCAGGCGTCGACGTACCCGATCGTGCCGAGGTGTTCGACGGAGATCGGGGAGGGGCTGAAACGGGCGGATTGTGTCGCGCTGCTCATGGGCTAGAGGTTACGCCGGGGCCGTGGCAGCACCGCCACGAGCCGGGCTCACCGCACGAGGGCGGCGTCGAGCGCTTCCCCGATGGTGTTGTGCCGGAACCGGAATCCCGCGTCCTCGAGCACCGTCGGGATCGCGCGCTGCCCGGCCAGAATGCCCTCCTGCGCGAACTCTCCCACCAGCGCGCTGAGCGCGAACCCGGGCACGATCCACGGGGCGGGGCGGTGCATCGTCCGCGCGACCGCGCCGTTGAACTGCGCGTTGGTGACGGGGGCCGGGCCGGTCACGTTCACGGGACCGGCCACGTCGTCGCGGGAGAGCACGAACTTGATCGCATCGACCTCGTCCTCCAACGAGATCCACGACAGGTACTGGCGGCCGTTCCCGAGCCGGCCGCCGAGCCCGAACGAGTACAGGGTCTTCAGCCGGCCGAGCAGGCCGCCGTGGGGGGACAGGACGATGCCGCTGCGCAGCCGCACCGTCCGGACCTCCGAGTCGTCGGCGGGGGCCGTCGCCGCCTCCCAGTCGCGGCAGGTGTCCGCGAGGAAACCCGTCCCGGCCGGCGAGGTCTCGTCGACGACGCGGTCGCCGGTGTCGCCGTAGTAGCCGACCGCGCTCGCATTCACGAACACGGGCACCCCGGACTCGGCGACGGCCTCGGCCAGGACGTCGGTGGCCGCGATCCGGCTGTCCCGGATCAGCTGCTTGTATGCGCCGGTCCAGCGTTTGTCGCCGATCCCGACGCCGCACAGATTCACGACCGCGTCGGCGTCCGCGAGGATCCCCGTGTCGAGCCGGTCCTTCTGCGGATCCCAGCGGGACTCGTCGGGACCCGCCGACGACCGGCGGACCAGGCGGACGACGTCGTGACCGTCGCCGCGGAGGGACGAGACGAGAGCGGTGCCAATCAGCCCGGAGGATCCGGCGATGACCACGCGCATGTGCAACAGCCTCCTTCACAGCGCAGGGGCACCATCCCTGCTGGAAATGGTGCCCCTGCGAAACTACGTTCGGCTCGAAGTCCGGTGACGGATCAGAGGCCGAGGTCGGCCTCGAACGCGCCCTGCTCCAGACGCTGCTTGATCGTGGTCAGGAAGCGGCCGGCGTCGGCACCGTCGACGAGACGGTGATCGTAGGTGAGCGGCAGGTAGCACATCGAGCGGACGCCGATGCTCTCACTGCCGGACTCGTCGGTCACGACCACGGGACGCTTGACGATCGCACCGGTTCCGAGCATCGCGGCCTGCGGCGGCACGAGGATCGGGGTGTCGAACAGGGCGCCCTGGCTGCCGATGTTCGTGATCGTGAACGTGCCGCCGGACAGCTCGTCCGGCTTGAGCCCACCGGAACGGGCGCGCTTGGCGATGTCCGCGATGGCGCGGGCCAGGCCGGCCAGCGACAGGTCGCCGGCGTTGTGGATCACGGGGGACAGCAGGCCCTGGTCGGTGTCGACCGCGATGCCCAGGTGCTCGGCGTCGTAGTAGGTGATCTGCTTGTTCGCCTCGTCGTAGCTGGCGTTGATGTTCGGGTGCGACTTCAGCGCTTCGACGACAGCCTTCGCGAAGAACGGGAGGAACGTGAGCTTGACGCCCTCGCGCTCGAGGAAGGTGTTCTTGGCCTGCGCGCGCAGGGCCGCGATCCTGGTGACGTCGACCTCGAAGGTCTGGGTGAGCTGCGCCGTGCTCTGCAGCGACTCCCGGGTCTTCGTGGCCGTGATCTGGCGAATCCGGTTGGCCTTCTGCGTGGTTCCGCGCAGGTGCGCCAGTTCGGGGCGGACCCCGGCGGAAGCGGCTGCCGGAGCAGCGGCGGCAGGCCGTGCGGCAGCAGGCGCCGCAGCGGCAGCCGGTGCCTTCTTGGCCTCGGCGGCAGCGAGAACGTCCTGCTTACGGATGCGGCCACCGACTCCGGTGCCCGTCACCGAGGACAGGTCGACGCCGTTGTCCGCGGCGAGCTTGCGCACCAGGGGGGTGACGTACGGGGTGCTGTCGCCGGACGTGGCCGCGGGAGCGGGTGCAGCGGCGGCGGGAGCAGGTGCGGATGCTGCCGGTGCGGCAGCCGGAGCCGGTGCGCTCTTGGCGGGCTCGGGCTTCGCCGGTTCCGGGGCCGGGGCGGGCTTCGCGGGCTCTGGGGTGGGCTCGGGCTTCGGTGCCGCGGCCGGCTTGGCGGCGGGCGCACCCGAACCGATGACGGCGAGCTGACCGCCGACGGAGACGGTGTCGTCTTCTTCCGCGCTGATCTCGAGGAGGGTGCCTGCGACGGGCGACGGGATCTCCGTGTCGACCTTGTCGGTGGACACCTCGACGAGCGGCTCGTCCACGGCGACCTCGTCGCCAACGGCCTTGAGCCAGCGGGTGACGGTTCCCTCGGTGACGGACTCGCCCAGTTCGGGCATGTTCACCGCGGTGCCCTCGGCGGAACCGCCGCCGGACGCTGCGGGCGCGGGCTCTGCGGCCGGTGCCTCCGCGGCGGGAGCCGGCTCTGCGGCGGGCTCTTCGGCGGCGGGTGCGGGAGCGGAGTCGGAGGCGGGGGCCTCACCGGCGTCGCCGATCACGGCAAGCTCGCCACCGATTTCGACGGTGTCGTCTTCCTGAGCAACGATCTTGCTGAGAACGCCGGCCACGGGAGACGGGATTTCCGTGTCCACCTTGTCCGTGGAGACTTCGAGCAAGGGTTCGTCAACTTCGACCGTGTCTCCTTCCTGCTTGAGCCACCGCGTGACAGTTCCCTCGGTGACACTCTCACCAAGCGCTGGCATCTGGACGGAGAAGGCCATGTCTTTTGACTCCTCGACAGTTGTGTTCGGGTTGTTGAATTTTGTCGACTTGTGGTCGTGAACCATTGTGCTCGAGATGCACGTGTCTTGCGTCTACTTGCAGGTAATTCCGATTCGTCGTCACCCACTCGCTGTGTCGGCGCTCCACATCTTTCCATTGATCCGACGGGCGCGTCCGCCGAGGGGCACCCCCGGCGACTCCGGTGTGTTGCGGCGTAATCCCTACTGGCCGGTAGTTTTCGTGTGCGGCGGAAACCGGACGTTCGCTGGCAAACTTGGAGGACATCGCGGGCACCGCCTCGCGTACGCACTCGAGGAGGCTCGACGTGGGGTTGTTCGATCGTTTCTCGCGACCTCGGTCCGGCCGGTCCCATGCGTCCCCGGAGGACGCCGCCCATCTCGCGAACTGGACTCGCACCCACCTCGGTGTGGAGGCGTACGTGGAACCCCGAACGACAGTGACCGAAGTCACGGTCGTGCTCGTCGCGGCGGACGGCGAGTGGACCCGGCGCCGGGTGGGCGGCGAACGCGGCGCCCGCAAACTCGGGGAGGATCTCCGCATCCCGGTGTACGACGTCCGCAAGACCGGTTACCCACAACGGATGCGCGACCACGATGCCCGGCGGCGCATCGAGCGCAAGCGGGAGCGCGAACGCGACCTGTAGGCGGCTTCGCCGCCCGTGCGTGGTTGACGAGTCCCCCAAACCCCCCCCCCCCCCACCCACCCAAAGGAACCCCCCCCGGGTGGGATGTTCCCCGCCCC